>NZ_CP032125.1:2949005-3558757 GCF_003544895.1 Profundibacter amoris
GCCAGCAAACCTTGCTTTGCAGGCTGCTCAACAGGTATTTCTTCAGATTCAGGTGTAACCATCGGCTCGGCACGCAAAGTGGCGGCATTGCGGCGGATCGGGGGGGGCGCAGCGACCAATGCGGCCTCTTCGGCGGCGGCGCGTTCGGCCTCGAGGCGGGCACGTTCCTTGCGTTGTGCGTTCTTTTCCTGAACATTGCGCGCTGCAATCGCGGCCCCGCTGGCGGATTTTCCCAGCAGTGTCATCAGACCGGCATAGGCCATCACCACCCCGATCAGCAAAAACCGCCCGAAACGTTTCAATTCAGGCACGGTAAAGCCCAGCACAAACAACGACATGGCAATCACGGCCACCATCATCAGCAGAGAGACGATTTTCAGGCCCAGTGCGGCACCAAAGGGCATAATACCCAGCAGGCTGCCCAGTACCATATCGCCAAACAACCCGCCCAACCCGAAACTATGGGTCCAAGCGGCAGAGGGCACATGGGTCGAGGCATAAACAGACAGCAGCGCAATCGCAATCGGCGCGAAAATCAAACGGCCAAGGGCGCGTTCCTCGCCGTGATGGGTGGCAAACCGCACGCCCCAGACCAGCAAAACAGACGGAATGGCCCAGGAACCCCAGCCGATAATTACATAGAGCGGCGAGGCAATCGATGCCCCGAAACGCCCCAGCCAGTTTTGCACCGGCTGATCCGAGGCCGACAGCCAGCTTGGATCGGAGGGCGCATAAGAGGCCAGCAGCATGGCCACCAGAATTCCGGCCACCACCATGCCAATGCCGATCAATTCCTTGCTGCGTCGTTCAATCGCCGCCTGCAATTTGGAATCAAGCAACGGATCGCGCTGTTTTGCCGAATAAGATGCCATGTTTACCTCGTCCTCAACTATAGATGCAGCGTTTCAGGCGCATCAGCCCCTGTCGCATTTCTTGTTTTGGGGCCACCATCGCGACCCTGATATATTTATGTCCCGGATTGCGCCCGTCCACGTCGCGGCTAAGGTAGGCACCGGGCAAAACCCGCACGCCTGTTTCCTGCCACAGCTTCAACGCCGCCGCCTCGCCATCCTCCACAGGCAGCCACAGGAAAAATCCGGCCTCGGGGCTTTGATAGCCCTCGACGTCGCCCAGAATTTCATCGGCAATGTCGAATTTCTCGCAATACAGGGCGCGGTTTTCGACCACATGGGCCTCGTCCGCCCAGACCTTTTCGGCCACCCGTTGCAACGGCAACGGCAATGGAGCACCGGAAAAATCGCGCAGTTTTTTGATGCGGGCGATGGACTGCGGGCCACCGGCCACGAAACCGGACCGCAGGCCCGGCAGGTTGGAGCGTTTGGAGAGCGAATGGAAAATCAGCACCCGTTCCGGATCAACGCCCATTTCGCGGGCCACCTGCAAGGCACCAACCGGCGGGGTGTCGCGGTAAATCTCGCTGTAACACTCGTCCGCAAAGATCTGGAAATCGTATTTCTCGGCCAGTGTGATCAAATCCTGCCAATACTCGCGGCTTGCAACCGCGCCCTGCGGGTTGGAGGGCGAGCAGATATAGGCAATCGCGGTGCGGTTCAGCACATCCACCGGCAGGCCCACGTAATCGGGCATAAATCCGTTTTCCACATCCGCCGCCACGTAGACCGGATCGGCCCCGACCGAAAGGGCTGCCACGGCGTAGACCTGATAAAACGGGTTTGGTGTCAGCACCACGGGCTGTTTGCCGGTTTTGGTTTCGGGGCACAGTGCCATTGCGGCGTTATACAGCCCCTCGCGGGTGCCGTTGACGGTGGAAATCTGGGTTGCGGCGTCTACAGTCACGCCAAAGCGGCGCTTGATCCAGCCGGCAATCGAGGCCAGCAATTCGGGCGATCCGGCATTGGGCGGGTATTTGCGGAATTCCTTGCCGTGTCTGGTGATGATATCCAGCACCCAGTCGGGGAAATCATGCTGCGGCTCGCCGATGGTCATATGCAAAACATCACCGCCCGCCGCATGTGCGTCGAGAAGCCCGCGAAGACGCGGAAAAGCATACTCTGGGAGGTTCGAAAACCGCTCCGGAAAGTCCATATCTGCCTCAATTATCGGGATCATTGGCGCCCCGTTCGAGGTGAATCTAGACCAATCCGGTGACTCCGTCCAGAAAAACCCTTGGAAAATACCGGCTTGTGATGCGATCCTGTGGCATTTAGAGCGCATCCGATCCAATATGAAACCAAGCCGGGACACGCCCGACCCCGGGTGGGCGTTGCTACATTTATTGAACAGAAATGTGGTCGAAGAAAATCAAACCGCTTGTGATTGTTGCAACGCTGCAATGCGCCCTCCCGTGGGGAGGGTCGGGCGCGTCCCGGCGGTCCAGAAAAAACCAACCTATCGCAATGCCGCCTCGGCCGCGGCCCCCAAGCGCAGCAAACGCTCCTCGCTCATCGGTGGGGAAAGGAACATGATCCCGCAGGACGGCACCCCCGTCGGCAGGGTCAAAGCGGCCCCGCCCATCAGGTTTGCAATCCGCGTATTGCGCAGGGCATGCAGGTTTACATCGACATAATATTCATGGTCCGTCGCCAGCCGTTCCAGATCGGGCGGCAGGATTTGCGAGGTCGGCATGATCACCGCATCCATTCCCGCCACCCGCGCATTATAGGCGGCCCGCAGACGGCGCAGTTTCATCCAGCCCTCAACAAATTCGACGCCCGAAAACGTCGCCCCCGCGCGGAACCGTTCAAGGATTTCGCCGAATACCTTGTCCGGTGCGGCCTCGATTGCGCGGTGCCACTGGGCATAGGCCTCGGTGGTGAACAGCACCGCCGACAGGGCCAGCGCCTCGCTTACCTCGGGTGCTTCACCTTCTGTAACAATCGCGCCTGCCGCCTTCAATTTCTCGACCGCGCCCGTGAAACCCGCCATCGGCTCCTCACCCACGCCATCCATGGCTTCGGTCGTCAGGATCATCAGCCGCTTGCCCTGCAAGCTGCCCCCCCGTAAATCCGCCGGTTTGCCACCTTCCAGGGCCGCCAGCATAAGGGCTGCATCCTCGACCGAACGGCACAGCGGGCCGACGGTGTCAAAGCTTTCACACAGGGGCACCACCCCCTTTAGCGACAGGCGGCCCGAGGTGGTTTTCAACCCCACCAGATCATTCCATGCCGAGGGTATGCGCACCGATCCGCCCGTGTCCGAGCCGATCCCGCAGGGAGCCAGATCAAAGGCAACCGAGGTCGCCGCGCCCGAGGACGAGCCACCGGCAACTGCGGCAGGATCATTCACGCTGGGCGGGCTTTCGGTGACCGGATTATAGCCCAGCCCCGAAAACGCCAGTTCCGACATATGGGTTTTGCCCAGACAGACCAGCCCCGCTTCGGTGGCGTTTTTCAGCACCTCGGCATCCTCGTCCGGCACGCGGCCTTGCAACAGGGCCGATCCGGCCTCGGTCGCCACGCCTGCCGTATCGAACAGGTCTTTCCACGAAACCGGCACGCCATCCAGCAGCCCTCGCCGGTTGCCGCTTTTGGCCCGATCCGCGGCCGCCGTTGCCTCGGCCAAGGCGCGCTCTTCGGTCAGGCGGGCGTAAATCCGGTGCTGCAAAGGGTGTGCCTTGATCGCGTCCAGATAGGTCTGCGCCAGCGCGACAGGATCAATTTCCCCCGCCCCGATCCCGCGCCCCAGATCCGCCGCCGTCATTTTCAACCACGCTTTTGACATATCCCGCCCTTTCACATCCGTTTTCTGGACGCTAGCGCCCCTGCGCCACATGGACAATCCCGAATTGGGCGGCCTATGTAGGGATATGGAACGCGACTCGGATATTATTATCGTTGGCGGCGGCCTGAACGGCCCCGCTTTGGCACTGGCGCTGGCCGATGGCGGCTTTTCGGTGACGCTCATCGACGCCCTGCCCGCCCGCAGCCGTGATCAAGAGGGGTTCGACGGGCGCGGCTATGCGCTGGCGCTGGCCTCGCAACATCTGCTGGCGGCGATCGGTGTCTGGCCACAGGTGGCCGAGAACAGCCAACCGATTAACGAGGTCAAAATCACCGACGGGCGCGCAGGCGAAGGGCCGAGCGGCTGGATGCTCCATTTCGACAGCCGCGAGTTGGCCGAGGGGCCGATGGGCTATATGGTCGAGGACCGCTATCTGTCGCGTGCCCTGCAAGGGGCGGTGAAAAAACACCCGTTGATTATGCAGATCAACGGCGAAACCGTGGTTGAGCAACAGGCCGGACCCGCCAGTGTGACGGTGACAACCGCTAGCGGCAAAACCCTGACCGGCAGTATCCTGATCGGCAGCGACGGGCGGGCCAGCGGCACCGCCAAACGCGCCGGTATCCGCAGGGTCGGGCATGATTACGGGCAAACCGCGCTGGTCTGCGCGATTGAACACGAGTTGCCCCACCACGGTATTGCACATCAGTTTTTCATGCCCCCCGGCCCGCTGGCCATCCTGCCGCTGCCCGGCAACCGCTCCTCGATTGTCTGGAGCGAAACCACCGAGGAAGCCGCCCGCATCAACGCCCTGCCCGAGGGTGAATATCTGGACATCCTGCGCCCGCGGTTCGGCAGTTTTCTGGGACAAATCCGGCTGGCAGGAACACGGTTTACCTATCCGCTGAGCCTGACACTGGCCGAGCATTTCACCGCCCCGCGTCTGGCCCTGATCGGCGATGCAGCCCACGGGGTGCATCCGATTGCGGGGCAAGGGCTGAACCTTGGATTGCGCGATGTGGGGGCACTGGCCGAGGTTCTGATACTGGCCCGCAGAAGGGGCGAGGACATCGGCGCACCTGATGTGCTTGAGCGGTACCAGCGCTGGCGGCAGTTTGACACAGCGGTGATGGCGTTGGCGACCGATGCGTTTAACAGGTTGTTTTCAAATGATAATTCGCTGCTTCGACTGGGGCGCGACATGGGTCTTGGTGTGGTCAATGCCCTGCCATCCTTGCGAAAACGGTTTATCCGCGAGGCGGCGGGGCTGTCGGGCGATGTGCCAAAACTGTTGCAGGGGCGGCAGATTTAAAGGGGGTTGGCGGGGTGAACCCCGCCACCCCGACCTCAATCCAGCTTGCGCGCTTCGTCCACCAGCATCACCGGAATCCCGTCGCGGATCGGAAAGGCCAGTTTGGCCGATTTGGACACAAGTTCCTGTTTTTCGGCATCGTAATGCAGCGTTGTGTGGGTCACCGGACAGACCAGCGCCTCTAACATCTTACGGTCGAATTCAACTTCACCACTCATTGCATCACCCCTCCACCTTCAACGCGCCGCAGCACGAATTCCATCAATGTTACCAGAGTGTCCCGCCGGTCCGCCAGTGTCGGCGCTTCCAGCAGGGCCTGTTTGTCCTCGGGCGAAAACGGCGCCAGCATGGACAGCGAATTGATCAGCATCTCGGGTTCGGCCTTGGTCAGGTTATCCCAGTCGCTCTCCAGTTCCTGCGCGGTAAAGAACCGCTCAAGCAGGTCCAAAAACCGTTCGCGATCAAAGGATGTGATATGTTCAACCCCGCCCAAATCACGCGCGAACCCCTGCCAGTCGATCCGTCCGCGCAGATAGGGGGTGAACCCCTCGACCTGCTCTTGCAGACGAAACCGTGACACGCCCGTCAGGGTGATCATATAACGCCCGTCTTTGGCCTCGTTAAATCCCGTTATGCGACCGGCGCAACCAATGGCGTGCAATTCCCCTTCCGGGTCTTTGTCTACCGGCTGAATCACCCCGATCAACCGTTCGCGGGTTTTCAGAACATCCTCGAGCATCGCCAGATAGCGCGGCTCGAAAATGTTCAGCGGCAAGCGCCCTCGCGGCACCACAATGGCCCCCGATAACGGGAACAAAGGGATGGTGTCGGGCAGGTTTGCGGCTGGGATCATAACTCAGACTACCCCGAAACCGCGATTACACAAAGATCATTGACGACAATTTGCGCCGACCGTTCAAAACAATCGGATCATCCGCCTTGAGCGCATCGAAAATGGTGAACAATTGCGCCTTGGCCGCGCCACCGTTCCATTCGCGATCACGGCGGAACAATTCCAGCAATTCGTTCACAGCCCCCTCGGTATCACCTGCCGCATGCATAGCGGTTGCCAGATCGAAACGCGCCTGATGGTCGTCAGGGTTGGCCTCGACCGCGGCGCGCAGATCATCCAGCGGTCCGGCCTTGGCGGCCTGTTTCGCCAGTTCCAGCTGCGCATGGGCCGCTTCCAGTTCAGCAGTTTTCGACATTTCAGCCGTTGCGCCGTTCAGCGTGGCCTCGGCTGTTTCCAGATCACCGGCCGCGATTTGCGCCCGCACCAGACCACCAAAGGCAGCTGCACTTTCGGCATCTTCTTCCAGAATGGCGGCAAAGGTCTCGGCGGCGTCTGACGCTTCACCCTCGGCCAGCATCGTTTCGGCTGCTTCAATCGCATCGGCCAGACCGCCATCGCCTTCCGGCCCCAACAGGGAAACCTTTTCGATAAAAGCCTTGATTTCCGACGCGGGAACTGCGCCCTGAAATCCGTCTACCGGCTGGCCATCCACAAAGGCATATACCGTCGGAATCGACTGGATCCGCAACTGCGCTGCAATCTGCTGGTTCTCGTCGATGTTCACTTTGACCATCTTCACCTTGCCACCAGCGGCTTTCACTTCGGCCTCCAAAGCGGGGCCAAGCGTTTTACACGGCCCGCACCACGGGGCCCAGAAATCGACGATCACCGGCACTTCTTTACTGGCTTCGACCACATCGGCCATGAAGGTTGCTTCTGATGCGTCCTTGATCAGATCGCCTGCGGGGGCGTCATTGCCTTGTCCTAGTTCAAGCATGTCATTCATCCATCAAATTGTTTGGTTGCCCCTTATATGTGCCTTTATAGCACAAAACCCAAGGGGTGAATTAAAGATCAAATGTCGCAAATATAGGTGCGTGGTCGCTGGGTTTTTCCCAGCCACGGACATGACGCACCACCCTGCTGGAATGTCCCGAGGCCGCAATATCAGTCGTGGCCCAAACATGATCCAGTCGCCGCCCCTTGTCCGCCACATCCCAGTCGCGGGCGCGGTAGGACCACCAACTATACAGCTTGCCTTCAGGGATATTGGCGCGGGTGACGTCCACCCAGTTGCCGGACTCCTGCACCTCGGCCAAGGCCTCAACCTCGATCGGGGTGTGGGAGACCACCTTCAACAGCTTCTTGTGGTCCCAGACATCATCCTCGCGCGGGGCGATGTTCAGATCGCCGACAAGAATCGAGCGTTCCGGCCTATTGGCGTGGAAATCGTCGCGCATGTCGGTCAGGTAATCCAGCTTCTGGCCGAATTTCTCGTTCACCTCGCGGTCGGGCTTGTCACCGCCTGCGGGCACATAGTGGTTATGAATGGTCACGCCGTTTTCCAGCCGCGCCGCCACATGCCGCGCATGGCCAAGGTTTGCGAAATCATGCCGTCCCGCGTCCACAATGGGCAGCCGTGACAGGATCATCACGCCGTTATACCCCTTTTGCCCGTTGGCCACCATGTGGGTATAGCCCAACGCGGCAAACCCTTCGGTCGGGATTTTATCAACGGGGCTTTTGCATTCCTGCAAACACAACACATCCGGCGCTTCTTCTTGCAGCAATTTCAACACGATAGGTTCGCGCAGGCGCACCGAATTGATGTTCCATGTGGCAAGGGTAAATGGCATTTTTTCTCCTGTCGGGCGGTTTCCGGTGTTTATGTTGACTGCGGGCATACCCCATTCATCCGGCTATTGGCAGTAAAAAAAGACCCGGCACAAAGGCCGGGTCAGTCCAACAGGGAGGATGCATGTCATAACCCCGACATGCAGGGGAACTCGTTTGATTCGCCGCTAGGCAACCAATCTATACCCGCCGGATTCGGTCACAAGAAGGCGGGCATTTGACGGATCCGGTTCTATTTTTTGACGAAGACGGTAAATATGTGTCTCTAATGTGTGCGTGGTGACGCCTGCATTATAGCCCCAAACCTCGTGCAGCAGCACATCGCGGGCCACGACGCCCTCGGTGGCGCGGTACAGGAATTTCAGGATATTCGTTTCCTTTTCCGTCAGCCTGATTTTGCGGTCGTCCTCGGTGATCAGCATTTTCATCGCCGGTTTGAAGGTATACGGCCCAAGGGTAAACACGGCGTCCTCGGACTGTTCATGCTGGCGTAACTGGGCACGGATGCGGGCCAACAGCACGGGAAATTTGAACGGTTTGGTCACATAGTCGTTCGCGCCCGCGTCCAGCCCCAGAATGGTGTCTGCATCGGAATCATGGCCGGTCAACATCAACACGGGGCATTTCACCCCTTGTTTGCGCATCAAGCGGCACAATTCGCGCCCGTCGGTGTCGGGCAGGCCCACATCAAGGATCACCAGATCATACAGCGCCTCTTTGGCCTTCACCATCGCATTGGCACCATCGGCAGCCTCGAACACATCAAAATCTTCGGTCATGACCAATTGTTCGGACAGAGCCTCGCGTAGATCATCATCGTCATCTACCAGAAGGATTTTCTTTACATTGTTGCTCATCACCGGCTCCTTTAGCGCGTGCTGTTACATATAAAATGTGCCTAAAGCGCTGTTTCAACAAGGGGCGGTGGTCTTTTCTCACGCATCCGTGTGTAAACTCACGCATCCGTGTCAAAAACGCGCTATATGTTTCAAGTTTCTGAAATAATCGCTACATGATGCGTAACGAACTGAAACAAGGACTGCCGATGCCCCTGCGCCCCGATACCGTCGAAATGCTGGCCCGCGCCCGTGCCGATCTGCGCATGGGGGTGCCGGTGGTGCTGTTTAATGGCGGGCGTGCCGCACTGGTGCTGGCGGCTGAAACCCTGTCACCCGAACGGTTGGCGCAGGTTCAGGCGCTTGAGGGTGTGCCGGTTCTGGCCATCACCGCGCGACGTGCCGAGACCCTGAAAACCGCTGCTTACGATGGCGATCTGGCGCGGATTGTGCTGCCGGATGATGCAACGCTGGCTTGGGTTCACGGGGTGGCCGATCCGGCCGATGATCTGAAAATGCCGATGAAAGGCCCGTTTTTGGCAATGCGCGATGGTGCCGCTGACCTGTCCCGCGCCGCGCTGCAACTGGTCAAATCCGCCCGCCTGTTGCCTGCCGCCCTGTTGCTGGATGTCCCTGCGACATTCGCTACGGACAACAACCTGACCCCGATTGACCTGACAAAAACCGCCGATGCCCTGACCGCCACCAGCCCGCTGTCCGAGGTGATCAGCGCCCGCCTGCCCCTGTCTGTGTCCGAGGCGGGCCGCCTGCACATTTTCCGCCCCGAAGATGGCGGCGAAGAACATTATGCGGTGGAAATCGGCCAGCCGGACCGCGCCAAACCCGTGCTGACGCGCCTTCATTCGGCCTGCTTCACCGGCGATCTTCTGGGGTCGCTGAAATGCGACTGCGGCCCGCAACTGCGCGCAGCACTGGCAATGATGGGGGACGAGGGGCATGGTGTTTTACTCTACCTCAATCAGGAAGGGCGCGGTATCGGCCTTGCCAATAAAATGCGCGCCTATTCCTTGCAGGATCAGGGGTTCGACACGGTCGAGGCCAACCACCGGCTGGGGTTCGAGGATGACGAACGCGATTTTCTGATCGGCGCCAACATCCTGAAACAAATGGGGTTTTCTCAGGTGCGCCTGCTGACCAACAACCCGAAAAAGGTGGAAATGATGCAAGGCGCAGGGCTGACTGTGACCGAACGCGTGCCGCTGAAGGTTGGGCATACCGCCCATAATGCGGGCTATCTGAAAACCAAAGCCGACAAATCGGGGCACCTGTTATGACGGCAGATGATCTGGTCCTGACCAGACAGGGCATCCGTTTTCAAAACCGCCTGATCCCCTGTTCTATCGGTCGTGGCGGCATCACCACGGACAAACGCGAGGGCGACGGGGCAACGCCTGCGGGCATCCACCGTATCATGGGGCTGTATTACCGCCCCGACCGTATGGCCCCGCCCGCATCTTGGGCCATCCCGATCGGCCCGTTTGATCTGTGGTCCGACGACATCAACGATCCGGCCTATAACCACCTTGTCCGAAAGCCACATCCGTTCAGCCACGAATCCATGCACCGCGCCGATCCGCTCTATGATATGGTGCTGATCACCGACTGGAACTGGCCGCGCGCCATTCCCGGCAAAGGCTCGGCCATTTTCCTGCACATCTGGCGTAAACCGCATCATCCGACAGAAGGCTGCGTCGCCTTTTCAAAGGAAAACCTGCTGTGGATCATCCAACACATCACGCCGAACGAAACTTGCCTGATCATCCCCGATCTTTGTTCCTGAAATATCCCCGCCGGAGGCATTAAACCTTTTACGCGGCCCTAGAGCAAATCCAATCCAATTGAATTCACCACACAACCCGAACGCATTTGCAGTTGCAAACGCTGTCTCGGGTTGCGCGGTAAATACACGAATCTGAATAGATTGGATGCGCCCTACCCGTAATCCCGCGCCCCGAAAATAGCCGAGCCAACCCGCACATGTGTTGCCCCCATCGCCACCGCCTGTTCGAAATCGGCACTCATGCCCATCGACAGCCCCACAACCCCGTTGCGTTCGGCAATCTTGCGCAGCAACGCGAAATGCAGGCTGGGTTCTTCATCGGCGGGCGGAATACACATTAACCCCACCACCGGCAAATCCAGCGCGCGGGCCTCGGCAATAAAGGCATCCGCATCCGCCGGCAGAACCCCTGCCTTTTGCGGCTCTTCACCGGTATTCACCTGAATGAACAAATCGGGGCACTGCCCGATCTCTTGCGCCAGCCGCGCAAGGGTTTTGGCCAGTTTGGGCCGGTCCAGCGAATGGATCGCCTCGAACAGACCCATCGCCTGCCGTGCCTTGTTGGTCTGCAACGGCCCCAGCAAATGCACCCGCACCCCGTCAAACCGTTCCCGAAGCGCAGGCCACTTGCCCGCCGCTTCCTGCACCTTGTTTTCCCCGAACAGCCGATGACCGGCCTTCAGAACCGCCACTACCCGCTCGTTCGGCTGGACCTTGGACACGGCAATCAACCGGGTCGAGCCAAGCTCGCGGCCTACCCGTTTTTCCTCGGCGTGTATTCTGTCAATGATATCTGAAAGGGACATATCCGGTTTTGCCTTTGTTCCGTTGCAAAACCAGATAGCCAAAAGAAATGGGGGCACGCAACAGCGCACCCCCAAATACTTTGGATATCAGCTCAAATTAGAACTTGAACTTGATACCGGCTGTAGCGCGCTTTACGCCAATTTCGCTGTTCGAGTAGCCAGCAACCAGCGATGCACCGCCCAGATCATAGGAAACACCCAGACCCCAAGGGTTGTCTGTGGCTGCAACCGAGCTATCGTCGGAAACGAAAGCCGAAACAGTTGTTGCACCGAACGAATAAGAACCGTTGATGGTGAACTTGTCTGTGCCGTTGTTGTCAGCATATGCCAGACCAACGCCGAAGTCACCCAGCTTGCCGCCGACTGTCAGGACAGTTTTGTCCCAAGTCGGGTTTGTATCACCATCCTGCATACCCAGGGCAACAGTCCAGTCACCGAATTTGTAAGCAACATGCGCGCCGATGATGTTATCAGCAGTGGTAAGGTCATTCAGCGCAGCATAAGTCAGCATGCCCGAGAAATCGCCAGCCGAGTATTCAACCTCAACACCGTTAGCGCCAGCGCCCGAAGACGAATATGCAGTCCAAGTCCAGTAAAGCTGGTCAGCTGTGTTCATAACAACGTTCGAGAAGCCGTTGCCGTTCAGGCCAACAGTACCGGCATATGCGCCAGGCATACATTCCAGGGCACCACATACGTTACCAACGCTCAGCTTCAGGCCACCGGACTTCAGGTAGACAACTGCGCCGTTGACGTCTGTCAGGGCGGTTTCGTTGTTACGCAGACGGATGCGTGCGCCCAGCTCCAGACCCGAGTCTGTTTCTGTGGTCATGTCGATGTTCAGCGTAACACGCTTTTCCAGTGTAGTGGACGGCACTGGGGATACAGCAGCGTCATTCCACTGCAGGCCAAAGCGGGCAGAGCCGCTCAGAGATACGTCAGCAGAAGCTGCGCCGGCAAAAGCAACCAGTGCGGTTGTTGCTAAGAGAACTTTTTTCATTTCGTTTTCCCTTGTTTGTTAAAGGTGCACCTCAATTCAGGGAATCCGAATTGAGTATGCCGTTATTTCGCTCTTTGCGGCGCGCATTGCAAGATTTCCGGCCCCGTATAATTCATTGCGCCCAATCGTGGTGCAGCTTTGCCACAGTCCATTTGGCCAGTTGCCCCTAATCATAATTGCACTGTTCCGTGGCCCGAAACCTCTTGCCCGCCCCTATAGCGTTATATACTAAAGCAATAACCACAGGATTTAGGGTATATCGAATGACTTTCAGGCATAAAACAACCGGAATCATCGCAATATTGGCTATTACGGGCCTTGCGGCCTGTGGCGGCGGTTCCCGCGGGTCCATTGGTTCGGGCAGTTTTTCCGGCTCGAAACGCACGCAACCTGTAAAAACGGGCACTTTCAACTCGGATGTGGCTGACGAAACCCGCCGTGCGGCTGCCGGAGAGGGCAAAAGCAGCCTGTTTGACATCTTCAAGAACAACCCCGATGCAAATACCACCGTCAAAGTGAACAAATACATCTGGAACGCTTCGCTTGAGGTTCTGGATTTCCTGCCAATCGAATCGGTTGATCCGTTTACCGGCGTTATCGTCACAGGATACGGCACCCCGCCCGGTGGTGGCCGCGCCTACAAGGCCACGATTTATGTGCAGGATCCGGCACTTGATGCCCGCTCGCTGAATGTATCGCTGCGCACCCGTGGCGGTGTGGTCAGCGCCGACACCGTGCGCGCCATCGAGGATGCAATCCTGACCCGCGCGCGTCAGTTACGGATTCGTGACGGAAAACTGTAAACCGGCCCGAATCGTTTTAAATCACGACCACGCCGGGCAAATCGTCCGGCGTTTCCATATCAAGGATGCGAACAACATGTCCCGCTACACCGCAAATGAAATCGAAGCAAAATGGCAAGCCGCCTGGGACAAGGCCGGAGTGTTCAAAGCCAAACGCGATGAATCAAAGCCGAAATATTATGTGCTCGAGATGTTCCCCTACCCGTCCGGCCGCATCCATATGGGCCATGTGCGCAACTACACCATGGGCGACGTGATCGCGCGTTATAAACTGTCGAGCGGTCACAACATCCTGCACCCGATGGGCTGGGACGCCTTCGGCATGCCCGCCGAAAACGCCGCGATGGCCATCGGCGGCCACCCCAAGGACTGGACCTATAACAATATCGCCGACATGCGCGCCCAGATGAAGCCGCTGGGCCTGTCGATCGACTGGTCGCGCGAATTTGCCACTTGTGACCCCGAATATTACGGCCAGCAACAGGCCATGTTCATTGATTTCATGGACAAGGGTCTGGTCTACCGCAAAGAGGCCGTGGTCAACTGGGATCCGGTGGATATGACAGTTCTGGCCAACGAACAGGTGATCGACGGCAAGGGCTGGCGCTCGAATGCGCCGGTTGAACGGCGCGAGCTGACACAATGGTTTTTCAAAATCTCGGATTACTCCGAAGAATTACTGACGGCACTGGACGGGTTGAAAAACTGGCCCGAAAAGGTGCGGATCATGCAGGCCAACTGGATCGGCAAATCGCGCGGTCTGCAATTTGCCTTCAATCTGACCGAACCCGCCGCCGGTTTTGACAAAATCGAGGTGTTTACCACCCGCCCCGACACTTTGAACGGCGCGTCCTTTGTCGGCATCTCACCCGACCATCCGCTGGCCAGGGCGCTTGAGGCAGGCAATCCGGCGCTGGCCGAATTCAACGCCGAATGCCGCCGCATGGACACCACCGAAGCGGCGATGGAAAAGGCCGAGAAGAAGGGTTTCGACACCGGCCTGACCGTGCAACACCCTGTTTATCCTGATAAAACCCTGCCTGTCTGGATCGCCAACTTTATCCTGATGGGCTATGGCACCGGCGCGATTTTCGCCTGTCCGGCCCATGACCAGCGCGATCTGGATTTCTCGCGCAAATACGGGTTGCCGGTGATCGACACCTTCTATGCGCTGGAAAATCCGGCTCCGGTTGAAAACGAGGCCTTCGTGCCGCCCAAATCCGAACCCGTGAAATGGATCGACCATTTTGCGGGGCTGGACGTGGCCACAGGACAAGAGGCCGTGGATACCACCATCGACTGGTTCGAAGCCAAAGGCCTTGGCAAGGGCGTGACCCAATACCGCCTGCGCGACTGGGGCCTGTCGCGCCAACGCTATTGGGGCTGCCCGATTCCCGTGGTGCATTGCGACACCTGCGGCGTGGTGCCGGAAAAGAAGGAAAACCTGCCGGTCGAACTGCCCTATGATGTAACCTTCGACACCCCCGGCAACCCGCTGGACTGCCACCCGACATGGCGCGATTGCAATTGCCCGTCCTGTGGCAAACCGGCGAAACGCGAAACTGACACGATGGATACATTCGTCGATTCCTCATGGTATTACGCCCGCTTCACCAGCCCGCACGCCAAAACCCCCACCGATCTGGACGATGCCACCTACTGGATGAATGTGGACCAATACATCGGCGGGATCGAGCACGCGATTCTGCACCTGCTCTATTCCCGTTTCTTCGCCCGCGCGATGCACATCACCGGCCATTTGCCCGCCAAGGCGATTGAACCCTTTGACGCCCTGTTTACCCAGGGCATGGTCACCCATGAAATTTACCGGACCACGGACAACAAGGGCCGCCCTGTCTATCACCTGCCCGAAGAGGTTGATCTGGAAACCAAAACCGTCAAGGCCACAGGTGAGCCGCTGGAAATCATCCCCTCGGCCAAAATGTCGAAGTCCAAGAAAAACGTCGTCGATCCGGTGTCGATCATCGACTCCTTTGGCGCCGATACCGCCCGCTGGTTCGTGCTGTCCGACTCACCGCCTGAACGCGATGTGGAATGGACGGCCTCGGGGGCCGAAGCCGCGCATAAATTCCTGAACCGCGTCTGGAACCTGTGCGATAAAATCGCCGGCCTGCCCGATGGCACAGGGCAAAGCGATGACGACCTGATTCGCGCCATGCACCACGCCATCCATGACGTGACTGCCGGTATCGAAGGGTTTGCCTTCAACACCTCGATCGCCAAAATCTATGCCTTCACCAACACCCTGTCCAAATCCAAAGCAGGCGGCACAGCCCAGAAACAGGCGATCAGGGTTCTGGCGCAACTGATGTCCCCCTTCACCCCGCATCTGTCCGAAGACATCTGGACGCATCAGGGCGGCGAAGGTCTGGTGACACAGGCCCCGTGGCCACAGCATGATCCCGAAATGCTGGTGCAGGACACCATCACCCTGCCGATCCAGATCAACGGCAAACGTCGGTCGGAAATCGCCGTTCCTGCCGATATGCCAAAAGAAGAGATTGAAAAAATCGCGCTGGCGAACAAAGCTGTCATAAAGGCGCTCGATGGCGGGTCGCCGAAGAAAATGATCATTGTGCCGGGGCGTATCGTGAATGTCGTCATTTAACCGCAGAACCCTTATGTTGTCGTTGGCCGCACTTTCGGCCTGCGGCTTTACCCCTGCCTACGGGCCGGACGGCCCCGCCAAAGGGCTGCGCGGACAGATACAGGTGGACGCGCCAACAGATCGCAACGGTTTTGATTTCGTGCGTCGGCTCGAGGAACGTCTGGGGCGTGCTGACGCTGCACAATATAAACTGTCCTATACCCTGAACCTGAGCGAGGACGACCTTGCCATCACACCGGCACAGGAAATCACCCGCTATAACGTGCTGGGAACGGCGCAGTTCACCTTGCAGAATGTCGGCACCGGCGAAATCGTCACCTCCGGCACGGTCAGCAATTTCACCAGCTACTCGGCCACCGGCACCACCGTCAGCACGCAAACCGCCAAACGCGCAGCCTATGCCCGTCTGATGATTATTCTGGCCGACCAGATCACAACCCGCCTGATCGGCACATCCGGTGCGTGGATGAAATGAAGCTATCCCCCCGCGACGCCGCCGGATATTTCGCCAAACCCGATCCAAAACGCGCGGGGTTGCTGATTTATGGCGGGGACGCGATGCGGGTGGCTCTGAAACGCCAACAGGTGATTTTGGCGCTGATCGGCAAAACCGGCGAAGAGGAAATGCGCCTGACCCGCATCCCCGCGTCCGATCTGCGATCCGACCCTGCCTGCCTGATCGACGCGATGACCGCACAGGGGTTTTTCCCCGGTCCCCGCGTGGCCTTTGTCGAAGACGCGGCCGACGGGCTGACCAAATTCATCAAACCCGCGCTGGAAAGCTGGCGCGAGGGGGATGCACAAATCATCGTCACCGCCAAACAGCTGAATGCGCGATCCTCCTTGCGAAAACTGTTCGAGGCGCACAACAACAGCTTTGCCGTCGGCATCTACGACGATCCACCATCAAAATCCGAAATCGAATCCGACCTTGCCAAAGGCGGGCTGGCCAACATCCAGCCGGATGCGATGGAGGCCTTGGTCAGCCTGTCACGCGACATCGGCCCGGGCGATTTTCGGCAGGTGATCGAAAAAATCAGCCTCTACAAACTGAACGACAGCACCCCCCTGACCCCCGAGGATGTAACGGCCAACGCCCCCACCTCGACCGAGGCCGCGCTGGATGATGTGCTGAACATCGTCGCCGAAGCCCGCAGCGGCGAAATCGGCCCCGTCATGCGCAAACTGGAAAGTCAGGGCGTGCAACCCGTGGGCCTGTGCATCGGCGCAACCCGCCATTTCCGCACCCTTTACGCCGCCGCAAACAACCCGTCCGGCATCGGCGGGTTGCGCCCGCCCGTGTTCGGCGCGCGGCGTGACCGGATGCAACGGCAATTGCAACGCTGGAGCGGGCGCAAACTGGAAATCGCTCTGACCATGCTGACCGATACTGACCTGCAATTGCGCTCGACCTCGCGCGCGCCGACAATGGCGCTGATGGAACGCACTCTGGTCCGGCTGGCAATGTTGGCAGGGCGGTAGGCACAAATTCTTTGAAAGGATTTAGACAAGGATTTTTGAAAACTCCTTGCGCCGCTCAGACCGCAGCCCGCCCCGCCCAATGCCCCGTTGCCAGACAGCCGGTCAACAGATAGCCACCCGTCGGTGCCTCCCAGTCCAGCATCTCGCCCGCACAGAAAACCCCCGGCGCGGCCTTCAACTCCAGCCCTTCGGTCAGCGCCGAGAATCTCACCCCGCCGGCCGTTGAAATCGCCTCGTCCATTGGCCGTGGCCCGCTGTGTTTCAACGGCAGGGATTTAATCACCCGCGCCAGTTCCTTACCTGTTGGCAAGGGCCGCGCGAATTCCTGCAACAGCGCCAGTTTCACCGCGTCCAGTTTCAGCACCTTGCGTAACTGGTTCGTCACCGTCGCCTTGCCCCGTGGCTTTGACAACCGTTCCGCGATCCGTTCAACTGGCCAGTCCGGCAACAAATCCAGCATTAATTCCGCGCCCTCGCGCATGGCTTTTGAGACCGCGTAAATCCCGCTCCCCTCGACCCCGCGTTGCGAGATCACAAATTCCCCGCGCCGCGATTTTCCGTTTACTATCAGCGCAACACCCTTCACCGGCTGGCCGAAATGCCGCGCCATATAGGGGGACCAATCCACCGCAAAGCCCATATTCGCAGGCCGAAACGGCGCCAGTTCCACCCCCTTGGCCGCCAGCATTTCCGCCCACGCCCCGTTTGACCCCAACCGTGCCCAACTGGCCCCGCCCAATGCCAGAACGCAGGTCTTGGGGCGCAGCACCTGCATCCCGTCCGGCGTGGCAAATTCAAACCCGTCACCCCAGCCGGTCCAGCGCCAGCGGGTGCGAAAATCCACCCCCTGCCCGCGCAACCGCACCAACCATGCCCGCAATAGCGGCGAGGCTTTCATAACCTTGGGAAACACCTGCCCGCTGGACCCCGTGAACACCTCTTGCCCCAACTCCCGCGCCCAGTCTTGCACGGCCTCCGGCCCGAAGGCTTCCAATGGCCCGCGCAGCAATTCCGCTGCCTCGCCATAGCGGGACAGGAAGGTTTCAAACGGCTCGTCCTTGGTCAGGTTCAGCCCCGATTTTCCGGCCATCAGAAATTTGCGCCCGACCGTGGGTTTTGCGTCAACCACCAGCACACGCCGCCCGGCCCGCGCCAGTTCTTCGGCCGCCATCAGCCCTGCCGGACCGCCACCAATGACCAGCGCGTCAGGCACCCGGGAAACCGCCCTTGATCTCGACCACGCGCTGCGGATAAGGGATTTCGATGTTGTTTTCTTTCAGCGCATTCCAGACCAGAAACAGCACATCCGAGGTGAATTTGTTTTCCCCGTCGTCAATCCCGTTAACCCAGAATTCCACCGCGAAATCCACGCCGCTGTCGCCAAACCCGCGCAATTCGCAATCGGGCGGAAAGGGTTTGTCCAGCACATCCTTGTGCTTGGCCACGGCCGCTTCGACAATCGCCGGAACCTTGTTGATGTCTGTGTCATAGGACACGGAAAAAGGCGCCTCGTAGCGGTTGGCCGAACCGCTATCGGAATAGTTCACCACGCGGGTTGTGATGAAATCCTCGTTCGGAATCACGATCCAGCGCCCGTCATATGTTTCCAGAATGGTGGCCCGCGCCATCATCTTGATGATCGTGCCCGCCTCGCCGCCGTCCAGTTCGACATAATCGCCAACCGTCGCCTGCCCTTCCAGCAGCAGGATCACGCCGGATATGAAGTTCGAGGCGATCTTTTGCAGCCCGAAGCCAAGGCCCACACCAATCGCACCGCCCAGCACTGCAAGTGACGTCAGGCTGATGCCCATGATGTTCATTAACAACAGGAACGCCACCCCGAAGATGGTGATCTCCGTTGCCTTCACCGCCAGTTGCCGCGTTGCGGGGCGCATTTCCTCCTGTTTGCTGATCAGGGCGGCGCTTTGATCGTTTGACCAGCGGCCCAGCCAGAACAGGATGCTGCCCGCAATCACCCCGCGCACCAGCGCCATGATGGAAAACGATATATTGCCAAGCGAAATCACCGTGGCCGACAGATAGGCGGTCAGGTCATCCAGCAGGCCCAGCGCGTATAGCGCCATTGCGGGGATCAGGATGTATTTGCCCAGCAGTTTCAGGAAGGAATCCGTGATAATGTCGCGCACCAAGGCCCGCGCTGCCAGAAACAGGAACACCCGTTTGCCGAATGCTATCACCGCGCCGGAACCGAACAGC
The DNA here is from genome assembly GCF_003544895.1 of Profundibacter amoris. Classification (GTDB taxonomy): domain Bacteria; phylum Pseudomonadota; class Alphaproteobacteria; order Rhodobacterales; family Rhodobacteraceae; genus Profundibacter; species Profundibacter amoris. The sequence continues at coordinate 2,968,241 of NZ_CP032125.1, forward strand.
GAGCGGGTGATCTGCTCGCCAATGCCAGTGAATGCATAGGCCAGAAGCGGCAGCAACAGCGGCAGGAACATCAGCACGAAGCGGCGCGCCTGCGCCAGATAAGAGGTCTGGCCATCGGGCGGGGTGATGGTTTTGGTCAGGATCGGGGACAGTTTGCGACTGACCACCAGGGCCAGCAGAAACGCCGCCACCAGCAGGCCGAATTGCGACCACGCGGCGGGGCTTAGCAACCAGCCCTGCGCCAGTTCCCAGCCCTGATTCACATAGCCCAACACCTGCTTAACAATTTCCGGCTGCCCATCCATGCCCGCACCTTTATCCGTTACACATCGCTTTGATACCGCCCAGAATTTCCGGTTTGGCGCCCAGCACATCCGCAGCCAGATCACCAATGGTTCCGGCCATCTTATCGCCGGAAACCAGCCTGTCCACCAGCCCGAATTCCAGCGCCTGATCAGCCGTGATTTTTTGCCCACCCATCAGCAGCAGTTTTGTGCGGGCGGGACCGATCAGCGCCCGCATCCGCGCAGGATCGGACGGTTGCGGCAGAAAGCCCAGCTTCATCACGGGGTAAAAGAATTTCGCCTCCGGCACCGCGATCCGCAGATCACAGGCCAGCACCATGCCGAAAGCGCCGCCCGCAAGGGTTCCGTTCAGCGCGGCAATGGTCAGACAGGGGGCGGCGGCAACAGCCCCCGACAGCCGCTCCCAAACCGGATCGGTCGCCAGCCCCGCGCGGGCCTCGTCAAGGTCGGCACCGGCGCTGAACACGCGCCCCTCGCCGGTGATCACAAGCACCTTGGCGTCAACCGCGCCTTGGGCGATGTCGGCCAGTTGCTCCAGCATGGCTTTGGTCAGCGAATTGGCCTTGTTCGGGCGGCGGATGGTGACTGTCCACTGACCACCGTCCTTTTGCAGATCAATCATTCACCCAGCCCCACCCGTTTGCGGATTGCCTCGTCCCGCAGGGCAATTTCCTGCCCGACAAATTCATCCGCATCCGCGCTGCACATCCAGACTAGCGTTTTTGCCACCCACTCGGGCGGAATGTGGTCCTCCCACTCCATCGCGCTGACGGGGTTGATGCCCGAGGCCTTGATCTCGCGCTGCATTTCGGTGGCAACCGTGCCCGGTGACAGACCCATCGCGCGAATGCCAACGCCCGCACCTTCCTTGTCGGCGCACATGGTCAGCATGGCGGCACCGGCCTTGGAGGCGCAGTAATGGCTCCAGCCTTCAAGCGCGGTATGGGCCGCGCCGGAACTGATGGTGATAATCGTGCCGCCCCCGTTGGCCTGCATCACGGGCATCGCGGCGCGCATGCCGTAATAGACACCTTTCAGGTTGATATCGATCACCTGTCCCCATGCGGCAGGATCGGACGTGATCAAGGGTGAAATCGGCTCGATCACACCGGCATTGTTGACCAGCACATTCAGCCCGCCGAATTTAGCCACGCCCTGCTGCACCGCCGCTTCAACCGCGGAATAGTTGCTGACATCGCAGGCAATTGCCAAAGCGGAATCACCGATTTCGCGCGCAAGTGTTCCAATTGCCCCGCCAGATCGCGCCAAAAGCACCACATTTGCCCCCGACTCGGCAAATTCCCGCGCAGCCGAAGCGCCGATTCCCCGGCTTGCCCCAGTGATAAGAACCGTTTTTCCTGATAAATCGCCCATTTTCGCCCCTCCTTTAAAAAAGTAAGGATAAAACACTCTTTGCACCATGAATAGAGCCGACTTATACTTGCACCTCGCCCAAATCGGGGCCATTTATACGCCAAACTATTTTCAACCACGAAGGGTTCAACATGACGAATTGGAAAACAATCGGCGGATCCGCCGTATTTATTACATTGATGGGCAGCACTGCGTCTGTTGCAGAGATTACATCGCAAGAGGTCTGGAATGACTGGAGCCAGTATTTATCCGGCTTTGGTTACGAAGTTACTGCCACACCGGATATCACATCTGACAGCGTTGTGGTAAACAGCCTGATGATTGCCATGCCTTTGCCTGATGATGGCGGGATGGTCAAAGTCGATTTCGGCAAGATTTCCTTCATGGATCAGGGCGATGGCACTGTTGCTGTTATCCTGCCGGATCAAAAACCGATTGCCATCAGCGTGGACAACAATTTTTCTGTCACGCTGAACTATGACACGACAGGCATGTCGATGGTCGTCAGTGGTGCTGCCGACGATATGACGTATACCTATTCGGCCCCCAAAGTTGCGATCAGCATTGCTGATCTGGTCATCGAGGGTGAAAAAATAGACACGGCCAAGCTGGACCTGATCCTTTCCGATGTGGCAGGGCAATCCACCAGCAAAATGGCGGGTCTGCGGAATATCGTTCAAGCCATGTCAGCCGCAAGCCTGACTTATGATTTTGCCCTTGCCGAGCCGGGTGGCGGCGATTTTGCCATGACTGTCAAAGGCGCGATGTCGGACCTGAAGATGGAGTCTGACAGCAGCATTCCTGCCGATGTGGACTTTGCAAAGATGTCCGAAGCACTGAACAACGGATTTGCTGCCAAAGGTAGTTTTTCATGGGGCGCGGGCGGATACGAGTTTACGTCCAAGGACCGCGGCAATTCGGTTACCGGCTCTTCCACCTCGGATTCGGGCAGCCTGAATTTCGCGCTGGATCGTGAAATGATCAACTATGGCGGCACGACAACCGGAACCAAATCGTCCTTCACCAGTTCAGACCTACCGTTTCCTGTCGATATCACCATAGCCGAAGCCGCCTTTAACCTGTTGATGCCGGCTGGCCCGTCGGATGATCCCAAGGACCTGAACCTGACTGTCAAATTGGCCGATTTCAACGTCAATGACATGATCTGGGGCATGGCCGATCCGATGGGCAAACTGCCCCATGATCCGCTCACCTTCATTCTGGATGTGGATGGCAAGGCGAACTGGTTTATCGACATCATGGACCCTGAATCAATGGCTTCCGGCGATGTGGACATTCCCGGCGCACTGCACGAACTGACCCTGAACGCCCTGCAACTGAAGGTCGCGGGCGCGGACCTGACCGGGAACGGTGCCTTCACCTTCAACAACGACGATCTGGAAACATTCGACGGCATCCCTGCCCCGACCGGTGAAATCAACCTGAAACTGGTTGGCGCCAACGCGTTGCTGGACAATCTGGTCGCCATGGGCCTGCTGCCCGAAGACCAGGCAATGGGTGTGCGCATGATGGCCGGCATGTTTACAGTTGCCGGTGAAGGCGATGACACGCTGACATCGAACATCGAAGTGAACGGTGATGGCTCGATCCTGGCAAACGGCCAGCGCATCAAGTAATATCGTTCAAGCACTGCTACACGGGCCGCAAGGATAACCTCCTTGCGGCCCGTTTGCGTTTTGGCCTAGGGTTTTGGGTATTATTGCCCTGTCATTTTAGGAAAGCCCGCCAATGAACACCCTGAACCGCCTTTGCACCACAACCGCCTTTGTCGCCGCCCTGATGGCAACCAGCCCGTCATGGGCCGATGTCACCGCCGAACAGGTCTGGTCCGACTGGCAGGACATGATCGAAAGCACTGGCGCCAAGGTGACTTATGACAGCGCGGCAGATGACGGCATCCTGACCATCAATGATCTGGTCGTCACCGTGGATGAAGCGCCGAAAACTGACATCCGGCTGGGGGCGGTGGTCTTGCAGGAAACCGGTGACGGGTCGGTTCAGGTTCTGTTGCCCGCCAGTGGTCCGATCATCATTGAAACCGGCAGTGAAAAGGCCACGCTGGAGCAACGCAACACAGGGTTTTCCCTGATTGTCAGCGGCACGGCTGGTGATCTGACCTATCGCTATGCGGCCACCGAAATTTCGCTGGCACTGACCGAATACCGCAAGGACGACATACGCCGAGAAGGGCTGAAGGCCCAAGTGGCATTGAACGATCTTTCCGGCATGTTGCACGGGCGCACGACCGGCCTGCGTCAGTTGGAGCAGGATTTCACCCTTGGCAAACTGGCCTATATGATCGACCTGACACACCCTGAAAAAGAGATATCGTTTACCTCGGAAGGGAGCATCACAAACCTGCAAAGCGATGTGAATGTTGCCATTCCCGAAAACATCAAAACCCTGACCATGGCCGAGGCTATGGACAATGGTCTGATCATGAAGGGTAACATCGGCTATAACGACATCGCCGCCCGTTTCACCTATTCGGAAAACGAAGACAAGATTACCGGATCGGGTGAATCCGGTTCCGGTGATATACGGATGTCGCTTCAAAAGGGGGACAACACGGTCGTTGAAGCGTCCGAAAGCATCTCCTTTGGCCCGATCCGCCTGCGGGTGGACGGGGATGTTGCTGATAATGATATGTTCAATGCCCGTTTTGCGCTGGATCAGCTTGGGGGGCGTCTGGATATGGGGCTGCCGGAAAATATTGAATCCTTCAGTTCCGGTTATGGTGAAACTTCCATGGCGGACCTTATGAACGCGGGGTTCCGTGTTGGGGTAAACCTGAACTATGACAATCTGGATGGCGCAGTTTCCTTTGTTAGAGGCGGCGAAGCAGGCAGCATTTCCGCCATTTCTGACATGCTGGATTTCGGCTTTTCCCTGTCGCGTGAAATGCTGCGCGTTTCAAGCGCCAGCAAGGGAACCGAATTCAATCTGGAAACAGTGGACCTTCCCATCGGCGCCATCCGCCTTGTGGTTGCCCAAACCCTACAGGATTTCCGGTTGCCGCTGAAAACCACACCTGACCCGCAACCCTTTGTCTATCACGAGGAAATCAGGGATCTGGCAATCAGCGACAATCTGTGGGCTATGTTTGATCCTGACGCACAAATACCGCGCACCGCCATTACCTATGTTCTGAATGTCAGCGGTCTGGGTAACTGGTTGGTTGACCCCTTCGCCCCCGAATTCGACACGCCCGGCAACACCAAAGGCGAATTGCACCGCCTGACGCTGCATGAACTGCTGTTGCGCGGTGCAGGTGTGGAACTGACAGGGGCTGGTGATTTCACCTTCAACAATGATGATCTGGACAGCTATGACGGCATCCCTGCGCCCAAAGGGGATTTGGAACTGAAGCTGACAGGCGGCAACCAAATACTTGATACACTGGTCAAAATCGGCGTCCTGAGTGACGAAGATGCCTTGGGCTTTCGCATGGCATTGGGATTGTTCACCCTCAAAGGCGATGGCGATGACACGATTGTGTCCCATATCGAAGCCAACGGTAAAGGCGATCTTCTGGCGAACGGCAAGCGCCTGAAGTAAGCTGCTGTAGATTCATAAATAAAGGTACCCAAGATGATCCGTATTTCCCGCCTGTTCACCAGCACTGCCATCGCAACCATGATCGTCATTCCCGCAACAGCCGAAATTTCGGCCGATGATGTGTGGAACGGGTTTACGGCCTATTACAACGCCTTTGGCCTGACCGTAGATGCCACCGAAACACGGACAGGTAACCGGCTGACCATCAGCAACCTGAAACTGTCGGCGCAATTTCCGTTTGATCTGGGATCGTTCATTCTGACAACAACCGGTCTGGACTTGATCGAAAACGCAGATGGCACGGTGGATATCATCGCCCCCGAAAGCCTGCCGCTGGCGGTGGCCATCACACTGCCCGAGGATGTGTTTGTCACAACAACCGTGGACTATCGGCTAACGGGCTATCAGGCGCGGGTTGCGGGGGATCCTGACGAATTCACAATCACATCCCGGCTTGCGCGGGCAGATGTGGAACTGGGCGCGCTCAGCATTACAGGGCCAAAAGCCAAGGACCTGGATTTCGACGGCACTTTCACCCTTGCCGCGCGCGATATATCGGGTGAAACCGAATATACCATTGGCGATTTACTGGTGATCACACAAGACAGCCAGATGGGCGCGCTCGCTATGAACGGCAGTTTTACCGGAAAAGATGCCCGTCAGGGGGACATGCAAACCACCATGTCCTCGACAATGTCGGATGTGCAAAGCAGCACCAGGATTTCGGTTCTGGCAACCGGAATAGACCTGATGAACCTGCCCGCACAACTGCGTGACGGCATGTCGATCCAATACGCATCCAAGGTGCGTCAACAGACGTCCTCGCAGCGTGTCACGGTTAACGGAAATATGGTGTCCGACCAATCCACAAACATCGGCAAATCATCAAGCACGGTCGGTTTGTCCAAAGATGGCGCATGGATGAAAATACAGGCCGATGACTATGCCATTGATTATACCTTGCCCGAACTTCCTTTTCCGATCCGTATGGTTGCATCCGAAATAATCGGAAAATTCTCAGGCCCGCTTTTGAAATCCGATGACGATCAGGAGTTTGTCTACATGTTCGACATAAGCAATCTGAAAATTGCGGATGACCTGTGGAACCAGTTCGATCCCGATGCCGTCCTACCCCGCGATCCGGCCCGCCTTCTGGTCGATCTGTCCGGCACTGTCCGCCTGTTTGCTGACCTGCTGGATTTCAACGCCCTGCGCGATGCAATCGACAATGGCACCAAAGTTGCCGAACTAACCGGCCTGACCCTGAACGGCATGGACATCTCGGCCGCCGGTGCACAGCTCACCGGAACCGGCGCCTTTACCTTTGACAACAGTGACAAGACAACCTTTCAGGGCCTGCCAGCCCCCAGCGGCACGGCCTCCTTGCAAATGTCCGGCCTGAACGCGATGATGGACAACCTGATCAAAATGGGTCTGCTGGAAAATGACGCGGCCTTCGGGATGCGCATGGGGCTGGGACTGTTCACTGTGGCAGGCGATGGCGACGACACCTTGGTGTCGGACATCGAGGTCAAGCCGGACGGGCAGGTTCTGGCCAACGGCAAGCGGATTAAATAGCCACCCGCCCTTGCGTGTGGCGGGACAGGTGTTTACCTCGGGTGCAACCGGAAAACCGCAAGGATTGCCCATGACCGATACACTGGAAACCCTGACCGCCGCCCTGCTTGACGCCGCCAAAGCGGCTGGCGCGGATGCGGCGGATGCGATTGCGGTTGACGGCACTTCGGTTTCCATCGACGTGCTGAACGGCGCGCTGGAACATGCCGAACGATCCGAGGGCACCGACATCGGCCTTCGGGTGCTGATCGGTCAGCGGCAGGCCTGCGTTTCGGCCTCCGACACCAGCCGCGAAACCATCACCACCATGGCCGAACGCGCCGTGGCCATGGCACAGGTCGCCCCCGAGGATGACAGCATCGGGCTGGCCAGCCCCGACCAGTTGGCGCAAAACTGGGATGTCGCCGCGCTTGATATGTTCGACCCCGCACCGGAACCCGACCCCGCCACCTTGCAGGATTTTGCCCAACGCGCCGAAGCCACCGCACTGGCTGTGGATGGCATCACACAGGTCGAATCCGCCAGCGCCGGATACGGCCAGCGCCAGATGCACCTTGCCACCAGCAACGGCTTTTCCGGCGGCTATAAACGCAGCAGCATCCACACTTCTTGCGTGGCAATCACCGGCACCGGTGCCGATATGGAGCGCGATTACTACGGCGATGGCCGCATCTATGCCTCCGATCTGGAAAGCCCCGAACACATCGGCGCAATGGCTGCCAAACGCACGCTGGAACGCGCCGGTTCCCGCCAGCCCCCCAGCGGCGCCTTTCCCGTGCTGTATGACGAACGCATCGCCTCCTCGCTGATGGCCCATCTTCTGGCCGCGATCAACGGCTCGGCCATCGTGCGCGGGTCCTCGTGGTTGCGTGACGCGATGGGCAAACAAATTCTGCCCGCCACCCTGTCCCTGATCGAGGATCCGCACCGCCCCCGCACCGGATCATCGCGCCCGTTTGACGGCGAAGGCCTGCCCACCGCGCGCCGTGCCATCATTGATGACGGCACGCTGACCGGCTGGACGCTGGACCTTGCGACCGCCCGCAAACTGGGGCTGCAAAGCACCGCCAACGCCGCGCGCGGCACCTCGGCCCCGCCCTCGCCCAGCACCGGCAATATTACCCTGACCCAGGGCGACAAATCCCGCGCTGACCTGATCCGCGATATGGGCACCGGCCTGCTGGTCACATCATTGATCGGCAGCACCATCAACCCCACCACCGGCGATTATTCCCGCGGGGCGGCAGGGTTCTGGGTGGAAGGCGGTGAAATCCGCTATCCGGTGAACGAATGCACCATCGCCGGAAACCTGCGCGACATGCTGTTAACCCTGACCCCCGCAAATGACGCCCGCACCCATCTGTCCCGCGTGGTGCCCTCGCTTTTGGTGGAAGGACTGATCATTGCCGGAAAATGATGACCTGATGCTGCTGATCGGCGCGGCCCACGCCAGCGCCGACATTGCCCGCAAGTTCTGGAAACAATCGCCCGAAACATGGGACAAGGATGCTGGCGCCGGACCGGTGACCGAAGCCGATCTGGCGATCGACAAGATGCTGCACGCGGATCTGCGCGCCGCGCGGCCCGATTACGGCTGGCTGTCCGAGGAAACCGAGGATGACACCGCCCGCCTGAAACACGATCACGTCTTTATCATTGATCCCATCGACGGTACTCGCGCCTTTATCGAAGGCTCCAAAACCTTCGCCCACTCACTGGCGGTGGCCTACAAGGGACAGGTCACCGCCGCCGTGGTATTCCTGCCGATGCTCGATAAACTCTACGTCGCCACCAGCAACATGCCCGCGTCCCTGAACGGTCGCCCGATTGCGCCCAGCCAGCCAAAACCGGAGCAAACCCCGACCGTTCTGGCCACCAAATGCAACTTCAATCCGGACCGCTGGAAAAACGGCACGCCCCCTTATGAACGCCACATCCGTGCGTCTTTGGCATATCGCCTGTGCCTTGTCGCCGAAGGGCGCTTTGACGCCATGCTGACCCTGCGCCCGACCTGGGAATGGGATGTCGCCGCCGGCGCCCTGATCGCACAAAAGGCGGGTGCCATTGTCACCGATAAAACCGGCACCAAACCGGTATTCAACACCCCGCAAGCCCAGTTGAACGGCATCTTTGCTGCAGGTCCTGTACTGCACAAAGCCATCCGCAGCGAACTGGCCTGACACATTACTGTTCCAGAAATATCCGCGCCGCAGGCATAGAATCTCTTTCTCGCCCCGCGCCAATCCACTACTGTCCCCGCAAACCGGACACAAACCATATCGGAGCGAACACCCATGACCCAACGCCTGCACCTCGTCTTTGGCGGCGAACTGATCGACCCCACGAAGAACGCCTTCAAAGACGTGAACGACATCCATATCGTCGGCATGTTCCCCAATTACGAAACCGCCTATAACGCCTGGAAGGCCGAGGCCCATCGCACGGTCGACAACGCCCATATGCGCTATTTCATCGCCCATATCCACCGCCTTCGGGACGAAAAGATCGAAGCCTCGCCCACCGAAGAGCTGGACGGCTGATAGGCAGGGAATGTCCCGATGTCCCTTGGCCTGAAAATCTATCTTGCGAATGCAAAACGCGCCGGTGCGCGGGCTTTGCAGGAACAACAGGCCCATGGTGATACCGCCCAAAAACGCCTTGCCCGACCCGCCGGGCAACTGGTCTGGCTACATGCCTCCAACGCCGAAGAAATCTCGCCGGTGCAGGAACTGATCCGCGCATTGGCGGCCGAGCGTAATGATGTTTCCTTTCTGGTGACAACACCGGAAAACACACCGGTCGATCTGCGGTTTCAGGACAGTTGCGATCAGCCCTGCCTGCATCTGCCTGCCCCCGCTGACACCCCGCAACATGTGGCCGGATTTCTGGATCACTGGCAGCCGACAATCGGCATTTGGGCCGGATCCACCCTGCGCCCGGCTTTGCTGGTGGAAACCCACGTCCGCAATTTGCCGATGATGATGGTCGACGCCCGCTGCCGCGCCCGTATCGACGGGCGCAAACGATGGAAAACCGGGATGATCATCGCCCTGCTGGCCCTGTTTGACCGTATCCTTGTTGGCAAACCCGAAGTCGTCCGGCGGCTGGTCCGGCAAGGGGCAATTCCCGAAAAAACCCAAGCCTGCGGCCTGCTTGAGGAAGGCACGACAACCCTGTTTTGCGATGACAGGGATCGCGATGATATGGCGGCCCTGCTGGCGGCCCGGCCTGTCTGGCTGGCCGTAAAAACAGTCGATGGCGAAGGCCCTATCGTCGCCACCGCCCATCGTGCCGCCAGTCGCCTGTCACACCGCCTGTTGCTGGTCATCTCGCCTATGGACAGTGCCAGCGGGGACGCATTGGCAGAAAGCCTGACCAAGGACGACTGGCTGGTCGCCCAGCGCTCAAAAGGGCAGGATCCGGACGAACATATCCAGATTTACATCGCGGATACACCGGATGAACTGGGCCTGTGGCTACGGCTTGCACCTGTTTGCTTCATGGGCAATTCACTGGTCAAGGGTGGCAAGGGCTGTTCCCCGTTCGAGGCTTCGGCGCTGGGATCGGCCATCCTGCATGGCCCGTTTGTCGACTCCTACCGCACCGGCTATGCCCGTCTTGACACCGCCGGTGCCGCCCGCGAGGTGCGTGATGCCGCCCATCTGGCCACCAATCTGCAAGAATTGCTGGCCCCCGACATTGCCGCCGCGATGGCCCATGCGGGCTGGGCCATATCCACCAGCGGCGCCGAGGCCGTTGACCATACGGTCGGCCTGATCCTGCAAACCCTTGCCAAAGCCGAGGAGAAATAATGCAGCCCCCCCGCTTCTGGTTCACCCCCGCAAACCGCCCCGCACTGATGGCCCGCCTGCTGTCACCGCTGGGCACGATCTATGCCAAAGCCACAGCCAAACGTGTGGCGCAACCGGCGCAATACCATGCGCCAGTGCCGGTGATCTGTGTTGGCAATATCAATGCGGGCGGCACCGGCAAAACCCCGACTGCCATCGCCATCGTGCAACGTCTGCAAGCCGCTGGCCACACCCCGCATGTGGTGACGCGCGGTTATGGCGGCTCCTTGCAGGGACCGGCCCAGGTGGACGAGACCCGCCACATCGCCGCTGAAACCGGCGACGAGCCTTTGCTTCTGGCAGCCTTTGCCCCCACATGGGTGGCCAAGGACCGCGCCGCAGGGGCCAAAGCCGCTGTGGATGCGGGCGCCGGTATTATTGTGCTGGATGACGGGTTCCAGAACCCCGCCCTGCACAAGGATATTTCCGTCGTGGTGGTGGATGCCGCCATCGGGTTTGGCAATGGCCGCGTGCTGCCCGCCGGCCCCCTGCGCGAGCCGGTTGCCACGGGGCTGGCCCGCGCCGATATTCTGGTATCCATTGGCGGTGAATCCCAACAAGCCGCGTTTCGGCAGGCGTGGGGTGATAAAATCAACCTGCCACATCTGACTGGCCGTCTGGCCCCGCTACAAACCGGGATTGAGTGGCAGAACCAGCCCGTGCTGGCCTTTGCCGGTATCGGCCATCCGGCCAAATTCTTTGCCACCCTGCGCGGGCTTGGCGCTGATCTGCTGCACGCCGAAGCCCTAAGCGATCACCAGCCCCTGACCGCCGCCCTGATGAAACGTCTGGCCTTCGAGGCCAAGGCACTGGGCGCGATCATGGTCACCACCGAAAAAGACGCCGTGCGCCTGCCCGCCGATTTTCGCGCCGAGGTGGTGACATTGCCGGTGCGTCTGGAAATCGCCGACTGGAGCGCGTTCGATGCCGCGCTCGCAGCCGTTACCCGATAGGCCTACTCGGCTTCGGCCAGCTTCGCATCCAGAGCTGCCGAGAAATCCTCATAGCTCATGTTGGAATACTTCTCGCCCTGAATCAGAAACGACGGGGTTGAATCCATGTTGTCGCGGGTGAAATTCTGCTGGTACCACGACACAAGGGTTTTCACATTGTCCTCGTCGCTGAAACAGGCGTCCAGCTGTTCGTTGGTCATGCCCGCTGTCAGGCCAACTTTGCGCAGGTTATCGACCACAGCCGCCGGATCGCCTTCGCCCAGCCATGCCTTCTGGTCTTCCATCAAAATATCGGTGATCCCGAAATAACGCATTTCGCCACCGCAACGCGCCATCAGGCTGGCCCACAGGCCGTATTTGTCAAAATAGGCTTCGCGGAAAATGAAACGCACCTTGCCGGTATCAATGTAGTTTTTCTTGATCCCGGGCAGCACGTTTTGATGGAAAGTCGCGCAATGCGGACAGGTAAAGCTGGCATATTCAACCACCGTCACCGGTGCGTCCTTGTCCCCCATCGCCATTTCGACAACGCTGGATGTATCAATCTCGTCCGTGGTTTCGGCCATGGCCGCGCCAAATCCGGCATCGGCTGTTGTGCCTGGTAGCGCGTTATTGGAGTTCAACCAATATGCCCCGCCTCCGGCCAAAGCCAATGCACCTGTTCCGATGAATACCCTGCGTTTCATAGACAATCCTCTTTTTAATGTTCATTACGGGATATAATGTTTGCACCCAGCGCTGCAAGAGCGTCGCGCAAACCGTCATCCGCGATCGGTTCTGCCACCTTGCGGGCGGCCTGTTTGGTTTCGGGGGTTGGCAGGGCCGGATTGGCCTTGGGGGCGGGGGCAAATTGCGCCTGCCCTTCGGCAAATCCGACCGGCGCCGTCTGGGTGATACGCACCTTGGCAATCGCGCTGTAGCCGTAACAGGCATTCACCCGCTCGCGCAGCTGTTCCTTTTGCATTTCCAGCATCGGGGCCTGCGCACCTGTGGTCAGGATGGTCAATGTCGCGCCAAGGGTGTCGCGACCATATTTTACATGCACGGGGCGGGCCATGCGGGCAATATCCTCGCCCACGATTTCCGGCCAGTGGGTCAACAGACGGCTGACGGCAAAGCCCCGCGATTCGCCGGCGGTGCGGATACGCTCGCGCAGCAGGCTCGAGGTGCGTTGAAACCCCTTGTTGCCGTATCTTCGCTGTTTATATCCGGTTGTTTGTTTCACATCGTCTTTCCGTTGGCTCGCGGCTATTCTAGACAGGTTGGGGCAGGGTGCCAGAACAATAGCACAAAAGGGCAGATAAAGTTTGCGTGAGATGGAATTAAGCGATGCTTTGCTGGGCTGGTATGACACCCACGCCCGCGCCCTGCCGTGGCGGGTGCCGCCGGACGAATCGCGTGTTGGCATGTTGCCCGATCCCTATCACATCTGGCTGTCCGAGGTGATGTTGCAGCAAACCACCGTCACCGCAGTTGTCAAATATTTCCACGCCTTCACCACCCGCTGGCCCACCGTTCACGATCTGGCAGCGGCCAAGGATGCCGAGGTGATGGGGCAATGGGCCGGTCTGGGCTATTACGCCCGCGCCCGCAACCTGTTGAAATGCGCCCGCATGGTGGTGGCCGATCATGGCGGGGTCTTCCCCGAGACCCGCGACGGGTTGCTATCCCTGCCCGGTATCGGCCCCTACACCGCCGCCGCCATCGCCGCGATTGCCTATGGCCACAGCGAAACCGTGGTGGATGGCAATATCGAACGGGTAATGGCGCGACTGTATGATGTGCATACGCCCCTGCCCGTGGCCAAACCGGAATTGACGGCCCTTGCCGCCATCCTGACCCCGCAAGACCGTGCAGGCGATTATGCCCAGGCCGTAATGGATTTGGGCGCCACCATCTGCACCCCGAAATCCCCCGCTTGCGGGCTTTGCCCGTGGTCGTCCGCCTGCAAGGCCCGCGTCAATGGCACCGCCGCCGACCTGCCCAAACGCGCGCCGAAAACCCGCAAACCCACCCGCTATGGCATTGCCTATATCGCGCGCCGCAACGATGGTGCATGGCTGCTGGAACGCCGCCCCGACAAAGGGTTGTTAGGCGGGATGCTGGGCTGGCCCGGCGCGGAATGGGGGGCGAAGCCTATCGCACAACCACCGCTGAATGCCGACTGGCAAACACTGCCCGCCGAAGTGCGCCACACCTTTACCCACTTCCACCTGCGGCTAACCGTTCAAATGGCCACCGTTGCCGATGAAACCCCCGATACAGGCCAGTTCCTGCCCGCCGACCAATTCAGCCCCGATGACCTGCCGACCGTCATGCGCAAAGCCTATGATCTGGCCAAGGATCGCCTGATAGCGGATTGAGTTCCCAGCCAACCTGTGCCTAGATACCCCAAACGCGCCAGAGTGATGGAGACATGTATGACCAGTATCAGTCAGGTCGCAAAACCCGCATCCGCGTTGCCGTTCTGGATATCGCTGGGCGCCGTGCCGCTGGCCCTTGTCGGCGCGATTTATGGCGGCAGGTGGACGGTTCTGCTGGCGTTTTACGGCTGGACGGCGGCCTCGGTTCTGGACGCGCTGCTGGGTCTGAACGAAAACAACCCCGATACAGAAACAGACGAGGCCGACCTGTTCTGGTACCGCCTGGTCACGCTGATCTGGTTCCCGATCCAGTTTGCACTGATCTTTGGCATGATCTGGTGGACGGCGAATACCACCCACCTGTCCCTGCTGGAAAAGATCGTTCTGTTCTACGGCGTTGGCGCGGTTTCGGGCAGCACCGGCATTGTCTATGCGCATGAATTGATGCACCAGAAAACCCGTCTGGAACGCTGGCTGGCCGATCTGCTGCTGGCCACAGTGCTTTACAGCCATTTCCGCAGCGAACACCTGCTGGTGCATCACATCTATGTCGGCACCCCGCGCGATGCGGTGACCGCGCGCTATAATGAGGGGTTTCATCAGTTTTTCCCACGCGTGCTGCGCGAATGCCCCGCCTCGGCATGGCAGGCCGAAAGCAGAATGCTGGCCCGCAAGGGGCTGGGAGCGTTCCACCCCTCCAACCCGTTCTGGCGCTATGCGGTTCTGCAAGCAGCGGCGCTGGTTCTGGCGTGGTATCTGGGCGGCTGGGCCGGTGTCGGGTTCTTCCTGTTCCAGGCGTTCATCGCCATCTGGTATCTGGAGCTGACCAACTATGTCGAACACTACGGATTAACCCGCAAACATCTGGGTGACGGGCAGTATGAGCACGTCAAACCGCACCATTCATGGAACGCGGCGCATACCGCCTCGAACTGGTTGCTGATCAACCTGCAACGCCATTCCGACCACCACTACAAACCGGCCCGCCGGTTCCCGCTGTTGCAAACCTATTCCGAAGCAGACGCGCCGCAACTGCCACGCGGCTATCCCCTGATGACGGCGCTGGCGATGATGCCCCACCTGTGGCGCCGCCGCATGAACCCGCGCGTGCGCCAATGGCGGGCGATGTATTATCCCGAAATCACCGACTGGGAGCCGTATAAAAAGGGCACCACGCCGCTACCGCGCTAGGGGTCAAATATCCAGTACCCGCCCCGATGTCAGCCCGTTCACCTTTTCCACAATCGCCGCCGCATCAATACCGTAGTGGTGGTACAGATCGCCAATCGTGCCGGTCTGGCCGAAGTGCTCGACCCCCAGCGGGATTGTCCGGTGCCCCTGCACCGCCCCCAGCCACGCCAGAGTGGCCGGATGCCCGTCAATCACCGTGACAATCCTGCAATGCGGCGGCAGGTCCGCCATCAGGGTTTCGATATGCCCCCGCGCCGCCGCCTGCCCGCGCGAGCGCGCCCGTTGCGCCGCCGTCCAGCCCGCGTTCAACCGGTCCGCCGATGTCACCGCCAGCACCCCGACATCACGCCGCCCGCCGCCAATGATACCGGCCGCCTTGATCGCTTCGGGGGCGACAACCCCCTGATAGGCAATCACAACCTCGCAATTCGGCCCCGGTTTGCGCAGCCAGTAGGCCCCGTCGATGGCCCCCTGCCTGAAATCCTGATCCACCCGTTTTCCGGGCTGTTCCAGCGGATTGGTGGACAGGCGCAGATAAACCGAGCCGCCGGTTTCATCGCGCAGCCATGTGCGCTCGTCCGGATCCGGCTCGCCGTCCTTTTGCATATATTCAAAGGCCCATTGCATGATCACCGCCAGCTCATCGACAAAGGCAGGCTCGAACGCGGCAAGGCCATCCTGCGACATGCCGATCAGCGGCGTGCCCACCGATTGATGCGCACCCCCTTCGGGCGACAGGGTGATCCCCGACGGGGTGCCCACCACAATGAAACGGGCGTCCTGATAGCAGGCATAGTTCAGCGCATCCAGACCACGGCACACGAAGGGGTCATACAGCGTGCCAACCGGCAGCAGGCGTTTGCCAAACAGGCTGTGCGACAGCCCCGCCGCGCCCAGCAGCAAAAACAGGTTCATCTCGGCGATACCCAGTTCGATATGCTGGCCCTCGGGCGCGAAATCCCATTTGGCGGTTGAGGGGATGTTTTCGGCGCGAAAGGTATCTTCCAGTGGCTGGCGGGCAAACAGTTTGCGCCGGTTCACCCAGGGGCCAAGGTTGGTGGTGCCCGTCACATCGGGCGAGGTGGTGACGATCCGCTGCGCCAGCTTGCTGTCCCCGCGCGCCAGATCGTCCATGATCTTGCCAAAACCCATCTGCGTCGACATCTCGCGCCCCGTGGCCAGCGCAATATCGGGCACCGGTACAGCGTCATCATGGAAACGCCGCCGGCCCTTGGCGAAAAACGGCGCCTGATCCAGAAACCCTTGCAAGGCGGGCACGTCCGGAACCGTGGCGAACGGCTCCCACTCCTGCCCCTCGGGCACCCCCATGTGTTTTTGCCAATCCGCCATCTGCGCGTTGGTCATCAGCCCGCCGTGGTTGTCCTTGTGTCCGGCAATCGGCGTGCCCCAGCCCTTGACCGTATAGGCCAGAAAACAGACCGGCCGGTCGTGATCGATGCTGGCGAAAACCTCGCTCATGGTTTCCACGCAATTGCCGCCAAGGTTCTCCATCAGCGCGGCCAGTTCCGCATCACTGCGCGATTCAATCAGCGCCGTGACGTCCCCCTGATCGCCCCGATCATCCAGCAATCGCTGCCGCCACACAGCCCCGCCCATATAGGTCAGCGCCGAATACATCTGGTTGGGGCAGTTGTCGATCCAGTCGCGCAATGCCTCGCCGCCCTTTTCGCGAAACGCCGCCCGCTGCAAACTGCCGTATTTCACCCGCACCACATCCCAGCCGAAGGCATCGAATATCTTTTCGATCCGCGAAAACAGCCCCTCGCGCACGATCCCGTCCAGCGACTGGCGGTTATAATCAATCACCCACCAGACATTGCGCAGATCGTTTTTCCACCCCTCCTGCAAGGCCTCGTAAACATTGCCCTCGTCCAGTTCCGCATCCCCCACCAGCGCCACCATCCGGCCCATCGGCAGATCACGGCCCCAGTCCTTGGCCTTGATGTAATCCTGAATGATCGCCGCAAAGGATGTCATCGCCACCCCCAACCCGACCGAGCCGGTCGAGAAATCCACATCATCCACATCCTTGGTGCGGCTGGGATAGCTTTGCACGCCACCAAAGCCGCGAAAGTTCCGCATCTTTTCCAGCGGCAGGTTGCCCATCAGATATTGCATCGCATGAAAGACCGGCGAGGCATGGGGTTTCACCGCCACCCTGTCCTGTGGCCGCAGCGCGCTGAAATAGAGCGCCGTCATAATTGACACCATCGACGCGGACGAGGCCTGATGCCCGCCCAGTTTGATCGCGTCCTCTTTCGGGCGGATGTGGTTGGCGTGGTGGATCATCCAGTGCGACAGCCAAAGCAGACGTTGTTCGATGGTTTTCAGGTGGGATGTGGTCATTTGTTCGGAATCCATGATTGCGGGGGTTGCCGGATTATACCGGTTTGGCCGATAGTGTGTCCTTGCTATTTCACCCCATGAACAGGTATTCCTTGGGTTAAATCCCTGCATAAGGAATATATCGTAGTGAATACCCCCAACATTGACGAATTTGACGTGAAAATCCTCAGGGCTTTGCAGCTGGACGGCCGCATGTCCGTGCAGGAACTGGCCCAGACCGTCGGCCTAAGTGCGACGCCGGTTTCGCGGCGGGTGAAAAAGCTGGAAGATGCGGGCGTGATCCACGGCTACAGCGCCCTGATCGACGAAACATTACTGGGGTTCGGGGTGTCTGTGTTTGTCTCGGTCCAGTTGGACAAACAGGTGGACGAAGCATTGGCCGTGTTCGAGGCCAGCATCAAGGAATTTCCCGAAGTGGTGGATTGCTGGCTGATGACCGGCAATCGCGATTACCTGCTGCGCATCGCTACACGCGGGTTGGCGGATTTCGAACAGTTCATGACCGGCAAACTGACCAAAATCCCCGGCGTTGCCTCGCTTGAATCCTCGATCCCGTTGCGACGTGTCAAATCCGGTCTGGCGCGCACCCCATAAAGGAACGCCCCCGAAATCTTCAAATGATAGCTGCGGAAAGCAAACCTATCCCCTTGCACCCGTCATTTTGCAAAAATGACAGCGCCCGACCTCCCCACGGAGGGCGCTACGCGGCGTTGCACCTGATTGATAGATAAATGATTTACGTAACCCGTCCGGCAAGTGGAACATGTTGCGCCACGCACCCTCCAGGTCGGGCGCTGCCATTTTTGCGCGTTGGTTCAATTTGCATAGGTCACTTTCAAAGAAAACAGCTACAGCATCGCCGGAACCACCTGATCGGGCGGGCGGTGGCCATCGGCAAATGTCTTGATGTTGATGATCACCTTCTCGCCCATCTCGGCGCGCCCCTCGACCGTGGCCGACCCCATATGCGGCAACAGAACCACATTTTTCAATGCCTGCAAACGCGGGTTGATATCGGCCCCGCCCTCGAACACATCCAGCCCCGCACCGGCAATTTCACCGGCCCGCAGCATCCGCGTCAGGGCGTTTTCGTCGATCACTTCCCCGCGCGAGGTATTGACGATCACCGCATTGTTCTTCATCAGCTTCAGACGCCGTGCATTCATCAGATGGAAGGTGCTGGGCGTATGCGGGCAATTGATCGAAATAATGTCCATCCGCGCGACCATCTGGTCCAGACTTTCCCAATAGGTCGCTTCCAGCTCGGATTCGATATCGGCATGTAACCGGTGGCGGTTGTGGTAATGCACCTGCATCCCGAAGGCCGCTGCGCGTCGCGCCACCGCCTGCCCGATCCGGCCCATACCCAGAATACCCAGCCGCCGGCCACCCAGACGCCCGCCCAGCATCGCGGTCGGGGACCAGCCCTGCCAGTCGCCGGATTGCATCAGGGCCAGCCCCTCGGGAATCCGCCGCGTCACCGCCAATATCAACGCCATCGTCATATCGGCGGTGTCCTCGGTCACGACACCGGGGGTGTTCGATACCAGCACCCCGAGCTGGCGGGCGGTCTGCACATCGATATGGTCAATCCCCGCACCGTAATTGGCGATCAGCCGCAGCTTGTCCCCCGCCTGTGACAGCATCGCCGCATCAATCGTATCGGTCAGGGTAGGCACCAGAACATCGGCCCGTTTCATCGCCGCGACGATTTCATCGCGGCTCATCGGGGCATCGGATTCGCGCAGTTCCACATCGAACAATTCCTTCATCCGGGTTTCGACAACCTCGGGCAACCGTCGCGTTACAACAACACTCAATCGTTCAGCGGGCATGATGCACTCCCTTAATATCTTTCTTTGACGCAGATTTGGTCGTAGAGTGGCGCAACAATCGACGGGGCACAAGAACCCCGCATGGTTCAAAGGCAAAAAAGGCAAGGTATCGGGTAAAGATGGGCAGGATTTTCCCTTTGCGCATGTTCGCAATCATCATCGCAATCGTTTTCGCCAGCAGTTTGGCGGGTATTGGCCATGCCGACACCGTTGGAGAGGGTGGCGAACGCGGCCCGGTCACCAACCTGCCGATCCCGCGCTTTGTGTCGCTCAAGGCGGCCGAGGGCAACGTGCGCCGTGGCCCCAGTCTGACCCACCGTATCGACTGGGTGTTCAAACACCGCAGCATGCCGCTTGAAATCATCGCCGAATACGGCCACTGGCGCCGTGTGCGCGACCGCGATGACCAAGGCGGCTGGGTGCATTATTCGCTGCTGTCCGGTGTGCGCACCGTGATCGTCGAGGAAGATTTGCTGACCCTTTACGCCCGCCCCGACCCCAAATCACGGGAAAACGCCCGTCTGGAAATGGGCGTGATCGCACGGCTGGGGAAATGCACTATCGACTGGTGCCGCTTAAGTGTGGACGGCCAGCGCGGCTGGGCGCGCAAATCGGGGCTATGGGGCGTGAAACCGGACGAGATCAGGGAATAAGCCCCCGTCCCTTTAACAGCGCCTTAACCCCCGGCATCCGCCCGCGAAATGCGGTGTATAATTCCTCGGGGTCGCGTGAACCGCCAGCCGACAGGATGTGCTTCTCCAGCCGTTTCGCCATCCCGGGATCAAAAGCGCCGCCCGCGTCCTCGAAGGCCTCGAACGCATCGGCGTCCATCACCTCGCTCCACATATAGCTGTAGTAGGCGCTGGAATAGCCGTCGCCGGAAAACACATGCGCGAATTGCGGCGTGGCGTGGCGCATGCGGATGGCGCGGGGCATGCCGATGCTGTCCAGAACCCCGGCCTGTTTGACCATCGGATCAGCCGGAGCCGCACCGCTATGGAACTCCAGATCAACCAGCGCCGAGGCCACATATTCCACGGTCGAAAACCCCATGTCATAAGTCCCCGCCGCGAGCAGGCGCTGCAACAGGTCCGCAGGCATCGCCTCGCCGGTTTCGGCGTGGGTTGCGAATTTTTGCAACACTTCGGGCACTTCCAGCCAGTGTTCGTACAGTTGGCTGGGCAGTTCCACAAAATCCCGCGCCACCGACGTGCCGGACACGGATTCATAGGTCACATCCGACAGCATCTGGTGCAGCGCATGGCCGAATTCGTGAAACAGCGTGCGGGCATCGTCAAACGACAACAATGCCGGATCGCCCTTGGTAAAATTGCAGACATTCACCACGATCGGGCGCACATCCCCGCCCAGTTTGCGCTGGCTGCGCATCGCCGAACACCACGCGCCCGAGCGTTTCGAGCCACGGGCGAAATAATCGCCGATGAATACCGCCAGATGCTTGCCGTCCCGTGTCACCTCCCAGGCGCGGGCGTCCTCGTGATACAGCGGCACATCCAGCGGGGTAAATTCCAGCCCGAACAGGCGGTTGGCGCTGTCAAAAGCTGCCTCGATCATCCGGTCCAGTTGCAGGTAGGGTTTGATCTCGGCTTCGTCCAGATCATGCTCGGCCTTGCGGCGATTTTCGGAATAATAGCGCCAGTCCCAGGCCTCCAACTCGCCGTTCACGCCATCGGCGTGCATCATATCGGTCAGAATTTCCGCATCACGGTTGGCCGCCGCTTTGGCAGGTTCCCAGACCTGCATCAGCAAATCGCGCACCGCTTCGGGTGTCTTGGCCATCTCGGTTTCCAGCTTGTAGGAGGCGAAATCCGCATAGCCCAGCAATTCCGCCCGCTCCTGCCGCAACGCGAGCGTTTCGGCGGCGATGGCGCGGTTGTCGGTTTTGCCGCCATTGGCACCACGCGCAACAAAGGCTTCATAGGCCTTTTGTCGCAAATCACGGCGGGCCGAGAATTGCAAAAATGGCGTGATCAGGGATCGCGACAAGGTGATCACATGGCCCTTAACACCCTTTTCCGCCGCTGCCCCTTTGGCCGCATCCAGCAGGAAAGCGGGCAGACCGTCCAGATCCTCCGGCCCAAGTTGCATGAACCAGTCCCGTTCATCCGCCAACAGGTTCTGGCTGAACTGCGTGCCCAGAACCGCCAGCCGTTCCAGCACCTCTTTCAACCTGTCCCGCGCCGCCCCTTGCAACTGTGCCCCGGCCCGCACAAACCCGCGCCGGTGCAGCATCAGAACCCGCGCCTGTTCCTTTGTCAGGTCCAGATCGGCGCGTTGTTTCCACAGGGTTTCGACCCGCTGGAACAATGCCTCGTTCATGCTGATTTCCGACGAATAGGCGGCCAGTTTCGGCGAGAAATCCCGCTGCAACTCCTCCCGCTTTTCGGTGCTATCCGCGCCCGCCAGATTGTAGAACACCGACAAAACACGTCCCAGAGAGTCCTCTGCCAGTTCCAGCGCCTCAATAGTATTTTCAAATGTCGGCGCGTCCGCATTGCCGGCAATCGCCGCGATATTTTCCCGCGCCTCCTCCATCGCAGCATCGAATGCCGGCGCGAAATCATCGTCCTTAATACCGGCAAAGGGGGGCAGTTGAAACGGCGTGTCCCAGCGGGACAATAGCGGGTTGGTCATGGGGGAATCTCCTTTGCCCGCCACGCTAGAACCACCACAAAGCAAGGTCCAGCCCTTACGGGTATTTAGACCGCATCCGCCGTTCCAGCCGCCGCAGCAGAAGAGACAGGGAAACCGTCATCACCAGATACAGCAGGGCCACCACATTATAGGTTTCGAAATAGCGGAAATTACCGGCCGCTGTCACCTTGCCCAGCTGTGCAATATCCGAAACCCCCAGCACCGACACCAGCGATGAATCCTTGATCATCGCAATGAAATCATTGCCAAGCGGCGGCATGATAGTCCGGAACGCTTGCGGGAAAACGATAAACCGGAAGCGGTGCCAACCACTCAATCCCAACGCTTTTGATGCCTCGATCTGACCCTCGTCCACCGACAGCAGACCGGCGCGAAATACCTCGGCGATAAAGGCGGAATAGCCGATCATCAGCGCAATGATTGCCCGCCACATCAGCGAAAAATCCCGCGTGCGGATCGGGTCAAACCCCAGCCCCTCGGCAATCCAGTTCCAGAAATGCACCAGCGCGGGGCCGAACACAAAGGCCACATACAACAGCAGCACGATCATCGGGATGCCACGGATGATTTCGATATAAAACCGTGCCAATTGCCTGAAAACGATGAACCGCGACATGGTGCCGACCGCCAGCAACAGCCCGAAGAACGAGGCCAGCGCAAAGGCCACCAAGGTCACGAATATCGTCATACCGATGCCGCGCGACAGGGTGCTTAGCACCTGCGCATACAGATCATCCGCAACCACGCGATACATCAGATAGGCGCCCAGCCCACCGGCCAGAACCAGCCAATAGGGGAAATCCTTGTCTTGGGAAGGGGGTGTAATCATTAATCAAAAAGCCCCGGCACAACTGGCCGGGGCAATCCTTTTATTTCAGGCGTTCAGCCGCCCATTTTGTAATCAAGAAACCATTTTTTATTCAGCGCATCAATGGTGCCGTCGGCCTTCATATCGGCAATCGCGGCATTGACCGGCCCCACCAGATCCGAGCCTTTGGGGAAGATGAAGCCGAAATCCTCGGTGCCCAGCTTGTCGCCAATGATCTTCAGCCCGCCGCCCGAGGCATCTACATATCCGGCCCCCGCTGTGCCATCGGTCAGCACCAGATCGACATCACCGGTTTTCAGCGCCTGAACTGTTGCGCCGAATGTTTCGAACAGCTTGATACGCGGGTTGGATTCATTGCCGTCCAGCACCTCGTAAACCCCCACATAGAACGGCGTGGTGCCGGGCTGTGCCGCCATCAGCAGATCGTCATTGGCCGCAAAATTTTTGGCATCGGTGAACCGGTCCTCGTCACCGCGCACCATCATCACCATTTCGCTGCGCATGTAGGGGTCGGAAAAATCCACCTTTTCCTTGCGGTCATCACGGATGGTGATTCCGGTCATGCCCAGATCAAACTGGCCTTCCGACACCGCCGGAATCATCGCGTCCCAGCTGATGTTTTCATAAGTCACCTTGATGTTGATCCGCTTGGCAATCTCGGCCATGGCATCATATTCCCAGCCGATCGCCTCGCCCGACGCCGGGTCCATAAATTGCAGCGGCGGATAGGCGTTTTCGGTGACCACAACCACCTCTTTTCCGCCCAGATCGGGCAGATGGCCGCCCGCCATGGCAAGTGTTGAAAAAGCCACCGTAGCAGCAGCGGCAATGGATGCAAAAAGTTTCATGCAGGAATCCCCCGGAATTTGTTATACATTGATCGCGAGTATGGTTAATCCGTTGCCCAAGGCAAGGAAATTAAACCCCTTTCCCGCCGCAAACAGGGCAATCTGGGCGCGGCTTGACCCCGATTTTACGGCTTTCCGCATAAAGCGCATCATAGATCAGCATCTCGCCTTTCAGCGGCGTGCCGGCCCCTGTGATCTCCTTCACGGCCTCAACCGCCATCATCGTGCCTATCACACCGGGCAGCGGGCCGACTACACCGGCCTCGGCGCAACTCGGCGCCAGTCCGGCGGCGGGGGCCTCGGGGAAAACGCATTGATAACAGGGCGCGCCTTTGGCCGGATGATAGACGCTGATCTGCCCTTCCCACTGGGTTATCGCGCCGGCAATCAGCGGCAGGCCCAGCGCCACGCAGGTGCGGTTCACCAGATAGCGGGTATCGAAATTGTCGGTCCCGTCCAGCACCAGATCATAGTCCGAAAACAGTTCGGCCGCGTTGTCCTGATCCAGCCGCCGGTGATAGGGGCGCACCCCGACCTTCGGGTTTTGCGCCTTCATCGCAGCCTCGGCGGAAAATACCTTGGGCATGCCGATGTCGGCATCGCGGTGGATTACCTGACGTTGCAGGTTGGAATTGTCCACCGCATCATCATCCACCACGCCGATCGTCCCCACACCCGCCGCCGCCAGATACAGCAACACAGGCGAGCCCAGACCGCCGGCGCCGATCACCAGCACACGGGCGTTTTTCAGCTTCTTCTGCCCCGCCCCGCCAATTTCGCGTAACATGATGTGGCGGGCGTAACGATCCAGTTCGACATTGGAAAATGTAGGCTTGGGGGTGGCATCAGTCATCTCGGCAACTCTGTCATTGGCTTTGACGCGAAGCTGACGCAGAACGGCGCGATACGCAACCACTACCGCCAGAATTCCACCCAAAATCAGCCATGGCCGCACCGTTCCACCGGTGGCCGCGCGCAAGGGTGCACCATCGGGCAACACCAGATGCGCGATCACCACCGCCGCGTAAACCAGCCCGATCAGGAACCAGCGCCTTGAAGGGGCCACCTTCATCACCGCGCCCAAGCCCCACAAGCCCGCCATCAACGCCAGAACAACGCCCACTAACCGCGCCCCGTTGACCCAAAGCCACCTTCGCCACGCGCGGTGTTACTCAGTTCCGTGACCAGTTCAAACCGCGCCTGCACGACAGGGGCCACCACCATCTGGGCAATCCTGTCACCGTGGTTCACGACAAAGGGCCTATCCCCCGCGTTCAGCAGGATCACCCCCAACGGCCCGCGATAATCACTGTCAATCGTGCCCGGACTGTTGGGCAGGGTGATGCCGTGCTTCAACGCCAGCCCCGACCGCGGCCTGATCTGCACCTCGTAGCCCTGCGGTATTTCCAGCCTCAACCCTGTGGGCACCAATGCCCGCGCACCGGCTTCGATCACCAGCCCGCCGCGCTCGCCTGCCGGAAAATTCGCCCGCAAATCAGCCCCCGCGGCACCCGCCGTTTCATAAGACGGCAACCCCAGCGCCCGATCCGCCCCTTCAAGCCACGCAAAGCTTACAGTTACCACACCGCCATCCCCATCTTTGTTCCATAAATATCCTCGCGCGAAGCGCATGGAAACTCTTATCCCAACGCCTCGGCAATCGCCGCCGCCAGCCGCTGTGCCACCTGATCCTTGCCCATGCGCGGCCATGCCTCGGCCCCGTCGTCCGTGATCACCACCACCGCATTTTCATCCCCGCCCATGATGCCCGTTTCCGGCGACACATCATTGGCAACGATCCAGTCACAGCCCTTGCGCTTGCGTTTGGCGGTGGCGTTTTCCACCACATCATCGGTTTCCGCCGCAAATCCCACCACCAGTGCCGGCCGTCCCTTTTCCATCCGGCTGACCGTGGCCAGAATATCGGGGTTCTCGGCAAATACCAGTTCGGGCAGACTACCCTTGCCATCCTTCTTCATCTTGGAACCGGACGCGTTTTCCACCCGCCAGTCCGCCACCGCCGCCGCAAACACCGCCGCATCCGCAGGCAAGGCGCCCTGCACCGCCGCCAGCATTTCCCGCGCGGTCTGCACCTCGATCACCTGCACCCCTTCGGGCCGCGCCACATCCGCCGGCCCCGTGACAAACGTCACCCGTGCGCCCAGCGCCGCAAGTGCCCGCGCAATCGCCGTGCCCTGCGCCCCGCTGGAGCGGTTGGCGATGTAACGTACCGGATCAATCGGCTCGTGCGTCGGCCCCGAGGTCACCAGCACATGTTTGCCCTTCAGCGGCCCGTCCGCAATCGCGGCTTCCACCGCAGCGACAATCTCAAGCGGTTCGGCCATGCGTCCCGGGCCGAATTCGCCACAGGCCATGTTGCCCTCGTTCGGGCCGACAAACAGCACACCGTCACCTTTCAGGGTTTCGATGTTCCTTTGCGTCGCCGGATGCTCCCACATCCGCACATTCATCGCCGGCGCGACCAGCACCCGCTTGTCGGTGGCCATCAACAGGGTCGAGGCCAGATCATTCGCCAGCCCTGCCGCCATCTTGCCCATCAGATCGGCCGTGGCAGGTGCGACCACCACCAGATCGGCATCGCGGGACAGTTCGATATGGCCCATCTCGGCCTCGTCGGTCAGATCGAACAGATCGCGATACACCTTTTGCGCCGCCAGCGCTGAAGTGGATAGCGGCGTGACAAATTCCTCGCCCGCCCGCGTCAGAACCGGCACCACAGTGGCCCCGCGTTCACGCAAGCGCCGGATCAGATCCAGCGATTTGAATGCGGCAATCCCGCCACCAATGATCAACAGAACACGTTTACCAGCAAGCATAGGCAACCCTTTCAAACAGTTGCCCCCGTTGTAGGCCGCAAGACCCGCAAACTCAACCAGCCGCTATTTGAACGCCAGACAGGGGTCTTCACGCTCCACCGCCTCGGTCACCACCCAATAATCAAAAGGTTCGTCCTCTTGTGCCGGTTCCTCGACAAAGCCGACCACCAGCACCTTTGCCCCTTCCAGCATCGAGGGCACGCCCCAATCCTTGCGCGCATGGCCATTGCCGGTGATCAGCACCACCGGCCCGCCGACCTCCCGAAACGCCTGCATCACCGTATCGGCAAAGGCCGCATCGCGGAACCGCTGCGCCTCGACCATACCGCCCATCATTTCCAGCGGCATCGCCTCGCAATGGTCGGCAAACTGCGCCTGCTTGCGCTGCTCCAACTGCCCGTCCGGCAGGGGCTGATCCAGACCGTATCCCGCCCCGAACACCGCCGCGGCCCCTTCTTTGAACGCGCGGCGCACCTGTTCCCGCGACCGCGCGGCGCCGTAAACTCTGGCATCGCCCAGCGCCGCAAACACCGGCCAGTAGATCGCGAAATCGGGCCAGCCCGAAGCCTCCCATTCCAGCGCGGCCCCCAGTGCATCCCGATCCTTCCGCAATTCCGGCGTCACCTTTGCCGCCTGCTGTGGCGACAACATTTCAAACACCACCGCTTTGGGTTTAACCGCCTGCACCACCCGTGCCTGTCCTTCGTGGTGCAGCGCGTTGTCATGCACCTCGCCCAGAATATAGACATCCGCAGGCGGCAGGGTATCCAGCCCCTCGATTGATATTTCTCCGGCATCCGCCGGAAACGACACCGCAACCAGCGCAGCAATAGCAAAGATAAAATGTTTCATTCTGTCACCCTGCCCCCAATACGCAGAAATGCCAATGGGACAAATCCGGTCACAACAATGCCTATCCCCCTCTGGCCATCCATCCCTTGCCTTGCTAGTCATTGGCAACACCATAAGGACATCCCGCATGTTGCCCAAGCTGACCCTGATCATCGGCGCCGCCGCTTCCGGCAAATCCACCTTTGCCGAACGGCTGGTCACCACCACCATGCGCACGCGAACCTATATCGCCACCGCACAGGCCTTTGACGATGAAATGCGCGCCAAGATCGCCCGCCACAGGGACATGCGCGGCGCGGGCTGGCACACGGTCGAGGCCCCGCTGGACCTCCCCGCCGCCCTGCAACAGATACCCGCCGACCATGTGGTGCTGATCGATTGCGCCACGCTATGGCTGTCCAATCATCTGCTGGCCGAATCCGATCTGGAACAGGCCGGGGCCGCCCTGCTGAACGCCCTGCAAACCTGCCCCGCCCCCGTGGTGGTCGTCAGCAACGAAGTCGGTGCCGGTGTGGTGCCCGACAACGCCCTGTCGCGCAAGTTCCGAGAGGCTCAGGGCCGCCTGAACCAAACCCTTGCCACACAGGCGGGCCTTGTCGTTACCGTCATCGCGGGGTTGCCGATGGTGCTGAAAGGCACCTTGCCCGAGGCGCTGGAATGACAACGTGGTGGTGGGTGCGTCACGGTCCAACGCATGAAAATTCTTTCGTCGGCTGGCGCGATGTGCCCGCCGACCTGTCCGACACCGCGCAAATCGCCCGCCTGAACGAACACCTGCCAAAGGAAGCGCTGCTGGTCTCCTCGGACCTGTCCCGCAGCATCGCCACAGCCGACGCCATCGCGGGCGGACGCACCCGCCTGCCCCACGCACAGCCCTTGCGGGAATTCAATTTCGGTGACTGGGACGGGCTGACCTTCGATCAGGTCACCACCCGTGATCCGGATCTTAGCCGCGCCTATTGGGAAACGCCGGGCGATGTGGCGCCCCCGAACGGCGAAAGCTGGAACATGGCCGCTACCCGCATCAACCCCTATGTCGATGGGATGGCCCGCAAGCACCAAGGCCGCCACATCATCGCGGTGGCGCATTTCGGCGTGATCCTGACACAGGTGCAGCGGGCGCTGGGGGTCTCGGCCTATCAGGCGGTTTCGCATAAAATCGACAACCTGTCGATCACCCGCCTACACTGGGACGGTGCCAGATGGCGGGCTGATGCGATCAACCACATCCCCTGACGCCAGCTACAAAATCCCTGCCCCGTCAATAGCCGAAAAACAGCGTCCGCCAGCGGTCCATCACGTCCATCGGCGTGCCGTTGCCGCTGATCACGTCATAGAACAGATCCACCGCAAACATTGTCTGTTTCCGTGTGGTTCCATCCGGGCTGTCACAAGGCACCAGCGCAATTGCATCATAAACCGCCCGTGCATTTCGCTGCATCAAAGGGTTCGGCCAACCTGTACCGCGCAACTCGTTCAGAAAGGATACATCGCAACCACAGTTGTATTCCCCCCGCGCCGCAACACAGTAATCATGCCGCATACAGGCCGCATCCAGCATATCCACCGGCGGCCCCGCGCGGGACATATCAACCGGATGGTTCGGCCCGCACCAGCGACCGTAAACCGGCGCATAGACCTGCAAATTGCTCTGCGCCGCAGCCCCGCCGATGCTTGCCAAAACCAGCAAAGCCCCGATCAGAACCCGTTTTATCAACCCAAAATCCATGCCGTTCTTTACACCACCCGCGCGCGCTCTGGCAAATCCGCGCTATCAAATTTCGTGATGCCCCCGTCACAAATCGCAATTGGGCAAACCCGCCGCGCCGCGCTACCCTGCTGCAATGACCTATGATCTTTACATCGGCGACCGCACATTTTCCAGCTGGTCGCTGCGTGGCTGGCTGATGTTCGAGAAATTCAACATCCCCTGCCGCACCCATATGGCCGGCCTGTATTCCGGCACCCTGAAACAGGATCTGGCCGAACTGGCGCCGGCCCGCTATGTCCCCGTGATGCGCACCCCCGACGGCATAGTCGTTGGCGACACATTGGCGATGGCCGAAACCCTGGCCGAGCGTCACTCAGACGCCGGCCTCTGGCCAACCGACCCTGCCGCCCGTGCCTTGGCGCGTTGGCTGGTGGCAGAAATGCACTCGGGCTTCATGGCGCTGCGCAACGAATGTCCGATGCAACTGCTGCACCAATATGACGGCTTTGCTGTATCTGACGCGGTGCAAGCCGACCTGAACCGTTTGCAGGACATCTGGGCACTGGCCCGCAACCGTCACGGCGCGGATGGCCCGTGGCTGTTTGGGCAATATTCGCTTGCCGATGTATTTTATGCCCCTGTTGCCGCCCGTATTGCAGGCTATGCCCTGCCGATGGACAAGGCTTGCGCCGCCTATGTCACAACCCACTTGCAAGACCCCGCATTCCGGAAATGGCGCGCCGAAGGGCTAAAGGTATCCTACGATCCCGTCCCCTATGCACTGGACCTGCCCACCGGCGACTGGCCTCAATCCTTAACCTGATTTCGGCCCCGTTTACCCTTTGTAAACCATTCCCGCGTTAACCATGACCCAATAGTTAATGGCGGGAGCGGTTAAATGGTATCACGCGCCTATACGGTAGCGTTCGAAGGGATCGAGGCCCGCATGGTCGAGGTGCAATGCGCCATCACCGCGGGCCTGCCTTCGTTCGCCATCGTCGGCCTGCCGGACAAAGCCGTTTCCGAAGCCCGCGAACGGGTGCGCGCGGCGATGACAGCCATGTCGATTGCCCTGCCCTCCAAACGGATCACCATAAACCTGTCGCCCGCCGATGTGCTGAAGGTGGGGTCGCATTTCGATCTGCCAATCGCGCTGGCCCTGCTGGCCGCGCTGGAAATTATCCCCTCCGAGGACGTGGAAAACACCGTCGCGCTGGGGGAATTATCGCTGGACGGCTCGCTGATTCAGGTGATCGGCGCCCTGCCCGCCGCCATGGCCGCCGCCGAACATGACCGCGCGCTTTTGTGCCCCAAGGCCTGCGGAGCCGAGGCCGCATGGGTCGGCGCAACGCAGGTGCTGGCCGCGGGTTCGCTGGCCGATGTAGTGCGCCACTACACCGGACAATCGCCGCTAACCCCCGCCGTTGCAGGCGAAGTGCAGCGCGAAACCCACAGCCGCGACATGCGCGATGTCAAAGGGCAGGAACGCGCCAAACGGGCCTTGGAAATCGCGGCTGCGGGGCGTCACCATGTGCTGATGACCGGCTCGCCCGGCTCGGGCAAATCCATGCTCGCCGCCCGCCTGCCCGGCATCCTGCCGCCCCTTAGCGCCGCCGAGGCGCTTGAAACCTCGATGATCCATTCCCTGTCCGGCCTGCTGGATGAAGGCGGCATTTCCCGTGAACGCCCCTTTCGCGAACCCCACCATACCGCCTCGATGGCAGCCATTGTCGGCGGCGGGCGCGGGGCAAAACCCGGCGAAATTTCACTGGCGCACAACGGCGTTTTGTTCATGGACGAATTCCCCGAATATAACCGCGCCGTGCTGGAAACCCTGCGCCAGCCGATTGAAACCGGCGAAGTGGTGGTGGCCCGTGCCAATGCCCATATCCGTTACCCCTGCCGTTTCATGCTGGTCGCCGCCGCCAACCCCTGCAAATGCGGCTACCTGACCGACCCGACCCGCGCCTGCGCCCGCGTGCCGATCTGTGGCGAGGAATATCTGGGCCGCATTTCCGGCCCTCTGATGGACCGATTCGATCTGCGCATCGATGTGCCGCCCGTGGCCTTTTCCGATCTGGACCTGCCCGAGGCCGGAGACAGTTCCGCCGACATGGCCGCCCGCATTGCATCCGCCCGCGCCCTGCAAGTGGCCCGCTTTGAAGGGCATGACGATATGCGTGTTAACGCCGATGCCGAAGGCGCGATGCTGGAAGAAATTGCCACCCCCGATGACGAGGGCCGCGCGCTGTTGCTGAAGGTCGCCGAGCGGTTCGGCCTGTCGGCGCGGGGCTATCACCGCGTGTTGCGCGTGGCCCGCACCATCGCCGATCTGGAGGGCGAGGCAAACGTGCGCAAACCACATGTGGCCGAGGCCGTCAGCTTTCGCCTCAGCGCGACGAAAGAGGTTTGAACCGCGCTGCCACGGACCTGATCCGGGCCTGCACGATCCGAACGCCAGAAGGTTCCGGATCAGGTCCGGAACCGCGCCTTGATGAATTGCGCCACCTGCAACAGGGCCAAATCCGCATCGGGCAGCCAGCCATGGAAAATCTGCCAGACATGCGGCAGATCGGACCAGATATAGCATTCGACATCCGTCCCTTGCGCCTCAAGTACCGCCACCATCCGGCGCGTATCATCCAGCAGGATTTCACTATCCGATGCCTGAAACAGAACTGGCGGGCACGCCGGAAAATCCGCATACAAGGGCGATGCGCGAGGGTCCGCCGGATCAGCCCCTTGCAGATACATGTCACGCAATTCACCAATCCGCTCGGTCGGCAGCATAACCTCAGTCTTTGCGTTGGAACGCAGGGTCTCGCCGCTTAGCATCAAATCCGTCCACGGCGACAGGGCAAACACACCACGCGGGGCAATCCCCCGTTTGCACAGCTCCGACAGCAAAGCCAACACCGCCCCGCCACCCGCACTATCCCCGCCGATGACAATATTTTCCGGCGCATAGCCACGCTCCAGCAGCGCCAGATACCCCGCCAGAACATCATCAATCGCCGCCGGAAATGCGTGTTCCGGCGCAAGACGGTAATCAATCAGACAGGCCTGCATACCACAGAGGCGCGACAGGGCCGCCAGCATGTTCTTGTGGGTATCGGGGCTGCCGACAATGTAGCCGCCACCGTGGATGTAATAGATCACCTTTTCACGCGATTTCACGCCCGAGGACACCCACAACGCGGGCCGGTCCGCCAGTGTATCTTCCAGAAACAGGCTCAAAGGCGGGGTATGAAACCCCAGCCGCGCCATGCGGTGAAAACTGCGCCTTGCGTCAGGGATTTCCTGCACGCGCGCCAGATGCCGTTTGGCAACCAGCCTTGATCCAACATTGATCAACCATTTACGAAGTGCCACAAATTACGCCTATCTACGTTCAATCGCCTGCCATATTTTCTCTGCGATATTGGTGCCGTCGAACCGCTCCAGCTCTTGAATGCCGGTGGGCGAGGTTACGTTGATTTCCGTCAGGTAATCGCCAATCACATCAATGCCGACAAATATCTGCCCCTTTTCCCGCAGCAGCGGACCGATGGCATCGCAAATCTCGCGATCCCGCGCGGTCAGGCCGATCTTTTCAGGCCGCCCGCCGACATGCATGTTGGACCGGGTTTCGCCCTTGGCCGGAACGCGGTTGATCGCGCCCACGGCTTCGCCATCCACCAGAATGATCCGTTTATCGCCGTTGGACACATCGGGCAGGAATTTTTGCGCAATCAGCGGCTCACGGTTAATCCCCATGAACAATTCGTGCAGCGAGGTCAGGTTGCGGTCATTCACATCCAGCCGGAACACACCGGCCCCGCCGTTGCCGTATAGCGGCTTCAGAATGATATCCCCGTGCTTGTGTTTGAATTCCTTGATCGTCTCCAGATCACGGGCAATCATGGTGGGCGGGGTCAGATCGGGAAAGGCCAGCACCAACAGCTTTTCCGGATAATTGCGTACCCAGAACGGATCATTCACCACCAGTGTTTCGGGGTGGATCATATCCAGCAGATGCGTGGTGGTGATATAGCCCATGTCAAACGGCGGATCCTGCCGCAACCAGACCACATCCCAGTCCGCCAGATCAATATCCTGCTCGTCCCCCAGCGCGAAATGATTGCCCTTTTCGCGCCGCACGGTCAGTGGCCAACCGCGCGCCATGATCCTGCCTTCGCGATAAGACAGTTTGTCCGGCGTGTAGTAAAACAGCTCGTGCCCGCGTGCCTGTGCTTCTTCGGCTATGCGAAAAGTGCTGTCGGCATCAATATCGATCGGTGCAATCGGATCCATCTGGATCGCTACTTTTAACGGCATGTCGGCCCCCTTTGTCTGCCCCTACTACATGGCCCAAGCCAGAGCGGGGTTCAATGGGAAGTCGCCTAACAATAGCCAAATGCGTTTTCGATCACCTGAATTTCGCCGCTTGCATCCATCAGTGCCACATCGAAACGCACATCCGTATCCTGCCCGTTCGGCTCCCCTGCCAGAAATTCGGAAGCAGTGGCATAGATCCGTTGCATCTGGCGGCGCGACACCCGCTCAGCCGCCCGCGCAAAATCGCGACTTTTCTTGACCTCGATAAAAATCAGCCCGTCCCCGTCCCGTGCGATCAGGTCAATTTCCCCGCCGGACCCGCGCCAGCGCCGTCCGGCAATTGCATGTCCGGCCCGCGCATAATGGGTTTCAACAACCCCTTCCGCCGCTAAACCCGCATGATAGGATACCGCTCCGCTCATTTTCCTTTCTCCATTCCAAGGGCCGCCTGATACACTTTGCGCCGCGGCAGGCCCAATGCCTCGGACACAGTCGTTGCTGCATCCTTCAAACGCATGGTTTTCAACGCCTCGCGCAAAGCATCCTCCATCAACTGGTCCGACACCCGAACGCCACGCGCCCGATCCACCAGAACCACAATTTCACCTTTCACCGAACGTTCTGCAAAGGCATCGGCCAATTCGGCCAATGTGCCGCGCGACACCTCTTCAAACCGTTTGGTCAGTTCCCGACAAACCACCGCCTGTCGTTCCCCCCCCAGCTTTTGCACCAAATCTCCTAACATTCCCTGAATCCGTTTCGGGGATTCATAAAATACCAGTGTCCCCGGCACATCCGCGTATTCTTCGATGAATTTGCGCCGCGCCCCTTTGGCATTTGGCGGAAAACCGGCGAAAAAAAATCTGTCGGTCGGCAGCCCTGCAACCGTCAGCGCCGCGATCACTGCGGATGGTCCCGGCGCACCTATCACGGGAACCCCTGCATCAATCGCAGCCCGCCCCAGCGCATAGCCGGGATCAGCCACCAGCGGGGTGCCGGCCTCGGACGCATAGGCAACCGATTTGCCCCCGGCGATGTATTTCATCAAACGCGCGCGCACCATGTCGCCGCTATGATCGTGATAGGCAATCACCGGCCGGTCCCCCAGTGGGATCCCGTGGATTTCCATTAGGCGTTTTGCCGTGCGGGTATCCTCGGCCGCGATAACATCCGCCGAAGCCAGTATATCCAGCCCCCGCAACGTAATATCCCGCGCCGTCCCGATCGGGGTGGCGACGAAATACAAACCGGCAGAGAGTTGCTTCTTTTCAAAATTCACGGGGTTCCCACCTTTCACGGCGTTTACTATTTGCAAGCAAGCGCTTAGTCTTGCCCCCTGAATCATTACGCGCAAGGGAGCGAGGATCAACCTATGTTTTTGTTATTGAGTAATTTCCAGAAGTTTGCAGGCCGTATTGTTGCTGCACTTTCCATTTTGTGGCTGGCAGCCTGTCAACCGGTCAGCCTGAGTGACAGCGGCCCCAGCATCAACACCAAAGCCGCTGTTCCCGTTGCCCTGCTGGTCCCCGGCGGATCGGCAAATCCAAGCGACAACCTGAACGCCAAGAACCTGGAAAATGCCGCACGTCTGGCCATTGCAGACCTTCAAGGTGTCAAAATCGACCTGCGGGTTTACAACACCGCCGGCAATCCGTCCCAGGCCGCTACTGTTGCTGTGCAAGCTGTCAATGAAGGGGCTAAAATCATTGTCGGTCCTCTTTACGCAAAGTCTGCCAATGCGGTTGGCAATGCTGTAGCAAGCCGTAATGTGAATGTTCTGGCGTTCTCGAACAATGCGCAAATTGCCGGTGGCAATGTGTTTATTCTGGGTCCGACCTTTGAAAACACCGCAAACCGTCTGGTTGCCTATGCCAAGCGTCAGGGCCGCAGCAAAATCGCCATCGTCCACGCCAGAACCCAGGCCGGTGAAATCGGGCGGGCCGCGATTTCCAATGCAATCTCCAGAGCCGGCGCCACACCCGCAGGCGTTGCTTCATACGAGTTCTCGCAAGATGGGATCATCAATGCTGTTCCACAAATCGCCCAGACCATCAAAAGTGGCGGGGCGCAAGCAGTGTTCTTTACCGCCAGCACGGATGCCGCGCTGCCGCTGTTAACCCAGATGCTGCCCGAGAACGGCGTTAATAACAACGTGATCAAATACATCGGCCTGACCCGCTGGGATATTCCGCCCGCAACATTGGCCCTGCCCGGCGTTCAAGGCGCATGGTTCGCCATGCCACATCCAGGCATGACCGCCAAATTCAGGGAACGCTATTCGGCGGCCTTTGGTAGCAACCCGTTGCCCATCGCCGGTCTGTCATATGATGGCATCGCGGCCATTGGTGCTTTGGTCAAAGCCGGAAAATCCAACGCTTTAACCACATCGGCCCTGACCCAGGGTGCCGGATTTGTCGGTGCCAACGGCATCTTCCGCCTGCGCAATGACGGCACGAACGAACGTGGTCTGGCTGTTGCGCAAATCCAGAACAACCAGGTTGTTATCGTTGACGCTGCGCCCAGCAGCTTTGGCGGCGCCGGTTTCTAGACGGACCCGATGAACGCCCATACGCCTTTGTTTTCGCCGGACAGCCTGATCTGTCCGGCGAATGACATTTTTGACAAAGCCGCAGCGTGGGAAGCGCTTGAAGCCTCCTTTTATGATGCCAAGGATGATCGCGAAATTCGCGCCGCCACCGTGGCTTATTTGCTAGAGGCCCGCAAACGCGGCAACGAGGCAATCGAGACCGCCTTTAGGGCCGCCCCCTTTGCCGCCCATCGCACCACCCGCGCCTATGCCTATCTGGCTGATTGTCTGGTCGAAACCGCCTTTCAGGTGGCCACCCGCCATTTGCACAAAATCGCCAACCCTACCGATGCCGAACGGCTGTGTGTGCTGGCGGTGGGTGGCTCGGGCCGTGCCGAAATGGCGCCCCATTCCGACATCGACCTGCTGTTCCTAACCCCCTACAAAATGACCGCATGGGCCGAAAGCGTGATTGAATCCATGCTGTATATCCTGTGGGATTTGCGCCTGAAAGTCGGTCATTCCAGCCGCACCATCAAGGATTGCGTCCGACTGGGGGCCGAGGATTTCACCATCCGTACCGCCCTGCTGGAAGAACGCTATTTGGCAGGTGATGCCCCGCTGGCGGACGAGTTGAAAGAAACCCTGTGGCGTGATCTGTTCAGCGGCACCGGCCCCGAATTTATCGAGGCCAAGCTGCAAGAGCGCAGCGAACGCCACCGTAAACAGGGCGGCCAGCGCTATATGGTCGAACCCAATGTGAAAGAGGGCAAGGGCGGCCTGCGCGACCTGCAATCGCTGTTCTGGATCGCCAAATACATCCACCGCGTCGATGACGTGGCCGAACTGGTTGCCCTTGGCCTGTTCACGCAGGACGAATACGACAGCTTTGCCAAGGCCCAGCAATTTCTGTGGGCCACCCGTTGCCACATGCACCTGATCGCCGGTCGCGCGATGGAGCAATTGACGTTCGATCTGCAGGTCGAGGTTGCCAAACGTATGGGCTACAAAACCCACGATGGCCGCCGCGCGGTGGAATATTTCATGCAGGACTATTTCCGCCACGCCACCCATGTGGGCGATCTGACCCGCATCCTGCTGACCGCACTCGAAGCCAGCCACGCCAAACAGGAACCCCGCCTACTGCGGTTTTTCCGCCGCCGCAAAAAGGCCAAGCCGGGATACCAGATCGTTCAGAACCGCCTGAATGTTGCGGATGAAAAACTGTTCCTTCAGGACAAAATGAACATCCTGCGCCTGTTTGAAGAGGCCCTGCGCACCGGTGTTCTGATCCACCCCGACGCAATGCGGCTGGTGTCCTCGCATCTGGACCTGATTGATGACGACATGCGCGCCGACAAGGAAGCGACCCGCATTTTTCTTGATCTGCTGCTGAAACACGGCAACCCCGAACGCGCCTTGCGCCGCATGAACGAGTTGGGCGTGCTGGCCGCCTTTATCCCCGAGTTTGAGCCCATTGTGGCGATGATGCAGTTCAATATGTATCACCACTACACCGTGGACGAACACACCATCCAGTGCATTTCCAACCTTGCCCAGATAGAGCGCGAAGAGTTGAAAGAAGAACTGCCCATTGCCTCGGGCATCCTGAAGGGCGGGATCAATCGCAAGGTGCTGTATGTGGCGCTGTTGCTGCACGACATTGGCAAGGGGCGGGACGAGGACCATTCGATCCTTGGCGCGAAAATCGCCCGCAAGGTGGCCCCGCGTCTGGGGTTGAAACCGGATGAATGCAAAAACGTCGAATGGCTGGTGCGCAACCATCTGCTGATGTCGGATGTGGCACAAAAACGCGATATATCCGACCCGCGCACCATTCGCGGCTTTGCCAAAGCGGTCAAGAACAAGGAACGGCTGGACCTGCTGACAGTGCTGACGGTCTGTGACATTCGCGGGGTCGGGCCGGACACATGGAACAACTGGAAGGCCATGTTGATCCGGCGGCTGTATTCCGACACCGAAACCGCGCTGGAAAACGGCATGGAGGCGGTAAACCGCACCGCCCGCGAGGCCGCCGCCAAAAAGGCGCTGCGACAGGCGCTGGCGGATTGGGACAAGAAGGATCTGAAGATCGAAACCGGCCGCCATTACCCCCCCTACTGGCAGGGCCTGCAAACCGGCGCCCATGTGATTTTCGCCAGGCAGTTGCGCAACCTGACCGAAGACGAAATCCGCATCGACCTAAAACCCGACGAGGACCGTGACGCGACGCAGGCCTGTTTCGTTCTGGCCGACCACCCCGGCATATTCTCGCGGCTGGCCGGTGCGCTGGCACTGGTCGGGGCCAATGTGGTCGACGCGCGCACCTACACCACCAAAGACGGCTATGCGACTGCGGTTTTCTGGATCCAGGATGGCGATGGCTCGCCTTACGAGGGCTCGCGCCTGAACCGGCTGCGCGTGATGATCGAAAAGACGCTAAAAGGCGAGGTGATTGCGCGCGATGCCCTGCAATCACGCGACAAGATCAAGAAACGCGAACGCGCCTTCAAGGTGCCCACCACCATCACCTTCGATAACGAGGGCAGCGAGATTTACACCATCATCGAGGTCGATACCCGCGACCGCCCCGCCCTGCTCTATGATCTGACCCGCACTTTGGCCCATGCCAATGTCTATATCGCCAGTGCCGTGATTGCGACATACGGGGAACAGGTGGTCGATACATTTTACGTCAAAGACATGTTCGGCCTTAAATACCACGAGGAAAACCGGCAAAAGACATTGGAAAAACGCCTGCGCAAGGCGATTGAAGAGGGCTTTGAAAGGGCACAGGCCGAATGACGGGACGCAAAC
Source organism: Profundibacter amoris (assembly GCF_003544895.1). GTDB lineage: Bacteria > Pseudomonadota > Alphaproteobacteria > Rhodobacterales > Rhodobacteraceae > Profundibacter > Profundibacter amoris. Next base: position 3,007,051 of record NZ_CP032125.1, read on the forward strand.
GCATGCTGGGCGGGTTTCTGACCGTTGGCGGCTGGACATTGCTAAGTCGCCTGCTGGGCTTTGTCCGCGACATGATGATCGCGGCGTTTTTGGGCACCGGTCCGGCGGCGCAGGCGTTCATCGTGGCGTTTTCCCTACCCAATATGTTTCGCCGCTTCTTTGCCGAAGGCGCATTCAACATGGCATTTGTGCCGATGTTTTCCAAAAAACTCGAGGCAGGGGACGAGCCGCTAGAATTTGCGCGCGATGCCTTTTCCGGCCTTGCCAGCATCCTGATCACCCTGACGGTAATCTCCATGATCCTGATGCCGTGGCTTGTCTGGGCAATGGCCAGCGGGTTTGTCGGGGATCAGAGGTTCGATCTGGCAGTCACCTACGGGCGCATCGTTTTCCCCTATATCCTGTTCATCTCGCTTGCGGCCCTTCTATCCGGCGTGCTGAACGCCACCCACCGTTTCACCGCCGCCGCTGCCGCACCGGTTCTGCTGAATGTGATCTTTATCACCGCGCTGGTGACGGGCAATCTGGCCGGATTTGACGTTGGCCTGACACTGGCATGGATGGTCCCTGTGGCCGGTATCGCGCAACTGGCGCTGGTCTGGGTCGCGGCCAAACGGGCGGGCTTTGCCCTATATCCCGCATGGCCAAAGCTAACCCCCGATCTGAAACGCCTCGCCATCATCGCCGCACCCGCCGCTTTGGCTGGCGGTGTGGTGCAGGTCAACCTGCTGGTCGGCCGGCAAGTGGCCAGCCAGTTCGACGCCGCTGTGGCGTGGCTCTATAACGCGGATCGGCTGTATCAACTGCCGCTGGGCGTGGTCGGTATCGCCATCGGCATCGTTCTGCTGCCCGAACTGTCGCGCCGTTTGCAGGCCGGTGACACCGCTGGCGGACAAGAGGCCTTCAGCCGCGCCGGTGAAATCTCGCTTGCCCTGACCATCCCCGCCGCCGTGGCGCTGATCGTGATCCCTCTGCCGCTGGTCGAAGTGCTGTTCCAGCGTGGCAAATTCGGCCCCGACGATACCGCCGCCACCGCCGCGGCTGTGCAGATCTACGGGCTTGGCCTGCCCGCCTTTGTGCTGCAAAAAGTGTATCAACCGCTGTTCTTTGCCCGCGCCGATACCAAAACCCCGTTCTATTACGCGCTGGTCGCGATGGTGATCAACGCCGCCCTCGCCATCGGGCTGGCGCCGATCATCGGCTACCTTGCCGCCGCCATTGGCGCGACCTTCGCCAGTTGGGGCATGGTGTTCCTGCTGTGGTCGGGGTCACGCAAAATGGGCGATGCGGCGCGCTTTGACAAACGCTTTCGCAAACGCATTATCGGCATTCTGGCCGCCGCCGCCTTGATGGGGATCATCCTGTTTACCGCACAACTGGCCTTGAACCCGATGTTTGGCGCAGGCGCATGGCGTTATCTGGCGCTGGCCCTGCTGATCGGCATCGGCATTATCAGCTATTTCGGCATCGGCCAGATGATCGGCGCCTTCAAACTGTCGGAATTCCGCCGCTCCTTGCGCCGCTAATCCCTTCCAAATGGCCCAAATATCCGCGCCGCAGGCATAGAATCTCTTATCCCCGCCGCCGCACCTGCGCCAATGCCCGCGAAAAGCCCCCCGGGCTGACCACAAAGGACAACCCGAATCCTGTGGCAAATCCGGCCAGATCGGCAATCCAGTCCTGCCCGCCGCCAAAAAGCAGCCCGAACACCAGTTTGATAAACAGCAAAAACCCGATCAGCGTAAAAGCGCGGTATTTATTTGCCCCCTGTGCAGCCAGATTGACCCACAGTAAAAACGTAAACGCCCCGATCAGCCCGTAATCCCCGGGGTAAGCCCCCACCAGCGCCACGCGGCTGTCAACAAACAGCCCGTAAACCACTGCCCCGACAATGGCAGCGGCAAAGAACACCAGCAACAGCGCCCACCAGCGAAACACCTCGCCCACGAATTTTCCCATCGCCAGCAGGATCACCACGGCAAACAGCATATGGGTGAAATTCACATGCAGGAACGGATAGGTCATAAAGCGCAATAATATCTCGGGCGGATAGCGCCCCACCTCGATCATCCGGTCAATCAACAGCCCCGACGGCGCATATTCCTGCATCATGGCAATCCGCCAGCCCACAGCCTGCGGCCCGCCAATCAAACCACGCGCGCCCAGATTGAACGCCAGCTCAATCAGAAACATCGCCCCGGCCAGTGCCACAATCACTGGCGGCAGGGGGTTAACGGGTGACACATCGGGATTACTGCTCATATCCATAGGCTCCTTTGGTTGACGGCCCTTGCCCCTATGGGTAAGCGAAACGCACAACATAATCCAGACGGAGTAGATATTATGACAGAGGTGGTCCACACACCCCGCGTCTTTTCAGGTATTCAGCCCTCGGGCGGCCTGACCCTTGGCAATTACCTTGGCGCGATCAAGCGCTTTGTCGAAATGCAGGAGAATGGCGTTGAATCCATCTATTGCATGGTCGACCTACACGCCATCACCACATGGCAGGACCCTACCAAACTCCGCCACGCCACGCGCGAGCTGTGCGCCGGTTACATCGCCGCCGGTCTGGACCCGGAAAAATCCATCCTGTTCAATCAAAGTCAGGTCTCGGCCCATGCCGAACTGGGCTGGGTGTTCAACTGTGTGGCCCGTATGGGCTGGTTGAACCGGATGACGCAATTCAAGGACAAGGCCGGCAAGAACCGTGAAAAGGTATCGGTCGGGCTGTTCAGCTATCCCACCCTGATGGCGGCCGATATTCTGGTTTACCACGCCACCCATGTGCCGGTGGGCGAGGACCAGAAACAGCATGTCGAACTGACCCGCGATATCGCCGCCAAGTTCAACCACGACTACGGTGTTGATTTCTTCCCGATCACCGAACCGGTGATCGAAGGGGCGGCCACGCGGGTGATGTCCTTGCGCGATGGTTCGAAAAAAATGTCGAAATCCGATCCCAGCGACATGAGCCGGATCAACATGACCGATGACGCCGACACAATCGCCAAAAAGATCCGCAAGGCCAAAACCGATCCCGACGGATTGCCAAGCGAGGCCGAAGGGCTGGACGGGCGCCCCGAGGCAAAGAACCTTGTCAGCATCTACGCGGCGCTGTCGGAACAGTCGGTCGATCAGGTGTTGAGCGAGGTTGGCGGCAAGCAGTTTTCCGAATTCAAACCTATGCTGTCGGAACTGGCGGTCGAGAAACTGGCCCCGATATCCGCCGAGATGGAGCGGCTGATGCAGGCACCGGACGAAATCGACGCGATCCTGCGCAAAGGCGCCGACAAGGCCCGCGTGATCGCCGATCCGATCTTGCAAAAGACGTTGGAGATTGTCGGGATGGTGCGTTAGCGCACATATTCTGCGGGCAAACCGCCAATTTTCCAATTTTCCATCAATGCTACCTTGGCTTCTGTAAACTGAAAGGAGCCAAGGTATGAACGCGACCAACCCTTCTGTCCGTATCGGGCATGTCCATTTGAAAGTGGCCGATCTGGAACAGGCCATCCGGTTTTATTCCGGTGTGCTTGGTTTCGAGGTGATGCAGAAATTCGGGAACCAGGCCGCTTTTCTTTCTGCGGGCGGGTATCACCACCACATCGGCCTGAACACATGGGACAGTTTGAACGGAACACCCCCGCCGCAAGGGCATACGGGTCTTTATCACACTGCATTCCTATATCCCTCGCGGGAATCATTGGCCGTTGCCCTGCTGCGCGTTCAAAATGCAGGTATTCCATTTGACGGGGCTTCCGATCACGGAGTAAGCGAAGCGGTCTATCTGCATGATCCGGATGGCAACGGGGTGGAATTATACTGTGACCGCCCCAAGGATGAATGGCCCCGTGATGCTGATGGAAATCTGGCCATGAACACTGCTCCGCTGGATGTGGCTGCGCTGATTGCAATGGCCCGCGATGCCAGCTAGCCGGTAATTCTAACAACGCACAATCCGTCGCATCATTGCCCTCTTGCGTTGCATCCGCTTCCCCTGCATCATTGGTGACAAGGAGAAAAACACATGCGTAAATTTCTTGTGGTGCTGGATGACAGCCGTGAATGTTTGAATGCGATGCGCTTTGCAGCGATGCGGGCGGCAAAATCGGGGGGCGGGGTCGAGGTTCTGGCCATCATTCCACCCGAGGAATTCAATCACTGGATCGGCATCGGCGACATCATGCGCGAAGAGGCCCGTGAACGGATCGAGGTGCATTATGAAGTCTTTGCCAAATGGATGCGCGACCGGCAGGGGATCGACCCCGAACTGGTGATCCGCGAGGGCGAGATCGTGACCGAGATTCTGGCGCAGGTGGACGAGGACCCTGATGTGGGCGTTCTGGTGCTGGGGGCCGGCAGCGGCAAAGGCGGGCCCGGTCCGCTGGTGACGCAGATGACCAAATCATCCGCAACCCTGCCCATTCCGCTGACCATTGTGCCGGGCGAAATGTCCAAGGAACGGCTGGAAGCGATCACCTGATCCGCAATTAGAACCGTTCCAAACCTTGACAGCGCGGCCTTGCAGGCGCATATCCATAATCCTGACCAAAAAGGTGTGCCAAATGTTTATCCAGACCGAATCCACCCCGAACCCCGCGACCCTTAAATTCCTGCCGGGCCAGAGCGTGCTTGGCAAAGGCACCGCCGATTTTCCCTCGGCCGAAGTGGCGGGCAAATCGCCGCTGGCACAGCGTATCTTTGCGGTGGGCGGAATTTACGGCGTGTTTCTGGGCACAGATTTCATCACCGTGACCAAAGGCGAAGACATCGCCTGGGAACATATCAAACCCGCGATCCTTGGCGCGATCATGGAGCATTACCAGTCGGGCGATCCCGTGCTGATCGGCGAGGCTGAAAGTGCCGGCCATGCGGATCACGAAGAAGCGGACGAAGCCATCGTTTCCCAGATCAAGGAACTGCTGGACACCCGCGTGCGCCCCGCCGTGGCACAGGATGGTGGCGACATCACCTTTCACGGCTTTGATCAGGGCGTGGTTTACCTGCACATGCAGGGCGCCTGCGCCGGTTGCCCATCATCAACTGTGACCCTGAAAATGGGCATCGAGAACCTGTTGCGCCACTATATCCCCGAGGTGACCGAGGTGCGCGCGATTGACGTCTGAACCGCTGATACTGGCGTTTGATACATCGGTCGCGCATTGCGCGGCCGCTTTGCTTTGGGGCGACCGGTTGTTGGTGCAGCGGGACGAGCCAATGGCTAAAGGACAGGCCGAACGCCTGTTTCCCCTGCTGGAAGAAGTGCTGGCCGAGGCGGGCAAAACATGGGCCGACCTGAACGCCATCGGCGTTGGCACGGGTCCTGGCAATTTCACCGGCATCCGCATTTCCGTTTCCGCCGCCCGTGGTCTGGCCCTGTCGCTGGGCATCCCTGCCGTTGGCGTTTCCAGCTTTGAAGCCTTGGCCATCAATGCCCCCCGCCCCGTCCTGTCGCTGGTGGATGCGCGCCGCGATCAGGTGTTTGCGCAGGAACTGTTGGCAAACGGGGCGCAGGCCCCGTTCATGGCAACCAAAGACACCCTGCCCGACTTGCCTGTCATCGGCCCCGCCGATACCGTCGATCCCGTGGCCATTGCCCGTATCACGGCCACCCGCTTTGCCGAAGCAGACCTGCCGCGCCCTGCCCCCCTGTATGTCCGCGCGCCCGACGCCGCACCGCCGCGTGATCCGGCGCCTGTTATCCTGCCATGACCCCCGATGCCCTCGCGGCCCTGCACGCTAGATGCTTTACCATGCCGCGCCCGTGGTCGGCGGCTGAATTTGCAGCACTGCTGACGTCAAAAGGCGTCTTTGTGCAAAGCACAGCCGCCGGTTTTGCCCTTGGCCGGGAAATCGCCGGTGAATCCGAATTGCTGACCCTTGCGGTTGACCCAGCCCTGCAACGCCAGGGCCACGGCCGCAGATTGTTAACCGCCTTCGAGGCTGAATCCCGCAAACGCGGCGCAACCGAGGCCTTATTGGAAGTCGCGGCCACCAATACAGGCGCCCGCAACCTGTATGAATCCGCCGGCTACCGCGAATCTGGGCGGCGGGCGCTGTATTACACTCCACCGCAAGGCGAGAAAATCGACGCAATTCTGATGTGTAAGACCCTGATATGAGTCAAGTTTTTTAGCCAATCCCCCTGTCAACTGCAAAAACCCTGCGTCAGGCACGACCAAATGGTAAAAAGCTATTGACGCTCCCCGTCCCCTGCGCGCTTAATTGCGGATGATCTTGAAAAACGATCTGCTCGCTTACTTGGGTTCTGCCCCATTCCGGCGGCAACCCAAAAACAAAAATCGGGAGAGAAAATATGACCCTTATGCAGAAATTCCTTGGCGCAGCTGCCACACTTGCCCTGTCCGCAGGTGCAGCGCTGGCCGATCCGGCCATCATCTTTGACCTTGGTGGCAAATTTGACAAATCCTTCAATGAGGCCGCTTTTGGCGGCGCGACCCGTTGGGCCGAAGAAACCGGCGGATCGTTCCGCGAAATCGAACTGACATCCGAAGCACAGCGTGAACAGGCCCTGCGCCGTTTCGCCGAAGCCGGCTATAACCCTGTTGTCATGACAGGTTTTGCTTTTGCTTCGTCGCTGGAAACCGTTGCCCCCGATTTCCCCGATACAAAATTCGCCATCATCGACATGGTTGTCGACCAGCCGAACGTGCAGTCGGTCGTTTATAAAGAGCAAGAAGGCTCGTATCTGGTTGGCATGATGGCTGCTATGGCTTCCAAATCCGGCACTGTCGGCTTTGTTGGCGGTATGGACATTCCGCTGATCCGCAAATTCGCCTGTGGTTATGTGCAAGGCGTCAAAGCGGCTAACCCCGATGCAACCGTGATCCAGAACATGACCGGCACAACACCTGCCGCATGGAACGATCCGGTGAAAGGTGGCGAACTGACCAAAGCGCAAATCGCGCAGGGCGCCGACGTTGTTTATGCCGCTGCCGGTTCCACCGGTCTGGGCGTGCTGCAAACCGCCGCTGACGAAGGTATCCTGTCGATCGGCGTTGATTCGAACCAGAACTACCTGCACCCCGGCAAGGTTCTGACATCCATGCTGAAACGCGTTGACGTTGCGGTTTACAATGCCTTCGCCGCCGGCCCCGACCTGAAGCCCGGCTTCAATGTTCTGGGTCTGGCCGAAGGCGGGATCGACTATGCGATGGACGAAAACAACAAAGATCTGGTGACACCGGAAATGCTGGCCGCGGTTGAAGATGCCAAAGCCAAGATCATTGCCGGCGAGATCGTGGTTCACGACTATATGTCCGACAACTCTTGCCCGGTGAAATAAACGCACATGGCCAATGCACAACCGATGGAGCGGCAGGAAACTGCCGCTCCCGCTATCGAACTTGTCGGCATCTCCAAGGCCTTCGGCCCGGTGCAGGCAAACAAGGATATCTCGCTTTCTGTCGCGCGCGGCTCGATCCACGGGATCGTTGGCGAAAACGGCGCCGGCAAATCAACGCTGATGTCGATCCTTTACGGATTTTACAAAGCCGATGCGGGGGAAATATATATCGGCGGCAAGAAAACCGCGATCCCCGACAGTTCCGCAGCGATCGCCGCCGGAATCGGCATGGTGCACCAGCACTTTAAACTGGTTGAAAATTTCACCGTCCTTGAAAATGTCATTCTGGGCATGGAGGACGGCCCGCTGCTGCGCCCGTCACTGGCCAAGGCGCGCAAACTGCTGCAACGTCTCGCCGATGAATACGAACTGGGTGTCGATCCGGATGCTCTGATCGAAAACCTGTCGGTTGGGCACCAGCAACGTGTCGAGATCCTGAAAGCGCTGTATCGCAAGGCCGACATTCTGATTCTGGATGAACCCACCGGTGTTTTGACACCGGCCGAGGCCGACCACCTGTTCCGCATCCTGCAAGGGCTGAAGGAACAGGGGAAAACCATCATCCTGATCACCCACAAACTGCGCGAGATCATGGAGATCACCGATACCGTATCGGTGATGCGCCGTGGTGAAATGACCGCCACCGTAAAAACCGCCGAAACCAGCCCCGAGCAACTGGCCGAGCTGATGGTGGGGCGCAAGGTTCTGCTGCATATCGACAAGAAACCGGCGACACCGGGGGCCGACATTCTGGAAATCAAAAATCTGGAAGTCACCGATGAAAAGGGCGTCAAACGCGTCAAAGGCATTTCACTAGAAGTGCGCGCGGGGGAAATTCTGGGTATCGCCGGTGTGTCGGGCAATGGGCAAACCGAATTGCTGGAAGTGCTGGGCGGCTATATGCCTGCCAGCGGCACCATCCGTATCAACGGCACCGAGATTGACCTGTCCGGCAAGCATTCCGATGGCCAGTCGCGGCGCGCACGCGGCATTGCCCATGTGCCAGAAGACCGACAGTCCGAAGGGCTGATCATGGAGTTTTCCGCGTGGGAAAATATGATATTCGGCTATCACAACGACCCTGCCTATAACAAGAATGCGCTGATGATGGACAATGCAGCGATCCGCAAGGAAACCGCCGCCAAGATGGAACGCTTTGATGTGCGCCCGCCGATCCCCGCCCTTCAGGCGAAAAACTTTTCCGGCGGCAACCAGCAAAAAATTGTGTTGGCGCGTGAAATCGAACGAAACCCCGAACTGCTGCTGGTGGGCCAGCCCACCCGCGGCGTTGACATCGGTGCGATCGAATTTATCCACCAGCGGATTGTCGAACTGCGCGACGAGGGCAAGGCGATTTTGCTGGTTTCGGTTGAACTGGAAGAAATCCTGTCCCTGTCGGACCGCATCCTTGTGATGTTTGACGGACATATCATGGGCGAACGCGACCCCGCAAAAACAGACGAAAAAGAACTGGGTATGCTGATGGCCGGTATGGAAACAAACGGGGGGGCAAACTGATGGACAAGATGCCAAAATGGGCTGACATCGTACTGATCCCGCTAATCAGCCTGATGCTCGCCTTTATCGCGTCGGGCCTTGTGGTGCTGGCGATCGGGGAAAACCCGATTCAAGCCATTACCGTGATGGTCAAAGGCGCGCTGGGGTCTACGTCGGGCCTTGGATATACGCTCTATTACGCCACCAACTATATGTTCACAGGCCTTGCCGTGGCCGTCGCGTTCCATGCGCGGATGTTCAACATCGGCGGCGAAGGTCAGGCGGCGATTGCCGGTGTTGGTGCAACCCTTGTTATCCTTGCGTTTGACTGGCCGCACTGGGCGCTGGCCCTGCCGTTTGCCATTATGGGTGCGGCGTTATTCGGCGGGTTCTGGGCCGCTGTTCCGGCCTATTTGCAAGCCAAGCGCGGCAGCCACATCGTGATCACCACGATCATGTTCAACTTTATCGCCGCCGCCGTTATGGGGTTCCTGCTGAACGGGGTACTGAAAAACCCCAACACGCAAAACGCCGAAACGGTGAAATTTCCGGATGGGGCACATTTGCCCACCGCGCATGAATTCCTTGCCCCCTTAGGTATCAACTTCTCGAAATCGGCCCCGTTGAACATCAGCTTCCTGCTGGCCCTGCTTTGCGCATTTCTGGTGTGGTTCCTGCTGTGGCGCACACGCCTTGGCTATTCGATCCGTGCCTTTGGCCAATCCGAAAAGGGCGCGAAATACGCCGGTATTTCCGCCTTCAAGATCATCATGATCTCGATGTTCATCTCAGGTGCGCTGGCCGGAATGCTGTCGATCAACGTGGTGATGGGCGAACAGGAACGCCTGATCAAGGAATTCGTTGAAGGCGCCGGTTTTGTCGGCATCGCGGTGGCCCTGATGGGGCGCAACCATCCGGTCGGCATTATCCTTGCGGCCATCCTGTTCGGGATGCTGACGCAGGGCGGGTTCGAATTGCTGTGGGAAATGCCCAATATCAGCAAAGAAGTGGTGCTGGTGATTCAGGGGATGATCATCCTGTTTACCGGTGCACTGGATTATATGGTGCGGGGTCCGGTTGAAAAAATGTTCCTGCGCATGAAAAAGGGAGCCTAGGCAATGGATACTGCAAACTTCTTCCTACAGGCCCTTTTGACCGCCGATATGACCATCCGCGTGTCCGTTGTGCTGATATTCGCCTGCCTTGCCGGGCTGTTTTCCGAACGTGCCGGTATCTTTGATATCGGGCTAGAGGGCAAAATGCTGATCTCGGCATTTTTTACTGCCGCTGTTTCCTACCAGACCGGCTATATCTGGTATGGTGTGGCCGCAGGTATTGCCGCCTCGATGGTGTTTGCGCTGATCCACGGGGTTGCCTCGATCACCTTTCGCGGCAATCAGCTGATTTCAGGTGTGGCGATCAACTTTCTGGCCTCGGGCCTGACCGTGGTGATTGGCCATGCGTGGTTCAAAAAGGGCGGGCTGACCCCACCGCTGAGCTATGAGGGACGGTTCCACGAAATCACCCTGCCGTTTGCCGATGCCCTGCGCGACGTGCCAATACTGGGGCCGATCTATGCCGATGTGATCTCGGGTCACAAATTACTCGTCTATGTGGCGATGCTGATTGTGCCGCTGACATGGTGGCTGCTCTTTCGCACCCGTTTCGGTCTGCGTCTGCGGGCCGTCGGGGAAAACCCCGCATCCGTAGATACCGCCGGTGTTTCGGTCGTGCGTTATCGCTATGCCGCTGTGCTGATTGCCGGTGTTCTGTGCGGTTTGGGCGGCGCCTATCTGTCAACGTCCCAAGGTGCTGCCTTTGGCAAGGAAATGACAGCCGGTCGCGGCTTTATCGCGCTGGCCGCTCTGATCTTCTCGAAATGGCGTCCGTGGTATGCGTTGATGGCCTGTTTGCTGTTCGGTTTCCTCGAGGCTATCAGCAATCTGTTCCCCAATATCAACGTGTTCGGGCTGTTTGAAATCCCGGTCCAGTTTACCCAGGCACTGCCTTATATCCTGACTGTGGTGATTCTTGCGGGCTTTGTCGGCAAGGCCATTCCACCCCGTGCAGGTGGCGAGCCATATATAAAAGAGCGGTAAAAGAACCGCATATATACGAATTTTTGCATCTATTAGGCGCAAAACCCGCCCAGAGCTATTGTCTGGGCGGGTATTTTTGTCCTAGGTAGATATATGCAGATTTATCTTCCAATTGCCGAAATCTCGGTAAACGCATTTCTTTTGCTCGGTCTTGGCGGGCTTGTTGGTATCCTGTCGGGCATGTTCGGCGTTGGTGGCGGTTTTTTGATGACGCCCCTGCTGTTCTTTATAGGCATCCCGCCCGCTGTGGCTGTGGCGACCGAAGCCAACCAGATCGTTGCATCATCCTTTTCCGGTGTGCTTGCGCATTTCAAGCGAAAGACGGTGGATCTGAAAATGGGCACCGTGCTGCTGATCGGCGGTCTGATCGGCGCGTACCTTGGTATTTTGTTATTCAACTACCTTAAAAGTCTTGGACAAGTCGATCTTCTGGTCAAACTCAGCTACGTGGTTTTTCTGGGCATCATCGGTTCGCTGATGTTCGTCGAAAGCCTGAACGCAATCCGGCGGGCCAAGAAAACCGGCACCTCCGCCAAGCGTAGAAAGCATAACTGGATCCACAACCTGCCATTCAAAATGAAGTTCCGCACATCCGGGCTTTATATATCGGTGATCCCGCCCTTCGTTGTCGGTATTTTCGTTGGTGTTCTGGCTGCGATCATGGGCGTTGGCGGCGGCTTTGTGATGGTGCCTGCGATGATCTATCTGATCGGCATGCCGACCAAAGTGGTGATCGGCACTTCACTGTACCAAATCATCTTTGTGACGGCCTTTACCACATTAATGCACGCAACGACCAACTTTACCGTGGACATCGTGTTGGCCGTGCTGCTGCTGGTCGGCGGCGTGATTGGTGCGCAAATCGGCACCCGCATCGGGGTCAAAATGAAGGCCGAACAATTACGCATCCTTCTGGCCCTGATGGTGTTGGCAGTTTGTGGCAAACTGGCGTTTGATCTGCTGATGCAGCCAAGCGAACTATATTCCCTTGGCGCCGCTGGAGGCCACTAGATGCTACGTTACATTGCCTTATTCCTCCTGCTCGCCCTGCCGCTAAACGCAGGCGAAAAAATCATTGCCGACCTGTCGCAAAATCGCGTCGGGATATCGGCCACATTTGATGGGTCCGACATCTTGATTTTTGGGGCCATCAGCCGTGATACCCCTGTCCCCGAAGGCAGCCCTATGCAGGTGGTTATTTCGGTATCCGGCCCGTTGGAACCCGTTACTGTGCGCCGCAAAGACAAGCGCGCAGGCATCATCTGGGTCAACAGCGCATCGGTTCTGATTGACGAAGCGCCCAGTTTTTATTCTGTGGCAACAACAGCACCCCTGAAAGAGATTCTGTCCGACGAGGCCGATCTGAAATACAAGGTATCGATCCCCCGGGCAATTGAATCCATTGGCGCACAAATTGCATCGGGCCACGCCAAAGAATTCACCGAGGCCCTGATCCGCATCCGCACCAACAACAACCTGTATCATGTGCGCGAAGGCGCTGTGGAACTGAAATCAGGCACGTTGTTTAGCACATCGATCGACCTGCCTTCGAACCTGACGGCCGGTGTCTACACAGCCCGGATCCTGATCACCCGTGAAAAACAGGTGGTGGATGTATTCGAAACCGAACTGGATATTCACAAGGTCGGGCTGGAACGCTGGCTCTATAATCTGGCCCATGAAAATGCGCTTTATTACGGGTTGATGTCGCTGTTCATCGCGATTGTGGCCGGTTGGACCGCTTCCGCCGTCTTCAGTTACTTCAAACGCTAGAACCTGTTTTCTTTCAAAGAAAACAGTCCGAAATCTTTGCATGATTTCGGGCCGTGTTCAACCGCGCCCGATCAGTGGCATCTTGGTCGCCATAAGCGTCATGAACTGCACATTGGCCGACAGCGGCAACCCCGCCATTTGCAACACTGCATCCGCCGCAATCCCGACGTCCATCATTGGCTGAACCGGCATATCCGGATTGGCCTTTAACGCCCGCGCGTTCAACTGGTCCAGTAATTCGGTCTGTGCGTTGCCAATGTCGATCTGGCCGCAGGCAATATCAAACGCCCGTCCATCCAGACTGAGTGTCTTGGTCAGCCCCGTGATCGCGTGTTTGGTGCTGGTATAGCCAACCGATCCGGGCCGTGGCGCCTGAGCCGAAACCGAGCCATTGTTGATGATCCGCCCACCCATCGGGTCTTGCCGCCGCATCTGCGCAAAAGCAAAGCGCGCCGCCAGAAACATCCCTGTCAGGTTCAGGTCCACCACTTGGCGCCATTCATCCACAGGGATTTCGTCAATCAACCCCGCAGGCCCGAATGTGCCCGCGTTGTTGAACAACACATCCACCCGCCCCGTGGCCGCGATAAAACCGTCAAAAGCAGCCTTTAACGCCGCCTCGTCCGTTACATCTGCAGGCATGACATGCGCCGCCGGATGCCCTGCTGCAATGGCCTCCAATGCCTCGCGCCTCCGCGCAATCAGGCCGACCTGCCATCCGTCGTCCAGAAACACCTTAGCCGTGGCCGCGCCAATCCCTGAACTGGCACCGGTGATCATAATCGTCTTGCTCATTCCTCGCCCCCTTCCAGTTTCAGCGGCGCGGGGGCGACCACCAGATCATCCACCCGCAGCGGCCCTGTCGGGCGCGCCAGCATATTGCGCGTCACCCAGAACAGCCGCTTTTCCGCCCGCGTGATCGCCACATAGGTCAGCCGTTTCCACAGCGCCTGTCCGGCCTCCACCCGCCCCATCCGCGCGGCTATCGCCAGATCGGGGGCAAACACCTGCACATCCTCCCACTGCGAGCCTTGCGCCTTGTGGATCGTCACCGCCGAGCCATGTAAAAACGCCGCCCCCATGCGCGCCGCAAAGGGGATGAAGGGTTCTTCCTCGTCCGGCAATTCGATCTTGATGATTGAGGCAGCCGAGACCTGCGGGTCCTCGGCGCCGATCACATGCAGGCGCGAAAATCCCGCCTTGCGCCCCGGCCCCAGATAGATCACCTGCGCCCCCTTGATCAGCCCGCGGGCTTCAAGATCAATGCGTTTCTTGCGGTGTTTCAGCGGTAGTTCGATCCCGTCGCAAATCAGCGGTTCGCCCGCCAGCAATTCATCCGACGGCGCGCCAAACGCCCCGCGAAACGCCTGTATCAAACGCACCCGCGTTTTGTTGGTCCAGACCAGAACCGGCGAGCGCGCCATCATGTCCGCCTCGACCCGCCGCGCGAAAACCACGCGGTCATCGCGCCTGGAGGCTTCTTCCACCATGCGCTCGAAATCGTGGAATTGCAGGCTTTCGTCACTTAGCGCATGGGCCAGATCAAGGATCGGATTATCGGCGTCCTGCCGGTGGATACGATGCAGAACCAGCTTTTGTTTGCCCTTGAAATTGTCGAACACCATCTCGCCGGATTGCCCGACGGGGGCCAGTTGCGCGGGGTCACCGAACAGCACCAGCGTCGGGAATATTTCCTTCAGGTCATCCAGCTGGTCACGGGTCAGCATCGAGCTTTCGTCAACAAACCCGATATCCATCGGCTCGTCCCGCCGTTTCCAGCCGATGATGAAATCCGACCCGCGCAGACCCGCCGCCGCCAGTGCACCGGGGATTGATTTATTGCCGGCATAGAACAGCGCGGCACGGTCCAGCGCGGCCTCGGTCAGCCCCTCGATTTCCGGTTTTTCGCCCTGTCCGGCCAGCCATTCGGCGATCTTTTCATATTCGGGATCATACAGCGGCGTGTATAGAATACGGTGGATCGTGGTCGCCGGCACCCCGCGATTGCGCAACACGCTGGCAGCCTTGTTGGTGGGGGCCAGGATGGCCAGTGTGCGCTTGTCCTTGCGTTTCTTGCTCTCGTAGTCGCCGGAAATCGTCTCGACGCCCGCCTCTTCCAATGCCTGATAGAGTTGCGCCAGCAGCAGGGTTTTGCCCGATCCCGCCTTGCCGACCACGGCCAGAACATGATCGCGCCCGTCGGCCTGCGGGGTCAGGATGGCATTGTCCAGATCAACGCCCGCGCCCAGCAGAACGTCGCTGATGCGGTCATAGGCTTCGGCCTGATCGTCCGAAAATGTCAGGGTAGGTAATGTCATGCCGCGACCCTATCGCGGGGGGAAAGGCTTGGCCAGCAGGATCACGCTGCCCCGGACCTGATCCGGGGCCCCTTTGACAGAAGATTCCAAGAGGTCCCGCATCAGGTGCGGGACAGCGTTCCTATTTTGCCTCCAGCGCATCCTCGAGGGTCCGCAACCCCGTCGTTGGCGCCTGCACCAGCACCGCCATGTTGCCCGGTTTGTGCTCGTTCTTCCACATCTTCATATGCGCCGCCGGAATTTCATCCCACGGGAATACCTCGGACATGGATGGATCCAGCCGCCGCTCGACCATCAACTGGTTCGCGGCAGCGGCCTGTTTCAGATGGGCAAAGTGCGATCCCTGCACGCGTTTCTGGTGCATCCACAAATACCGTGCATCCATCGTCAGATTATAGCCCGTGGTGCCGGCACAGATCACCACCATGCCGCCCTTTTTGCAAACGAATACCGAGGCCGGAAAGGTCGCCTCGCCGGGGTGTTCAAACACCATATCGACGTTCACACCCTTGCCGGTGATGTCCCATATCGCCTTGCCGAATTTGCGCACCTCGCCAAACCAGTCCTTATACTCGGGCGTGTTTACAATCGGCATCTGGCCCCAGCAATTGAAATCCTTGCGATTCAGAACGCCCTTGGCGCCCAACCCCATCACGAAATCGCGCTTGTCCTCGTTGGAAATCACGCCAATCGCATTGCCGCCCGCCGTGTTGATCAACTGGATCGCAAAAGACCCCAAGCCACCGGATGCGCCCCAGACCAGCACGTTCTGGCCCGGCTTCAATTCGTGCGGGTGATGGCCAAACAACATCCGGTAAGCGGTGGCCAGTGTCAGCACATAACAGGCGCTTTGCTCCCATGTCAGGTGCTTGGGGCGCGGCATCAACTGTTGTGACTGAACCCGTGTAAACTGGGCAAATGATCCGTCCGGCGTTTCATAGCCCCAGATTTTCTGCGTCGGAGAAAACATCGGGTCACCCCCGTTACATTCCTCGTCATCACCATCATCCTGATTGCAGTGGATCACCACCTCGTCGCCGACTTTCCAGCGCTTGACCTTGTCGCCCACCTTCCAGACGATCCCCGAAGCGTCCGACCCTGCGATATGGTAATCCGCCCCATGCACGTCAAAGGTGGAAATCGGTGTGCCCAGCGCCGCCCAGACGCCGTTGTAGTTCACCCCCGCGGCCATCACCAGAACCAACACCTCGTGGCTGTCGATTTCCGGCACATCCACCACTTCCTGCAACATCGCCTTGTCCGGATCGCCGTGGCGGTCACGGCGGATCGCCCATGCATACATCTGTTTTGGTACATAGCCCAGTGGAGGGATTTCCCCGATTTCGTAAAGGTCCTTTTCAGGGGCGTCGTAAGGGGCGATATCAGGATGGGTTACAGCAGTCATAAAAGCCTCCAAAGCCAAAGCCGTGGCGCAGAATCAACGCCACCGTTCATTAGGTGAGATATGATTGACCGCGCAATATTGCAATCATAAACAGGGGTTATTTTGTAATTTTCTAACCCTGTGAATTTTCTTGCGCCCGCCTGATCAGATGGGCAATCGAGTTGGCATAGTATTGCAATGCCGGTTTGTCTTCGGTGTTTACACTATACTGCCCGTCCTGCTCGCTCAGCATCCGGCGTTTGGCAAGCAAAGTCAGACCAAATTCGGCGGCATAATCCAGACTGTCACGCGGCACATGGATGTGGGCGCCGTTGGCTTCCAGCCAGTTGGCCAGCTCGTTCACCTGCGTCACCACTTCTTTGCCTGTCATCGGTTCCTCTGCCGCCAGCAACACCGTTGCCACCATCGGCACCGGCAGCACCGGCACCACCTCGCGCACGCGCTCCATCACCTTTTCGGCCACGCATTCGGTCACATTGTCAGGGCAGGTTTTCACAAATTCCTTCAGGCTGACCGGATCGCCAAAACTGACTGAGGCATAGCCGAAACGATGATAGCGCCCCGTGATCCGGAACCATATCTGCCGTCCGATCCAGCCCAGCATCTTGAACAGGCTAAAGCGGAATTTGCGATTGCCCGCATCCGCCGCCGACATCAGCACACGGTCCTCGAGCACACGATCATAATTCAACGCCACCGGCACGAACACCACATCACGCGCGCCTTCGGGATCAAAATCGGACACCACATAGTTCAACAATCCCAGCTTGGGCGTGCCCACCGTCCCGTCCAGACTGAGGCCCCCTTCGGGAAACACCGCCTGCGTCACCCCGCCGGCAGTGGCCAGTTGCACATAGCGCGCCAGCACACGCCGGTATAACGGGTTGCGCGATTTGCGGCGGATGAAATAGGCCCCCATCGCCCGGATCAGATGTTTCAACGGCCAGACCTGCGCCCATTCGCCAACGGCATAGGACAGGGCCGAGCGTTCAGCCGCCAGATAGGTGACCAGAACATAATCCATGTTCGAGCGGTGGTTCATCACGAAAATCACCGTCGCGTCCTTGTCGATCGCCTCGATCGCGGCTTCGTCAAAATGGCCCAGCCGCACCCGGTATAACGTCCGGCTTAACCATCGCGAGGCCCGCATCGCGATGCCGAAATAGATCGAGGCACTGAACGAGGGCACAATTTCCTTGGCGTAACGCCGCGCATCCTCGAACGCCACATTTTCCGGCACCCCTTCGGTGCGGGCGTGTTCGGCAATCGATTCGGCCACCTTGGGGTCATAGATCACCCGCTGGATCATATCGTGACGACGGGCCAGTTTGAACGGCTCTATCGGGCGGTCCAGTTTGCTGTTTACCCGCGATACCACCTTCTCCATCCGGCGGCGAAAGAACCAGCGCACGGACGGCACAAGCACCCGTTCCAACGCCGCAAAGGCCGCAAAACCGACAATCAGCACCAGTATCCAAAGGGGGACTTCGATAACCCTGTTCATACGTTACAGCCTTTCAGGAAAACCCGCACAGGTCCAGAGTGTTATATGCGCTGCAAAAACGGTTTGTTTTCAATCTATAGGCTTGAAAAACACCGGATACTGTCGCAATTTCGGTGCATTACAGAAAGGGATGACCAATGAAAATTAATAGATTTGTAACTTATGCGCTGCTGGCGCTAAGCCTCCTTTTCACGAGTGCAACTACAGTATCCGCGCTGGACCGCCGCGTCCGGATTGTAAATGAAACCGGCTATACAATCGTCCGGTTCTATGGCTCGAACAAAGGGTCGGATTCATGGGAAGAAGATATCCTTGGGTCCGACGTTCTTCCATCCGGATCCTCCGTCAACATCAACTTTGACGACGGCAGCGGCTATTGCAAGTTTGATTTCAAGGCCGTGTTTGATGATGGCGACGTTCTGGTGAAAAAGAACATCAACATCTGCAAAATCGGCACTTTCACCTATAATTAGGGCTATTTAGGGTCAGGACCCATTAATATGTTGCTTATCTGACAAAATTCTGAATCACTGTGCTCCACAACATTAGGAGGGTGGTATGTCAGATCAATTTTGGCTCAGCGAAGCACAGTTAGCGCGGATAAAACCGTATTTTCCTTTGTCGCACGGCGTGCCACGGGTGGATGATCGCAAAGTTATCAGCGGTATCATTCATGTAATCCGCAACGGTTTGCGTTGGCGGGACGCTCCGGAGGTCTACGGGCCGCATAAAACCTTATATAACAGGTTTATCAGGTGGTCGAAGATGGGGGTGTTTGACAAAATTTTCACGGCTTTGGTCGCCGAAAATGGCCCGCCGGATCGGTTAATGATTGACGCAACACATCTCAAAACGCACCGCACGGCTTGCAGCCTGTTAAAAGGGGGGATGTTCCCCGCGCTATTGGCCGCACCAAAGGCGGATTGAACTCCAAATTGCACGCGGTTTGTGACGGCGAGGGCCGCCCGGTGCGGCTGTTACTAACCGAGGGCCAGCAATCCGATCATAAAGGTGCGGCAACATTACTGCCTGATTTACCTGCAGCAAAGGAAATGCTTGGCGATAAAGGTTACGATAGCGACGCTTACCGCGCGGCTCTGATCAAGCGCGGCATTACCCCGTGCATACCGCCCAGAGCCAAACGTAAACACCCCGCAACGTACTGTAAAACCTTATACAAACAGCGGCACAAGGTCGAGAATATGTTTGCCAAACTCAAGGACTGGCGACGCATCGCCATGCGGTTCGACCGTTGCGCCCATACTTTCCTGTCAGCAATCCAAATAGCTGCTATCGTTATCTTCTGGGTTAATCAATGAGTCCTGAGCCTAGCAACTTAAAAACAACCAACAGCGCAGCCATATGCGCTGTTATCACCGACAATCAATACGCAATTATATTCCCGCAATATTCCCCCTTGCGTAATATTCTTACCTTTGCGAAAACATGCGCAGCGTAATCTTGAACAAGGCCGCCGCCCATGTCCGCATCCAACACCCCCCGCCCGTGGCTGTTCCGCACCTATGCGGGCCATTCGACCGCCGCCGCGTCAAACGCGCTGTATCGGGATAATCTGGCCAAGGGTCAGACCGGCCTGTCGGTGGCCTTCGATCTGCCCACCCAGACCGGATATGACAGCGATCATGTGTTGGCCAAGGGCGAGGTCGGCAAGGTTGGCGTGCCCGTCAGCCATCTGGGCGACATGCGCGCGCTGTTCGCCGATATTCCGCTGGAGCAGATGAATACCTCCATGACGATCAACGCCACCGCGCCGTGGTTGCTATCGCTCTATATCGCCGCTGCCGAGGAACAGAGCGCCGACGTCAGTAAACTGCAGGGCACAGTGCAAAACGACATCATCAAGGAATACCTGTCGCGCGGCACCTATATCTGCCCGCCAAAACCGTCCCTTCGGATGATCACCGACATCGCCGCCTACACCCGCGAACATCTGCCCAGATGGAACCCGATGAACGTCTGCTCCTACCACCTGCAAGAGGCCGGCGCGACACCCGAGGAGGAACTGGCCTTTGCACTGGCCACCGCCACCGCCGTGCTGGACGATCTGAAGGGCAAGGTGCCGGACGAGCATTTCCCCGCCATGGTCGGGCGCATTTCCTTCTTTGTGAATGCCGGTATCCGCTTTGTGACCGAGATGTGCAAGATGCGTGCCTTTGTCGAACTGTGGGATGAAATCACCCGTGAACGCTACGGTGTCGAGGATCCGAAATTCCGCCGCTTCCGTTACGGGGTGCAGGTGAACTCGCTGGGCCTGACCGAACAGCAGCCGGAAAACAACGTCTATCGCATATTGATCGAAATGCTGGCCGTGACCCTGTCCAAAAACGCCCGTGCCCGCGCGGTGCAGCTGCCTGCGTGGAACGAGGCTCTGGGCCTGCCGCGCCCGTGGGACCAGCAATGGTCGCTGCGGATGCAACAGATACTGGCCTATGAAACCGACCTGCTGGAATATGACGACCTGTTCGACGGCAACCCCGCCATCACCCGCAAGGTCGAGGAACTGAAAGCCGGCGCGCGTGCCGAACTGGCCCAGATCGACGGTATGGGCGGGGCGGTGGCGGCGATTGACTATATGAAATCGCGGCTGGTTGAATCAAATGCCGCCCGCATCGCAAAAATCGAGGCCCGCGAAACCACCGTGGTCGGCGTAAACCGCTGGACCGAGGCCGCCCCCAGCCCGCTGACCGCTGGTGACGGCTCGATCATGGTGGCCGATCCTGCGGCCGAGGCCGACCAGATTGCCCGCCTGAACGCCTGGCGGGCAGAGCGTGATGATGCGGCGGTGCAAAAGGCACTGGCCGATCTGCGCGCCGCTGCCAAATCCGGCGAAAACATCATGCCTGCATCCATTGCCGCCGCCCGCGCAGGCGCAACCACCGGCGAATGGGGGCAGGTGGTGCGTGATGCCTTTGGCCAATACCGCGGCCCCACCGGCGTTTCCAAAAACCCCAGCAACCGCACCGAAGGGCTTGAGGACATCCGCGCGCAAGTCGATGCGGCATCCGACCGTCTGGGCCGCCGCCTGAAACTGCTGGTCGGCAAGCCGGGTCTGGACGGCCATTCCAACGGCGCCGAACAGATCGCCACCCGCGCCCGTGATTGCGGCATGGACATTACCTATGACGGCATTCGCATGACGCCGGCGGAAATTGTGGAAAGCGCGAAAAAGGACGGTCCGCATGTGATCGGCCTGTCGATCCTGTCGGGCAGCCACATCCCGTTGATTGCCGATCTGATGCAACAGCTAAAGGATGCAGGCCTGACCGATATTCCGGTAATCGCAGGCGGCATCATCCCCGAGGATGACGCCATGGATTTGCGCAAAATGGGGGTCGCGCGGGTCTATACGCCCAAGGATTTCGAATTGAACAAGATTATGGCGGATATTGTCACGCTGGTTGATTCCCCCGACCGGTGACAGGATTCCGGCGATAACCGCCCATTACCCTGCAAACCCGTAACGGATTTTCGCGCGGTCAAGACCCGCGACGGGCACACAGGCCTTTGTCGGCAGGTCTTTGCGTAAACACTTGGTTTATTTGTGTGAACTTTACGCCTACCCGCACGAATTAAACCATTTATCAATGGCCTGTCTGCCCACCCCTTCATTAGGTCTCGGTTCTGTGTCCGGCAATCTGCCGTAAATCACACCAACCAAAAACTGGAGACCAAAATGAAAAAACTGATGTTCACCGCCCTCGCCGTTACCTTTGCTACCCCCCTGTTGGCCGAACCTGCCTGCACCCCCGGCGACAGCCTGAAACCCGTCTGGGAAGCCATCAAATCCTTCGAGGACGAAGGCGGCGAAGTTCTGAAGTTCAAGATCAATGACGGCGGCTGCTACGAGGTTTACGGCATGCTGGACAACACCAAAATGGAAGTTTTCTTTGATCCCAACACCGGTGCGGAAATCGACCGTATCAATTCCTGACCCACCTTCCTAACCACTCACGAGCAGCAGAAAGAGGCGCCGCATGGCTATCGTAGAAAATCAGCCCCTGACACGAAAATCCATTGCCGTTTGGGATATCGGCGTGCGCCTCTTTCACTGGTCTTTGGTGACCAGTGTTACCCTGTCCTATTTCGTCATATCCCCGCGTGATATGCATAAATTCTTTGGCTACACCGTGGTTGCCCTGATCACGTTTCGCCTGATCTGGGGGATAATCGGCCCCAAACATGCCCGGTTCAGCAATTTCATCCCAGGGCCGCGCAAATTGCTGGGTTATCTACGCGACATCGCCCGTGGCGTTGAGGAGAGATACATTGGCCACAATCCGGCAGGGGCCGCAATGATCGTCGCGCTGTTGCTGGTGCTGGGGGCTATCGGCACCACCGGCTATATGATGAGCATGGATGCCTATTTCGGCGAAGAATGGGTCGAGGATTTGCACAAGTCGCTGGTCAACGGCCTGCTGGCGTTGGTCGCGTTCCATCTGGCGGGTGTTGCATTGGCCAGCCGGCGCCACAGGGAAAACCTCGTCGCGGCAATGGTAACGGGGCAAAAACCCGAGGACGTTGATTAACTGTCCTTACGCTGTATTGAACACCCGTGACGGGTGCAATTCGCCGGATTTGTAAACGCCCACCGCGACGGCCTTGCCATCCAGCGATGCCCAGGCCTCGTCGCCGTATTCCACATCTGAGGCCAGCACCATCCCCGGATTGCCATGCCGCAAACGCGCGGCGGCCTCGGGGGTGCAGCGCAGTTCTGGCAGGTCTTCCAACCCCTGCTCCAGCGGGCGCAGATAGGCATCCAGATCACCGGTTTTGGCCAGTTCCTCGACCAGATCCATGGTGATGCCATCCTCGGCCTCGAACGGGCCGGACCAGACGCGGTGCAGCGATTTAACATGGGCATAGCAGCCCAGAACCGCACCCAGATCACGCGCGATCGAGCGCACATAGCCGCCTTTGCCACAAATCATTTCCAGCACGATGTGATCCTCGTCAATCCGCTCGACCAACTCCAGTTCCTCGACCCACAGCGGGCGGGCCTTGATCTCGACCTCCTCGCCCGCGCGGGCCAGTTTATAGGCGCGCTGACCGTCGATTTTCACGGCGGAAAACTGCGGCGGGATTTGCATGATGTCGCCGGTGAATTGTGGCAGGGCGGCGCGGATTTCATCATCGGTGGGGCGCGTGTCGGATTCAGCGATCACTTCGCCCTCGGCATCATCGGTGTTGGTCGCCTGTCCCAGCCGCACGGTAAAACGATAGGCCTTTTGCGCATCCGTGATATAGGGCACGGTTTTCGTCGCCTCGCCCAGCGCAATCGCCAGCACGCCGGTTGCCTCGGGGTCCAGTGTGCCCGCATGACCCGCCTTTTTCGCGTCCATCGCCCAGCGCACCTTGTTCACCACCGCATTCGAGGTGATGCCCGCCGGTTTGTTGATCACCAGCCAGCCCGAAATATCACGGCCATTTTTACGTCTGCGTCCCAAGGGTGTGCTCCAGAATTTACCTTAAGCTGTGGCGTTTAGTGCGCCTGCCCACGCAGGTCAACGGCTGATCACGGTGCCCACGATCACCCCCAGCGGAAAGCCACTGTCGGACCGGCCCAGATCAGGCGCAAACAGGCGCGAAACCTTGCCATCGAAATAAAGCGCGTTGGGGGTTTTCAGATGGTCGCGGAACAGCGAGCCGAATTCGTGGAAGGTGACGGGATTATCCGAAATCACAAACCAGGCGCGGGTGCCATCGGCCGATACGCCAACCCCGTTGCGGATATAACGCGAGGTTGCATCCAGCAGAAACCGCGGATGCAACGCCCCGTCAATCACCAGCATCGGGCCGGACTGCGTGGCGTAATCGCAAGCCGGCCTGGCATCACGAAACGCATTTGTTTCAATCACCGCCAGCCGGTCCTTACTAAAACAAAACACGCCATTGGGTTTCAGGCCAAAGTTGCCGTAGGTGCCGCCATCGGCCAGCGGTGCACGTTCTATGCCGTTTTCGACAAACAGGCCCACGGGGCTACGGTCGGTATGATACATCCCTGCATTCATCGCAAAACCCAGCGTCTGGCCGCTGTCCGCCAGCATCGCGTTGATCCGGCTGAAACTGCCCAGTAGCCGGCCATCGGCATCGGAATGGAACAACCGCAGATCATCCTCCAGCGTCACTTCGCAAAGGGTATAGTCGTTGGATTTATACGTCAGCGTTTCGCAGGCATTCGCCACAGCGGGCAGCAGCAACAGAAATGCCAAAGCGGCGCGGATCATTCACCGCCTCCGTCTGCATCCCCGCCGTCGCTGTCGTTTTCAATATCGCGGCGCACGGCATCCTGTTCCAGAATGCGGCGGGTCTCGTCCATCTGATCGAACGTTTCGTCGATCAGGAACCGGATTTCCGGCGCGTATTTCAGGGCCAGGGTTTTGGCCACCGCGCGGCGGATTTCATATCGGTTCTGACGCAGCAGCAACAGCGCCTGTTCCTTGTCCTTGCCGCCCAGCGGCAGCACAAAGGCGGTGGCGACCTTCAGGTCGGGCGATGTGCGCACCTCGCCAACCGTGATCGACATGCGGTTCAGGTCTGGGTCGTGGATATCGCCACGGGTCAGAATATCCGACAGGGAACGCCGGATCAACTCGCCAACACGCAGTTGACGTTGCGAGGGGCCACGGGCCGAATGGTGGGTTTGTTTTGCCATAAACCCCGTCTAAGCCGGTTGCGCGATCTGTGCAAGCGGGTCAGTATGCGCATAACAACAAATTCAGGAGATGCGGGATGAGCAAACTTCCGGGCGTGGTGGTAAACGGTGTGTCGGGCCGGATGGGTCAGATGCTGGTGAAACTGGTCAGTGAAAACAAGGCGATGCAACTGGTCGGCGCGTTAGAGCGGTCCGGCCATGAGTGGATCGGGCAGGACGTTGGTGTGGCAATGGGCGGGGCCGAATTAGGCGTGCTTGTCAGCGACAATCCGCTAGAAGTTATGGCCAAAGCCCAGGCGGTGATCGATTTCACGGTGCCTGCGGCCACGGTGGCGATGGCGGAACTGGCCGCGCAGGCGCGCGCGGTGCATGTGATCGGCACCACGGGGTTGTCGGACGATGATCTGGCGAAAATCAAGGCCGCATCGCGTCATTCGGTGGTGGTGCGGGCGGGCAACATGAGCCTCGGGGTGAACCTGCTGGTACAACTGACCAAACAGGTCGCCGCCGCGCTGGATGCGGATTTCGACATCGAAATTGTCGAGGCCCATCACAGGCACAAGGTGGACGCGCCATCGGGCACCGCGCTGATGCTGGGCGAGGCCGCCGCCGATGGGCGCGGGGTTTCTTTGGCCACGGTAAAGGACAGCGGGCGCGACGGGATCACCGGTGAACGCAAACGCGGGGACATCGGTTTTTCGGCCATTCGTGGCGGCGATATTGTGGGGGAACACGATGTGATTTTCGCCGGCGAAGGCGAGCGCATCGTGCTGCGCCACATGGCCACCGACCGCGCCATTTTCGCCCGAGGCGCGCTAAAGGCCGCGCTGTGGGGCCAAGGGCGCAAGCCCGGGGAATACAATATGCTGGATGTGCTGGGGTTGTAGGAGCAGGACCTACTTCCCTCGTTCCGCCAGTTTTCTGCGAACCCACCTGTAGTCCAGCATAATGACGGCCAGACCCAGCGGTATCATCCAGAACCCGAGAACCGGCAAAAAGCCGAAAAAACCGGCTATGACCAGAAACAGACCGGTTAGCGTTCGAATTCCCGGCGGGATATGTCTGTTAAACCAGCCAAGCAGCTTTTTGAATTTCTGCCGGATTTTGTAATCGGTCTGTTTCAAAAATCCACCGCGATCCCCTTCTTTTCCCAATCGCCATAGCGCACAGGCTCCGGCCCGTCGCGGCCGCCCAGCTCTTTGGGCAGTTCGGCGGCTTTGGCCTTTTTGCGGCGCTCCTCGGCTTCCCTAAGGGCGCGTTGCGCGGCGGGGGGCAGGTCTTTGAGGCTGTCTGGCATGGCTCGTCTCTTGTTCAGCTTGTCCCTATGATATAGGCCGAAACACAGGCATATCAACAAAGGAATACCCCCATGTCCCAACCCGGTCTAAACCCGCGCCGTGCGGCGGTTCGATTGCTGGACGGTGTATTGGGCAAGGGCGCGTTGCTGCCCGAACTGCTGGTGACCGGCGCGCTGGATAAACTGGACCCGTCCGAAAAGGCCCGCGCGCAGCGGCTGGCAATGGAAACCCTGCGCTGGATGGATCGGGCCGACCGGATGCTGGGGCCGTTCCTGCAACGCAAACCTGAATTGACTGTGCACAACGTGTTGCGCCTGTCGGTGGTCGAACTGTGCGTCGATGGCGCGGCGGCGCACGGGGTGGTGAATTCGGCGGTGTCGATGGTCAAGGCGGACAAGGTGCATCACCGGGCCTCGGGCATGGTCAACGCGGTGCTGCGCAAGATCGATGTTACGGCGTGGGATAAATTGCCGGAACCGCGCCTGCCAAAGTGGCTGCGCAAACCATTGGTGGCGGATTACGGCAAGAAAACAGTCGAGGCGATGGAGGCCAGCTTTGCCAACGGCGCACCACTGGATTTGACCCCCAAAGGGGACCCGGCACCGTTGGCCAAGGCAGTTGGCGGCACGGTGTTGCCGACCGGATCGGTGCGTGTGCTGGGGGCGGGTCAGGTCTCGGCCCTTGCCGGATATGAGGCGGGCGACTGGTGGGTGCAAGACGCCGCCGCCGCGATCCCAGCCAAGGTTTTGAATGCACAGGCGGGTGAACGCGTGCTGGACATGTGCGCCGCACCGGGGGGCAAAACCATGCAACTGGCCATGACGGGGGCCGATGTGGTGGCGATTGATGTCTCCAAAAAGCGGATGGTGCGGGTGCGCGAGAATCTGGAGCGCACGGGGCTGGATGCAACCCTGCGGGTCGTGGATGCGCTTGAGTGGCGCGAGGCGCTGTTTGACGCGATCCTGCTGGATGCGCCCTGCACCGCGACGGGCACAATTCGCCGGCACCCCGATTTGCCCCACGCCAAGGATGGGGCGGATTTCCCTACATTGTTTGCCTTGCAGGAACGGATGATTGACCACGCCCTTAGTCAACTAAAACCGGGCGGGCGGCTGGTATTTTGCACCTGTTCGCTGCTGCCGGACGAGGGCGAAATCCAGATCGAGGATGCCTTGAAGCGCCATGACGACATTACGGTCGAGCCGATCACCCTTGCGGGGCTTGATCCGGCATGGACCACCCCCGAAGGTGGCCTGCGCCTGCGCCCCGATTACTGGGCAGACACGGGCGGCATGGACGGGTTTTACATCGCCATGATCAGAAAAACCGTCTAGGGCGTGTCGCGTCTGATCGGTATCAGGCATTCATCCGGCAGGGCGAGGCAGCGCCTGCAACGCAGGTGCGTTCGCCTTGCCGGATGAATTCGATTTGGCGCGACATGCTTTAGCGCGGCTTGGTGACATTGCGCGTGGCGGTGCGCGCAATACCCAGTTGCCGTTCGCGCAGCACAATGGCCACGCCCGACAGGATGATCAGCGCAGCACCGGCCAGCATCGCCCATGTGGGCACCTCGCCAAAGGCGAAATAGCCGATCAGCAGAGACCAGATCATTGATACATAGGTAAAGGGTGCCAGCGTGCCCGCATCGGAAAAGCGGTAGCTGCTGGTCAGCAATATCTGCCCGATCCCGCCAACCACGCCCGCGCCGATCAGGTAAAACCATTCCATCCCCACCGGCCAGACCCAGCCAAAGGGCAGCGAAAACAGCGACAGAACCATCGACGTCATCGAGAAGAAAAACACGATGGCCGCGGTTTTCTCGACCCCGGCCATGCGTTTGATAGCGATCTGTGCAAAGGCGGCAAATCCGGCCGAGGCCAGCACCATCCCCGCCCCGATCAATTCCCGCTGCCCCGCACCGGCAAAGCCGGCATCAAAGCGCGGCCACAGGATGATCAGCACCCCGACCAGACCCGCCAAAACTGCCGCCAGACGCACCATGCGGATGCGTTCGCCCAGCAGGATGGCCGCAAATATCACGATCATAATCGGGGTGATGAAACGCAGGGCCGTGACCTCGGGCAGGGGCAGGAATTTCAGACCGGCAAAGCCCAGCCCCATGGCTAGCGTCCCCGCCACGCTGCGGTAGATATGGCCACGATAGTTTTGTGTATGCAGCCCGTGCCTCAGATCCCCGCGCATCGCCAGCCAGATCAGGATGATCGGCAGCGCGCAGGCAGACCGGAAAAACACAGCCTCGCCGGCGGGCACCCGTCCGGCGGCTTTGACAAAAGCGGACATCACGGAAAACACCGTCACCGCCAGCACGATCAGCAATATGCCGCGGGCGGGCCTCATGCCGATAGCCGCGCAACGGCCCAGCGGGCAGCGTCGGCAACCATTTCTTCATCGTCATTCACCAGCCCCGCCGCGACCTGGCGCAGGGTGGGATCACCGGAATTGCCGATCGCATACAGAACATTGCGCACAAAGCGCGCCCGTTTCATCCGCTTGACCGGACTGCCGGAAAATTTTTCACGAAAGGCGGTATCGTCCAGCACCGCCAGTTCCGCCAGCTTTGGCGCCAGCAGTTCGTCGCGGGCGACATAGCGCATCTCGCGGGCCTCGGCGGCGAATTTATTCCACGGGCAAGCGGCAAGGCAATCGTCGCAGCCATAGATGCGGTTGCCCAGTGCGGCGCGAAATTCCTCGTCCACCGGTCCCCAGTGTTCGATCGTCAGATAGGATATGCAGCGCCGCGCATCCAGTTGGTAGGGCGCGGGAAACGCATCGGTGGGGCAGGCATCCAGACAGGCGGTGCAACTGCCGCAGGTCTCGCTGGCCCGCCCGTCAACGGGCAGCTCAATGGTAGTAAAGATCGACCCCAGAAAGAACCAGCTTCCCAGATCGCGCCCGACCAGATTGGTGTGCTTGCCCTGCCAGCCCAGCCCCGCCGCCGCCGCCAGCGGTTTTTCCATCACCGGGGCTGTATCGACGAACACCTTGATCTGTGCCTCGGGTTCCTGTTCCAGCAACCAGCGCCCGACCCGTTTCAGCCGTTTCTTGACAATATCGTGGTAGTCGCGGTTCTGCGCATAAACCGAAATCGCCCCCCTGTCCGGCATCCCGACCACCTGCATCGGGTCGTGGTCCGGCGTATAGGCTTCGGCCAGCATGATCACCGATTTCGCCTCGGGCCACAGTTCCGCCGGATCACCGCGCCAGTTCATCCGCTCGGCCATCCAGCGCATCTGGCCGTGGCGCCCTTCCTTGACATAGGTTTTCAGGCGCTCGGCAATTTGCGGCACGTCCCACGGGCGGCAGATGCCTGCCTTGGAAAACCCTTCCCTCAGGGCGAAATCAACCAGCCGCGCCTTTAGGCCCGCCGTCAAAAATCCAGATCCGCATAATGGGCAGGCGGCGGGAAACCCGGCACCTGATCGGCCAGAATGGACCGGAACGCGGGGCGTGATTTGATCTTGGCATACCATTCGCGCACGTTTGCGTTTCGGTTCCAGTCCACATCCGAAATGTAATCCAGTGACGACAGATGCGCGGCGGCGGCGAAATCGGCCAGCGTCATTTGCCCGCCTGCCAGCCAGCGGCGCTGATCCAGCAACCAGCCCATATAATCCAGATGGAATTTGATCTTTTTCGCACCGGCCTTGATGTTCTTGCTGTCCGGATACCCCTGCCCCATCACCTTTTTGTTCACCCGCTCATACAGCAGATTGGCGGTGACCTCGTGGTGGAATTTATCGTCAAACCAGCTGACCAGACGCCGCACCTCGTAACGCTGTTTGGGGTCTTTGGGCAGCAGGGAAGGTTCGGGGTATGCCTCTTCCAGATATTCGCAAATCGGGGCGGATTCGGCCATTGTCATGCCGTCCATTTTCAGCACCGGCACCTTGCCCGCCGGATTGCGACGCAGGAAATCCGGGTCTTGCTCCCAGTATTTCTCCTCGACCAGTTCGACCTCGATCTTCTTTTCCGCCAAGGACAGGCGCACCTTGCGGCAATAGGGGGACAGCGGGACGTGGAAAAGTCGGTTCATTGCAAATACCACTCGGTTTTTTCTTTTGTATTAGCCGTGATTGGCCCCGCATATCAACCTTCGAAACAGGCCGAACGCCCATCCGCGCGGATGGTCGCCGCCCCGCTGATGATCGCGCGGGTGCGTTTGCGGATAAAAGAGGTGGGTTTAGACGCCGAGCGCCCCTTGGGGTTGGGCAGCACAGCGGCAAGACGCGCGGCCTGTGTCGGGGTCAGGTCTTCGGGGCCAACGCCAAAGTAATGCCGCGCCGCCGCCTCCACCCCGAATACGCCTTCGTCAAACTCGGCCACGTTCAGGTATACCTCGAGTATCCGGCGCTTGGTCCAGATTGCCTCGACCAGCGGAGTCATCAAGGCTTCGAGCGCCTTGCGGGTCCAGCTTCGGCCCTGCCACAGGTAGGTGTTTTTCACCACCTGCTGGCTGATGGTTGATGCGCCACGGTTGCCGCCGGAATCAATCGCCGCACGGATCGCCGCCATGTCAAAGCCCCAGTGGTTACAGAAATTCGCATCTTCGGCCGCCACGACCGAGCGCGCCATAACAGGCGCGATTTCCTCGATCGGCACCCACATGCGGTCCACCCCGTCCAGACGGCGGGCTTCGGACCAGATGTAGGGGGTGGTTGGCGGGTTCACAAAGGCATAAAAAACCACGGCCAGAAACGTTAACGCGGCAAACACCAGACCGGCGCGAAACGCCCATTTCATCACCCATCGAAACGGGCGAAAACGCCGCTTTTTCTCGGGCGCATCCTTCTTCGGCTTTTTCTTGGCCGCGGGTTTCTTTTTTACTGTTTTCTTAGCCACAGGAAACCATAGCCGCCGGATGTTGGACGGGGCAAGCCCCGTTCAGGTTAATCGGCAATACCAAGGCTGCCGTATGGCAAAAAGCGCACCATGTCGCCTTCGTTCACGGTCAGCGCGCCATCGGGCAATTCCACCAGACCATTGGCCCATGCCAGCCCCGAAATCCGGCCCGAGCCTTCAGATTTGAACATCTCGACCCGTCCGTCCGCGCCCACCCGCGCCCGCAGGTATTCGCGCCGGCCCGGCTTTTTGGATTTGCTGAAGGCGGCAGGCACCATGAACGCTTGCGGCGTGATCCAGCCTGCACCGGATAGCGCCGACAGGGAAGGGCGTGCGAAAATAGCTGCGGTGACAAAGGCCGCGACAGGGTTGCCCGGCAGGCCGAACACCGGCACCCCGTGCCACATGCCCAGCGCCAAGGGCCGGCCCGGTTTTAACGCAATGCGCCACGCCTCAAGCGCGCCTTCTTCTTTCAACAGGGCGGAAACGTGGTCCTCGTCCCCCGCCGAGGCCCCGCCCGAGGTAAGGATCACATCCACCTTTTCGTGGGCGCTATCCAGACAGGATTTCAACAGCGCGCGGTCATCGTTCACATGGCCCAGATCAACGGCTTCATGCCCCCAGTCGGTTGCCAGCGCCAACAGCATCGGGCGGTTGGCGTCATAGGTTTTGCCCTTGGGCGAAGCACCGCCATCGGCGGGCACGATTTCATCCCCCGTGGACAGAACCCCGACCCGCAGGCGTTTATAGACCGTCACTTTGGCCACACCCAGACCGGTCAGCAGGGCCAGATCGGGGCTGCGCAACCTGTGACCGGCAGGCAGGGCCAATTGCCCCGCCTTAACATCCTCGCCCGCCTTGCGGGTGTTGGCGTTGGGCTTGACTGGTCCCTGAAAAGCGACATGCCCGTCCTGCACGTTCACGTCCTCTTGCATCACCACGGTATCGACCCCTTCGGGGATCAGGGCGCCGGTCAGGATGCGGATGGCATGGCCCGCTGGCACCACGCCTTCAAACGGCTCTCCGGCGGCCGCGCGGCCATCCACCAATGGCAGAACCTGCGGGCCGTCTGCGATACCGGCATGGGCAAAACCGTATCCATCCACCGCCGAATTGGCCCCGGGCGGGTTCGAGCGCAGCGCCATCTGGTCCACCGCCAGCACACTGCCAGCGGCATCAGGCACGGCGATTTCCTCGGTGCCGACAACCGGCCCCAGACGGGATTTCAGATGTGCCAGCGCGTCATCCACCGGCATCCACTCCACACCGGGCGGCAGGGCGAAACAGTCGTCCTTCATCACCGGCGCGGCGATGTCGGGCGTGTTTTCGGCAGATTTGGCCACCAGCCCCGTTTCCTGCAAAATAAACTCGGCAATCGCCACCGTATCGTCCAGATCAAACACCGGCACCGGCACCTCTTGCGGCCCGTTATCGCTGGCCACCGCACGCACGGTTTCATCCTCAAGCGCCAATAACGGTTGACCCGTAGCCTTGCGGTTGGCCTCGATCTTGGGGTGATCATCGCGCTTGTAGCCCTCGATCAGCACCAGATCATTGGGCGACAGATGCGCCAGCAATTGCTCCAGCGTCGGTTCATCCTGACCGCGCAATTCATGCATCAAAGCCCAGCGCTGACGCGAGGCCAACAGCACCTCGGTCGCGCCCGCCTCGCGGTGGCGATAGCTGTCTTTGCCCTGATGATCGACATCAAAACTGTGGTGCGCGTGTTTCAGTGTGGCCACGGTGAACCCGCGCGACGTGATCTCGGCCACCAGCCGTTCCATCAGTCCGGTTTTGCCCGAATTCTTCCAGCCAACGACCCCGAAAACCCTCATGCCTTTTCCCCTGTCAGCAATTCTTCTGCCCGTGTCATATCCTCGGGCGTGTTGACGTTAAAGAAAGGATCGAACCCCTGCACCGCAAACGGCGCTAATGCCGCACCCTGGCTGTCGGTCCATTGCACGATCTTGCGCACCCCGTCGGTCAGCGCAGCCCGCAGATCATCGCGCAGGGCAACCGGCCACAGGCCGAAGGTCGGCTGGCGCAACATCCCGCGTTTGGGGTGCGGGGTGGCAGCCAGTGCGATCGGCACACCTTCGGTTTCGGCGGCCAGTTGCAGGCGTGGCACCAGATCGGCGGGGAAAAACGGTGTGTCGGCGGCGGCGGTGACGATATGGTCCGCCCCCTGCTCTGCCGCCCAGTCCAGACCGGCCAGAACCCCCGCCAAAGGCCCCGCGAAGCCTTCGATACTGTCGGCCACCACCGGCAGACCGTATTCAGCGAACCGCCCCGCATCACCATTGGCATTGATCGCCAGACCCGCCACTTGCGGCTCCAGCCGTTCAATCACCCGCGACAGCAGGCTTTGGCCACCCAGCATCAGCATGCCCTTGTCGCCACCGCCCATGCGCCGCGCCAAACCGCCTGCCAGTATCACACCTAAAGGAGCCTTCATCCCTGATACGCCCCCTTGCGACGATGTTTCTTGTCCTCGTCCGGCACCAATGAGGGGTCAGCATCGCGCACCAGCCGTTCGGCCCCCGCAAGGCACTGGAACCGCCGCCCGCGCATCCGCCCGATCAGCGTCAAGCCGACCTGATTGGCAATTTCCACCCCCCAGGCGGTAAAGCCCGAACGCGAGGCCAGAACCGGTATTCCCATCATCGCGGTTTTGATCACCATCTCGCTGGTCAACCGGCCCGTGGTATACAGAATCTTGTCCGCCGCCGTAGCGTTATTGGACAGCATCCAGCCTGCCGCCTTGTCCACCGCGTTATGGCGCCCCACGTCCTCCATATAGACCAACGGGCGGTCACGCTGACACAGCACCGTGCCGTGCAGCGCGCCGGCGGTCAGATACAGGCTTGGTGTGCGGTTGATCTTGTCCGACAGGGCATAGAGCCAGGATGTGCGCAGTTCCGCATCGGGCAGTTTCACCCCCGCCAGCCCCTCCATCATGTCGCCAAACACAGTGCCCACGGCACAGCCCGAGGTGCGGGTCTTGCGGGCCAGTTTATCCTCGTAATCGGTTTCAACAGCAGTGCGCACGACAACGGTTTCCAGCTCCTCGTCGAAATCGACGCCGGTGATTTCCTCGTCCTCCGCCAGCATTCCCTGATTGCGCAGAAATCCCAGCGCCAGATATTCGGGATAGTCGCCGATGGTCATGGCCGTGACGATCTCGCGTTTGTTCAGGAAAATGGTCAGCGGGCGTTCCTCGATCACGCGCACCTCCTGGCTCTGACCCAGATGGTCCACCGCCGGCACCGCACGGGTCAGCCGCGCGGCTCCGGGATCGGGCGCGATCAGATATTCCGCCAGATGATCGTTGTTCGCCATTTGCATAACCCCCGAAAACGCCCTACTGCGGAAAACAAGATTACTGATCGGAACGGAAATGACCACCACAAAACGCGCCTTTCTGCAAGGTATCCGCGACAGCCTGCCCTTTATCGTGGTGGT
This sequence comes from Profundibacter amoris, assembly GCF_003544895.1. Lineage (GTDB taxonomy): Bacteria > Pseudomonadota > Alphaproteobacteria > Rhodobacterales > Rhodobacteraceae > Profundibacter > Profundibacter amoris. The sequence goes on from NZ_CP032125.1 coordinate 3,041,309, forward strand.
GGCCCCTTTCGCGATGCTGTTCGGCGTGGTCGCAACCGAAGCGGGCCTTTCGCCTTTGCAAACCTTCGGCTTTAGCGTGGCGGTGATTGCCGGCGCGGCCCAGTTCGCCGCCGTGCAACTGATGGCCGACAACGCGCCGGTGCTGATCATCGTTGCCACGGCACTGGCGGTGAACCTGCGGATGGCAATGTATTCGGCCTCGATCGCGCCTTATCTGCGTGGCGTGCCGTTCTGGCAGCGGGCGTTCATGTCCTATATGCTGGTCGATCAAAGCTATGCGCAGGGGTTGCTGAAATACGAAACGGAACCCGATCTGACGCCTTCCGCCCGTGTGGCCTATTTCTTTGGCACCATGATGCTGAACATGCCGCTGTGGTATGGCGGCACATTGGTGGGGGCCTTGCTGGGCAACCGCATCCCGCAGGACTATGCACTGGATTTCGCGGTGCCGATCACCTTTCTGGCGCTGGTCGGGCCGATGCTGAAAACCGCGGCACATGTGGCGGCGGCGTTCACCTCGGTTCTGCTGACGCTGGTGCTGGCGTTTCTGCCCTATAATCTGGGGCTGATGGTGGCGGCGCTGGTGGCGATGATGGTCGGCGCGCAGGTGGAACTGATGGTGGAAAGGCGGCGGGCATGAGTATGAGCGATGTGCAAATCTGGACCGTGATCGTATTGGTGGCGATTGGCACCTTTCTGATCCGGTTTTCGTTTATCGGGCTGATCGGGGATCGCGACCTGCCCCCTTGGGTGCTGCGCCACCTGCGCTATACACCGGTTGCCGTGCTGCCCGGTCTGGTCGCCCCGCTGGTGCTGTGGCCCGAGGCCACAGGCGGCAACCCCGATCTGCCGCGCCTGATGGCGGCGGCAGTTACCGTGCTGTTGGGGGTGATGTTCAAAAACCTGTTGCTGGCAATCTTCGGCGGCGGCGCAACGCTGTTCGTAATGTTGCAGGTGATGGCGGGGTAACCCCCGCTCTAATACCGGTTCTTCTGCTGTTCCTTCAACAGCCCCGAATTATCATCCTCGTCATCATCATAGACCGTATGTTCGACAACGCCGGGAATCTGACTGAATTCCCGCATGGCTTTCTTCGGATAGAACGTCTCTTTGATGCTTTCAAACCCCGGCAAGGTGCGCAATACCTGCGTGATGCTTTTGGTGCAATAGGCCTTGGGCGCAGCACCATGTGCTTCGACCGCGCGGATCGCCATTTCCGCCACCTCGGGCGACACTTCAACCGTTTGCATCACCGTGTGATAGGTTTCGCGGGTGTGGTAATCAATGTAATAGCTTAGAACCCGTGGCGTGATACCATAATGCACATCGTTGCGCTCGGGGATGCTGGGGCTCCACCATGTGCCGGCCGGATCAAACAGCACCCTTTGCGAACCATTGATCATCAGACCCGCATGCGCACCACTTCCGGTGCGGTTGGAAATCACTGTGAACAGGGTGATCGAAGGCGGGCCGTTGTGATGGTAGCGCACCCGCGCCACATCCGCGTCAGGCGCCCATTTCGGCTCGGCCGCGCCACAAGCGGCCAGAAGCAGGGGCAGCAAAAGGCCCAGCAATAATCTACGCATTCGTCACCCCGTCACCCTGAAAATAGGTTAGCCCCGTAGCAATCCCAGAAAAAACAAAAACACCAACGCGCCCAGCAACCCGTAACCGGCAAATTTCAAAAACCCGTGAAAGGTTTTTTCCTGCTCGGTTGTATCCATTGTTCCACGTTTAAATTCAGACATATTCCGTTTCCTTTTCTCCAGTTCGCCCAACCGGAATAAACGATTTTTTTGCATCTGTCACGCGGTGAAAATCGGGACTATTCCGCCTTCAGATCCGCCACCAGCCGGAAGCCGATCCTGTTGGGTTCCGCCGCATCCGCCACTTTGGGGACCGCGCGCAACATCACGCTTAGCTGCGTGACATGCTGGATCAACTGGGTTTTCGTGCCGGCGCTGTCCTGTCCGTAAAACGTCACGATATCGGGGTCGAAAAATCCCAAGCCTTCAATCCGCAACACTCCGGCATCGCCGCCGACAAACCCCACCGCGACTTCGTGTTCATTGTCCAGTTGTTCCTCGAAATTCTGGATATAAATCACCAGCCGTTCATAGGCCCATTCGGCGGGGCTTTTGTCCTCGATTGATTTGCCCGAAATGCCATCAGGCAGCGGTTTGTTTTCTGCCGTTTCGGGCGCGTCAGGGTCCAGATGCACCACATGGGCGCGCGGCTCGGAACAGGATTTATCCCAAGGTTTCTTTGCCATTCCCTACCCTTTCAATGACCACAACCACGCGCCATCCTCGCGCATTTCCCGCTGTGCCTGCCCGATGGCAAGCATATGGTTAAGGTGGGCCATCGCCTCGACCAAGGCAAGGCCATAGACATCTTCGCCGATTTTTCGCTTGAACAGCGGCGTAAAACAGTCCGAGGCCACGCGCGGGGTTTGCAGGTGTTCCGCCAGCCGTTTCAAACATCCGTGGTGGTTTTCAATCAACTGGCGCAGGCGGGTGGGCAGACCGATGAACGGCAGCTTGTGACCGCCCAGAACCAGTTGATCCTCGCGCGCCAGTGGGGTCAGCCGTTCGCAGCTTTCCAGCCAGTCGGCCACGGGGTCGGCATCGGGTTCGGTGGCGTAAACGCCGATATTGGGGGAAATCGAGGGCAGCAGTTGATCGCCCCCCAGCACAAGGTTGTCGTCCCGACTCCAGAACGTCGCGTGTTCGGGCGCATGGCCGTTGCCGATATGCACGTCCCAGTCCCGACCGCCAATGCAGATCACATCATCCTGTTTGATCCGCTTGAATCCCAGCGGCATCGGCGCGACCACATCGGCGAAATTGAAGGGGCGCTCACTGGCGCGTTTGTCATAGATCGCCGCGTCCATTCCGCCCGAGCGCCAAAACGCCAGCGTTTCCGGCGTGGGCCGGTCCTGCACGTCCAGCGTCAGCATCCGCGAAAACAGCCACGCGGTGCGGGTTGTCCACAGTTCCGCGCCATGTTCGGCCTGAAACCAGCCCGCCAGCCCGACATGATCGGGGTGGTGGTGGGTGGCAATCACACGGGTGACGGGTTTGCCCGCCAGCGGCCCGTCCAGCAGCTTTTGCCAGATCGCGCGGCTACGACCAGTGTCAAAGCCGGTGTCGATGATGGTCCAACCATCGCCGTCATCCAGCGCATAGATGTTCACATGGTCCAGCGCCATCGGCAGCGGCAGGCGCATCCACAGCACACCTTGGGCAACGGTGATCGCTTCGCCCTCGGCGGGCGGGGTTTCATACGGGTAGCGAATGCTGGCTATCGGGTGATCCATCAGGCCGATAGATCATCAACCGAAATGCTATACAAGCCCTTGGCGCCGGCTTTGGCATGGATCAACATGGCCGCGTGTTCAGGCAGCAAACGGGAGATATAAAACCGCGCCAATTCGCTGCGTGGGCCTGCGCCACCTTCGGCCACTGCCGATTTCAGGTGGAAATGCGCCCCCAGCACGCGGGCAAAGGCCTTTTGATAGGGCACGGCACCGGCAAAGCGTTCATTCATATCGTCCTGCGACACCAGCCATTCGGTGGCCTCGCGCAGGGTTTCGGCGGCATCCCAGACCGCACCGGCCATATCGGGAAAATCCCCGCGCACGGCTTCGGCGGCGCCTTCGATCTCGTCGATCAGGCGAAAGGCCATCTCGCCGCCATCCACCATCTTACGCGCCACCAGATCCATCGACTGGATGCCGTTTGTGCCCTCGTAAATCTCGGTCACCCGCACGTCGCGGACATATTGGGCCGCGCCGGTTTCCTCGATATAGCCCATGCCGCCATGTACCTGCAGGCCCAGATTGGCCACCTTCGTGCCGGTGTCGGTGCCATAGGCCTTGGCGATTGGCGTCAGGAACGCCGCGCGGGTTTTCCAGTCGGCCTGAGCGGTTGCATTGGCCATATCGATCGCCACCCCGCAGGCCAGTGTGATCGCACGGGCCGCATGGATTTCCGACTTCATCGTCAGCAACATCCGGCGCACATCGGCGTGATCCGCAATCGTGCCATCGCCCAACGGCGTGCGCCCCTGCTTGCGCTCCAGCGCATAGGCCAGCGCGTGCTGATACGCCCCTTCGGCCGCACCCAGCCCCTGAACCCCAACCCCCAGACGGGCGTTGTTCATCATGGTGAACATCGCCTTCATACCCTGATGCGGTTCACCCACCAGCCAGCCGGTCGCGCCCTCGTATTCCATCACGGCGGTGGGGCTGGCATGCAGGCCCATCTTGTGCTCCAGCGAGACCACCTTCAGGTTGTTGGCCTGACCGGGGTTTCCGTTTTCATCGGGGATCAGTTTAGGCACCATGAACAGGCTGATGCCCTTGGTCCCGCGCACGCCATCGGGCAAACGCGCCAGCACAAGATGACAGGTGTTGGCGATGAAATCCGTATCGGCCCAGCTGATGAATATCTTGGTGCCGGTGATTGCATAGGTGCCATCGCCGTTCGGCACTGCCTTGCTGCGCAATGCACCCACGTCCGAGCCGGCCTGCGGTTCGGTCAGGTTCATCGTGCCGTGCCATTCGCCGCTGATCAGTTTGGGCAAATACAGCGCCTTGATTTCGTCACTGGCGTGATGCTCCAGCGCCTCGATCTGGCCCTGCGACATCAGCGGGTTCAACTGCATTGCCAGACAGGCCCCCGCCATCATCTCATTCACCGCTGTGGTGACAGCCATCGGCAGGCCCATGCCACCGCTTTCGGGTCGCGCGGAAATGCCGATCCAGCCACCTTCGGCAATCGCGCGGTACCCTTCGGCAAAACCGGGGCTGCACCGCACCTTGCCATTTTCCAAAACGGCGGGATTCAGATCACCGGCGCGCTGCAACGGGTCCAACACCTCGCTGCTCAGTCTGCCGGCCTCGTTCAGGATGGCCTCGACCATATCCGGTGTTGCCTCGGCAAACAGATCGGTCGCGGCCACCTGGTCCAGACCGACCACATGGTCAAACAGAAACCGGAAATCCGAAACGGGGGCGCGGTAGGGCATGGGCTTTCCTTTTAGAAACGGCTTGGATATGTCAGCAGTAATGCAGGCAACCTAACCAAAGTTGCCCACCTATCAACCGGAACGCAGCGTCAGACCGTGGAACAGACCGAAACCCAAATGCTTACGACCGATGAAACCGGTCTGAAACGCGCCGCTGATATACTGCGTGACGGCGGGCTTGTCGCCTTTCCGACGGAAACGGTTTACGGGCTGGGTGCGGATGCGCGTAACGGGCAGGCGGTGGCGCGGATTTTTCAGGCCAAGGGGCGGCCCTCGTTCAACCCGCTGATTGTGCATGTGGCCACGCTGGAAATGGCGCAGGGGATTGCGATGTTCGATGACGCCGCCCTGCGCCTTGCCAGCGCTTTTTGGCCCGGCCCGCTTACCTTGGTTCTGCCCCTGCGCCCCAAGGCGGGCCTGTCCCCGCTGGTCACCGCCGGCCTGCCCACCATCGGCCTGCGCCTGCCCGACAGCAAAACCGCACAGCGGTTGCTGGCCGCATTCGGCGGCCCCGTCGCGGCACCCTCGGCCAATCCGTCGGGCAAAATCAGCCCGACCACAGCCCGACATGTGGCCGATGGCCTGTCGGGCAAAATCGATGCCATTCTTGATGCCGGACCCTGCGCGGTCGGCCTTGAAAGCACGATTATCGGTTTTGACCCCGCCCCCGTCCTGTTGCGCCCCGGCGGCTTGCCGGTCGAGGCAATCGAGGCCTGCCTTGGTGCCCCTCTGTTAACACATCAACCGAACGAAACCCCCAACGCCCCCGGCCAACTCTCCTCGCATTACGCCCCGACTGCGCCTTTGCGGCTGAATGCGGAATCCAAAAAAGCGGGGGAATTGAAGCTGGGCTTCGGACCGGATGATCAGGCCGACCTGAACCTCTCGCCCACAGGCGATCTGGTCGAGGCCGCCGCCAACCTGTTCACCCACCTACATGCGCTTGACGCAAAAGGCGCACCTATCGCGGTGGCTCCGATCCCGGACAAGGGCCTTGGCATCGCTATCAACGACCGCCTGAAACGCGCCGCAGCACCGCGACCCTGACTTCTTCTTGCCGGAAATACCTCCGCCGGAGGCATCCGCCCTCGACAGCCATACCGGTCTTGCAATCCACACACCACGCCCCGTTTTCTTTCAAAGAAAACGTCCTGAAATCTTTGCAGGATTTCAGCTAGGGCGCATCCAGTCTATTCAGATTCGTGTATTTACCGCGCAACCCGAGGCAGCGTTTGCACCTGCAAATGTGTTCGGGTTGTGTGGTGAATTCAATTGGATTGGGTTTGCTCTACGCCCGCCCCGCTGTTGCCGACAGCATGAACGGATCAATCCCCAGCAACTTCAACGCTGCCACCCATTTGTCCCCGTCCGGCACATCGAACACCACCTCGGGCGTCGCATCACAGGTCAGCCAGCCGTTTTGCTGCAATTCATCCTCAAGCTGCCCGGCGCCCCAACCGGAATAGCCCAGCGCCAGAAGCGCCTTGTCAGGCCCCTTGCCCGCCACCATATCCATCAGCACATCGCGCGTGGCGGTCATGCCGAACCGGTCGTCCACCGTCAGGGTCAGATCATCCAGATGGTATTTACCGGAATGCAGCACAAACCCGCGCCCCAATTCGACCGGCCCGCCAAAATATATCCGCGTGTCCGGCGCATCCTTTGCCCCGTCAATCGACAATTGTTCCAGCAATTTCGGGAATGTCACCTCGGGCGTCGGTTTGTTGATGATCAGCCCCATCGCGCCATCATCCGAATGGGCGCACATATAGATCACGCTTTTTTCAAAACGCGGATCGCCCATTCCGGGCATGGCAATCAACAGCTTGCCGCACAGGTTCACGGTATTTTCAGGCATATCCATACTCTCAAAATGGGGCAGCGCAGACACATGTGCAAGGGGCGATAACAATACCCCTCGCCCGATTGTGACTTCCCTTGGCGAAAATCATACCTATGTTCGCCATATGATAAAACGAATCCTTATGCTGTGCGCCCTTTTGCTGGCCATCCCCGTCCTTGCCACCGCCCAATCCGGCGGTGTGCCCAAAGACGTGCTGAAACTGACGGTTCTGCCCGGCTGGCGCACCGCGTCGGGCACCCATATGGCCGCCCTGAAAATCCGGCTGAAACCGGGCTGGAAAACCTATTGGCGTGCGCCCGGCGATGGCGGTATTCCGCCGCAATTCGACTGGTCGGGGTCCAGCAACATCCGCAGCGTGCAATTCCACTGGCCTCGCCCCGAGGTTACAACCACAAACGGCATGCGCACCATTGTTTATCATAACGAAGTGATCGTTCCGGTCGAATTCACCCCCGGCAAAGCGGGCCAGACGCTGACCCTGAAAGGTCGTGTCGATCTGGGGGTCTGTAATGACATCTGCGTGCCCTTCAGCACAAATTTCAGCGCCGCCTTGCCCGCGACTGTAACCAAAGCCGATCCGGTCATACGCGCCGCCTTGGCCAAACAACCCATGCCCGCCAGCAAAGCCGGCGTGCGCAAGGTGGTCTGTTTGATTGAACCCATTTCAGACGGGCTGCGCGTGACCGCCACCATCACCATGCCCTCAACGGGTGCTGACGAGGTAACAGTGATCGAAGCACCGGATCAAAACATCTGGGTGGCCGAGGCCAGCAGCAAACGCAATGGCAACACCCTGACCGCGATTACCGAAATGGTGCCGCCCTCCAACGCGCCTTTCATGCTGGACCGCTCGAAAATCAGGATCACCGTGATGGGTTCAAAACGCGCTGTAGATATTCAGGGCTGCACGGGTTAGCGCACGCGCCGCCGCAATCCGAACGCCACAATGCCCAGCACATAGGCCAGCACCACCAGCGCGGCTGATCCGGCGACGAACAGCCCGAAGGCTTCAGCCATTGATCCGCTGCCCAATGCCAGCGCTTGCGGCAAGGCTCCGCTCCACATCACCGATCCCAACGTCGCCGCGAACAGCCCCGCCATCGCCAGTGCTACGGTGCCCATTGCCAGTGCAACACCGACACCGCGCCGCCCGATCAGGCGCACAGACCGGCGCAGTGCCCGCAACTGGCGCCCGAAATCCTGCTGCATCGCCAGCAGTGCCGGCACCAGCAACAACACCAGCACCAATCCGAAGCCCAGCCCGTAAACCAGCGTGATCACCGTCGGCTTCAGGAACTGCGCCTGCGAGGATTTCTCGAACAACAAGGGCGCCAGCCCCAGAACCGTGGTCAATGTGGTCAACAGCACCGGCCGCAAACGGTCGGCCGTGGCATCAATAATCGCAGGCACCAGCCCGCGTTCACGAGCGTATTCATCGACCGTGGAAATCAACACAATGGAATCGTTGATGATAATCCCCGTCATGCCGATCATGCCCACCACCGTGAACATCGACAGCGGTACATCCCACGCCATATGGCCGTAAATCGTGCCGATAAATCCGAAGGGAATAATTGCCATCACCACCATCGGCCGTGTCCAGCTGGAGAAAATCCACGCCAGTGTCAGGAATATCCCGATCAGGCACAGGCCGAACCCGACCATCGCATCCGACAGGAATTCGCGCTCGTCTTCGGACTGGCCCGCCGCTTTCCACTCGATCCCGAACCGGCTGGCGATATCGGGCATAATCACCTCGCGCAGCTCTTTCATGATCTCGGCGGCACGGGCCGGATCATCCTCGGAAATATCGCCATTCACCGAAACCAGCCGGATGCCGTTTTCACGCTGCACGGTGGAAAAGCCGGTTTTGCTGGTCACTGAAACAATGTCAGACAGCGGCACATATTGCCCCGCCTTGGTGCGCAACTGCATCCGGTCCAGAAAATCGGCGGTCTTTTCCCCGTCCGGCAGCTCGACCCGGATTTCGGCCGAACGTGCACCATCAGGATAGGTCGCCGCTTCGATCCCGTTCAACCGGTTGCGCAACACCCGCCCCAACCCGTCAATGGTAAAACCCAGCGCCTGCCCTTGCGGAGTCAGATCCAGCACCAGTTCGGCCTTGTCATAGGCCAGCGAATCTTCCAGCCCCGAGACCTCGCCATATTGCGAAAGCGCGGTTTTCAGCGCCTCGGCCGCCGCCTTGAGGGTAGAGGCATCCGCGCCGTATATATCCACCGCCAGGGCATCCCCCGACGGGCCGGAGCGCCAGCCACGGAAACTGACGGTTTCGGCCATCGGATGCTGGCGCACCACATCCTGTAGATCGCCAACAAACTGGAAGGATGAATAGGGGCGCAGATCAGGGTCGATCAGCTCGATCGCGATCGAGCCAAGCAGCATCTTGTCCTTGTTGCGTGCACTGGCAATCGGATGGCCGGTGTTGCCGCCGATTTCGGCCACCACATAATCCAGCGGGTTCAGCCCGTAATCCTGCTCGTATTTCGCCGCCAGTTCATTCGTGGCGCGCTGCATCTCGCGCATCATGGCCAGCGTGTCTTCGCGGGTGGCCCCTTCGCTCATCGCGAAATTGCCGGTGACCGAGGAGCGTTCCGGCGCATTGAAGAACCGCCATGTCACATCGCCCCGGATGAAATGACCGACATAGATCGACAGCAGCAGCACAATCCCTGCCAGCACCGGATAGCGCGCCCAGATCACCAGCGCCATAAACTGGCGGAAAATCACATCGCGCACCCAGCCGAAACCACGGTTGAAGATGCGGCTGGGCAGGTCGTACCAGTGGTCTTTGTTGGTGTGGGCCAGGGCATGCGACATATGGTTTGGCAGGATCAGGAAACATTCGATCAGGGATGCAATCAGCACCACCGACACGGTGAAGGGAATATCGGCAATCAGATTGCCCATCGTGCCCCCCACCACAATCAGGCTGAAAAACGCAATCACCGTGGTGATGGTAGAGGAAAACACCGGTGCGGCCATGCGTCGGGCGGCATTTTCGGCGGCCTCGACCGGAGATTCGCCCAGTTCCCGCGCCCTGAAATCGGCGTGTTCGCCAACCACAATGGCATCATCCACCACGATCCCCAGCGTGATGATCAGCGCAAACAGCGAAATCATGTTGATGGTGATCCCCGCCATATACATCATCGCAATCGCCGCCAGCATCGACGCCGGAATCCCCGCCGCAACCCAAAACGCCGTGCGGGCGTTCAGGAACAAAAACAGCAGCAAAACCACAAGCCCCAGCCCCATCAGCCCGTTTTCCAGCAGGATATTCAGGCGGCTGGAAATCATTTCCGCGCGGGTGCGGATCAGGTCGATCCTGACCTCGGGCGGCAGGGTCAGCAGCATCTTTTCGGCGACCTGTTCGACCTTGCCCTGAATTTCAATCGCATCGCCCCGCGCCGAGCGGTCCACCCGCACCGAAATGGCCGGATCATCGCCAACGAAATAGGCGCGGTCACGGTCCACGCCTGCCACCAGTACCCGCGCCACATCGCCCACTGTCAGGGCCGAGCCATCGGCATTGCTGCGCAATACAATCGCCGCGATCTGGTCGGCGCTGCGTTTGGCCACGCCGGTGCGCACCCGTGCATTGGCGCCCGCCACATCACCCGCCGGATCGGCGGCGGCTTCTTCGGCAATCGCGCGGGAAATCTGCTCCATTGTCACATCGTGGCGGATCAGCGATTCCGAGGTGACCTCGACCACCGTTTCCGGCGACGCGACCCCGCGAATGGTGGCCCGCGTTACCCCCTGATTGAACAGACGGGTGACAAATTCATCGGCAAAGCGCCCAAGCTGGTCAACAGCCACAGGGCCGGTGATCACCACATCGGTCACACGATCGCGCCACGCGCCGCGCCGCACGTTCGGATCATCCGCCTGATCGGGCAAGGTGGTCACCGCATCCACCGCCGCCTGCACCTCGTCCGTGGCGCGGGCCATATCCCAGCCCGGTTCAAATTCGAGGGCAACAATCCCCACACCTTCGCGCGATGTGCTGTTTGACGAGGTCACACCCTCGACCGACAGCAAAACCGGCTCCAGCACCTGCACAATGGCAGAATCCACATCCTCGGCTCCCGCGCCCTGCCAGGCAACGCTAACGGTCACTTTGTCGATCACCACATCGGGAAAAAACTGTGCCCGCATCCGTGGCAGTGCCGCGATGCCCAACGCAAGCAACACCACCAACAGCAGGTTGGCCGCCGTATTGTGGCGGGTGAAATAGGACAGGATTCCCTTTGAGGTGCCAGTGACAGACATGCCCTAGCCCCCCATCTTTGCTTCGATCCGTTGCACTGTTTGCGCCGGCACCTTGTCCTTGGCCAGTTGCGCCAGAACCTTGGCTTTGGCGGCTTCGGGCATCTGGGCATTGCCTTTGACAAAGGCAATCAGCGCGGCGCGGCGTTCTTCGGACAATTCCAGCAGCGCGGCATCCTCTTGTGTTTCACCCGGACGCACCACCTTGACCTTGATCCCCGCACCCAGCAGCGGCGATCGTTCCGCCACCACATCGCGCCCGACAATTTCGGGGCCGCGCACAATCACGTCATCGCCCTGCTTGCGCAGAACCGTCACCGTGGCCTGCTCCAGCCGGTCGCCTTCGCCGATCAACAGCACATTGCCGCCGGAATCCACAGCCGATGCAGGCAACATAACCACATCGCGCAACACAGGTTCCCTGACCTTCACGGTCACAAAATCACCGGGGCGGAACCCCTGTGCCGCGTCCAGCGTGGCAAACAGCAAGCGACCGGTCAGCCCCTCGCCCACCGCCGCGCTTTCGCGGCTGATGCGGCCTTGCGCCACCATATCCGCACCGGATGATTTCAGGATCACCGAAACCGGCGCCTTGATCAGTTTGCCGTCCTCATCCAGCAGCCGCGCATATTGGCTGGTGGACAGGCGGAAGGACACTTCCAGCGCGTTCGGATCCACCAGTTGCGCCAGCCTTTCGTTCAGGGTCACAACCCCGCCCTGCACGGCCGTCACACTGTCCAGCGTGCCGTCAAATCCGGCGTAAATTTCGGTATCGGCCAGGCGCCGCTTTGCCTCGGCCAGATTGACCTTTTGTCGGGTAAGTCGGGTTTTGGCACGGGTCAGGCGGGCCTGTGCCTGTTGCAAGGCCTGTCGCCGCGACAGCACGGCCTGACGGGCCACAGCCTCGGCCAGTTCTGCGGCCTCGACCGCCGCATCGGTGCCAACACCGCGTTCGCGCAGGTTCTTTTGGCGGGTCAGGGCCTGAAGGCGAAGCCGCGCCTGTTCCTCGGCCGATGCAACCTCGTCACGGGCCAGAACCAGTGCCGCGTCGGCCTCTTGCAATTCGGCTTCGGCCTCGACCAGATCGCCTTTGGCCCGTTCCAGCGCGGAGCGTGCGTTTTCGGGATCGATCCGCACCAGCAAATCACCGGATTTCACGGTGCCGCCTTCGACAAAGCCGTCGGCCAGCTCCACAATCCGGCCGGCCGCTGTGGCGCGCAAATCCAGCACCCGCTGGCTGCGGACCTCGCCAAAGGCAGTCATTTCCGGCACCACATCGCCCGCTGTCGCGGTTAGCACATTCACCGAGAACACCCGTTCACGCCGTGGCTGCGCCTTGCTTTCCTGTGCCCATTTATCCTGCAAGGCGGAATAAACCGAATTGCCTGCCCATGCCAACATCCCCACTGTCAAAGACAGCAGGAACAGGCCAACAAGGCTGCGTCGCAAGAATCGCATCTGGAACTTCCCTCTGGATCGCGGTCAGTTCCCAATATAAGCAGTATCAACAGCAGTTACCACACCCGCGAAGGGGGTGATCAGTTCACTTCGGACAGGTAAATCCCCAATCCGCCCTTCGGGTGGCGAAATGCCACAACCCAAAGCACACCCTGAACCTGCGCATTGACAATGGCCGATTTCAGGTCGGCATTGTCGGCCTCTGTCATGTAACAGGCGGTATAATACCGTGCCGATCCAAACTGGCTGCGCTGTTTAAGCGAGGTAAAGTAGCCATCATACTGGTCCGAAAAATATCCGTCACTGTCCAGCGTGCCGGTTTTGTGCACATTGGCACGGTCCTGCTGTAAAACAGCGGCAACATCGTTCAGGCGCACGCCCCTTGAATTTGTCAGATCACGCGGCGCAATCAGCGCGGTGTATGAGTCGATCACTTCGGCCTGCACCGGTTGCCCCCTATAGCGCAGTGTCACGGTATCACCCGCATCCTCGACACAATCTGCCGCCAGACCGGCGACGGGTAAAAGGGCACTTGTTACGACAGCTAAAACTTTGAAAAGGTTACGGATCATGGCCGTATTCTCCTTGGTTTTCCGAACCTAACATTTGTTATTTCCGGCGCTTGTGTTCGTCCAGCCGCGGGAAAATCTCGACGAAATTACAGGGGCCGTGGCGGTAATCCAGTTGCACCGACAGGATTTCATCCCATGCGTCCTTGCAGGCACCGGGGCTGCCGGGCAAGGCAAACAGATAGGTGCCGTTGGCCACACCGCCACAGGCGCGGGATTGCACGGCGGACATGCCGACCTTGGGGAATGAAATCATCGTGAACAGGGTGGAAAAGGCATCCATTTCCTTTTCGTAAACATCCCTATGCGCCTCGACGGTTACATCACGGCCCGTCAGGCCGGTGCCGCCGGTGGAGATCACCACATCCACGTCTTTGTTTGCACACCATTCGCGCAACTGGTCGGCAATCTGTTCCCGCTCGTCCCGCAGGATTTTGCGGTCGGCCACGATATGGCCCGCCCCCTCGATCCGGTCGACCAGCGTTTTGCCGGATTTATCGTCCTCGATCTTGCGCGTGTCCGAGACCGTCAGAACGGCGATACGGACGGGGATGAATTCTTTTTCGTTCGACATGGTTTCACTTTTCCCGTTTTCCTGTAGCGCACTCATCGCTCCCTGAACGGGCGCTCTTCGTTTGTCGCGAAGAAAGCCGTCAGACTTGATGAGCCGCCCTCTTGGATTGTTTCATTAGCCAGTTTTGCCATCGCTTGTCATGCGCCAGATCAAGAATTGCAAATTATCCCTCTGCCAATTTCGCCTTTAGCGCCAGCAGATCCGCCCAGGCCTCGCGTTTGGCATGGGGGCTGCGCAGCAGATAGGCCGGATGGAACATCGGCAACACCGGCAAGCCCATCACCGTATCCCAGTTACCGCGCATCCGCGTGATCCCCTTGCGGCCCAGCATCGCCAGACAGGAACTGTTGCCCATCAATACGATCACCTCGGGCGATACCAGTTCGATATGCCGCTCCACGAACGGGCGCAGCATGGCGATTTCCTCGGGTGATGGATCGCGGTTTTGTGGCGGGCGCCACGGCAGGATATTGGTGATATAGACCGAGGACGCCGGATCGGGTCCGGCACGGTCCAGACCAATCGCCGCCAGCATCTTGTCCAGCAACTGCCCCGCACGGCCAACGAAGGGACGCCCCTCGCGATCCTCGTCGCGGCCCGGCGCTTCGCCGATGATCATCACCCGCGATTGCGGATTGCCATCCGAGAACACAAGGTTTCGCGCGCCCCGCTTCAACTCGCAATGCTCGAATGCCGCCAATGCCACGCGCAATGCAGGCAGGTCCGCCGCCGCTGCGGCCGCCGCCTTGGCCACTGCGACCCTATCCACCTCGACCGGTTTGACCGCAACGGGCGCCGCCGCTTTGGCCACAGGCGCGGGTTTGGGCTTGGGCGCTTCGCTCACCAACTCGTAGCGGTTCAGCGGTTCATCCCCGATCGCCTCGTCCGCGCCCAGTTCGACCTGCCACTCCAGCGCGGCCCTGGCCTCAAAATATTCCGTTGCAGAATCCATGGGCCCCAAGGTAGGCCCGATTGCCACCAAGGTAAATGCCTTGCCGCAAACCCGCGGCTTTTCTATAAGCAGGAAAACAAGGATAGCCGCATATGAGTTTCGATCACAGACACCTCCTTGGAATTGAGCATCTAAAGCCTCATGAAATAACGGCAATTCTGGATTTGGCGGATCAGTATGTCGATCTGAATCGCCGTCAGGTGAAACATTCCGATGCCTTGGCCGGCCTGACGCAAATCAACATGTTCTTTGAAAATTCCACCCGCACGCAGGCGTCTTTCGAAATAGCCGGCAAACGGCTGGGGGCGGATGTGATGAATATGGCGATGCAGGCCTCAAGCATCAAAAAGGGCGAAACCCTGATTGACACCGCCCTGACCCTGAACGCCATGCACCCCGATCTGCTGGTGGTGCGCCACCCGCATTCGGGGGCTGTGGACCTGCTGGCGCAAAAGGTGAATTGCGCGGTTCTGAACGCCGGTGACGGCACCCATGAGCACCCGACCCAGGCCCTGCTGGACGCGCTGACGATCCGCCGCGCCAAGGGGCGGCTGCACCGGCTGAGCATCGCCATTTGCGGCGACATCGCCCATTCCCGCGTGGCGCGCAGCAACATCATGCTGCTGGGCAAGATGGAGAACCGCATCCGGCTGATCGGCCCGCCCACATTGATGCCCGCCGGCATTGCCGAATTCGGGGTCGAGGTGTTCGACGACATGCGCGAGGGGCTGAAGGATGTGGACGTGGTGATGATGCTGCGCCTGCAAAAAGAGCGGATGGACGGCGGATTCATCCCCTCGTCCCGCGAATATTACCACCGCTTCGGGCTGGACGCCGACAAGCTGTCCCACGCCAAAGAGGACGCTATCGTGATGCACCCCGGCCCGATGAACCGCGGTGTGGAAATCGACGGCACGCTGGCCGATGACATCAACCGGTCCGTTATTCAGGAACAGGTGGAAATGGGGGTTGCTGTGCGCATGGCGGCAATGGACTTGCTGGCACGGAATTTACGGGCCAGAGACAGGCAAGAAGGGGTAATGGTGTGAGCCAGACCGCCACGGACGAACAGATTATCATGACCATCCACGCCGACCGGCGCGCCTATAACCGCGAGCATGTGGTGCTGTTCCTGATCGGGGCCATCAGCATGTATGGCACTCTGTGGGCCCTCGGAAACCCTTTCCCCTGGACCGGTATTGTCGGGGCGGCATTCGCCATCTTCATCCGCTGGTTCTATGTGGCCTCGGAAGCAATGGACGCGGTCTGGACCCTGACCGACACACGTCTTTACGGTCCCTCGGAACGCTCGATCCCGCTGGCCAGTATCAAAACCGTGCGCAGTCTGTTTTCCGCCGTGCAGGTGATCACCCATAACGGCGACAAATACATGCTGAAGTATCTGGCAGACCCCGAAGGCACCGTAAACGCCATTCTGTCCGCACGCGACAGGGGGATGGCATGACCATACCTGCCGGTTGGGAAGGAATCTTTGAAAAGGACGAGAAAATCCTCTGGCAGGGGCATCCCGATACAGCTGTGCATATCGGCCCGCGCGATATTCCCAGAATGGCATTCGGCAGTGTTTTCGCCGGATTTGCCCTGTTCTGGATGATTGGCGCTGCCGCAACCGGCGGCTATTTCTGGATGTTCGGCCTGTTGCATTTTACCGTTGGCCTGCTGCTGGCCTTGGGGCCGGTATTCTGGGGGCCTTACCGCCGCCGGCACACATGGTATACCCTGACCAACAAACATGCCTATATCGCCACCGACCTGCCGGTGTTTGGACGCAAGCTGAAATCCTATCCCGTTACACGCGACATGCCGCTGGAACTGGAAAAGGCAGACATCCCGACGGTCTACTTCGCCGAGGAATGGAAGCAGCGCAAGAACGGCAGCTACCGGCACAAGATCGGGTTCGAGAACATTTCCGACGGGCTGACAGTTTACGGCCTGCTCCGCGACATCCAGAGAAACAAGCCATGACATTGACCCTGACAAACGCCCGCCTGATCAACCCCGAAACGGGCACCGATACCATCGGCAGCCTGACGATAAAGGACGGTGTGATCACCGGTATCAACACCGCCCCCGTTGGCGATGTGGTGGATTGTAGCGGCAAATGCCTTGCGCCGGGCATTGTCGATATCGGCGTTAAGGTCTGCGAGCCGGGCGAGCGGCACAAGGAAAGCTATCGCACCGCCGGTCTGGCGGCGGCGGCAGGCGGCGTGACCACCGTTGTCACCCGCCCCGACACCATGCCCGCGATCGACAGCCCCGAGGTTCTGGAATTCGTTGCACGCCGTGCGCGTGAGGCATCGCAGGTGCGCATGATCCCGATGGCCGCCCTGACCAAAGGCCGCGACGGGCGCGAGATGGTCGAGATCGGGTTCCTGCAAGACGCCGGTGCCGCCGCCTTTACCGATTGCGACCGTGTGGTGACGGATACCAAGGTGTTCGCCCGCTGCCTGACCTACGCCCGAAGCCTGAACGCGCTGGTGATTGCCCATCCGCAAGACCCCGTGATGTCCAAAGGTGCGGCTGTGACCAGCGGCAAATTCGCCTCGCTTCGTGGCCTGCCTGCCGTGTCCCCCATGGCCGAACGCATAGGGCTGGAACGCGATCTGGCGCTGGTGGAAATGACCAATGCCGCCTATCACGCCGACAACCTGTCCTCCGCTACGGCCCTGCCCGCGCTGGAACGCGCCAAGGCGGCGGGGCTGGATGTGACCGCCGGGGCCAGCATCCATCACCTGACCCTGAACGAATTGGACGTGGGCAATTACCGCACCTTCTTCAAGGTCAAACCGCCGCTACGCTCCGAAGACGACCGCAAGGCGCTGGTCGCCGCCGTGGCCAGCGGGCTGATCGACATCATATCCTCGATGCACACCCCGCAGGACGAAGAAAGCAAACGCCTGCCCTATGAAGAGGCCGCATCAGGGGCTGTGGCGCTGGAAACCCTGCTGCCCGCCGCAATGCGCCTGTATCACGCGGGCGATATGGATTTGCCGACCCTCTGGCGCGCGCTGTCGCTGAACCCTGCCAAACGGCTGGGTCTGGATGGCGGACGGCTGGCCGAAGGGGCGCCTGCCGATCTGGTTCTGTTCGATCCGGATGCGCCTTTTGTGATGGATCGTTTCAAGCTACAGTCGAAATCGAAAAACACCCCCTTTGACGAACAGCGGATGCAGGGCAAAGTGCTGGCGACCTGGGTCGGTGGCAAAGAAGTCTTCAGAAAAGGATAACCCATGCCGGAAATCACCAGCAGCATGCAGATGCTGATCCTTGCCGGCGTTTTGGGCTATGTGCTGGGGTCGATCCCCTTTGGCATGGTTCTGGCCAAAATCATGGGGCTGGGCAACCTGCGCGAAATCGGCTCGGGCAACATCGGCACAACCAATGTTCTGCGCACCGGTAACAAAAAAGCCGCCGCGCTGACGCTGATATTCGATGCGGGCAAAGGTGCTGTCGCGGTTCTGCTGGCCCGCGCATTCATTGACGAGGATGCGGCACAAATCGCCGGTTTGGCGGCGTTTCTGGGCCATTTATTTCCCGTCTGGCTGGGCTTTCGTGGCGGCAAAGGGGTGGCGACGTTTCTGGGCATCCTGCTGGCGCTATACTGGCCGCTGGGACTGGCCGCCTGCGCCACATGGCTGTTCTTTGCGCTGACCTTCCGGATTTCGTCACTGGCGGCACTGGCAGCGGCCGGTTTCACGCCGTTCTGGATGATCATTCTGGGAAATCTGGAGCCTTTGTTCCTTGGAATGGCCCTGACCCTGCTGATCTTTATCCGTCACGGGGCCAACATCAAACGGATCAAGGCCGGAACCGAGCCAAAAATCGGCAACAAAAACAGCGCAGCCTAGGGCAATCTGTCCTATTTCCCAAAATACATGTTGTGCCGCGCGGTTTTCCCTATATCCAAGCGGGAACGATACTTATCAGGCACCTTCATGAACAACCCGAATTCGCCGCACATGGCCCCGACCGAACCCGATACCACACGCGAGTGGGTGCGCCATCTGGCAAAATACCGTGACCCAAAGCTGTTTCGCAGCCTTTTGGAGCTGACAGCAACGGCTGGACCCTTCATCGCCCTTTGGGCACTGGCGTGGTGGTCGCTTTCCTACAGCTACTGGCTGACATTCGCGTTATCCCTGCTGAACGGGTTTTTCGTGGTGCGGCTGTTCATCATCCAGCATGATTGCGGGCATAGCTCCTATTTCAAGAACCGTATCACCGGCGACTGGGTCGGGCGTGTGCTGGGGGTGTTTACGGTTACGCCATATGATGTCTGGAAACGGGCGCATAACATCCATCACTCGACCTCGGGCAATCTGGACCGGCGCGAACTGGGGGATATCGACACCATCACCGTTGACGAATATCAGGCGCTTTCGCGCATGGGGCGGTTCAAATACCGTTTCTATCGCAACCCTGTCATCCTGTTTCTGATTGGTCCCAGCTATATTTTCCTGCTGACCAACCGCTTGCCGATGGGCATGATGAAATCCGGCGCGAAATACTGGTTCAGCGCGCTTGGCACCAATGCCGCCATTCTGGCCCTGCTGGCCGTGATCGTCTATTTTGGTGGCTGGATGCCCTTGCTGCTGATCTTCCTGCCCAGCACGGTGATGGGCGCAACGATTGGCGTCTGGTTGTTCTATGTGCAGCACCAGTTTGAAAACACCTACTGGGACCGCGACGAAAACTGGAACCTGCACGACGCCGCGCTGCACGGCAGCTCGCATTACGTTCTGCCCGAGCCGCTGCAATGGCTGACCGGATACATCGGCATCCATCATGTGCACCACATGTATGCCCGCATCCCGTTTTACCGGCTGAAAGAAGTGCTGCGCGATTTCCCCGTGCTGAACGAGGCCCAGCGCCTGACCATCCGCGAAAGCCTGTCTTGCGTAAAGCTGCAACTGTGGGACGAAAAGAACCGCAAGCTGCTGAGCTATCGCGAGATGAAGGAGATGTACGGGGCGGTTTAACCCTACCGAACATTCACAATGAAATTAGGGCGTAGACCTATAAACGCACAGCTTGCAAAGGCTGTGCGTTTTTTGTTTACATTTACATGATTTCTATTATTTCTGTCATTACAGAAATAAGGAAATATATCTATGGACCTCACCCCCGCCACCCGTGAATTCATCCTGCATTGGGGGGAAATGGGCACCAAATGGGGTGTAAACCGGTCTGTCGCGCAAATCCACGCGCTGCTGCACATCATGCCAAAACCCATGACCGCCGAAGAGATCTGCGATGTTCTGGGGTTGGCGCGATCCAATGTTTCAACCGCCCTGAAAGAATTACAAAGCTGGAAACTGGTCAAAGCAACCCGCGAACTGGGGGACAGGCGCGATCATTTCAGTTCGGTTCAGGATGTATTCGATATGGTAGCGCTGATTGTCGAGGGGCGTCGCGAACGTGAATATCTGCCCACCATCGACGCCCTGCGCCGTGTCACCAAAGAGGCCGAGGCTGACGGCACCCCGAAAGAAACCCGTGCCCGTATGACCGAAACGCTGGAAACCATGGAACAACTGGACAACTGGTATCAGGACATCAACCGCCTGCCCCGTTCCGTGCAACTGACCATCATGAAACTGGGCGCTAAAATCGCCCGCTTCCTGCCGAAATCCGGCTAATTTTTTACCTTGGAGTTTCTGTTATGACAGAAATTTATGAAACTGACACCCTGAGAAACCGCCACCTGATCGATCCGGTTGCATTTATTGCGGCGCTTGTCCTTGCTCCTCTGCTGGTCGCAGCGCTGGGATTCTGGCTTGTGATCCCTGTATTCGCCGTTCTAATGGGCGGGCTGCCATATCTGCTTGCAGGTGGCCCGTTGTTGGCCTACGGGCTGCGTTATAATGAACCTTCTTTCTATGTTTTTGCCGGCATAGGCCTGCTTGCAAACACGGCGACTCCGTTGTTGGTCTTCTTGTTCTACATAGCGAAGGAAACACCAGAAGCAGCGCTAAGTCTTGCGGCCATGTCCTTCGGATTTGGCCTGATCTTTGCCCCGCTCTGGTGCGGCGTTTTTGCGATACTGTATCGCCACATGCGGCGTGAACTCTATTCCCACCCTCTTTGAAAGGAGACCCGTAATGACCTTTATCTACCTCACCTATTTCGCCGTGTTGCTGGCGCTTGTCGGTATGATCATGAAGATCGGTGCGGCGGCGGGGAATTGCCCCCGAACCACTGGTGCGACCAAATCCGCCTAGGGCGTAGACCTATAAACCCTAGGAACGAATAGCGCATCCTTTCGGGTGCACCATTGTTTTGTTCAGTAATTATACTCGCCATATATCCGGCTCAGATCCCCGTTCCATTCGCCGTAATATTTCTCGAGCAGCTCGTCCGCAGGCACCTTGCCCTCTTCCACACTGTCGATCAGCGCATTCAGGAAATGGCGCTCGTCCAGCACCATGCCGCCGGCACCGGGTTTGGCGCGGGCCTTTAGCCCTTCTTCGGAAATCGCCAGAACCTCGCGGGCCAGATCCTGCATGCTGCGCCCGCCGACCTTTGCCTGAAGCGCATCGACAGAGGCCCCCACGCGCCACGCTTCGCGGGTTTCGGCATCCCAATCCTTAGCCAGATCCCACGCCGCATCCAGCGCAGCCTGATCATACATCAGGCCGGTCCAGAATGCCGGCAGGGCGCACAGCCGCCGCCACGGACCGCCATCGGCCCCGCGCATTTCCATATACTGTTTGATCCGCGCCTCGGGGAACAGGGTGGTCAGATGGTCCGCCCAATCCGACATGGTGGGTTTTTCACCCGGCAAGGCGGGCAGTTCACCCTTTAGAAAATCGCGGAACGACATGCCCAGCGCGTCAATATATTTGCCGTCGCGATAGACAAAATACATCGGCACATCCAGCGCGTATTCGACATAGCGTTCAAACCCCATCCCGTCCTCGAACACAAAGGGCAACATACCCGTGCGCGCCGGATCCAGACCGCGCCAGATGCGCGACCGCCAGCTTTTGTGGCCGTTCGGTTTGCCCTCGAAAAACGGGGAATTGGCAAACAGCGCGGTGGCCACCGGTTGCAGCGCCAATGCGACGCGGAATTTCTGCACCATGTCCGCTTCAGAGCCGAAATCAAGGTTCACCTGAACCGTACAGGTGCGATACATCATCTGCGTGCCGTGGGTGCCGACCTTGGCCATGTAATCGGTCATCAGGCGGTAACGGCCCTTGGGCATCACCGGCATGTCCTCGTGTTTCCAGATCGGCGCGGCCCCCAGCCCCAGAAACCGCACGCCCGCGCCATCGGCCACGGACTGGACCTCGCGCAGGTGCACGTTTACCTCGTCGCAGGTCTGGTGGATGGTGCACAGCGGCGCGCCCGACAGTTCCAGTTGCCCGCCCGGTTCCAGACTGATGTTGGCCCCGTCCTTGGACAGGCCGATGATATTTCCCTCTTCGTAAACCGGATCCCAACCGAATTGCGCCCGCAACCCTTCCAGAATCGCCTTGATCGAATGTCTGCCCTCGTAGGGCAGCGGCTTGTGGGTGTCTTTGCAATAGCCGAATTTCTCGTGCTCGGTGCCGATGCGCCAATCATCCTTTGGCTTGCAGCCATCGGCCAGATATTGCGCCAGATCGGCGTGGTTTTCGATCGGGGCGCTGCCGCCGGATTGGGGGATGGACATGTTCTGGGCCTCGCTCTGTTCGCTATTCAATAAGGCCAGAGTTGGAGCCAAATGTGCGGGATGTCAATGCAGATAGGCTGTGCGTTTTTGCCATATCACGACAGGTTGAGCAGGGCGCGCATTCAACGCGTTCAGCATCTTTTGCGTGGCAAAGCCGTTCAGCACGCTGAAGGCATCAAACAGGTCCTCGGAATGTTCGGCATCGGTAGGGATCGATAGCGAGGTCTGGCCCGGCTCGACCAACAGCCAATGATGCGTGCCGGATTCAGATGGGATCAGTTCAACACGGATCAGCCCCTCGATCGACACCGAACCGCCGGTATGCGGGCCGAAATAGATGATCTGCCGTTCGTCCACCTGCACCACACCGGCCCCGCCATCGCCAATGCGAAACCGCGCCCGTTGCCAACCGGCAAACAGGCCCACCGCGCCGAGTGCGGCTATGACCCAGCCGAAACCGGCGATCAATCCGAATGACGTCAGGCCCAGCCACAGCCCCCACAGGAACACCACCAGTGCCACCAGCACTTCGCGCCAGCGCCAGAAAAATGCGCGGGATTCGGGGCGGACAAAGGACATCTACCAATCCCCCAACGTGGCCTGCCACAGCGTAATCGCCGCCACTGCCGCCGTATCTGCCCGCAAGATACGCGGGCCAAGGCTGATTTTGGTGACAAAGGGCAGTGCCGATAGCTGCTCACGTTCCTCACTGCTAAAACCCCCTTCGGGGCCAATCAGGATGGCCCATTTTTCCTGCCCTGCCTGCGCTGCCAGCACTTCCCGCGCGCCCGCAAGGGATTCGTCGCAGAACACCAGTTGGCGATCCTTGGGCCAGTCGGCCAGCATGGCATCCAGCCGCCGGATGTCGTCAACTTCGGGCACATAGGTTGCGCCGCATTGCTCGGCGGCTTCCAGCGCGTGGGCTTGCAAACGGTCCTGCCGGATGCGCTCGGCATTGGTGAAGCGTGTCTGCACCGGACAAATCCGCGCCGCGCCCAGTTCGGTGGCCTTTTCCACGATAAACGCGGTGCGGGCCTTTTTGATCGGGGCGAACAGCAGCCACAGGTCGGGCGGCATCTGCAACGGGCGGGTTTGCGACAGGCATTCCAGCACGCCCTTGCGCTTGCCGGCCTCGACCACCTCGGCCAGATATTCGCCATCTGCGCCGTTGAACAACAGCACATGCGCGCCCTGTTTCAACCGCATCACCCCGAAAAGGTAATGCGCCTGATCACGGGTCAAAGGAATGGTTTGCCCCGCCCCCAATGCCTGCGTTACACAGAGCCTGATCTTAGCATTCTTCATGGACCGAACCATATGCCCGACACTTCCGAATTGCCAGAGCAACAGGGACAGGTTTCCGATGCCGTTAAAGGTAACTGGGTCGATACAATCGCGCCCGAATGGACCCGCCCCTATCTGCGCCTGAGCCGCGCCGACCGGCCGATCGGCACATGGCTGTTGCTGCTACCCTGCTGGTGGGGTGTGCTGCTGGCGGCGCTGCATGGCGGTGATTTTGGCAGGTTCGATATCTGGATCATCATCGCCTGTGCCGCCGGTGCCTGGCTGATGCGCGGCGCGGGCTGCACCTGGAACGACATCACCGACCGCAAGATCGACGCGCAGGTCGAGCGCACACGGTCGCGCCCCATCCCGTCAGGACAGGTCAGCGTCAGGGGCGCCATTATCTGGATGGCGCTGCAATCGCTGGTGGCCTTTGCCATTCTGCTGACCTTCAACCGCTACACCATCCTGCTGGGCATCAGTTCGCTGGTCTTGGTGGCAATCTATCCCTTTGCCAAACGCTTTACATGGTGGCCGCAGGTGTTCCTTGGACTGGCGTTCAACTGGGGCGCTTTGCTGGCATGGGCGGCCCATTCGGGGCAACTGCACTGGCCTGCCGTATTGCTGTATCTGGCGGGCATCGCATGGACGCTGTTTTACGACACGATCTATGCCTTTCAGGATACCGAGGACGACGCCATGATCGGAGTGAAATCCACCGCGCGGCTGTTTGGCGTCAATGCCACAAAATGGCTGACCGGCTTTATGATTCTGTCCGTAACCTTGCTGGCAACGGCCGTGATTCTATCGCTTTCGGACAAACAGAACCCGATGGTCATGGTGATAGCACTGGCCGGACCGTGGGCCTTTGGCTGGCATCTGGCGTGGCAAATGCGCAGTCTGGATACGGACAATCCGCAAATCTGCCTGCGATTGTTTCGCGCCAACCGTGATTCAGGCCTCATCTTTGCGCTGTTTCTTGCCGTTGCGCTATTGCTGTGATTGAACATCGGCAAGATGCGGCCTAGACAGAGAAAAACCTCACCGGACAATTCGAGTTATCATGCGCCTTTCCAAAATATTCTCGATCCTTGCTGTCTTTCTGATTGCTGGCACCGTTAGCACCTTTGGTGCCATGCGTGCGGCCGACTTTATCGAAGAACGCTCACTTGCAGATGTGACCAATGCGCTGGTTGCCCAAGACCATACATGGGTTTCCGTGCATGTGGACGGCCTGCGAGTGGAATTGACCGGCACTGCGCCAGACGAGGCCACACGCTTCAAGGCGCTGACCGTCGCCAACAGCATTGTTGATGCGGAACGGGTGATCAACAGCATGGATGTGCTGGACGCCGCCGCCATTGCGCCGCCAAAATTCAGCGTCGAGATTTTGCGAAACAACGAGGGGATTTCGCTGATCGGGCTTATTCCGACATCCTCGGACCGCGAAGAAATCGTGTCGTCGATCGAGGGGTTGACCAAAGGCACCGAAATTACCGACATGCTGGACACAAGCGACTATCCGGCCCCCGATGGATGGGAAGCGGCCTTGAAGTTTGGCCTGAATGCCGTGCACGATCTGCCCAAATCCAAGGTTTCGATATCCGAAGACGGTGTTGCGGTTACCGCCATTGCCGGCAGTATCGAGGAAAAGCGCAAGATCGAGGCCCAATTGGCCCGCAAGGCGCCGGATAACATGTCGCTGATCACAAAAATCACGGCACCACGCCCCGTGATCACGCCTTTCACGACACGGTTTGTCATAGATGGCGACAATGCCCATTTCGACGCCTGTTCCGCCGACAGCGCCGACACCCACGCCAAAATCATCAGTGCCGCGCTGGATGTGGGCCTGAATGGCAAAACCGATTGCACCATCGGGCTGGGTGTGCCGACCACATCCTGGGGCGACGCCGTTGCCAGCGGCATCAAGGCGCTGAACGATATTGGCGGCGGCAGCATCACCTTTTCGGATGCCGATGTGACTCTGGTCGCACTGGATACCACCCCGCAGGCCACATTTGACCGCGTGGTAGGTGAGTTGAAAGCAGCCCTGCCCGATGTATTTTCACTGCATGCCGTTCTGCCCGAACCCGTCAAAATTGACGGCACGGGCGAAGGCAAAGGATCGCCCGAATTTGTCGCAACCCTCAGCCCCGAAGGTCAGGTGCAATTGCGTGGACGTGTCACGAATGAACGCACACGTGCCGCCGTTGACAGCTATTCCCGCGCCCGTTTCGGCAGCAAGGTCGTTTATGATGCCACCCGTCTGGACGAAGAACTGCCCGATGGCTGGCCGATCCGCGTTCTGGCGGGTCTTGAAGCGTTGGCGGAACTGAACCACGGTAGCGTTGTGGTGCAGGAAAACTTTGTCGAAGTGCGTGGCATTACCGGCAATCCCGATGCACGGGCGAATGTTGCACGGCTGTTGTCCGAGAAACTGGGCGCGTCTGAGAATTACGGTATCGACATAAAATACGAAAAAGCGCTGGATCCGGTTGCAGGGCTGCTGAAACCTGCTGAATGCGTTGATAACATCAATGAAATTCTGTCAGAACGTAAAATCAGCTTTGCCCCGGGATCGGCGGAACTGGACAGTGCGGGTCAGGCCGTTGTGGACCGGATTGCCGATATCCTGAAAACCTGCAACAAACCGCGGATTGAAATTGCCGGCCACACAGACAGCCAGGGCCGCGAAGTGATGAACCTGAACCTGTCGCAAGCCCGTGCCGATGCCGTTTTGCAAGGGTTGATTGCACGCAAGGTTCTAACCTCTGGGATGCGCGCCAAAGGCTATGGCGAATCTGTGCCCGTCGCGGACAACAAAACGGAAGAGGGCCGCGAGGCCAACCGGCGGATCGAGTTCAACCTGATTGTTCCGGCAAAAGTGCAAGAAGAGGCCACGGGCCTTGAACAGATGGAAGCCCCGGCAGTAGAACAACCACATACAGACAACAGCCATCCCGAACCGGCGGAGACCACACCTAATGAATAGAACCGAAATTATCACCGCCATTGCGATCATTCTATTTGTCGCCTTTGTGCTAGGCTGGTTCGCACATTGGCTGTTGCACCGGTTCACCCGTGTCTCGCAGGCCGATCTGGGTGAGTTGGACAACATGGCGCAGGCCCTGCACGAAGCCGAGGAAACCCGCGATCAGGCAATTACCTATTTGCAGCAACGCGAAGCGGAAATGACCAACCAGTTGACCCAGACCGAAGCGGAATTATCAGCCGCAATGGACGGCTTGCGTGCTGCGCGGCAAGAGGCGGAAGAACTGCGGGCCTATGTCGAGAAGATTAATCGGGACTAGGTCGTAGACGCTACCATTTGGTTAGCGCGTCTTCGTCCTCGTCCTTGGCGGCGACCCATTCGGCACCATCGGTGGTGAATTCTTTCTTCCAGAACGGCGCGCGGGATTTCAGGTAATCCATCAGGAACATCGCCGCCTCGAACGCGTCCCCCCGATGCGGGGATGCCGTGGCCACCATCATGATCAGATCACCGGGGCGCAGGGTGCCGTAGCGGTGGATGATCAGGCAACCCTTCAGGTTCCAGCGTTTCATCGCCTCGGCCTCGATCCCTTTCAGGGCGTTTTCGGTCATGCCGGGGTAATGTTCCATCTCCATGCGTTCCAGATCACCATCCGGCGTGTTGCGCACGATGCCGGTGAAACTGACCACCGCCCCCGCATCATCACGTCCAAGGGCAAAACCCTGAACCTCGGCCCCCAGATCAAACGCTTGTTCCTGAACCCGAACGGTCATTGTCAGCCACCTGTCATCGGCGGGAAAAATGCCACTTCGCGCGCACCGGCCAGCGGGGCGTCAAAACCGGTCAGTTCCTGATCTACAGCCACCCGCAGGGCTGAAACATCCTCGAACGCGGCGGCATAGCGTTCTTCGCGCGCTTTCAGTTCCTCGACCAGATCGGCCACCGTTGCGGCACCGGTTTCAACCTGTTCTTTCGGCAATCCGATGCGTTCGCGCACCCATGCGAAATACAGAACGTCAATCATTTCGTGTCATCCTTCAGAAACGGCAGGGCTTTGACAAAGTAGTCCCAGCCGGTGATCAGCGTCAAACCCGCCGCGATCCACAGCAGGGCAATACCGCCATAATAGCTGGCCGCAGCCCCCTTTTGCACCCAGAGCAAACCGCTAAGGTCCTCTTGTTCGCCCGCCAGAATTGCGTCGATAATCGCGGGGTCCATCGCCTGTGTCAGTTCCACAAACCGGTCCGCAAATATACCTTGGGAAAACAGCACCGCGATGGCGATCATCTGTGCCGTGGTTTTCCATTTTGCCAGATTGGTGACCTTCAGCTTGCTGGCCTTGTCACCCAGAAATTCACGCAGGCCGGAAACGAACACCTCGCGAAAGAAGATCATCGTCGCGGGCAGCAAAATCCACGCCTTCACACCGGAAAATCCGATGATCACCAGCAGGGCGATCAACACCATCGCCTTGTCCGCGATCGGATCCAGCATGGCGCCGAATTTGCTCTCCTGTTTCCAAGCCCGTGCCAGATAGCCATCAACGAAATCGGTCAACGCCGCGCTGATAAACAGAACCAGCGCAAACCAGTCCGCCCAAGGGGTGTTGAAATACAGAAACATCACCGCCAAAGCGGGCGCCGCCAGCAGACGGATCACAGTCAGAATATTGGGCACGTTCCATATCATATCGCTATCCTTAACCGCTCAACCTTTGTCATGGAAGAAGTCATAGAGTGTTTCTGCCAACCGGTGC
Source organism: Profundibacter amoris (assembly GCF_003544895.1). Classification (GTDB taxonomy): domain Bacteria; phylum Pseudomonadota; class Alphaproteobacteria; order Rhodobacterales; family Rhodobacteraceae; genus Profundibacter; species Profundibacter amoris. The sequence continues at coordinate 3,069,760 of NZ_CP032125.1, forward strand.
GAAATTCCCTCAACTTTCTTCAAGTCCTCCAACCCTGCGCGGCTAACCGCCTTGGCGCTGCCGAAATGTGCCAAAAGCGCGCGTTTTCGCGCCGCACCCACGCCCGGAACCCCGTCCAGTGGCGTTGCACCCATGGATTTGGCCCGTTTGGCGCGGTGGGTGCCGATGGCAAAACGGTGTACCTCGTCGCGCAGGCGCTGCACGAAATACAGCACCGGATCATTATGCCGCAGGGCAAAGGGGCGTTTGCCGGTGCGGTAGAATTCCTCTTTGCCCGCGTCACGGTCCTCGCCTTTGGCCACTCCGACCATCGCAATGTCGTCCACCCCGTATTCGCGCATGATTTCCGCCACCGCCGAAACCTGCCCCGCGCCGCCGTCAATCAGCAGCAGGTCGGGCCAGTTGTCACCCTTGCGGTCGGGATCTTCTTTCAGCAGGCGTTTGAACCGGCGGCCCAGCACCTCTTTCATCATGCCGAAATCATCGCCGGGGGTCAGGTCGGCATCCTTGATGTTGAACTTGCGATACTGGCTTTTGATATAGCCCTCCGGCCCCGCCACGATCATCGCCCCGACCGCGTGCGCGCCTTGAATATGCGAGTTGTCGTAAACCTCGATCCTTTTGGGCGACGCGTCCAGATCAAAGGCTTCGGCCAGCCCTTTCAACAGTTTCGCCTGTGTGGCCGTTTCCGCCATCCGGCGGGCCAGACTTTCGCGGGCGTTGCGGGCGGCACCCTCGACCAGCTCGGCTTTTTCACCACGTTTGGGCACGATGATTTCAACCTTGCGACCGGCCTTCTGGCTTAGCGCCTCTTGCATCAGGTCGTCATTTTCAATCGGGTGGGATAGCAATATCTGGCGGGGGGGCAGTTTGTTGTCATAGAACTGGCCAAGGAACGCCTCGAGCACCTCACGTTCATCCGCCCCAGCCCCGGTGCGCGGATAGAAATCCTTGTTACCCCAGTTCTGGTTGGCGCGGATAAAGAACACCTGAACGCAGGCCTGCCCGCCTTCCATATGAAGCGCAATCACGTCCGCATCGGCCACGGTTTGCGGGTTGATGCCCTGCACCTGTTGCACCTGCGTCAACGCCTTGATCCGGTCGCGCAGGGCAGCGGCGCGTTCAAATTCCAGCGCGTCACTTGCCTGTTGCATTTGCGCGGCCAGTTCACCCTGAACCTTGGTCGATTTGCCGGATAAAAACTGTTCGGCATCCCGCACCAGATCGGCATATTCCGATTCTGTGATCAGCCCGACACACGGCCCCGAGCAGCGCTTGATCTGATACAACAGACACGGGCCGGTGCGGCCGGAAAACACCGAATCCGAGCAGTTGCGCAGCAGGAATACCTTTTGCAACTGGTTCAGCACGCGGTTTACGGCACCGGCACTGGCGAAGGGGCCGAAATAGCTGCCTGCCTCGCCCTTGCGGCCGCGGTGTTTCTTGATCTGGGCAAAGGGATGGGTTTTGGCCAGCAGGATTGACGGAAAGCTTTTGTCGTCTCGCAGCAGTACGTTGTAATAGGGCTTTAGCTGCTTGATCAGGTTCTGTTCCAGCAACAGCGCCTCGGTTTCCGTTTTGGTGGTCAGAAACATCATGCTGGCGGTCTGGTGGATCATCCGTGCAATCCGCACCGTATGTCCGCGCGGGTTGGCATAGTTCGACACCCGTTTTTTCAGATGCCGCGCCTTGCCGACATACAAAACACGCCCTTCGGCATCCAGCATCCGGTACACGCCCGGACTGCCGTCCAGCGTGTTCAGATAGCTGCGGATCAGGGCATGCCCCGTCAAGGGTGCCTCTGCCGGTTTGTCGTCTGTCGTGTCGTTCATCTTCACCCCGAAGTGATTCCCGCCTGTGGCTGCAACCTTATCCGTTATCTGGCAAGAGAAAACATCTCCACCGGAACTGTGGATAAGTTTGTAGGTAACTTTGCCCGATCCCGAATTTTTCGTTTGTTTTGGCCAATTTCGCCGAATTGCCTAATTTTTAGGCACAGTTTTAAGGTATTGTTTTTGCACGTTATTTTTCTTTCCACAGGGCAAATTATTGAATTCATTAGGAAAAATGTAACAGTTCTGTGACCGGCCGGTCAAAAGTGCACAACTTTGGCCGGAGGGTCATTCAACCCCAAGCACATCAGCGGTTTTCCATGCCAAATTCTGCCCGCCGTCCACGCACAAAAGCTGCCCCGTCACAGCCGGAGCATCCAGAAAATACCCCAGTGCCGCAGTCACATCTTCCGGATGCGCGCCACGGCCCAGCGGCACATTGGCGCGCTGGTTGCTGAAATGGTCCTCTGACTGTCGTGCGCCGCGCAATGTTGGCCCCGGTCCGATCGCATTGACACGAATATCGGGGGCCAGCGCCTGTGCCGCGGTCTGTGTAAAGGCCCACAGACCCATCTTGGCGATGGTGTAGGTCATGAATTCCGGTGTCAGTTTGCGCACCCGCTGGTCCAGCATATTCACCACCAAGGCGATCGAGAGCGGTTCACCGTTTTCATCCAGCATTGCCTTGGGGGCCTGTGCGGCGAAACACTGGGTCAGCACGAACGGTGCCCGCAGGTTCGACCCTATATGCCTGTCCCAGCTTTCACGCGTCGCCGTTTCCAACGTGTCATATTCAAAGATCGAGGCGTTGTTCACCAGACAGTCAATCGCACCGCCCAGACCATCGACGGCACGGCCAATCAGCGACTGAACCTCGTGTTCATTCAGCAGGTCGGCCTGTAGCGCGACTGCCTGTTGACCCATCGCCTGTATCTGCGCCACAACTTCGTTCGCGTCTGATTCTGAACTGGCGAAATGCACCGCCACATCATAGCCGCGCCCAGCCAGATAGAGCGCCATTGCACGCCCCAACCGGATGCCTGCCCCCGTTACCAATGCGCGTTTTGTCATATCGCCTCCGGGTTAAACCAAGATGACAACAATATAGGCTGCATAAGCCGCAGATAAAACCACGCCCCAGCCTTTGGTGATATTCTGTTTGAGAAACACAAACGGGATCAACAATGCCGATGATGCCAGCATCACCCACAGGTCGAACCGCAAGATACCGTCCGCCACCGGAATATCGCCAACGAAACTGGCGATACCGATGATTGCCAACAGGTTGAACATGTTCGATCCAATGACATTGCCCAGCGCCACATCTGCCTGCCTGCGAATGACTGCCATAACGGTTGTTGCCAGTTCGGGCAGCGAAGTGCCAACAGCCACCAGCGTCAGCCCGATCACCGTGTCGCTAACCCCGTAGTCAGTGGCGATATTCACCGCCCCTTCGACCAACAGGTTCGCGCCCAATGGCAAGCCAATCAGCCCCAGCACCATAAACACCCCGATTTGCCACCACGGCATGTCCAGATCGGCGCCCTCAATTTCTTCCAGATCTTCTGCGGCAGCACAGGCGATTTTACTTTCGCGGCGATGCGAGCGGGCCTCGAGAAACGAATCCGACAGCACAAACCCAAGAGCCGCCAACAGCACAACACCGTGAATCCATGTTATCGGGCCAAGGAAGCACATGGCGATAAACAACAGGGTTGCGAACATCATAAACAGGTAATTCTTGCGCGTGTCACATTCCGAGGTATGGAAAGTGGCAATCAGCGCCGGCAGACCCAGAACCAGCAGCACATTGGCGGTATTAGAGCCCACCACATTGCCCAGCGCCAGCCCCGGTGCGCCGTCATGGATCGCCTGAATCGCAATCAGCAATTCAGGGGCCGAGGTGCCAAAGGCCACGATCGTCAGGCTGACGATCAGTGCGGGCACACCCAGCCGCAAACTCAGGTTCACTGCCCCTTTGACCAGCGCATCGCCCGCAAGCAACAAAATAACCAGCCCAAGGCCGGCATACACCCAATCCATTTCTAACCCTTGTTCTTTCGCTTGCAGACACAAGGCCCGCTGCCGATCCGGTAACGCCCGCATTTGGGGCATTTGCGGCTTTCCAGTTTCGCCTGTCCGGGAAACCGCAGGCGGCCGAACATCGCCAGAACCAGCATTCCAATCAGAAACAGACTGACAACTTTAACCATAGTCTAAAGCCCAAACCGCGCAAAATGCGCACGTTCCTCTATTCCATCCAGCGCATCACCCACAATGCGCGCGCCAAACCGTTGCAAGATCGACCGCTTTGCCCCGTAACGGGCAAAACGCACCTTCTTGCCATAACGCTCTTTCATCACCGGCACCAGATGGCCGATGCCGTCAATCAGCCCGACATCCTGTGCCGCGCGCCCGACCCAGATTTCACCGGTGAACAAATCCTTACCCTCGGGCAGTTTTCCGGCACGTCGTGTGGTAATCTGGGTTTTAAAGTTCGCATGGATTTGCTCCAGCATCCCCTTCAGCCGCTTCACATCCGCCGGTTTTTCCGGCTGGAACGGGTCCAGCATGGATTTGGATTTACCGGCAGTATAAACGCGGCGTTCAACCCCATGGCGGTTGATAAATTCGTTCAGACCGAACCCCATCGAAATAACGCCGATCGACCCGATGATCGAGCTTTCGTCAGCGATGATTTCATCCGCCGCACTGGCCAGCCAATAACCACCCGAAGCCGCCACATCCTCGACAAAGGCCACTACGGGAATTTTCTTTTCCTCGGACAGCCGCCGGATGCGGGCCGCGATCAGCGACGATTGCACGGGCGAGCCACCGGGTGAATTGATCAGCAACGCCACGGCCTTTGGTTTGCCGCGTTTGAAGGCCTTTTCGATTACGGGGGCCAGCGTTTCATCGTTCAGCGTTCCGCGCCCACCGGTCGAAATCGTGCCCGACAGGCGGATCACGGCGACAACGGGGGCGGATTTAATAAAGGGGATCCAGCGTTTCATAATGTAGGATGTAGAGTGCCGCATGGGTGCAAACAAGGTCGCGGTCAAAATCAGCGGTTAGTGTTGCCAATTAATAACCCATCGCCCCTTTGACGGCCCGTTTCCACGCGGCATATTTTGCGTCGCGCTCTGCATCGCCCATTACAGGTTGAAAGCGCCGCTCCAGCGCCCAGCTGCGGGCGAATTCATCCTGCTGCGGGTAAACGCCCGCCTTCATTCCAGCGATCCACGCCACCCCCAGCGCCGTGGTTTCCAGCACCGTCGGGAGATCCACCTGCGCGCCCAGAATGTCGGACAAAAACTGCATGGTCCAGTCGCTCGCGCTCATGCCGCCATCCACCCGCAACACCGCTTCGCCGCCTGCACCCTGCCAGTCGGCCTGCATCGCCTCCAGCAAATCGCGGGTCTGGTAGCCAACGCTTTCCAGCGCCGCGCGGGCCAGTTCGGCCGGACCGGTGCCACGAGTCAAGCCGAAAACAGCACCGCGACAATCGGCATCCCAGTAAGGCGCGCCAAGGCCGGTAAAGGCGGGCACCAGAACCACATTCTGCCCCGCGTCCGCTGCCTGTGCCAGCGCCTGCGTTTCGCTGGCGTCTTTGATAATCCCCAGCCCGTCGCGCAGCCATTGCACCGCCGCACCGGCAATAAAAATCGAGCCTTCCAGCGCATAGGTGGTGACCCCGCCGAATTGATAGGCAATGGTGCCCAACAAACGGTTCTGGCTGCTGACCAGCGTTTGCCCCGTGTTCAACAGCGCAAAACACCCCGTGCCATAGGTCGATTTCATCATGCCGGGCGCAAAACACGCCTGCCCCACCGTGGCCGCCTGTTGATCCCCCGCAACCCCGCGAACAGGGATCGGGGTGCCGAACAGATCGGCGGAGGTTTCACCAAAATCCCCGTCGCAATCCCGCACCTCGGGCAGCATGGACAGGGGGATGTCCAGCAGGGCGCCGATTTCCTTGTCCCAGTGACCATCGCGGATATTGTAAAGCAGAGTTCGCGCCGCGTTGGTGGCGTCAGTTGCATGAACCGCGCCGCCGGTTAGACGCCAGATCAGATAGCAATCAACAGTGCCAAACAGCAGATCACCTGCCTCGGCCTTGGCACGGGCACCTTCCACGTTATCCAGCAACCACTTGACCTTGGTGCCGGAAAAATACGGGTCCAGCAACAGGCCGGTTTTACGGGTGATTTCACCCTCGTGCCCTGCCGCCTTTAGCGCCTCGCAAATCGGCGCGGTGCGCCGGTCCTGCCAGACGATGGCATTGTGGATGGGCGCGCCGGTTTTCCTGTCCCAGACAATCGTGGTTTCGCGCTGGTTGGTGATGCCAATGGCGGCGATGTCACTGGCAGTTGCGCCCACCTGATCCATCGCATCGCGGGCGGTCTGGATCACGGTTTGCCACAGGTCTTCGGGGTTATGTTCCACCCAGCCGGATTGCGGAAAATGCTGGGTGAATTCCTGCTGCGCCGTGGCCGCGACCTTTAGATCGCCATCAAACAAAATCGTGCGCGATGATGTGGTGCCTTGGTCGATTGCCATCACATAGGTCATAAGATTCCCCCCTTGTTGTCCGGTAGAGTGTTTCGCAAATCGCCCCCCCGCACAACAAAAAACCCCGCCGAGGGCACGGCGGGGCAAGTTAGTGCGCTGTAGTCAGGCCACAGGCACCGGCGGTATTCGTTCGGATTGTGCTAGTTCGGCCGTTCGGCCATTTCAGCGCGGATTTGCTGGCGCAGCAGGTCGATCGGAACCTTTTTGCCATCGCGCTTGAAGCACCAGTAAGTCCAGCCGTTGCAACTGGGCGCGCCTTCCAGATGGGCGCCGACCTGATGGATGGATCCCTTCACATCATCGCCAATCAGCGAACCATCGGCCCGCACGCGGACCTTGTGGCGGTTGTTCATCGAGTAAAGCTCGTCCCCCGGGTTCAACATGCCGCGTTCCACCAGCTGGCCGAAGGGCACGCGGGGTTCGGAGCGTTTTGCGGGGGTGACTTGCAGGCTTTCCTTGTCGAACTTGCGGATTTTCGACAGGCGTTTGGCGGCAACCTTGCGATAGGCCTCTTCGCGTTCGATGCCGATATATTCGCGGCCCAGTTTCTTGGCCACAGCACCCGTGGTGCCGGTGCCAAAGAACGGGTCCAGAACCACATCGCCGGGGTTTGTGGTGGCCACCAGAATTCGGTGCAGCAGGCTTTCGGGTTTTTGGGTTGGATGGGCCTTGTCGCCGTCCTCGTTCTTTAGGCGTTCGTGGCCGGTGCAGATCGGCAGCACCCAGTCCGAGCGCATCTGGATACCTTCGTTCAACACCTTCAGGGCGTCATAGTTGAAGGTGTATTTGCTGGCCTCTTCCTTGGACGCCCAGATCAGCGTTTCATGGGCATTGGTCAGGCGTTTGCCACGGAAATTCGGCATCGGGTTGGTTTTGCGCCAGACAACATCGTTCAGCACCCAGAAGCCCTGATTTTGCAAGGCGGCACCAACGCGGAAAATGTTGTGATACGAGCCGATCACCCAGATCGCCCCGTTCGGTTTCAACAACCGCCGCGCAGCCTTTAGCCAGTCCTGTGTGAATTTGTCATAGGCGGCAAAGGACGAAAACTGGTCCCACGCATCGTCAACTGCATCCACCTTGGAATTGTCGGGGCGGTGCAGGTCACCGCGCAGTTGCAGATTATAGGGGGGGTCCGCAAAAATCAGATCAACCGAGCCTGCGGGCAGGCTGTTCATTACCTCGATGCAATCACCGTCAATAATCTGGTTCAGGGGCAGCTTGGAAGCCGCTTTTGTTTTGGTTTTCGTTGTCATTTTCTGCCTCTACCGTTGCGCGTTTTTGCGCTTGTTGTTGAGGCCTAGGATGAGTCATTGACGATTCGCCGTCAATTTCTTTTTTGAATCAAGAGGTTAGAAAAAACTCTTGCTACAACATCTTGTATACGGGTTTGAACGAACGTCTATGGTGTGGGGTCACCCCAAGTTTTTGTAGTGACTCCAAATGCACAGCTGTGGGGTATCCGGCGTTCTTTTCCCAGCCATAGCCCGGATACTGTTGCGCCAAATCCACCATGATGCGGTCGCGCACTGTTTTGGCCATGATTGATGCGGCGGCAATCGACACGGATTTGCCATCGCCTTTGACAACGGCCTGCGCGGAAAGTGTCAGACCCTTTGGGATTAGATTGCCGTCGATCAGAACGTGGTCGGGGGGTTTGGGCAGTCCGGCCACCGCCCGCTCCATCGCCAGATGTGAGGCACGCAGGATGTTCAATTCGTCAATCTCGGCAACAGTGGCGTGGGCGACCGATACGGTGGCACATTCCAGCAGCAGATCATACAGCGCCTCGCGGCGTTTGGCGGTCAGTTTTTTGGAATCGTTCAGACCGGCGGGGATGTTCTGCGGGTCCAGAATGACGGCAGCGGCGGTAACAGGGCCGCAAAGGGGGCCGCGCCCGACTTCATCAACGCCGGCAATCAGGGTGTGACCGGCATCTATTGCGGTTTGTTCAAGGGTGAAATCTGGGGCTGGTTTTGTCATATGCCCAGAAAACCCAGAACCACCCCCCCATGCAAGAGAAAAGGGCGGGGAGCCTTTTTCAGGCTCTCCCGCCCCAAAGGTGCGAGGACGCAACAAAATCGCACCTTTTACCCGAAGGTATCGGGGTTACTGCACCGCCACGCGGTAGCCGTTGTCACGCAGGCAATAGGGACCGTAAACATTACGACGACCGTAGTCGGTGTTGATCCGGCGTTTGCACTGTTGCGGCAGGCTTAGGCGGGGTGCGTATTTGGCAACACAATGGGCACCGTAGGCACGGATGGCGCCATTGGGCGTGTAAAAGGTTTTCAGGCAACGGTTCGGCACTGCCGGCTGGACCGGAACTGGCGCGGGGCGGCGGCGATCATTGTCTTTGATAATCCGGCTAAGAATATAGAGCGCGGCAAGCCCGCCCAGAATTTTAGCACCGTCATTGGGTTTGGCTGCGGCAGGCAGTGCCGAAATTGATGTAACAGCAATTGATGCGGCGAGCACGGTGGCGATCAGTTTCTTGGTCATGTCGTTTCCTTTCGATATGAGCCGGCGTGTGTTCGCCGGAAGCGATGAGATGAATTTGGGGGCAAAGCGGCGCGCTAGACAATAACGGCACATTGTTATCGGATATCAGCGGGGGAAACGGGGGGTTGTTATTGAATAGCACCGCATAATCCGCCATGTTCCACACATGATGAAAAAGCTGATCCTGACCCTGGCCATATTGGCCGCCTCGCCCGCAAGCGCATCCTGCTATGCCGATTACAAGGCCAAGCAGGACGGCCCCTTGCGCCTGCATTATGGTGTGATCGAATTGCCCGATACCGCCTGCACCCCGCAGGCCGCAAAGCCGCAGATCGCCCAACGCATTTCGGCCGATGGCTGGCAATTGCTGAATATTCTGTCCATATTCGGGACAGAGGGCCTTGAGGAAAGGAAAGACAGTGCCGGACAATACTTCCTCCGCTACTGAGACACGTTTAACCGGAACAAAGGTTGTCACACTGGGGATCGCCGCGATTGTGCTGATCCTGTTGGTGGCAGCCGTTTTGCTGTTCATGAACCTGCCGGATGCCAATGCGTTCAATGCACGGGTGGAACAGCTGTTTGTGGAAAACAACGACCTGACCAACAACGCCGAAATCAAGCTGTTGGAAATTCTGGCGCAATCTGGCACATCGTTTTCCGACACCTTGGCGTCCTATCGCACAGTAATCTTTGTGCTGCTGGTGTTCGCCACCGCCCTGCTGATCGCTGCGCTGGTGTTTTTGGTCACCATCATTGCCCTGAACAAACGCATGGGCGAGATCGAGCGCACGGGGATTCAGGTATCTTCCCTGCTGATCAGCCGCGAGGAAAACACGGTTTATCTGAACAACATGGAATTCAAACTGACCGAAGCGGCGATTGAAACCCTGTCGGTTCTGGCCGAAGCCCGGATGGACGAGGAACTGTTGTCCGGCTCGGAAATCGAGGGCATGATCTCGGGCCGGCCCGCATCGGATTGTGACGAGGCCGCAGGCGCCACCCGCATCAAACGGCTGCGCGATTCACTGGGCAACCAGATGGTCAGCGAACTGCTGGTCAAGAACATCGCGCGGCGTGGTTATATGCTGGCGATCGACAAGGATGTGATCCGGATGGTTTAGGGCAGGTATAAACTGCTCTTCTGCTATCAATGATATTCCCAACAAAATTTTGGTCCCCCAAGGATTCTGCGCTAGGGTGGAGAGTGCTCAAATAAAAATCTGGGAGGAACAAATGAATTTTACAGCAAAACTATTGGGAACAACCCTGCTATCGGCAATCGCATTGGCAAATACCGCAATAGCACAGGAGTTGTCCCGTGTGGCAACAATGCCCGCAGGTGCAGAAGTCACAGGTCTGTCGGTCAATGGCATGGGCGAGGTATTCCTGAACGCCCAACATGTCGGCGGCAGCAACTACCTGAAGGAAGACGGACAACCCGCCACCCTGGGTTATCTGGACGGGTTTGACACCGCAAATTATACAGGCGGAAACGTGGATATCGCCCCCGAAGATAATCGCGGAGTGGTCCATACCGCAACGGGAGCGTATATCACGTTGGCCAAAGCCGGGGACAAGCTGGGCGATGGCAAAGTATTGGGCGGGGTTTATGATACCTCGGGCAATCTGATGTATATTTCGAACGCGCCCGATTTTAACGGCTTTATCCCGACCAGCGGCAACACGGCCTATCTTTACACAGGCTGGGAAGGCGCGGGGCGCGATGGTGCCGGTGCGGTCAGCCGCCTGCCGCTAAAGCGTGTCGATGGCAAATGGCAGGCTGATTTGGCAGGTGGTGCCATGCTGGATGTCAGTTCGATTGACGGGGCGCAGGTGGTATGTTCGGGCACAGTCACCCCTTGGGGCACGCCGTTGCTGGCCGAAGAAAACTTCTTTTTCAACTCGGCAGTCTGGAACCACCCGAACCAGTATGATGACGATGAAAACCCCGGCTACAAGGGTGGCAACGATATTACCTATATCAAGCCCAAGAATATGATGCAGTATCTGGGCCGGATGGCGAACCCGTATCGCTATGGCTATCTGTTCGAAATCAACAATGCGGCAACGGCCAGCGATTACAGCTTTGTCAAACATTACGCCACTGGCCGTCTTAGCCATGAAACGGCGGCCATCATGCCGGACGCGCGCACGCTGTATATGAGCGATGATGATTCCGCAAAATACAACGACAAGACTTATAACACCGCTTCGGGCGGGGTGTTGTTCAAGTTTGTGGCCGATGTGAAAGGTGATCTGGGTGCAGGCACGTTGTATGCCGCCAAACTGACCCAGGATGACACGCCGGACCCGCAAAAGGCCGGATTTGATGTGGAGTGGGTTGAACTGGCACACGGTAACAATGCGCAGATCGAGGGCTGGATTGCTGAATACGACAATGTCACCACCGATGACTATGTTGAAGGGCAAACCAGCTATATCTCGAATGACGACATCATGAACTGGGCCGAGGGCAAAACCGGCAATGATCTGAACGGGGATGGCATAGTTGGATCATATCCCGATGACCGCCCCGCGTTTCTGGAAAGCCGCCGTGCGGCCGCCGCATTGGGGGCCACAAACGAGTGGGACAAACTGGAAGGCGCGACATCCTTTGGAAACACGGTTTATGTGGCGGCCTCGGCGCTGTCCTGGACCATGGATAAATCATGGGGTCAGCCCGATTGGGTCACTGGCGAACGTGACGAAACCGACGGCGGTGCAATTGCCCTGAACAAGGAAGATTGCGGTGGCGTCTATGTGGCCAATACCGGCAGTGATTATAACATCACGCGGCTGGATCCCTATGTGGTTGGCAAAACAATCGAGGATGGCAGTTGCGATATGGAACGCCCCGCCAACCCCGACAATATTCTGGCAATGCCGGATGGGTCATTGTTGATAGGCGAAGATGCAGGGCCGAAAAAGCACACTCTGGATATGTTGTGGCTGGCGAAGTAACCTAGCCCTACAAGAAAAGAAAAGCCCCCCGCTGTTTAGCAGCAGCGGGGTTTATCAATATGGTGCGACATGCTCTAATTCGAGGCCGCCCCGATACTTGCAGTAATAAGCGATGGCACGATCTGTTTCACGACACGGCCCCAACGCGTAATCGGCTGTTCGGCGATGAAAATAATATCGTTTGGCCGCAGTTCCATTTTGGTTGCCAGCAGGAAATTGACCGCATTGCGCGCATCAATATGCCAGGCCGTCACTGCCCCGAAATCCGCCGGGTTCGGAGATGCCCGCAGGATATAAATCTGCGACGGGTTCGCGAATTCTGTCAGCGCCCCGCCACCGGAATACAGTGCATCGGCAACAGTCGCCTTGCGCCCGAACGGAAGGGGGAAGCGGTTTTGGTTCTTAACTTCGCCAACCAGATAGACATAGTCGCGATCCACCGCATCCAGTTCTATTCTGGATTTGAAATTCGAGCGGCTTTCCTCAAGCGACGCCCGCCGAAGCGAGATTTCCGCATTCAATTCGTTCAAAGCAAGAATGCGGGAATTCTGCCGGAATTCTGCCAGTTTGATCTGTTCTTCGAAATAAGCCTGCGCCTGGTCCAGTTTGTAATCGGTATCAACGAAAATCCGGTCGCCGTCTTTAAGGCGTATCTGCGTATTCGGCAATGATTTCAACGGCATCTGGTATAGCTTGCCATCCCGATACAACCGCAAGATCACGTATTTCCCATCCGGAGCATCAACACCGCCCGCTTTGGCAAGGGCTTCGTTCAGATATAGCGGCGTCAGGGTTATAGGCTCGATAGCAGGGTTTTTCACCGCACCGCCAACTGAAACCCGCTTTGAATTGAACTCGGCAACTTCCAAACTGAAAGTCGGATCAATCTGGTTTTCAACAAGTTGCTGGAACACGATTGTTTCGGCTTCTTCCAAGGTTTTACCAGCCAGAGGAATCCGCCCGACATCGGGAATGGCAATCGCACCGTCATCCTGAACGGTATACCCCTGCCTGCGGTTTTGCGCCGCCAGCAGCCCTGACAATTCCTCAACGGTTGTGCCTGCCTGACGGGTCGCAAGCACCAGCACATCACCCACACCAATCCGGTAAGGGCGGTCAGGGATCGAGGGTGGCAGACGTGTCTCAATCGTTGTTGGGCGTGATTGTGGCTCTAGAGCGGGCTGCGGCAATGCTCCGGCACCCCGCATGCTGCCGCCCGCGCCAGCATTCTGGAAAAACACTGCGGGCAGTTGCTTGGGCCGGTAATTGGACTTGTTCGCAATCAGCACAGTTTCCGGATTCAGATTTACGACGCGAACCTTTGTTCCATCCGCCTGTTCCGAGACCGAAGGCGAGATATACGCAACCCCGCAGCCGGAAAGGAAAAGGCCCAATGCTATCCAGATAGTTTTCATTTGGTAAATCGCCCAAAGTTCATTTTTCAGAGTTATCGCAAATCTTGCCGTATAAGGGAATGCCTTGAAAGCAATTTACATCCCTGTAACGAAAAGGGGCGAACCTGATGCGGTTCGCCCCGGAAACACTCAGACCACTTCATCATAAGACGTGGTCATGTGCAGATTTTTAGTTCGTTGTTGTGGAAGAGCTGCCACCGCCTGCTGCAGCAGCAACAACCACCAGAGCAAGCAGGCCAAGCACGGCACCGCCACCCAGGCCACCCATCGAGCCAGCCGGTTCGGGCGCAACCATTGTTTCGCCTTCAATAGCCGGATCGACCAGGCTACCTGCAGATGCAGAAACAACAGAAGTTACAGCCAACGCAGCTGCCAAAGAAAGAGTAAGATGAAACCGCATATTGGCCTCCATAAAAGTTACACAAGATTAGACATTATCTTGGTTAGTTATTAACATAGGCTTGCTTAAGAAAAAACATTTCTTTTTAATGCCCCCCTTAATCTGTGCGAATTAATGCCAATTTATCGCGACAACTGTTGCGAAAAAACATACCCTACATCGGGTCCGATCCATTGTTTGCTTTGCCGGATACGATTTCGATTTGATATCCAATAGGTATTCCTGATTTGAAATTCCGGGTTACTACAACTCTCGATCACCTTACGTAAGGTAAGCTTTAATTCATATATTTCAATGACTTCGGAACCTTTATTTTTGACGCTACAAACAAAACTGCGCCGAACGGCCTGATCTTCGCCATCCAGATAATCATAGATACGGACATATGAGCCAGAACCGGACCGGACAGCAGCAAGGGCCTGACCGGTGTCTGCCGCCATCAGGTCGGGCCCAAGTCCCCGTGTGGCAACAAGCAGCCCACCGCGATAGCCGAGGGTAATTCCATCCGAACTGATCCAGGTCACCACGCCCCTGTTTTCACCAAACGGGCTGAGGGTTGCATAAGCATTTCTACTGTCGAGACCCACAAACAGGATTGGCGTTCCCGCCTTGTCGATGGCTTCCCTGGTCAGGTGTTTTCTGGGATCGACGGGTTTCGCTTTTGGCTTTAACGCCCCAACAGCAGATTTAAGGGCCAGAGACAGAATAGTCGGATCGGGTGCGTTAGCCCCGCTTTTTTCCTGCTTTTCACAAGCCGAGAGAAGCCCAAGGCTCAACATTAGTCCCAGTGTAATAAATAGATTTACCCTCATCGCCAGAACCGCCCCCAGCGGCTTTTCAAATCGGGATCATGTAGTTCACGAACCGTTTCATACAGTCTTCCGTTTACATTCAGCCGTGCGCCACCATCGCGGGTTAGCGGGCGAATGGTGGTTACGGCTTTGCGCCGGGTGGGCTGACCGGTGACCCAGCTGATCGGGATTGTCAGCTTGATCCCCTTGTCAAATGATCCCTCGCCGAAATCTTCGAAGGAAACATTGGTGAATGTGGCAAAGGCCCCGACCTTCCAGCCATTCCTGAATTCACGATCCAGCGAGATGGTAGCCCCCCAGTCACCCGCCAGATAGCGCCCAACGTCCAGTTGACCGTGAAACCCGTTGCCAAATGCGTAATAGGCCGAAGCATGGCCGGTAAACACATCGTAATCCTGGAATCCGAACAACTGATCAAAATCGCGCTTTTTGGCATAGTTCACCTCAAGCCCGAATGCGAGGCGACTGTCGATGGGTTTCCACAATATTTCACTGGACACACCGCCATACATCTTTTCCAGATAACCAACAGTAAACCGGCCATACAGGTTCTTTGCGGGCTGGTAATAGTAATCCAGCGTCAGGTGATCCAGAAGCGGGCCATCCGCCTTGGCATACAGATTTGCATCGGTCCGCACATGTGGCAGAACCGAGCCAGCCGCCCGACCGGAATCCAGATTTCCGATGATCGGTTGGCGAAGCGCACCTGACAATGACAGCCCGCGGGCAATTTCATATCGTCCCGACAGTTCGGCGCCAAAATCAGCCCGTAGGGGCTGATCCGGATCGAAAAAGCTGACGTCCATATAAGGGGACAGACCCCATGTCAGGCGTGGATACAGACCAGGACGCGATTGCGGGCCCTCGGCTGGCGACGATGGATCTATTTGCGCGCGGGCATAGGACAGCCATGCGCTGTCTGAGGTATTTTCCAGCGTTTCCATATCCGAGCGGCGAACCGTGATTACGCTGGGCACCATACCATTCACGACCGGTTCGATTTTAAACACTTCGACCGAGGCAGGCATGACCTGTGTCAGCAATCTGGCAGTACGGCCGATTGCCTGCGGCATGGCCTCGTATCTATTGTTCCGGATTCTGACCCGGGCTGTTGTTCCCGACATTTCCAGCGCTTCCAGTTCCATACCTTCGGCGGCCAATAGCTGCGACAGGATGTTTTCGATCCTGGCTGTTCTGGCGTCATCCACAATCCATCCGGTCCCCCAGTCTGCGGGTGATACATTGCGGGATATTCTGGGTTTGACCGGCACCGGCCCCCGACCAAGGCTTCCTTTGGCAGGCGGGTGTTTCGGGTTGAACCGAAAGCTGGCGCCGACCGAAAAAACCGAACCGTACAGATAGGACGCGGACAGATCGACACCTGGACGAAGCCGGTAATTCAAACCGAAATTCACCGGCGAGCGATGCACGAAACGGTCTGCGGGCAAGCCGCGTGTGCTTTCGGTGACATAGGCATCAGACGAATATTCGAGTTTCAATGTCAGCCGGTCATTCGCGGCCCATGAAACACCCCCGAAAAAGGCGGCGTCCCCACGAAACCATGCGTTTGTATTTGGCTCCCCTCCCAATCCGGAAAAGCCCGGGCGCGTATAGAAACCCGAATTCAACCGACCAAGCGGATTTGAGAACCCGTTGTATGATCCCAGCCTGCCCCAACCGATACCGCCGGTAACGGACAGCCGGTCGCCAATGGATTTGGTGGCAACGATATACTCAGCCGAAAACAGCCCTGTGCCCATGAAATCCTGCAAGCCAATCGCGATGGCGGGACGATAGCGCCCCTCATCAATCAAACGGTAACGAAAATCAAAGCTGCGGTCCCAGGTTCGCTCGCCGGTCACACTGAAATTATCCAGTGTTGCATAGCGAAAACTTGCAGACAAACGCGGTGTTAGCTGGAATGTCAGGGTGGCGCGGGCCTGCCCGTCAAAGGTGGAAAATGTTTGCGCAAGCTCATCATCTTCGGCGCTTTGGGCAGTTGGCATATCTATCAGTCCGGGGGTGCCATAAAGGGAATAGCTGTATCCCTGCGACTGGGCATAGGCCGGAAGAATCCAGTATGAACATGCAATGAATACGGCAGACGCCTTGCCAAGCGCCCTCGCCTGCGACTGCTTCGGGATCTTTACGTTGTCTTTGCGCGTTCTGGTCAAGGCCAATCTACTCCGCGTTCACCTGTTGTGACTGACTGTTAAACAGGAACCGTGCTTTTCTCAACTGTCGTTTGGTTTTTAATCCCGACCTGTGCAACGGCTATCGTTAACAATGCAGACTGATCGGGGGGCACGAACCGGCCCTGCTATTGGGCAATTTCCTGTTGATAGTGATGATATCCCTCGACGCGGGTTGCGATCAGTTGGCGCAACCGGATTTCATCGCCTTCATCAATCGAGGCCCTGATTTCCCGGATCATAGCAGCCACTTCGATCTGGGACAGCTTCGCCTCTTCGGCCCGCAGGATTTTCGGGTGCGGCGTCAGGCACAGGCTGTCGCTGTCGATCAGCAGTTCCTCGTATAGTTTTTCACCCGGCCGCAATCCGGTAATTTTGATTTCGATGTCGCCCTGACCGGTTTGCGGATCAAACACATACCGGCCCGACAGGGTGATCAACTGGCGGGCGATATCAATAATCTTGCGGGGTTTGCCCATGTCCAGCACGAAGACGTCCCCGCCTTCGACATAGGCCCCCGCCAGCAACACCAGACGTGCGGCTTCGGGTATTGTCATGAAATAGCGGGTGACTTCGGGATGGGTCACGGTAACCGGCCCGCCCATTTCAATCTGTTTTTGAAACAACGGCAACACCGAGCCGGACGAGCCTAAAACATTGCCGAACCTGACCATGGAAAATTTGGTCGCCGAATGGCGGATCTGGATATCCTGCACCACAAGTTCGGCCATCCGTTTGGTGGCCCCCATGACATTCGTGGGCCGCACGGCTTTGTCCGTCGAGACCAGAATGAAACGTTCGATCTGCGCCTGCGCGGCGGCTTCGGCAACGATCTGGGTGCCAAGGACATTGTTTCGCGCCCCTTCCAGTTCGTTGCTTTCGACAAGCGGGACATGTTTATAAGCAGCGGCATGAACGATGATTTCAACGCCTTCGTCCGCAACAACATTCGACACACGCGGTGCATTTGTAACAGAGCCTAGATAGGCAGACACTTCGATTCCGGCGTGATTTGCCTTGGGGCGTAGTTCCTGATCAATCGAATACAGCTGGAATTCACCCTGTTCGAACAATACAATCCGCGCCGGATTACAGCTGACAAGTTGCCGGCAAAGCTCGGACCCGATTGATCCGCCGGCCCCCGTTACCATCACGACACGCCCGGCATATGTTTTGGCAATTTCCGGCGTGTCCAGATCAACTTTGTCGCGCCCCAGCAATTCGTCCGGGGTAACCGGCCGCAGGTCTTCGATGATCGCATTACCAGCCATCATATCAACATATGAGGGCAATACATGCACCTCGACACCCAATCCTGTGAGCTTGGAAATGATGTCCTTCTGGCGTTCTTTTTCGACCGACGGCATAGCAACCAGAATACGCCCGACCCGGTGCTTGTTGATCAGTTTCTCCATATCGGAAGGCGCACAAACAGGTAGCCCTGCAACCATCAAGCCATGCAAATTTGAATTGTCGTCAATAAATGCGACTGGTCTGGCTTCTTTTGACTGGCGAAGGGCCGACGCCAACTGGATACCGGCGGAACCACCGCCGTATATCAACACATGCTGCCGCCCCCCTGCGCGATCAGACAAGTACGTGATAACATACAATCCCAATACCCGCATCAGGACCGAAGCAACAAAGAACAGCATTCCAAAAATCAACGGGACAGAACGCGAGCCGGATAGTTGCAATAAGTAGCTAACAGCCATTGCGGTGACCGAAAGCGATACCGCCGCCAACCCAACCTGCAACATGGCGCGGGTTTCAAAGGCATTCAGCTTGATCTTTGGAAGATTGAAAAAATAGATAATTGCACCGCCAAATACCGTCATCAGGACGAAAAGCTCCCACGATTCCATGACCATAGGAAATGGTGTGGCCGTTCCATATCTAAGCGCAAATGCCGTATAAAGAGAGATGGGGATAAGCAGGATGTCTGCTGTCAGGAACACCATACGTTTCGCAGAGCGAGACATATTCAACAGATTGTCGAGCAAAAACATATACACTACCTTTTCATATGTGCACATATTGCTGTGCACACATTGGCCCCACTTCACAAAACCGCCCTACCCCTTACAACTAACCCATTCGATTTAGCTTGAATAGAGAAAAATCTACACAGGCAAGGTAACGAATAGTAAGCCGCCAAATAACACAGCAAAGTTCAAATGCGACCCTAGGTATATCGCTATGACAGGCATACAGGATTTGTTACATTGACCTTGAATAACAGGTATGCAAAGCAGTCATCCGGTCCCGGAGTAATGAGCATTTCATGAATACAGCACGTATGAACCTACCAGTATCTTCTTTGGATTCACAGGCCTCGCCCGAGAGCGAGATTGATCTCATGCTGCTTTTTCGCACGTTATGGCGGGGCAAAATCTGGATCATTCTAGCGACGGTTATCGCCATATTGATTGGCGGTTATTATGCCTATTCAATTGCAACGCCCTTATACACAACACGGGCTGTAGTTATGCTGGAAAACCGGCAGGAACAGGTGGTCGATATCGAGAGTGTCATGACCGGCCTTTCCGGCGATCAGGCGACTGTAAATACCGAAGTTGAAGTCATCCGTTCCCGAGGGTTGCTGGAAAAGCTTGTTCTGAAACTTGACCTGCTGAATGACCCCGAATACAACACAGAACTACAGCCGGAACCCATCATCTCGGTCACTAAAATTGTCAATTTTTCCAGAGGGTTGATGGGTCTACCCCCAAAGGAAAAAAAACAGCTTAGCGAGCGCGACATTCTGGATGCGACGATTGATGAATTGTTGAAAAAACTGTCGGTATCCAATATCCGGCAAAGTTATGTTTTCAATATTGTTGCAACCTCGGAAGACCCCGAGAAAGCCGCATTGATTGCCAACACCCTTGGCGAACTCTACATCCGTGATCAGCTTGAGGTGAAATTCGACGCAACAGCGCAGGCAACCGAGTGGCTAACCGAGCGGGTTACCCAATTGCAAGTGGAACTGGAAGATGCCGAGTCCGCGGTTAAGGAATTTGTCTCGAATACGGATCTGGTCGGGCCGGAATCTCTGGATGCTTTGAACCGGCAACTTAAGGATTTGCGGGAAAGGATGCTGAAAACCAAAGCCACGCAGATCGTTGCACAAAAGCAGGCGGATCATTTGCGCGCATTGGCCGAATCTGGCGAATTTGAGGAAATTGTCAAACAGACCAATGACCCGACTTTGCGTCGGCTGTTTCTTGCGCAGGGCAATGCAAATGACGGCAGTTCGAAAGCCTTTCAAGCGCGGTTGGAAAATGTATTGCAAAATACCGATCAGAAAAACGCACAGATGATCAATCAGATCAACGCCCTTAGCCAGTCGATCGACAGCCTGCAAATCCAGATCGAAAGCCAATCAAAGGACCTTGTCCAGCTCCAGCAATTGCAACGGGAAGCCGAGGCCAGCCGCCTGATCTATGAATATTTCCTTAGCCGGATGAAAGAAACAAGCGTCCAGCAGGGCATTCAGCAAGCGGACAGTCGTGTTCTTTCATATGCTGTGGTTCCGTTAAGGCCCGCATCGCCGCGCAAGGCAATCATTCTGTTCCTGTCAGCGATCATGGGAATGATTTTCGGGTCGGGAATGGTGCTGCTGAAAGAATACGCGCAGAATACTTTCCGCACGCCCGAAGACCTTGAGCACCTGTCCGGCGCAACTGTGATGGGTCAAATCCCGATCATTCCGGCCAGAAACCGGAAAAAAGTTCTGAAATATCTGACCGATAAACCGACCTCGGCAGCCGCAGAAGCGATCCGAAACCTGAGGACTTCAATACTGCTGTCCAACGTCGACAAACCGCCCAAGATCATTATGTCAACTTCCTCGATCCCCGGGGAAGGGAAAACAACGCAGTCCCTTGCTTTGGCTCAAAACCTGTCAGGCCTCGGGAAAAAGGTGCTGCTGGTTGAAGGGGATATTCGTCGCCGAACCTTCGCGGAGTATTTCGACATCAAAGATAAACAGGGGTTGTTGGCCGTGCTGTCCGGCGAGGCCAAGCTGGAAGATGTTGCCATTTTCAACGAGTATCTGAAGGCCGATATCCTTATCGGAGAGAAATCCGCCATCAATGCGGCCGATGTTTTTTCCTCGGACAGGTTTCATAAATTTCTGGATGATCTGCGCAAGAAATACGATTACGTCATTATCGATACTCCGCCGGTTCTTGCCGTGCCAGATGCCCGCGTTATCGGTCAATCGGTTGATGCCATCCTTTACACGGTGAAATGGGACAGCACCACACGCCGTCAGGTTTCCGAGGGGCTGAAGTCGCTCAGAAGCGTTGGCGCGGCTGTGACGGGACTGGTTTTGGCGCAGATAAACAAGCGCGGCATGAAGCGTTATGGCTATGGTGACAGCTATGGGGCTTATGGCGATTATTATGACAACTGACCCCTACCGTTCGATACAATAGGGATTTTGTAAATGTATTGACAAATTCTACACCGGATTTTCGCATCACTTTTCCGGGGTTATCCATGTCTGACATATCTGCCAATCTGTCCTTGCCTTTCATCCTGCCATCGCAGGCACAAAAACACGTCACCTTTAATGAAGGGATGCGGCGGCTGGATACGCTTGTTCAGCTGATGGTCCTTGCGGTGGATCAAACAGCACCACCGGCAACACCAAATGACGGGGACAGGTATATCGTGCCTGCCGGCGCCACGGGTGACTGGGCGGGACACGAGGGCGATATTGCCGTGTTCGAAGAAACCAGCTGGCAATTTCTAACGCCCGGCAAAGGCTGGGTCGGCTGGGTCGATACCGCGAATGAATTACACGTTTTTGATGGCACCGACTGGTTGCCAATCAGCGATACATTCGATCTGCAAAATCTGGATATGGTCGGGATTTCGACAACCGCCGATACGATCAACCGGCTGGCCGTTGCATCCGAAGCCAGCCTGTTCACACATGCAGGTGCAGGCCACCAGATGAAGCTGAACAAATCCACTGCCGCGGATACTGCCAGCCTGCTGTTTCAAACCGGCTGGTCCGGACGGGCCGAAATGGGCACCACGGGGACGGATGACTTTGAAATCAAAGTCAGCGGGGACGGGGCGGTTTTCCACTCTGCCATGATTGCCACCGCCGCCACGGGTCGCGTTCAATTCCCGTCCGGAGTCGACGGGTTATCCCCTGCGGAATTCGGAAACGGATCGCTGCTGACCACCGATTACAGTGCCTCGAAAGGGGTTGATCTGGTTGCCAATTCAACCGGATTGCTGGGGAACAGTTATAACTATCCGGCTGAATTCACCTATGATCCGGTGGTTACACCGAATTTGCCGGCCAGCTTCTATTTCCCCGGCTACTTTACCAATACCGCCAAAATGCAGGAATTCCTGCCTGTTGATCCAAACAAGGTTTATCGCCTGCAATCCTATATCCGTCAGGAAAGCCAACCCGGAGACTGGAGCGCCTTTACCTATGGTGAAAGACACACACAGTATATGGGCCTGTATGCTTATGATGCGGATTGGCAGGTCATTTCCGCACAACACCACATGCGCTATAAACACAGCAGCATAGACAGCCTGACCACACTTGCGGCCCCGCTTGCCCCGGGGGATACCTCTATATCGCTGACAAATGCCAGTGGCTGGAATGAAACCGACACAACAGCCAACAAACGCGGGGTCATTATTTTTGGTTACAAGAACAGTGCCGGATACACATATGACTATTACAGCCGGTTGGTTGAACCGGATCTGTTCGATCTGGGACAGGTAAACAAAACCACCCATATTGTCACCCTGAACAAACCCCTTCCGGCCCACATGGGCAACCCGGACGATCCGGGCGGGATCTGGCCCGCAGGCACCAGGATCGCCAATTCATCCAGTGGCAATTCATTCAAATATGCGTTCTATGCCGGACTGCATGTCCCCGAGGTAGACCGGTGGTATCTGACAACCGGACATATCGGCGGGATCGATACTTCGGGAACGAACTATACCTCCAACTTCGCCCCGGGAACCACCTATGTGATCCCTTTCTGGCTGCCCAATTTCAGCAACCGCGCGGGCGGATATGCGGGGCATCCAGACACGGGGACGGGCCATAAGGTATGGTTTACCGGTGCGTCGGTTACACCCGAACCTCTGGCTGTCATGTCCGAGGTTCTGACAGGGGCCGACACGGGCCGCAAAGATATCAAGGTGCCGACAGGGGATTTCGCTGCGGGGACTATATCGCTTGCCGCCACCAGCATCAGCATTGATCCGGTATAAATTGATTGCGTCCTTCAGGTCTGCTTGTGTCAGGCCTGAAGGAAGTCAATTCCATCATGGCTTATGCTGGCTGCGGTTAGCCGGCCTGTTGCATAGGCACCGGTATCAATCGCAACACGGCCGTTTTCGATTGTCGGGCTGTCTACGATGGTATGGCCATGCACTGTCCAGATTCCATCCTGTCGGGCCTTGTCTCTGAAATCCTTGTGCCCCCATTTCAGCACCCGTTCTTCCTGCTGGTCAATCGGAACCATAGGGTCGGCCGCGGCATGAACCACCGCCACATTTCCGCTTTGCCAAAAGGTCGGAAGCGCGCGCAGCCAGTCAATCAGATCTTGGCCCATCGCCTCGATCAGTTGATCCCGGGCGTATTCCAGCGCATCGCCGCTGCTGCCGGTCGAAACCCCTGAAACGCCAAAACTGGCCAGCGTTTGCAATCCGCCAAATTTGATCCAGCGCTCGCCACGATCCACAGGGTGATCAATGAACTTGAGCATCATGTCTTCGTGATTGCCGGCCAGACAAACCGCAGGGGTATCCTGTAACGCAAACAACCGTCTTAGAACCGCCGCGCTTTCTTCGCCACGATCCACATAATCCCCGACGAACACAAGCCGCGCCTGCCCCTCCTTGTCGGCCTGATCTATCTTGTCCAGCAGGCGGGCCAGCAAACTGTCACAACCGTGCAAATCCCCGATGACAAAGAATGGTTCGTCCGGTGCAACCGGCGCATCAAAGGGTTGTGTGTCTGTGTCAGGGTTGTTTGAGAAAAGTCGGCGTAGGAGTTTCATGGGCGCTTTATATTTTATTCATATGACTGCCACCATATTCAGACAGAACTAAATCCGAAATGTGATATGGCGACGCAATGACAAATACCTTTACGTTGCTAGAATTTCAGGCTGTCCGGCATTTTTTCTACCGGTGTCCAGTCAAAGCAGTCTTGCAACAGCGTCGATTGCCCGATCACAACCGGATCCAGGGCACCGCTTACCATGTCGGACTTGTTCAGCATCTTGGCCACGGCCCGCAATACCCCAGTCGGGACCGGCAGCAAACGCGCCTTTTTGCCTTGTGCCGCCGCGATATAACGGATCAGCGTATTCGTCGGGACAAGCTCTCCATCGTGGACTTCGATAAATTTGCGGTCACATTTTTCCCATGCCTCGCTGTTGGCAATAACGATATGCGACACCAAATCAGCCAGATTGCGAACGGACAGATAGGGGCGGGGTTGCAAGGCAAGACCAAGCGGGATCGGCAGCCCTTTGGCTGTCAGTTTGAACAGCGGAGCAATGCCGCCTTTCATTCCCGAGCCATAGATTGCGGGCGGGCGCAGGAACAGCATATTCTGGTCTGGCGAAAGCTGTTCAAGGAATACCTCGTCCGTTGCCGCTTTTTCCTTGCCGTAGCGGTTACTACGCCCCGCGGTCTGGTTGGTCGGTGTGGCCGCAACGGAACTCATTATGATTGTCTTGGAAATGCCTGCGCCCTTTGCCGCATTGGCCAGATTTTGCGCCATACGCACATTTTCGCTGTTCTCGATCAAAGAATCCGCATCGTTGCCGCCTGTATTACCGGCCAGATGAATCAAGGTTTCCTTACCCGACAGCCAGTCAGGGTTCGGCATTTCCCGGGCCAAATCCAGTTGGAAATTTTCGGAAATACCATCAATATCATGGCCGGTTGAACGCGTAATCGTGCTAACCCTGTGACCATCCCGCACAAGCCGTTTCACGATATGCCGCCCGACAAAACCGTTTGCGCCGGTTACGATAATCGGAATACAACTGCCCATACTACCCCCTGAACTGATCACGTCTGCCTTCCACCCTGTATCAACAATAAACAGTGCCCGCCATGCAAATTGCATTCGTATCGCAATACTTTCACCCCGAGCCGTTCTCGAATTCAGAGATCGCACAGGCGATGCAGCAACGCGGGCATGATGTCGAGGTGTTAACAGCGGTGCCCAACTATCCGGCGGGCGAATTCTATGATGGCTATTCCAACAAACAAAAGCGCCGCGAAATCTGGAAGGGTATAGGTATCCGGCGGGTGTTCACTTTGCCGCGCAAATCCGGCGCTTTACGGTTGATTCTGAATTATTTCACATTCGCCATCACGGCAAGCTGGGCGGCGCGGTTCGGGCGTTGGAAAAAACCGGATGTGGTATTTGTCAGCCAGTTGTCACCTGTTTTGATGGGACTGCCCGCCATCATACTGGCACGGCGCTACAAGGTGCCGTTGGTTTTGTGGGTTCAGGACATCTGGCCGGAAAGCGCCACCTTTACCCTTGGTTTGAAAAACCCGCTGCTGGTTAAGCCCCTGCACTGGATGTCCGGCTGGATTTACCGGCGGGCTGATCACATACTGGTGCAAAGCGCGGCTTTCCCGCCGATGATCACCCGTTTTGGCATTCCCGAATCCAAAATCCGCATCTTTCCAAACACCGCACCGGATTGCTATTTTCCGGTTGACCCGAAAGATGCCAAAGACAAGGCGCGACTGGTGCCGCAGACAGGTTTTCGCATTATGTTTGCGGGAAACATCGGCGAAAGCCAGGATTTCGATACCATTCTGGACACTGCAAAAGCATTGCAAGCAGATACGGACGTTCAGTGGGTCATTATCGGTTCAGGGCGCGATTTATCCCGCGTTCAGGAACGGGTTGCCAATGAGGGTCTGATCGACGTGTTCCATTTTCCGGGGCGCCACCCGCAAGAGGAAATGTCGGCATTCTTTGCCCATGCCGATGCCATGCTGGTCAGCCTTAAGGATACCCCGATTTTTTCCCTGACGGTTCCTTATAAAATTCAAAGTTATATGGCCTGCGGCAAGCCTATCATCGCATCGCTTGATGGCGAAGGTGCACGGATTGTTGGCAAAGCAAAGGCCGGCGTTGTGTCCCCGGCCTGCAATCCGAAAGCACTGGAAACGGCAATCCGCGACATGCTGGGAAAAACAGATCTGGAGCGCAAACAGATGGGCCAGAATTCGCTGCACTACTTTCAACAGCACTATGCCTCTGACATGTTATACGACCGGCTGGCGCAATGGCTGCAAAAGGCCGCTGATTCCTGTGAACCCCTGAAATAGAACGTTTATCTTTACGTAGCGGCAGTTAATAAATGGGCGCCCTCACTAGCGGTAAATGATGTGGTAACCCCCTTGTTGCACACCCATAGCAGTATTTGTTTCTTGTTATTGGCATGTCATTCCAATAGTGGTGAGCAGGTGAAAGTTAAGGTTAATCAGGGTGAAATGAGGGGCTTCTACGATGCTTCTTATCCCTGTTACCGATTAAAGAGTTGCAAACCGGGACAAACGTATAATGGCCTTGAAACCTCCTGAATTTGTTTTCGTCCACAGCTATTCCAGTACGGCTGATAACTGGCATGATGTCATGCTGGGCAAAAACGGCGTGGATGGCCGGATTGGCAAAGCGCAAAAACTGGCCGATGAATATTCCATCCCCCTGATTGCTAATGACATAGCCGATGCCCGAAACAGGAAACTCTATCGGGACTTGGGTATTACCAACCTTGCAACCGCCAGAAACACCCGCGATGAAGTGGTTTCCGCCCTTAAGGCAAGCGTGGATGGCGCGGTTCTGTTTGTCACATCACCTGATCATTTGCCCCGCGTTGTGCGCGATGTGATGGCAGAAAACGGTGTTCGCTGCCTTTTTGCCGCATCCGATATTTCTTTTTCCCCGTCTGGTGCAAAAGGTGTAAATGTCATTGAACCGGCACACGAAAAATATCCGGTTCATAATATACGCGACAGTCAAAGCCCCACAGAACCCGACAAAATAGCGTCCAGATAAAACCCGAGGTACCATGAGCACCCGTAATCGCGATATTAAATGCGCCCTGATCACCGGCGGGACCGGATCGTTTGGCAAAACCATGCTGCGTGACCTGCTGGATCAGGGAACCCCCGAGGTCCGGATCATCAGCCGTGACGAGGAAAAACAGGATGCCTTGCGCAATGTTTTGCGTGACGAACGGGTCCGTTACTATATCGGCGATATCCGCGACAGGGAAAGTCTGGATCGCGCCATGCACGGGGTCGAATGTGTGTTCCACGCGGCCGCCCTGAAACAGGTTCCCAGTTGCGAGTTTTTTCCGCACGAAGCGGTGCGCACAAACATCCTTGGCTCGGAAAATGTGATCCGGTCGGGCATTGCGGCAGGTGTGCGCAACATCGTCTGCCTGTCAACCGACAAGGCCGTTTTTCCGGTCAATGCCATGGGCATGTCAAAGGCCCTGATGGAAAAAACCGCACAGGCCGCGGCGCGGGAACTGGGAAATATGGCCAAGACCACGATTGCCTGTGTGCGTTATGGCAATGTCATGTATTCCCGTGGCTCGGCCATCCCGCTGTTTGTGCGCCAGATCAAGGAAGGCAAACCGATCACTGTTACCGAACCCAGCATGACCCGTTTCCTGATGCCGTTGCGCGACAGTGTTTCTCTGGTGAACCATGCCTTTAGCCATGCACGGCAAGGGGATTTGTTCATCAAAAAGGCGCCTGCCTCGACCATTGTCGATCTGGTGGCAGCGCTTAAGGAACTGTTTGAGGTGCCGGATCACCCTGTGGAAATCATCGGCTGGCGCCATGCCGAAAAGCTGTATGAAACACTGGCCAGTGCACAGGAACTGATGACCAGCGAGGACATGGGCGAATACTATCGCATCCTGCCCGACCAGCGCGATCTGAACTACAAGAAATTCTTTAGCGAAGGGGACACGCAGACGGTCGAGCAAGACGATTACCATTCGCACAACACCGATCAGCTGGATGTCGAGGGTGTAAAAACCCTGTTGCGCACCCTGCCGGAAATTCAGACCGAGCTTGCGGCCTGGAAAGGCGGCGCATGATACGGGTTGTCGTAACAGGCGCGGCAGGGTTGATCGGCTGGCACGCCTGCGCGCGCCTGCACGCCGAAAACTGTGCGGCCGGTTTCAAAGGAAATCCAAACCCCTATGACATTATACCGCTGGACCACGCCGGATTTGACGACGATACCCAATTGCAAAACGCACTTGCCGGTGCCGATGCGGTGTTGCATTTCGCCGGTGTGAACCGCGCAGCCGATGACGTGGTAGAAGCCGCCAATCCGGCCATTGCCGAACGGATGATCGCGGCTTGTCAGGCGGTGGATGCGAAGCCCCATATCGTATATGCAAATTCGACCCACGCGGGGTCGGACACCCCCTATGGGCGCTCGAAAAAACGGGCTGCCGAAATTCTGGCGCAAAGTAGCCGCGCGTTTACCGATCTGGTTTTGCCGCACATTTTTGGCGAAACCGCACGCCCGTTCTACAACAACGTCACCGCGACCCTGATCCACCAGTTGGTCAACAACAAAACGCCCGAGGTCAATCCCGATGGCAAGGTGCAACTGCTCCATGCAGGCGTGGCGGCGCAAACGGCTATTGATGCTGTCATCAACCGCACCACCGGCCAGATAACCCCTACCCCGCAACCCATGACCATTCCGGCGCTGCTGGCAAAATTGCAGGGGTTCCATGACAGCTATCAGGCCAATATCTATCCCGATCTGACGGATGCATTTGATCTGGCCCTGTTCAACACTTACCGCGCGGCGACCTATCCTGACGGCTGGCCCCGCCCGCTGAAACTGAACACCGACAGCCGCGGCACCCTGTTTGAAGCCGTCAAAGGCGGCGGCGGCGGACAGGTGTTTTTGTCAACCACCAAACCGGGCGTCACCCGTGGCGACCATTTCCACCTGAACAAGGTCGAGCGGTTTTTGGTGATACAGGGCGACGCCATGGTCAGAGTGCGCAAGGTGCTGGACAATACCGTTTGGGAATACCGCGTTTGCGGCGACGCCCCTGCACCGGTCGACATGCCGACCCTGCACACCCATTCGATCGAAAACATCGGCAAGGGCGATCTGTTGACCCTGTTCTGGACCCATGATCTGTTTGATCCGGCCAATCCCGACACCTATGCAGACAAGGTTTTACCATGAGCAAATCAAACAAACTGAAGGTCATGACGATCCTTGGCACCCGCCCCGAAATCATCCGGCTGTCACGGGTCATGGACCGGCTGGACCGCTATTGCGACCATATCATCGTGCATACGGGGCAGAACTGGGATTACGAGCTGAACGAAGTGTTCTTTGAAGATCTGGGCGTGCGCAAACCCGACCATTTTCTGGGGGTTGGCGGTGGCAGCCTTGGGGAAACGCTGGGCGGTATTTTGCAGAAAACCGAACAGGTGCTGGAACAGGAAAAGCCCGACGCGGTGGTGATCCTTGGCGATACCAATTCGGCCATTTCCGCGATCATGGCGCGGCGTCTGAAAATTCCGGTCTATCACATGGAGGCCGGCAACCGGTCATTCGACCGCAACGTGCCCGAAGAAACCAACCGCCGTCTGGTGGACCACATCGCCGATTTCAATCTGGTCTATACCGAACACGCCCGCCGGCACCTGTTGGCCGAAGGGCTGGAACACCGGCGGATCACCCTGACCGGCAGCCCGATGCGCGAAGTTCTGGAACATTACCGCGACAGGATCGAGGCATCGGACATTCTGGCAAAGCTGGAACTGGAGCGTGGCAAATATTTCATCGTATCCCTGCACCGCGAGGAAAATGTAGACAACGCCGCAAGGCTGACATCACTGGTGGAAACCCTGAACGCGCTGGCGGATCAATACGCATTTCCCGTTATCGTTTCGACCCACCCGCGCACCCGCAAACGGCTGGACGCGCTGGGCTTGTCGCTTCATCCGCTGGTCAAGGATGCAAAACCGTTCGGGTTTCATGATTACAACCATCTGCAAATGAACGCGTTTTGTGCCGTGTCCGACAGTGGCACGATTGCCGAAGAGGCCTCGATCCTCGGCTTTCCCGCGATCACCCCGCGAGATGCCATTGAACGTCCCGAAGCGCTGGATGTGGGATGTATCATCATGACAGGGCTGGATCGTGATACGATGCTGGACAGCATCGCCGCTATCACCTGCAGCTTTGCGGCGCGCGAACAATCCGGCCAACCCCACCCCGTTCCAGCCGATTACTGCATCACCAACACATCGGAACGGGTGGTCAACCTGCTGCTGGGCACCGCACGTCTGTCAAACCGGTGGGACGGCATTCGCGATAACCGAACCGAATGACCGCCCCGCAAAAGATCATCTGCTTTTTGTTCGACCCCAACATCGGCGGGCCGACGATCCGTGCGCGCAGCGTTTATCAGCAGATGATGGCGCAGGGTTTCGACATCCGCGTGGCCTTTCCCAAAGGCGAAGGAACCGCCGCCGCTTATCTGGCCGAAAAGCACATACCGGTTGATCAACTGGCCATTTCCAAACCGGTCATGCCCCGCAAAGTGGGTGCTTTCCTAAAGTTCGCCCTCGGCTCTCCGCTGGCCCTGTTCCGGGTTGTTCGCTATCTGCGGCGGGAAAAGCCGGATGTCATTCATGTGAACGGCGCCTTTGATACCCTTCCCGCCATCGCCGGGCGGCTGGCAGGGGTTCCGGTTGTCTGGCATCTGAATGATACGGTTTTCGGCCCCCGATTGTCCGGCATATTGGGGCGATTGGTGCGGCTGGTTGCCAGTGAAATTGTCATTGCCGCCACCCGCGTCGGGGAACATTATGGTGTCATGGGGGCCAATCCACGCGTGATCTTTGCGCCGGTGGATGTGCACCGCTTCAAGGCGCGGGACACCGGCAAAGTGCCGGGCCAGAACCCAAAGCTGACGCTTGTCGGTAACTGGAACTGGATCAAGGGGCATGATCGTTTCATTGATGTTTTACTGGACCTGAAACAACAGGGCATAGCGACCCGCGGCATTGCCGCCGGTGGTTTTCTGGACGGGCAACGCGCCTATTGGGAACCCCTGCTGGACCGGATCAAAACCAATGGGCTGACCGACAGTTTCAAGGCCCCCGGCTTTGTCAAAGACACCGTTGGTCTGCTGACCGGTAGCGATCTGCTGCTGCTGACCTCGCATTCCGAGGCCAGCCCGATGTCGTTGCTGGAAGCAATGTCCATCGGCCTGCCGGTGGTCAGTTTCGATGTTGGCGGGGCAAAGGAAATGCTGGGACAGGGGGATGGCGCGGCTGGCATTGTCGTGCCAAACGGCGACACAAAGGCAATGGCAAATGCTGTCGCAACCCTGCTGGATGACACAAACCTTTATCAACAAATGGCGCAAAACGGCCAACGGCGGGCACGCGACAAATTCTCGCTTGAAACCTGTATAGAACGGCATATAGCGGCCTATGAGGCCGCAGTGCAAAGCAAGAGTAGGACAGTAAAATGAAGTGGATTATCACCGGCGGGTGCGGATTTATCGGCCGCGCCCTGATCCGGCACCTGAATTCCGAAGGCGGCCACAAGATCAGGGTCTATGACAACCTGAGCGTCGGAACCCGCGATGATCTTGCCGGCGAAGCGCCCTTTGTCGAACTGCCAGATGACAACCTGTCCGACTGGTCTGCCGATCTGGCCCTGATAAAAGGCGACATTCTGGAGGCCGACCATCTGCGCGCTGCTGCTGCCGGTGCCGATATTCTGATCCATCTGGCCGCAAACACCGGCGTTGCCCCCTCGGTCGAGGATCCCTATAGCGACTGCCACACCAATGTCATGGGCACCCTGAATGCGCTCGAGGCCTGCCGCCACGAAAACCTGAACCGGATGGTTTTTGCATCCTCCGGCGCGCCGCTCGGGGTTCAGACCCCTCCCTTGCACGAGGAAATGGCCGCGCACCCTGCATCACCCTATGGCGCCTCGAAACTGGCGGGCGAGGGGTATTGCTCGGCCTATTTTCATTGCTACGGAGTTGAGTCAGTGGTGTTGCGGTTTGGCAATGTTTATGGCGAAGGCTCGACCCGCAAGGCCTCGGTTGTGGCGAAATTCATCAAGCTGGCGATGGCCGGTGAAACGCTGGAAATCTATGGCGATGGTTCGCAAACCCGCGACTTTATCTATATCGGCGATCTGATCCGTGCGGTTTATGCCGCCGCGACCACCCCCGGTGTTGGCGGGGAAACCTTCCAGATTGCCACCTCGGCGGAAACAACCGTGGGCGCGCTGACCGAACGACTGGTCGCCGCCATCCAAGAGGTCACAGGCATCGAACCAAAGTGGATCAACGGGGAACAAAGGGCCGGTGACGTGGCCCGCAACTTTTCGGACACCAGCAAAGCGGCGGCCCAATTGAACTGGACGCCAAAGATGGATCTGGACGAAGGGTTGCGCCGCACCGTGCGCTTTTTTGCAGAACAATGATTGTTCGTCTAGTTTATGTAGTTTGAAGGAGTGACCAATGAAAGTTCTTATTCTGGGCGGAGATGGCTATCTGGGATGGCCGACAGCAATGGATTTTGCCGCTGCCGGGCATGATGTCACCGTTATCGACAATTATCTTCGCCGGATCATCGCCGAGGAAACCGACAGCGAAGCCCTGCTTCCTACCCCGACATTGACACAGCGGGCGGCGATATTTGCTGCATTGACCGGCAAGAAAATCACCGTGCGTATTGGTGATCTGGCGGACCCGGACATTATGATGGATGTGGTCAGGGATACAGCCCCCGATACGATCATCCACTATGCCGAACAGCCCTCGGCCCCCTATTCGATGCGCGGGTTCCCCGAGGCGCGCCGCACCTTCAAGAACAATCTGGATGTTACATTCAACTGCATCTGGGCGATGCTGGAACACGCCCCCAAGGCACATCTGGTCAAGCTGGGTACGATGGGCGAATACGGCACACCCAATATCGACATCGAAGAAGGCTGGATCGACATTGACCACAAGGGGCGTTCAGGCCGTTTTTTGTTCCCCCGCGCCGCCGGATCGCTTTACCATACAACCAAGGTGCTGGATACCGATCTGCTGTGGTTCTATGTGCGCACCTATGGTCTGCGCGTGACAGACCTGATGCAGGGGCCGGTTTACGGGCTGTCGACAGATCAGGCCGATCTGGATCCGGCCCTAAGCCCGAATTTCCACTATGACGACATATTCGGAACCGTGGTAAACCGTTTTCTGGTTCAGGCCGTGGCGGATATTCCGCTGACCGTTTATGGCGGCGGTGGACAGACCCGTGGCTATCTGAACCTGCGCGACACCCTGCAATGCGTGCGCCTTGCTGCGGATAATCCCGCTGACGAAGGCGAATTGAAGATTTTCAACCAGTTGACCGAAACCTTCACCGTCAACGAACTGGCCGACAAGGTGAAAAAAGTGGGGGATGGCATGGGCCTGAATGTCCAGATCAAATCCATCCCGAACCCTCGCAAGGAACTGGAAGAGCATTACTATAACCCCGTCCATACCGGCCTGATCGAGATGGGGCTGGAGCCACATTATATGACCGATGATGTGGTTGCCGCGATGCTGGAACGTATCATCGCCGCAAAAGGCAAGATCGACACAAACCGCATTATGCCAAGGGTAAGCTGGAAATGAGTATTTGTAAAAACTTCAAGGGCCGCAGCGTCCTGATCACCGGGGCCTGCGGAACTGTTGGCGCCGAACTGACCCGTCAGGTTCTGGAAGCGGGGGCCGAACGGATCGTTTGTGTCGACAACAACGAAACCGAGCTTTTCTTTTTGCAGGAAAAATACAAAGCCGGCGGGGCCGTCAAATGCTATCTGGCGGATATCCGTGACCGCGAGGCCCTGACACAACGGATGCAGGGGGTCGAAATTGTTCTGCACGCTGCCGCGTTGAAACATGTCGGTCTATGCGAAGACAGCCCCGCGCAAGCTATCCGCACAAATATCGAAGGCACACAGAACGTCATTGATGCGGCCCTTGCCAATCGGGTTGAACGGGTGATTTTCACATCGTCCGACAAGGCGGTGAACCCGACCAACGTTATGGGCACATCCAAACTGATGGGTGAACGGCTGATGACTGCGGCCAGCCTGAACAACCGCAATTGCGAAACGGTTTTCGCCTCGACACGCTTTGGCAATGTGCTGGGATCACGCGGCTCGGTCGTGCCCCTGTTCAAACGCCAGATCGAATCCGGCGGGCCAGTCACCCTGACCGACCCCAGCATGACCCGTTTCATCATGACACTGGAAGAGGCGGTCAAACTGGTCTTGCAATCCGCCTTTATGGCAACCGGTGGCGAAGTGTTCGTTACCAAAATGCCCGTTGCCCGAATTGAAGATATTGCATCCCACATGGTGCAGGCATTAAGCGGCGACAACCCCGTCAAGATTACGGAAATCGGCGCCAAACCCGGCGAGAAAATGTACGAAGAACTGATGAACGACGAAGAGGTCCGCCGGACATGGGAAACCGGTGATTTCTTTGTTGTGCTGCCCGCGCTGGCCGGAGATTACGAGGAACTCTATCCAATCTCGGTTGGGCGTCAAAAGGCAGACAGGCCGTATAATTCATCGGTGGAACCGGCAATGACAGCCGATGAGTTGGCCAAGTATTTCACCGAAAAACAAATCCTTTGAACTGAACTGTGTGTAACCTGATGGCACTGGTATGCGGCAAATAGAACCTGTCATTTCTCAACCTCCCGTTTTCGGGTGGGGACCAGCCATGTCTTGCGGTGATTTGTTGCCTTCGGATAGGCCTTTGCAATGAAGATTGCCGCCCTACCGATCAGTTTTATCGCGGCCTTTCTTGCACGGGCGGCCGCCGCTTTCGGGGGCCTTGCCCTGAGTGTGATCATTGCCAGGCTGAATGGTGTTTCCGAAATGGGCGCCTTCGCCTTTGCGTTGTCGGTTTTGCATTTCTCTATGATTTTCTCCCGATACGGGTTGGATATGGTGTTGACCCGCACCGTGGCGCGGGGGGCAAAAGGAAACATGCTACCGGTGCTGCACCGGTATCTGAAACGCATAATCACAGCATCGCTTGTTGTTCTGGTTGCCGTGCTGATCATCGGCAAACTGGCAGGAATTTCCCAAAGCCGTATGGAAGTGCTGCGCCTGCTCATGTTGGGATTGCCGTTTCTTGTCGGGGTTTCGCTATTTGTCGGGTATCTGAAAGGCGCCGGACACCCCGCGATTGCGGCCCTGTGCGAAACAGGTGGGCTGGCGGGCCTGACCACTGTTGCCATTGCCCTGATGTATTGGTCCGTCGGGCCGGTTTCGATCATTGCCATTTCTGTTTTATACACAGTGATCTGTTTGATCGTTTTCACGGCGCTATTCTTTCTGGTGCGCAGAATGGAACGCCACAACACTCCGGAAACTCCTGTGCAACAGGCGCAATCCACCGAAGGTGCAAAGTGGTTCTGGATCGTTGCCAATGCGGTTTTTCTTAGTCAGGCGGGGGCGTTGGTCATAGGCGGCATGGTTCTAAGTGACATTGATGTCGGCCATCTTCGCCTTGCCGAACGTCTGGGTCTGATGGCAGGCTTTGCCCTGACCGTCACAGACCCCGTGGTCGCCCGTTTCTTTGCGCGGGATCACGGGAACCGCATATTGCTGAAACGGCATTTCATGCTTGCATCGGGGTTCGCCACCCTTTTCGCCCTGACAATTTCCATCATCATAATCTTTTTTAACGACAGATTGCTGGACCTTGTGGGCGGGGATGCCGAAATTGGCCGCACATTGTTGTATGTTTATCTGGCGGGCAGTGTTTTCAACGCAATGACCGGCACCTCCAGTATGCTTCTTTCCATGACAGGGAACGAAAAATTCCTGATGCGCACGGTAGTCATGACGTTCCTGCTGGCCATGCCGTCCTATTATTTTGGTGGGCTTGCCGGTGGCGCGATGGGGTTTGCCATCGCCTATCTGTTGATACTGGTTCTGAAGAATTCGATCATCTTCTTGCGTGTTCTGCAAATCCTGTCCGGACCTGGGGCGGATATGGACCCCGACCGCAAAAACGGCTAGGCCAAGGCATGGAATACCCCGTTGACCATAATTCAGCAGCCCCGCAATCAGGCAAGGGACGCCCCCTTCGCGATCTGACCGTTCTTGCCGTTTTTGCAATAACCTATCTGGCGCCAATCCTCGTTTCCTTCTTTCTGGAAGGGTCGGCATCATCCAGAACCTATTTCCTGATCCTGACCGTAACGCTGGCGGCATCCTCGGTCTATATACTGTCAAGGGGGGGCATTACGCTGGTGTTCTATTTCCAGCTTTTGTCATTCGCCCTTTTCGCCTACGGGCTTCAGCAGATTATCGGTGCCACTTTTGTTTTGGGCAACCAGCTTTCGGAAATATCGACAACCGCCTTTTTTGTCTTTTTCCTGCATATCATTTTCTGCATTATCGGGTTTCGTATAACCCGCCGCCCGGTCCTTCGCCCGCCTGCGAAACAAACCCGAAAACCGAATTTGCTATATGTCTCGGCCGGATGTGCACTGGTTGTCGCTCTGGCCTTTATTATCATCGGGCCAATGCCGTATCTGTCATCCAGAACCGAAATATATTTGCTTGATAACGGGGCCAATGCGGGGTCAAGCATTCTGGAATACTGGTCAAAGATTGTCTTCTTTTTTGCCGCGATTGCTTCGCTTCGCACCTCGAACAAATTCAAGGCGCCCCGCCTTGCCACCTGGGTCCTGATCGGGATCGCCATTGCTATTGCCAACCCTGTCAACACACCGCGCTACATCAGTATTACCGCGCTTATGGTGTTTGGTATGATCTGGCTATTACTAAGCCCGATAAGACGCAATATCCGGCTGGTGGTCGGGTTGCTTCCCCTATTGCTGGCCGTGGTGCAACCCCTGACATCCCTGATGCGCAGCGGTCTGGAAAACCTGAGCTTTGCAAACGCAATGGGGCTGTATAGCTCGATCGAGTTTTCAAGCTTTGAGGTTTTCCTGAATACCGTTCGGATCTATCAGGGCAGTTCCGGCATTTCAAACTATTCCCTAAGCGCGATATTCATCTTTATCCCCCGTTCGATCTGGCCGGGCAAAGCCGAAGGGATCGGAGTTGAAGTGGCCGAGCAAAGCGGTTTTACCTTTCTCAACACCGCCCTGCCTTCGTTCGCTAATTTCTATGTGGACTACGGGTTTATCGGAATTATCATCGGCAGTCTGATCGTCGGTGCCCTGTTGCGTCGATTTGATCTGCCCAAACTAAACGCCTTTTCCTTTACCAACCGTCGGCAAATGTATTCCATCATCCTGTTTGCCCTGATCCCGATCTTTGCGCGTGGCGATTTTTCGTCCGTGGCTATCGCCGCCTACCCAATGCTATTCGCTTACGAGTATGTCCGGTTTCTGGCGCGCTTGCGTTAACCGCAACCATCCGGTTATTCAAATTGCGCCGCCGGAATCCAGACAGTAAAGCTGGCCCCTTCCCCTTCCTTGCTCTGCGCCCCAATCTTGCCGCCACTACGCGAGACCAGCTTTTGACTGATCGACAGACCCAGCCCCGTGCCTTCGGCCTGTTTGGTGGTAAAGAACGGATCAAACACAGATTCCAGCACCTCGGGGGGCATACCGACACCGGTATCCGATACCTCGATCTCGACACCCTGCACCCCGTCCCTGTCTTTGTTGGCCGACCGCAGGGTCAGCGTGCCGCCATCCGGCATGGCATGGATGGCATTCACGATCAGGTTGATCAGAACCTGTTGCAATTCCGTGCGGTTCATCGCAACGGGGCGGTCGGCGTTCAGATCCAGCACCAGCGTGATATTCCCCTTACCCAGCAAATGTTGCACCAGCGGGATACTGTCATTGATCACCTCGTCCGGCACATGATGTTCAACCAACCCCGCGTATTCCTCGGGGCGGGCAAATTGCAGCAACTTGCTGACCAGAACATTCACACTGTGGACCTGTTCGTAAATCAGGCCGAATTCGGTATCCAGCCCTGTATCATCCCCCACCTCTTGCCGGATCACATCCAGATTGCCCTGTATCACCGCAATCGGGTTGTTGATCTCGTGGGCGATGCCGGCGGTGATTTCGCCTATTGCTGCCAGTTTTTCAGCCACCAGCAATTGCTTGGTCGTGGCCTCCAGCCGCTGGTTCGCTTCGCTTAATTCGCGTGTGCGTTCGGCCACGCGTTTGTTCAGTTCGTCGGCCCAGTCGCGCAGCTTTTGGTCGCGCTCCTGCAACTGCTCCAGCAGGTGGTCCAGATGCCCCGCCACACGCCCCACCTCATCCTGACCTGCAGGAAGGCCGGTGCGCGCACCCATATCGCCACCTTCGACTTTGCTGATAGTGGCCACCATACGTTCCAGCGGTTTGATAATCCCGCCCGCCCAGCGCAGGAAGATCGGCACAGACAGTAGAACCACGGCCAGAAAACCGCCCAGTATCGTTTTCAAGGTCCGCTGCTTGGCTGCCTGAAACGGGGTGTCCAGAAACCCGACATACAGCATCCCGACCCGTTTACCGAAGCTATCCACGATCGGTTCATAGGCCGAGATGTACCAGTCATTGACCACGAACGCCCGATCCAGCCAAACCTTGCCACCATCCAGCACGGTCGAGCGCACGATGGCCGATACGCGCGTGCCCAGCGCACGAACGTTTTCAAACAGACGTACATTGGTGCTGACGCGGACGTCTTCCAGAAACAGGGTGGCGGTGCCATGGCTGCCTTCGGTCAGGCTGGCGGCGGGGTAAACCAGATCATTGATGGTATCGATAAAGGACAGGTTGCGGTT
Source organism: Profundibacter amoris (assembly GCF_003544895.1). Taxonomy (GTDB): domain Bacteria; phylum Pseudomonadota; class Alphaproteobacteria; order Rhodobacterales; family Rhodobacteraceae; genus Profundibacter; species Profundibacter amoris. The sequence goes on from NZ_CP032125.1 coordinate 3,108,336, forward strand.
CAACAGCAGCCCACCGACCAGCGCGGCAGGGGTACCAGCCTGAACCGCCGAGGCCGTGTGAACCACCATACCCCGGGTTTCTGCCTGTCTGTCGGTTGGCACAGCAGCTTGGGTTGGAACCAGTTTTATCACTGCTTTTTGCGCCAGCGCGGGTGAAATTGCGGCCAGATCACCAGCCTGAAAAATATCGATTTCGGTCGCATCATGACCTTCAATAGCCTGCACAACGACTGGCCATTTCATTGCATCCAGATTACCGGCAAAGGGCGGGGCAGAAATGATCTGGCCATCCTTTGCCACGAAATACAGAAAATCCAGCCCCAGATTTGCACGTTCGGCCTCCAGATAAGCGGCAAGCCCAGCGTCATCGTTATCCTGTATCACACGCGCAAATTCGGCCGAGTCACCCAATGCCTTCACCCGCTCTCCGCTGCGTTCCAGAATACCTTGGAAATACTGATGGGCAATGGTCAGATCGCCATTCACTTTGGCAATCAGAAGATTGTCAAACCGGTTTATCCAGTTCACCCCGACCACCCATAAAAACAGCGGCATCACCACCAGCATGGGCAACAACGCAATCGCCAGCAGGCGGGCGCGGACCGAGCGAAACCATTTTATCCGGCTGTGCAGAGACCTAGACATCCCACATCGCGCATTTGCGGTCGATGGTTTTGCGTGACACACCCAACCGCCGCGCGGCCTCGGCGCGGTTGCCACCACAGGCGTCCAGAACCGTCAGGATATGGCGGCGCTCGACTGCTTGCAGGGAATCCGGCGCGGCATCGGTGTCGTCCTCGTCACCACAGGAAAATTCCTGCGGGAATTCCCCAAGGATAAGCGAGCGTTCAATCAGATTGCGCAATTCACGCACATTACCGGGCCAGTCATAGCAGGACAGCTTCAACAGCACCTGTTCGGTCAGCGGCAGCGGCGGCACGCGCAATTCATGCGACAGCTTTTTCATGAACATCGCCGCCAGTTCCGGCAAGTCACTGATGCGTTCCCGCAAGGTGGGCATGCGAACATTCAGCACGTTGATCCGGTGATACAGATCCTCGCGGAATTTACCCTGTTCAACAGCCGCCGGAAGGTCGGCATTGGTGGCAAATATGAAGCGAAGGTTCAGCGGAACCTCGCGTTGTGATCCAAAGGGGCGGATGCGCATTTCCTCGATTACCCGCAGCAGGGTGGCCTGCAACGACAGCGGCATTTCCGCGATTTCATCAAAGAACAATGTCCCGCCGCTGGCGTAAAGCAAAAGGCCATCCTGCCGTCCGTGGGCTTGTGACGGATCATTCTGCACATTGCCAAACAGTTCATTCGCGATCACCTCGGGTGAAAACGACGCGCAGTTGACCGGCACAAAGGGTTTGTCGGCGCGGTCCGACATGGCGTGCAGGGTGCGGGCAGCGATTTCCTTGCCGGTGCCGGTATCGCCGGTAAACAGCACCGGCGTCGGCAGCGGCGCCACCCGTTGCAGGGTTTCGCGGATATCGACAATTTCTTTTGAATTTCCCAGCAACCGCCCCCGCCCTGCCGTGGCATCTGCCGACAATTCATATTTCAGCAGGTAGTTCTCGCGTTGCAGGTGCAGCCGGTCCATGCTGCGGGCCACCGCGTTCAGTATCTGGTTCGAGCGGAACGGTTTCAGCACGAAATCCACCGCACCCGCCCGCAGCGCCTGAATGGCGGTTTCCAGATCGGCAAAGGCGGTGATCAGGATTGCATCGGCGAAAAACCCGACCTGACGCTGTTCCCGCAGCCATTCAAGGCCGGATTTCCCCGGCAGGATATTATCAAGGATAACAATGTCATAGTGGTTGTTGTCCAGCAGTTTTGAGGCTTCTTCCACATCGGCAGCCTGTTCGACCCGCTTACACCGCGGCCCCAGAATTTTGGTCAGAAAATTGCGCATTCCCGGCTCGTCATCCACCACAAGGATTGAGCACAGCTCAAGCCCAACGCCGAATTCGGGCGAAGTATTGGTCGGGGGGGTGTCGGGTTTATTCATCGGCACCCTATGTCTGTAATCCGGTTGATCATGATCCGTCTAACCTGCGCTATCGGGCCTCAATTATCAACCTTCTGCTTGCTCTATATCCTTCAAGGTTTCGGCAACCAGTTCGCCCAGCCCCAGCACTTCGAGGTGATCCATGTCGCGTTCTTCCAGACCTTCCTCGAACACAGTGCGACAGTTGGCACAGGGCACGACCACGGCTTCCAACCCGTCAATCGCGTTCAACTGGTCCGCCTTGCACCCGAAGGCCGCATTCTGCAAATCGGCTGCACGCGGGTTGGCCGAAACACCGCCACCGCCACCGCAACACAGGTTGCCAAGGCCGGCATTTTCCATCTCGACAAAATCGGAACATGAATCATCCAGCAGCGAGCGCGGCTCTTTCAGCAACCCGCCACGTCGGATAATCTGGCAGGGATCATGCAGCGTCATCTTGCGCCCGTCCTTGGCCCCTGCCGGTATCTTGCCGTCACGGCGCAACTGGTCCAGCAGTTCGATAATGTGCACCACCTCGAATTTGAACGGACGGCCAACCATATTCGGCCCTGCCCAACGGATTGCACCATAGGCGTGGCCACATTCGGGGCTGATCACATATTTCACGCCCAACTCCTCGGCGGCATCTACGACGCGGGTAACGATTTCCTTGGCCAAGGGGCCGGAACCGATCTGGACACCGACGTTGGTTGCCTCGTAGGCCTTGGTGGAAATGGTCCAGCTGATACCGGCCTTTTTGAAAATTTTCGCATAGGCGCCGATGATTTCGGGAAAGCCCATAATCTCCATCGACGACAGGATCGCCATGTAATCGGCCCCCTGTTTGTCGACCTCGATCTTGATACCGGTTTCCTTTTCCTGGTGGGCAATCTGCGCCAGCAGGGCCTTGGGGGTCACGCCCATCGGGCTGCCGGTTTTCTCTACAAAATCCACCGATCGTTTCAACCCGTCCGGCACGATATCCGCTGCCGCATAGCCTTCGCGCATCTTGCGGATGGTGCCGGCGATGTCGATGCCCATCGGGCAAACCATGGTGCAACGCCCACACATGGTGCAGCTGTCGTAAACCAGCGTTTCCCATTCGCGCAGCTCGTCCTCGGTTACGGCCGGGGGCAGCAGGCCGAACATCTTGCGAATGCTGTGCAGCGGCGCTTTTTCCCGTTTGTAGGCCTTGACCATCGGGAACAATTTGTAGGTGGGTGTGTATTTCGGATCCTTGGTGGCCATGTAGAAATGGCACGCCTCGGCACATTCGCCGCAATGCACGCAGGCCTCGAAAAACGAGGCGACCTCGCCATCGGTAAATTGCAGGAATTTATCAACGGCGATTTGGGCTTTGTTATCACTGCTCATGGGTTCATCCCCTTCCGGCCATAGGTCGCGCCGGTGTGGCCGCGCGACAGAACAAAGGTGAAGGCGTGCATCAATCGGCTGAACGGGAAGTAGATCAGCCAGATATCGACGAACAGCATATGGATGCCGCGCAGCACGTCGTGGCTTTGTTGCAGCGCCAGACAGCCGGTCAGCATGACAAGGAACGTCAGCCATGTGCCGATATGGTCATCCCAATCGGAAATCAACCGCATTACAGGGTCCGAAATCCGGCGTACCCACAGCACAATCAAACCCGCAAAGGCAATTTCCGACACAAGGATAAAGCCCCAGCGTGGCAGCGGTGTCCACGAAATACCCAGATATTGTTTGATGAAATCAATATGGAACGCGCCAAAGAAAAACAGCACAAACAGGCCTATATGGAAGGAATAACCACCGATGATATGGATCCAAGTGCGCCGCGCAAACATGCCGCGCGGTATGAAATGGCGCAGGTTTCCTTTGACGAAACCGGCTGCCGCCGACCCTTTGGGCGGGGAAATATCACGCTTGCGCCCCATACGGATCAGACCGAAAACGCGCCATGCAGCGGCCAGCACAAAAACAGCGGCGGAAAAATAAAACAGCGGACCCTCGACAAATTGCAGGAACGTCATGATGTGCCCTCCTTGTCGGTAGACTCGGTTGCGGATTTTCCAGTCACCTCTTCGTACCACAGGTCATGGTGCGCCTTGGCCCAGTTTTCGTCCACTTGGCCCTTCAGCATTGAATCAAGAGACCCCTCCATCCCGACAGTGCCGACATAGATGTGTCCAAACAGAACCGAAATCAGCAGGATCGCCCCGCCAGCATGCAGGATGGTCGACAGTTGCAACCAGCGCAGATCATCCACCAGCCACGGGAACAGCAACAGGATGCCAGTCACGCTCATCACGATACCGACAAGGATAACGATCCAGAACCATGTCTTTTCCCCAAAATTGAACTGCGAGGAACTGACGTGGCCGCCGAAAAATCCGCCCATTTTGAAGATCCATTTCAGATCGACAATTTGGAAAAAATTGCCGCGCACGAATTTGAAGAACATCCACAGAAGCGCCAGAATAAACAGTGGGCCAAACAGGTTGTGCCCTTGCATCGACGCACTGGTCAGGATCGAATTTACTTCTTTTCCCAGATAGGGCGCGATCAGCGGACGGCCCAGCAGGATAATCAAGCCGGTGATCCCCAGAATGATAAACACGCCAGCCATGAACCAATGCGCAACCCGCTGGTTGATGTTGAACCGCGTCAGGGTGTTGTCTGAATACCCCCCGGGGATGCGCATTTTGCCCTTGATCAGGTGGTATAACAGCAGAATGCCGATCACCCCCAGCGGGAACCAACCGGCATATTTGCGGATATAGTTTTCACGGATCAACCGCCAGTGTTCCCCGGTGGTGGTCATTACAGCCCCTTCAGGCAGGGCGGAAATCATCTGTTTGATATCGTTCGGATCACCCCCGCGAAAATTGCGCCAGAAATCGGATTGGGAATCTTCACCCAACGCATTCGACGGGCCTTCTTCTATCCCGTCATCCAGATTTACCGCATTCCCGGGCGCACGGACACTTTGTGCATATGTCTGGGACACCCCAAACAGCATCAGGATCACAAGCAGCAGGGCGAACCCTGCGACAAGCTTACCAACCGATATGCGGGCGGGTTTGAATAGTGTATCTTGCAAAGCTATTGACCTTTCTGACAAGGCTACGCGCGCGAAACCTTCGCGTCGCGGGGCAGTGGCGCGCGGCAAACGCGCGCGCCACGTTGTTTTCAGATCAAAGGATCAGCCGCCCTTTTGGTTATAGGCAGTGCCCCAGCCCCAGGCGCCGGAGCCAAAGCCGCGTGCCACGACCCGTTCGCGGTAGATGCCGGACACAACGTCCCCGTCACCTGCCAGCAGGGCCTTGGTTGCGCACATCTCGGCGCAGATCGGCAGTTTGCCTTCCGCAATACGGTTGCGACCGTATTTCTGGAACTCGGCCTGACTGTTGTCCTCTTCCGGGCCACCAGCGCAGAAGGTGCATTTGTCCATCTTGCCGCGCGAACCATAGTTGCCGGCCTGTGGATATTGCGGCGCACCAAACGGACACGCAAAGAAGCAATAGCCACAACCGATGCATAGATCCTTGTTGTGCAGCACAATGCCGTCGGCTGTCTGATAGAAACAGTCGGTCGGGCAAACGGCCATACAGGGCGCATCCGAACAATGCATACAGGCCATCGAGATCGAGCGTTCACCCGGTGTGCCATCATTGATGGTCACAACCCGGCGACGGTTGATGCCCCAAGGCACCTCGTGCTCGTTCTTGCAGGCAGTTACGCAGCCGTTGCATTCAATGCAGCGCTCCGCATCACAGAGAAATTTAACTCGTGCCATTTCTCAATTCTCCTTTACGCTACAGTGATTTTGCAAAGGGACGCCTTGGTCTCTTGCATTTGGGTGACGGAATCATAGCCATATGTCATGGCCGTATTGGCGCTTTCGCCCAATACATAAGGGTCGGCACCTTCGGGGTATTTGTCCCGCAGGTCCTTGCCTTCGAACTGGCCACCAAAGTGGAACGGCATAAAGACAACGCCTTCGCCGACCCGTTGGGTTACCATCGCGGCCACTTTGACCTTGGCGCCTTCGGCCCCTTCAAGCCAGACCTGTTGGCCATCACGAATACCCAGATTGTTGGCATCACGGGTATTGATCTCGACAAACATTTCCTGCTGAAGCTCGGCCAGCCACGGGTTGGAACGGCTTTCGTCGCCGCCACCCTCGTATTCGACCAGACGGCCCGAAGTCAGGATCAGCGGATAGTCCTTGCTGAAGTCCTTTTTCTGGATCGATTCATACAGCGTTGGCAAACGATAGGCCTGTTTATCCGCATAGGTCGGATAATCCGCTACCAGATCACGCCGCGATGTATAAAGCGGCTCGCGGTGGATCGGCACAGGGTCGGGGAAAGTCCAGACCACGGCGCGTGCCTTGGCGTTGCCGAACGGCGCACATTCATGCATGATCGCAACCCGCTGGATGCCGCCCGACAGGTCGGTCTTCCAGTTGGTTTTCGGTCCGGCCACAGCGTCGATAGCGGCACGTTCCTCATCCGTCAGGTCTTTGTCCCAACCCAGATCCATCAGCATCTGCATTGTGAATTCGGGATAACCGTCCTGAATTTCGGACCCTTGCGAATAGACACCTTCGGCCAACAGGTTCACCCCGTCACGTTCCACACCGAAACGGGCGCGGAAGGTCAGGCCACCTTTGGAGACAGGCTTGGACATGTCATAAAGGTTTGGTGTGCCGGGGTGACCCATTTCGGGGGTGCCCCAACACGGCCAAGGCAGACCGTAGTATTCACCGTCGTTCGGGCCACCAACGGCCTGAAGCGTGGTGCGGTCGAACGTGTGCTGGTTGGCCATATGGCTTTTGATCCGCTCGGGCGAACAGCCGGTATAACCGATGGTCCATGTCCCGCTGTTGATTTCGCGGGTGATGTCCTCGATGTTCGGCTCGTCCTCGGCATCCATCGAAATGTTGCGGAAGAACCTGTCGGCCCAGCCGAATTTCTTGGCAAACTTGGCCATGATGATGTGATCCGGCAGTGATTCAAACACCGGCTCGATCACTTTGTCACGCCACTGGAATGACCGGTTGGATGCCGTCACCGAACCGCGCGTTTCGAACTGGGTCGAAGCGGGCAGCAGGTAAACACCGTCGGTGCGGTCATGAAGCACGGCTGAAACCGTTGGATAGGGGTCAACAACGACCAGCATATCCAGCTTCTCCATCGCGGTTTTCATTTCTTTGCCACGGGTCTGGCTGTTTGGCGCATGGCCCCACAGGATCATACCGCGCACATTGTTGGGCTGGTCGATGTTGTCCTTGTCTTCCAGAACACCGTCAATCCAGCGGCTGACCGGAATACCCTTCAGGTTCATCAGGGATTTGTCCTTGCCGTCAGCGCCTTTGATGCTGTCGAAACGGGACTTCATCCAGTCAAGGTCTTCGCCCCATACGCGCGACCAGTGCGCCCATGCGCCTGCGGACAGGCCATAGTAACCGGGCAGAGTGTGGGACAGCACGCACATATCCGTTGCGCCCTGAACATTGTCGTGGCCGCGGAAAATGTTGGTGCCGCCGCCGCTGGTGCCCATGTTGCCAAGGGCCAGTTGCAGGATGCAATAGGCGCGGGTGTTGTTGTTGCCGTTGGTGTGCTGGGTGCCACCCATGCACCAGATCAGGGTGCCGGGGCGGTTGTTGGCCAACGTGCGGGCAACCCGCTCCAACTGGGATCCGGGAACGCCTGTAACGCGTTCAACTTCGTCCGGCGTCCAGTTTTTCACCTCTTTGCGGATTTCATCCATGCCGTAAACGCGGGTGCGGATGAATTCCTTGTCTTCCCAGCTGTTTTCAAAGATGTGCCACAGGATACCCCAGACCAGCGCCACGTCCGAACCCGGGCGGATGCGGACAAATTCGTCGGCATGCGCGGCGGTGCGGGTAAAGCGCGGATCGCAAACGATCAGCGGTGCGTTGTTCTGCTCTTTGGCTTTCATAAGGTGCAACAGGGAAACCGGGTGCGCCTCGGCGGGGTTGCCACCGATCACAAGGATCGCCTTGGAGTTATGAATGTCGTTGTAGCTGTTGGTCATGGCGCCGTAGCCCCATGTGTTGGCTACACCGGCAACCGTGGTCGAGTGACAGATACGTGCCTGATGGTCCACGTTGTTCGTGCCCCAATAGGCGGCAAACTTGCGGAACAGATAGGCCTGTTCGTTGGAATGTTTCGCCGATCCCAGCCAATAGACTGAATCAGGCCCGCTTTCCTCGCGGATTTTCATCAAACCGTCGCCGATCTCGTTGATCGCCTGTTCCCAGCTGATGCGTTTCCATTCGCCACCCTCTTTTTTCATCGGGTATTTCAGGCGGCGTTCGCCGTGGGCATGTTCGCGAACCGCAGCACCTTTGGCACAATGAGCGCCCAGATTGAACGGGCTGTCCCAGCCGGGTTCCTGCCCGACCCAAACGCCGTTGTCGACTTCGGCAATCACTGTGCAGCCAACCGAACAGTGGGTGCAAATGGATTTAACTGTTTTGATGGCACCATCCATCGCCTCTTGGGCAGAGGCCTGTGTAACCGTGCCGCCTGTTGCGCCAATCGCTGCAAGGCCACCAATGGCAAGCCCCGAGCCACGCAAGAAGCTGCGTCGGTCTACCGATTTCCCGGCAATGTTGGATAGGAGGCTGGACCCTTGGGAGCGTCTCGCAATCCCGTTGGTTTTTTTCCTAAGCATGTATTTCTCCCTTGCTGAAACCGGCAGAACCGGCTTTGCGGGGTTTCGTAAAATAGAACCGCTGGGCGTCTCGCAACCGTTGGTCCCCTCGACAATTCAAGCGCTAGAACTTCGCACTTTCAAAATAGGCCCGTGTATGCGCTGTATCGCGCAATCCACTGCCTTTATCTTCCTGCACGGCGGCCTGTGCTGTCGTGCCTGACAATGACACAGCAGCCACGGCTGCCGGTGCGGAAACCGAAGCCATTTTCAGAAAATTCCGGCGACTTTTTGCGTCGACTTCTGTTTTCTTGCCCATCAGCTTTCCTCCCTTCCTTTATGCCCGCGTGTTGCGGGCGGTTGTTGCGGGCCTAACCCGCGTTCATGCGAAATGCTTCGCGCTCAATCTCCATAAACGCCTTACCGGCCGCGCCGACCGATGCGTAAAAGACCGAATTCTTGGCCCCTTCCAGATCGGTAAAGAAATGCGTGGCCCAGGGGGCGATATGCTTGTTGAAATAGGCGGTTTGCCGGTCCAGCGGCACAGGATCGCCAAAGCGGCCCGTGATCATGCCGGCCATCATTTCAAACAGGCTGGCAATGTTGTCTTCCGGCTCGAACACATTGGAAGCGCGCGCGATGCGCAGTGCCGCCATGTCCTTGCGCAATGCCGCCAGCGGTTTCTCATTCAGAAACCCGGTCAGATAGAAACTGGCATACGGCAGCAGTTCGCCGCGTCCCATCCCGATAAACAGCGCGTTGAATTCGCTTTCGGCCGCGCGTTCTTTTGTCACTGCCGCGACCCGCGCCATCGACTGGATCGCCTTGCCCAATTCGCTGTCATCCCCCGTCAGGTTCGCCGTTTTTTGCAACAGGTCCTTTGAGGGTGGGCGCGCCAGTAGCGCCGCCAGAAAATCATAGAAATCGGCGCGCAGCTTGTCTTCCTGGGCAATATCGGGCGTTGTCATAGTGGCTGTCGTCATCCTTTGGCTTCCTGCCTAGCTGGCAAACTGAAACCGCATTCTGCGCTTGACGGCAAAATCCGGTTCATCGTGTTGTTCTGTCTGTGTTTCAACGGGGGTTTCTTCGGCCAGAACCGTTTCAGGTTCTTCCTCCACAATCTCTTCGGTCAGGGCCTGGGGCTCCTCGGTTACCACATCAGCCACGTCCTCTGGCGCTGCGATTTCCTCGACTTTATTGATAATGCCCTTGCCGACCTGATAGGCGGTTTTGACGGCAACACCCAAGGCACCCTCCTTGGTGAAGTCCTCGCCGTAATCGACCAGATTGTCGACATTGGCCAACACCGGATTGCTGAGCCACAGCTTGCGCAGCGCCAGCTTGCGTATCCGCTCGGGCACCGCAGCCTGCATAAAGCCGGAGAAATCATCGCCCGGCTGCAATGTTTCGGGATCGGGCAAATCCAGTTCGGCCAGAATTTTGGCATCGGTCTTTTCGGCCAGTTCGGCCTGACGCGCGGTAATAACCGCCTGCTCCCGCGCCCGCGCTTCGGCGTCGGCCTCGGCCTGAACCGCGGCACGCCGCCGCGACCATCTGTCCATGGGCGCACTCAATTTACGACCCTCGCCTTGCGGACCGGCGCGCGGTAAACATCGGTTGTCTGATGAATGCGGGCATCACCAATTCCGTCCTGCACCAGATCAATCCGCTGCTTGTCACGCTTGCGTTTGACGAACACTTCTTCTTCGTGGTGTTGCTGCACAAAATCATGAATCCATGCAATCAACCCGTCCGGCATCGGCACCCGTTCGATGATTTCCTCGCCCGCATCGGAATAGTCCTGCGCGTCGTAGGGTGATGCGGTGGCCAACAGAACCTCGATGTCCTGCGGCGCGGCCGGATCGGTCGCCTCGCGCATCACAACATAAATCGTGGGCGGGTTGGTGGACAAACCGGCCAGATAGGCCTCGGTGTCGGTGCGGTATAATTCCAGATCAACGGTGGCCGCATGGTATTCGACTACTTCACCTTCGCGACGCATTTCTTTCCAGTTTTCCTGTGCGGCACCGGGCAGCACCGCCACGGCCTTCCAGACCCATTTCGCCCAGCGCGTCACACCCGGAGATTTCCGGAGCACAATCCCAAGCGGTAGGCTGGCTGTAGCGTTCTGCGTCAAAAGCATTTCTCCCTTGGCCGGACCTGTCATTTGCGCACACCTCGACCTGTCTTTCAGCTTGCGAGGATTTTTCCACTTGATCAAAGGAAAATTTCAGAATTCGCACAATGATGATTAGCAGCATGGCAAAACTGGACAATTCGTCCCGATACACCGTACGCGCACACCAACGCGGGACATAAAGTCCACCCGCCAAAAACCTTAGTCTTTCGCTTGGGATTCGCAGCGCCATAAAACCGAATCACCTATGATCAGAAATGATTCGAAATTGCTTTACGGCGCGGCGAATTGGTGAATATGTGGACAAGGGAATCGCCCCGTACAATCGGGGTAATCAAGAGGAAAACATGGCTAATAGACTGATTTTATGTGATTGTTCCGGAAGCCAGCCAATAGATGCCAAGGCATTGGGGGGAGCGTGTGGTCTGTCCTGTTCTCGCGTCTATACGGCCCTATGCACCACACAAATCGGTGATGCAGCCAAAGAAATAGCCAAGGGAGGCGCGACAATTGCCTGCCTTCAGGAACGCGCCATATTCGAGGAGCTGGCCAACGAAATTCAGGCCGAAATGCCTGCCTTTATCGATATCCGAGACCGCGCCGGATGGTCGGACGAGGCCCCGAAATCCACCCCGAAAATGGCCGCGCTGATTGCGGATTCCCTGTTGGAAAAACCGGCGGAAAAACTGTTCGATATTACGTCCGAAGGGCGCTGCCTGATCCTTGGGCCGGCTGAAACAACCCTGCCGGCAGCCGAACAGCTGGCCGACATTCTGGCCATCACAATACTACTGGAGGGGGTAGAGGATACCCCCCTTGACCGGCGGTTCGATCTGGTCACAGGACACCTGAAAACAGCCACCGGCACGCTGGGAAATTTCCATCTGAAAATCGACGCCCTGCAACAGCTGGACCCGACCGGACGCGGCCCGTTCCAAATGACACCACCCCGTGACGGCGCCGAAACCGAATGCGACATCATCCTTGACCTGCGCGGCGGCACCCCGCTGTTTCCCGCCCCGAACAAACGCGATGGCTACCTGCGCGCTGATCCGCGCAACCCCGCCGCCGTGGCAAAGGCGGTGTTCGAGGCCAGCCAGATGGTCGGCACCTTTGAAAAACCGTTCTACCTGAAAACCGAAAGCCACCTCTGCGCCCATTCCCGCGCCGAAATCACCGGCTGTTCCAAATGTCTGGACATCTGCCCGACCGGCGCGATTTTCCCTGATGGCGAACATGTCACCGTTGATCCGGCGATTTGCGGTGGTTGCGGATCCTGCGTCGCGCTGTGCCCCTCGGGCGCTTTGACCTATGACGCGCCGCCCACGGATCTTGCCTTCAAACGGCTGCAAACCCTTGCCGATGCCTATCGCAACGCCGGTGGAAAATCCCCGCGCCTGCTGGTGCATGATGGCGAATACGGTGGCGAAATGATCAGCCTTGCCGCCCGTTTCGGTCGCGGTCTGCCCGCCGATGTGATCCCGCTCGAGGTCGCCGCCCTGTCCGGCTTCGGCCATGCGGAAATGCTGGCGGCACTGGCCTGCGGATTCAGTGAAATCAGCATCCTGATGACCCCGAAAACCGACCCCGAAACCCTGATCCGCGAACAGGCGCTGGCCTTGGCCATTGCAGGCGAGCCGCGCATCACCCTGCTTGATCTGGCCGATCCCGATGCGCTGTCCGAGGCTCTCTATGGCACGGCCCCCGCGCCGCTGGTGGACGCCCCGATCCTGCCGCTGGGCAGCCGCCGCCAGATCGCCCGCCTGTCTGCCGCCGCCTTGCAACCCGACACGGATGCCCCCATCCCGCTGCCTGAACACGCGCCTTACGGGGCGGTCGTGGTGGATACCGACGCCTGCACCCTGTGCCTGTCCTGTGTCTCGCAATGTCCGACCGGCGCCCTGGGCGACAACCCCGACAAACCGCAGTTGCGGTTTCAGGAAGATGCCTGTCTGCAATGCGGGCTGTGCACCCGTGTCTGCCCGGAAAAGGCCATCACCCTGAACCCGCAATTCAACCTGTCGGATCAGGCCTTTACCCAAACTGTGATACACGAGGAAGACCCGTTCGAATGTATATCCTGCGGTAAACCCTTTGGCGTAAAATCCACCATCGAAAAAGTTATGGAAAAGCTGGCGGGCAAACACCCGATGTTTGCCACAACGGCTGCCGGCAAACTGATCCAGATGTGCGATAATTGCCGGATCGAGGCCCAGTACCATACCGAAAACAGCCCGTTTCAGGGTGGCGAACGCCCCCGTGTGGTGACCACCGAAGACTACTTCAGCAAGCGCAAGGATCACTGAGTTTGCAACGGCGCCCCCAGATCGGCCGGTTTGATCGTCGCCACAAAGGCGAGGATGTCGTCCAGTTCCTTGAGGGTCAGTTCCAGCGGATTGATCACCGGCGGGCGGGACGGATCGAACGGGTCGGTCACATCGACAATCTGCGAAAAGGACGGATGCGGAATCAGCGTATAAAACCCGCCGAACCTCTGTTGCCAATCCGGAAAACCGCGCATCAATGCAAAGGACGGGGTCGAACCGATGCCCTTCATCCGGTTGCGTTCGCCAATCACATGGCAGCGTCCACAGTTTTGGTACGACAGAGTTTCCCCGCGTGCAATATCCCCTTCCGGCATGACCTCGGCGACCGCTTTTGCCAACCCCGCCGCGCCGGTAAACGATTGGCCGGCCTGTGGCCGGAACTGCCCGATCGCCCGCTGGCCGACATCCGACAACAACCAGTCGGCAAACCGTTCGGCCCCTTTACCCTCGCCAACCGAGACATAGTAAACCACATCCCCGCGCGCCAGAACCGGCCTGGCTTCACCGCTGGCCTGATCGTCCAGCACCACGTTTCCCCCCTCGGGAACCACCTGAACCTGCACACCGGTTTTCAGCGAAAACCGCGGGCGCAGGAATTGCATCAGCCCGCTTTCCTCAAGCGCGGGGGCAATGCGCAACCTTACCCCGTCCTCCTGTCCCTGCGCCATCATTGGCGCGACAAACAGCAGTATTGCGAGGCGGCGTATTTTGGTTATTCTACCCATTCCCCGAACCTAGAGGGCCGGCATTCCGCCCGTCAATCCACAAGATAAAGGTAAAGCCCCCATGAGTGCCACACGCGAAGATATTCTGGCCGCGCTGAAACAGATCAAAGACCCCAAAAGCGGCAGCGATATGGTGACCGCCGGACTGGTCAAGGCGCTGACCGTCGAGGATGGCACCGTGCGTTTCGTGATGGAGATCGCCCCCGCCGCGCACACCGTGATGGAAGCCGTCCGCGCCGACGCACAAGCCGCGCTCGAGGCGCTGGACGGGGTGGAAAAGGTCACAATCGCCCTGACCGCCCACAGCAACGCCACCCCGCCGGACCTGAAGGCGCATGGCGCGCCCAAGCCACAGGGGCCGCAGAAAATTCCGGGGGTGGACCGAATTATCGCGATTGCCTCGGGCAAGGGCGGCGTCGGCAAATCCACCGTTTCTGCCAATCTGGCCGCCGCACTGGCCGCCGAGGGGCGCAAGGTGGGGTTGCTGGATGCCGATGTCTTTGGTCCCTCGCAACCGCGGATGCTGGGCATATCGGGGCGGCCTGCCTCGCCGGATGGCAAAACCATCCTGCCGCTGCGCAACCACGGTGTGACCATGATGTCGATGGGCCTAATGACCCGCGAGGACGAGGCCGTGATCTGGCGTGGCCCGCTGCTGATGGGGGCATTGCAACAGATGCTTAATCAGGTGCAATGGGGCGCGCTGGATGTGCTGATCGTTGATCTGCCGCCGGGCACGGGTGATGTGCAGATGACACTGGCGCAAAAGGCCGAACTGGACGGCGCGATCATCGTCTCTACCCCGCAGGATGTGGCCCTGCTGGATGCCCGTAAGGGGATCGATATGTTCAAGAAACTGGGCACGCCGATCATCGGCATGATCGAAAACATGTCCACCCATATCTGTTCGAACTGCGGCTTCGAGGAACACACATTCGGCCACGGTGGCGTTGCCGCCGAGGCCGAAAAGATGGGCGTCCCCCTGCTGGCCGAACTGCCGCTGCATCTGGATATTCGCCTTGCTGCCGATGGCGGGGCACCGATCGTGGTATCAAAACCCGATTCCCCGCAGGCCAAATCCTTTCGTGATCTGGCGAAGAAACTGATCGACATGGGCCACGCATGACCGAGGAAAACCCCTTCGAGGCCCCGCAACCCGCCACCTTCCCGCCACTGTTTCAGGGGCAGGAAGTCGAGGGCGCGACCGATCCCTTCGACAAAGCCTGCGCGCTGGCCGCACTGGGGTGCGATTCAGGCGTTCTGGTGCACAACGTCAGCGCCGACCGCCTGCGCGCGGCCATCGTATTCGCCCCCGAAGTGCCGCTGGAACAGGCCATGGCCGTATTATGCACCTGCGGGGTGGGGTTCCAGAACGCCCTTGGCGCATTGGCCCCGCCCGAGGTCGCGGTGCATCTGGGATGGACCGGAGAACTGCGGGTCAACGGCGGCGTGGCCGGCAGACTGCGCGCGGCGGCCTCGACCAATGATCCGGCAGCGGAACCCGATTGGCTGGTGATCGGGCTAATGGTTGACCTGATCCCCCCTTCCGAGGACGACCCGGGCAACCAACCTGACAGTACCGCGCTCTATCTGGAGGGCTGTGGCGATGTTTCACCGATCCGCCTGCTGGAAAGTTGGGCGCGGCACACGCTGGTCTGGATCAACCGCCTGATGGAAGAGGGCAATCAGGCCCTGCACGCCGAATGGCGCGGGCTGGTGCATGGCATGGGCGAGGATGTGACCATCGAACACAACGGCCAAACCCTGTCCGGCACATTTCTGGGGGTGGACGAGGATTTCGGCATGCTGATCCGCGATGGCGAAACCACCCATCTTGTCCCCCTGTCATCGCGTCTGGAAGGAAGCTCATGAAACTTGCCCGCGCTATCCATTTTGACGAAAGTGACCGCAACATATTCCACCAACCCGCCCGCACCGGCGAATGGGCCATTTCGGGCGGGTTCGAGTTTTCAAACTGGGGCCAGGCCGACCTGGCCGGCAAGGCGCGACAGGCCTTTGCCAACGGCTGGCTGGGGCTGGAAACATTCGGGCGGGTGACCTTTGTTGCCGTCACCCAGATCGAACCATCGGAATTTGACGCGCTGGCCGATACGCTGGCGCAACATTTTGTCACCATCTACGGCGCCCCGTCGCTGGAACAGGCCCGCCCCGTGGCGCTGGAGGAACTGCACCACATGGCCGACATGTGCGGGGATCACGACAGCAACACCCTGCTGACCGTGGCGCGTGAACTGACCGAAAGCGGCGTCAAAGAGGCTTATCGCGTAATCGAGCCACAAGGGGCCGAGCTGGACCAGTTCGCCATCCACTCCGTCCCCGAGGAATAGCCCCTCGCCCACCATCTTTGTTCTTTAAATATCCCGCCGGAGGCAATCCAGCCCTCGCCTCCGGCGGAGGTATTTAAAGCAAGAAGAAGGACATCAGGGTTTCGTCGCGTTAAAGGTAAACAGGGTTTCGCCGTTGATCTTGTACCCGTTGATCAGTTTGGCCGCTGTTTCGCCGGTCAGCCAATCCTCGAGCTGTGCCACCAGTTCGGTTTTCACATGCGGATGGCGCTGCGGGTTGACGGGGATAAAGGCGTATTGGTTGAACAACACCGGATCACCCGCAAACAACAATTCCAGATCCCCCTTGTTGCCGAAATTCAGCCAACTGGCGCGATCCGCCATCACATAGGCATCCATACCGCTGGCCACATTCAGCGTGGCCCCCATACCGGCCCCCGCCGCACGATACCAACTGCCGAAGGTGGCGGGGTCCAGACCGGCGGCCTGCCACAGGGACAATTCCTTTTTGTGGGTGCCGCTGTCATCGCCACGGCTGACAAAGGGGGCTTTGGTGGCAGCGATTTTCTGCAAGGCGCTGGCGGCAGTTTCAGCCGCAGCAATTTTTGCCGGATCAGCCGAGGGACCGATCAGGATGAAATCGTTATACATGATCTCGCGCCTGTGCGTGCCGAAACCGGCCTTTAGAAACGCTTCTTCCGCCTTGCGGGAATGGACCAGAATGGCGTCCACATCCCCTGCCTCGCCCAGCTTCAGCGCCTGCCCCGTGCCCACCACGACCAGTTGCACATCCAGACCGATGTCTTTCTTGATCTGCGGCAGCAAAACATCCGACAGGCCGGAATTCTGGAACGATGTGGTCACCGCCAACCTGATTTCGCCCGCCTGCGTCATCGTTGCCAGCAACAGGGAAAAAAGGGTGATAAAAGGGATTTTCCAGTTCATTCTACGATGTCTCCGTTGATAAACGCGCGCGCTTCTGCCGTGGCCGGCTGTTTGAAAAAAGCAGGTGCAGGCGCAGTTTCATGCACCTTGCCGCCATACATAAACACCACATCCGTTGCCAGACGTCGGGCCTGCCCCATGTCGTGCGTGGCCATAACAATGCGGGTGCCATCGGCCCTTGCCTGTTGCAGGATGGTTTCGATTTCGCGGATCGCCCGACCATCCAGATTGGCACAGGGTTCGTCCAGAAACAGGATTTCCGGCTGGCGGATCAGGGCGCGGGCCAACGCCAGTTTCTGCTTTTCCCCGCCCGACAGATAGGGCGCGGGGCGTTCCAGCGCATCGCCCAGACCGAAACGTGCGGCCCATTCGGCGGCGGTGCTGCGGGCCTGCCGGCGCGGCACCCCGTGCAGGGCCAGCGGATAGGCGATGTTATCGACCACCTTGCGGCGCATCATAATAGGTGACTGGAACACATAGGCCTGCCGCCCGCGTGCAACCCCGTCCGGCACAGCCCAGTCAACGCGGCCCGCAGACACCCTTTGCAACCCGTGCATCAGGCGCAGCAGGGTGGTTTTGCCCGACCCGTTCGGCCCCATCACAATGGTCAGCCCGGTTGCGCCAATTTGCAAATCCACCGGCCCGACCAGTGTCTTGCCACGCACGCGGGCAATCGCGCCGTCCAGTGTCAGGGGCAGGATGGAGTGTGTCACGTTTGTTCGCTCTTGGTTGATTGTTGCCGCTATGGTTGCGCGGTTTTTAAAGCGATGCCAAGGGAAAATTTACCCCGATGGCCCGCGCTGTCATTTTGACTATTCCAACGGCGCACCAAAATCCCGGACCGGACAAATTGACCACCCTTACCAGACGCTGGCCCGTTCGGTGCGTGAAAGGCTGTGCATCAACAAGTTGATCGTCACCGCCAGCGCAATCAGCACAAACCCCAGCCCCATCGCAAAGGCAAAATTCCCCTTGCCGGTTTCCAGCGCGATCGAGGTGGTCAACACCCGTGTGGAATGGTCGATATTGCCGCCCACGATCATTATCGCCCCGACTTCGCCAATCGCGCGGCCAAAACCGGCCAGCATTGCCGTCAGCAGGGCGCGGCGTCCGTCCCACAACAGGGCCGTAATGCGCTGCCATCGCGACGTGTTCAGCGAGATCAGCAAATCGTGGTAATCCGCCCATAAATCGCGGATCGTCTGATGCGAGATCGAGGCGATCAGTGGTGTGATGATGATCACCTGCGCGATAATCATCGCGGTAGGCGTGAACAGCAGACCGAACACCCCGAACGGGCCGGACCGTGACAGCATCATATAGACGAACAGCCCCACCACCACCGGCGGCAGCCCCATCAGCGCATTCAGCACCGCGATGGTCTGGCGGCGAAAGCGAAAGCGGTTGATCACCAGCCACGCCCCCAGCGGCAGGCCGATCAGGGAAGCAATCAGCACCGCCGTCACCGTTACCCGCAGCGACAGGCCGACAATTTCCAGCAGGTCGGGGTCAAGCGTGAATATCAGCCGGAAAGCCTCAATCGTGCCTTGTGCTATGTCGTTCATTTCTGTCTATCCGTTCACTGGGTTTCGCAAACCCTAGCCCAGCTTTGACAGCTATTCCAGCAATACCCTTGGCAACCACAATGCAATTTCCGGAAAGGCCATGACCATGCCCAGCCCGAACAGTTGCAACAACACGAAGGGCACAATCCCGGCATAGATTTGCTGGATCTTGATCGACTTGGGCGCGACTGCCTTCATATAGAACAGCGCAAAACCGAACGGCGGGGTCAGGAACGAGGTTTGCAGATTCACCGCCAGCAGGATGGCGAACCAGTAAACCGTGTCCACCTTGGCCACATGATCGCCGAAATCCAGTTGCTCGATGATCGGGGCGAAAACCGGCAGCACGATCAGGGTGATTTCGATCCAGTCAAAGAAGAAGCCCAGAACGAACACGATCCCCATCAGCATGAACAACAGGCCCCACGAGCCAAGGCCAAGCGATTCAACCAGTTCCACCACAATCGCATCCCCGCCCAACGAACGGAACACAAAGGAAAACAGCGTGGCGCCGACGAACAGGCCGAAAATCATCGCGTTGGTGCGCGCGGTGCTTTCCATCACTTCGGAGACCACTTTCCAGAAATTCTTCAGGCTCTGCCAGAAGCTGCCTTTGACGCCTTCGTCCTGCACCTTTTCACCGGTGACGAACATTTCCATCGGCTCGACCCCCAGCGCGGGCAGGACCACAAGGTTGAACAACCCCAGCAGGATCGCCCCCATTGCGCCAACACCGGCGGCTTCGGTCGGGGTGGCAAGGCCCATCAGGATCGACCCCAAAACGGCCATGATCAGCAAAACCGGCGGAATGAACGACCGCAGCACCATTATCAGGATCGGCCCCAACGTTTGCGGCCCGATGCCAGCATCCAGTCGCGGGGCCAGTTTCGGATTCAGCGTGCAACGGATGATGATGTAGACAAAGTACAGGCTGGCCAGCAACAGGCCGGGGAATACGGCAGCGACAAACAGGTTGCCGACCGAACGGCCCAGCAGGTCGGCCATGATCACCAGCATGATGGACGGCGGGATCAGGATGCCCAATGTGCCCGACGCGGCAATCGTGCCGGTGGACAGGCGCGCGTCATAGCCCTGTTCAATCATCACCGGCAGTGCCAGAAGAGACATCATCACAACCGACGCGCCAATGATCCCTGTCGTGGCCGCCAGAATGGTCCCCATCAGGGTGACTGCAAGCGCCAACCCGCCGGGGATGCGGCGCAGCAAGACTTGCAGGCAATTCAGCAAATCGCGGGCGATGCCGGATCGTTCCAGCATCGTGCCCATCAGGATGAACATCGGAACCGCCGTTAACAGCAGGTTCTCGGACACGGCCCCGTAGATGCGCGACGGAATCGCGCCGAATTGCGGCCAGTCAAACAGCCACGGGTCAATCCAGATCGCCAGCATGGCAAAGGCCAGCCCGACACCGCCCAAAACAAATGCCACCGGAAAGCCGGAAAACAAAAACAATCCCAATGCGCCGAACATGGCCAGCGGCAGAATTTCCTCGAGGCCCATGTTATATCTCCTCGCCCAGCATTTCGGCGGCCTGATCCGGCGGAAGTTGCCCGCGCAGACCGGCAACGGCTTTGATCAATTGCGAAAGACCGGCAATACCGATCAGGGCGAACATGATGGGCAAGGTCACCTTCAACGCCCAGCTATAGGGCAGGCCGACGGTGGATTTTGAAACCTCGTGCTCCAGAAACGAAGCATAGGTATAGGCAGCGGAATAAAATCCCGCGATGGCCACAAAGGGCAGCAGGAACAGCACAAGACCAAGGATTTCGACCCAGTATTTTCCCCGTATGGAAAACCGGTCGCGCAGCAAGTCAATGCGCACATGGGTGCCTTTGATCAGGGCATAGCCCAGCATCATTGTGAAAAAATACGAGTGCAACCAGTATTCGGACTCCTGCACCATGGTGGAATTCAGGCCAAAGGGTTTGGGCACGCCGAAATAGCGCGTGCCAACGTCATAACAGACGGTAATGACCAGCAGCAGCCCCGCCCATTTGAAGATGCTGGCGATCAGGGTCAGGAACCCGTCAAACGCCGCACTCAGTTTCAACAATGCCTGCATGATATATCTGCCCTTCGCCTTGAATAAGGTGCGCGGCCCTGCCTTTGGGACGGGGCCGCGCGGTCTTGGCTTTTACTTCAGGTACCCGTACTCGGCCCAAAGCTTGTACTCGTCACGATAAGCCTGAAGAGAAGCCCAGACGCGTGCGAAATCCTCATTCGCGGCGGCTTGTTCTTCGGCGACTTCGTTCCACTTTTCCTCGAACACGGCCAGATCATCATCGGACCAGCGATGCAGGGTAACGCCGTTGGCGACCAGTTCTTTCAAAGCTTTGGCCTGAATGGCTTCACCTTCGGCCAGACCCATCGCGACATTTGCCTTACAGGCATTTTCAATGATCGCCTGCTGCTGGTCATCCATCGCGTTCCACTTGTCCATGCCGACCATGAATTCAAGGAAGGTGGACTGTTGATGCCAGCCGGGGAAATAGTAATGCTTGGCGATCTGGTAGAAGCCCAGCTTCAAATCAATCGCTGGCATGGAAAACTCGGTCGCATCAATCGCGCCGCGTTCCAGCGCCGGATAGATATCGGCAGCGGCCAGAAGCTGTGTATCGACCCCCAGCTTTTGCATCACCTTGGCCCCCAGACCAAAGAAGCGCATTTTCAGACCCTTCAGGTCAGCGGTGGATTCAATCGGCTCGCGAAACCAGCCCGAAGCCTCGGGCGCGATGATGCCGCAGATGTTGACGTGGATGTTATGACGCGCGTAAATCTCCTGCATCATTTCCTCGCCGCCGCCGTAATACATCCAGCCCAGATATTCGCCCGCCGAAGGGCCGAACGGAACCGTGGTGAACAGGGTTACAGCAGGTTCCTTGCCCTGCCAGTAACCGGGGGCGGACCAGCCGGAATCAACCGCGCCGGATTTGATCGCATCAAACAGTTCCAGTGCGGGCACCAGCGCGCCGGGTTCGAACATTTTGATCTGGATGCTGCCGCCCGACATCGCGTTGATGTTGGTTTCCAGCTGCTTCCCCAACGTGCCCAGTTGCACCAGCCCCGAAGGAAAGGTCGAGCCCATTTTCAGGCGAATATCTTTCGCGCTTGCACCGCTGACCGTAGCCAGCGTCATTGCCGCACCTACAAGTGTCGCATTAATTAGTTTCTTCATGTTTCAGTCTCCCTATGAATGCCAACCCGAACCGGTTGACGGATGTTAAACGCGGGGTTTGCCCCGTCTGTTATTTTCGGCCTTTATCAGGCAACCCGATCGCCCTTCTTGATTTTTACGGTGCGGTTATCGACCGCCGGCAACATGCGCGACGGATCACGCGTGACCATCACGTCAATCACCGTTGGCCGCCCTGTTTCGGCAAAAGCCGCGGCCAGCGCGGGGGCCAGATCATCGGGGCTTTCCACGCGGATCCCGTGACAGCCCATCGCCTGTGCAACATTGGCATAATTGGTTTCCGACAGGTCCGAGGATTGGTAATTCCCCTCGCCATACATCAGATGTTGAAGAGCCTTGACGTAGCCAGAGGCGGCGTTGTTCACCACAATCACCGTCAGCCCCAGCCCCATGCGCCGCGCGGTTTCCAATTCGCCCAGAACCATGTTGAAACCGCCGTCCCCGGTCAGCCCCACCACCACCGCATCGGGCGCCGCCAGTTGTGCCCCCATCGCGCCGGGCAACCCGTACCCGATGCTGGCAAAGCCACGATCCGGCACAAAGGCGCGGGTGGCTTTCTTTGTGTCAAACAGCAAGCCACCCCAATGGGCCGCAAAGCCGCCATCGGCAATCAGATAGCCATCGTCAGGCAGAGCTTTGTTGATCTCGGTGATCAGGCGAGCCATGTGGACGGGGGATTCACCGGAATAAAGCCGTTCGGACACATCCTGCCGCCACGCCTCCATCGCCGCCGGAATTTCCGCCAGATAACCAGCGCGGCTGGCCTTTTGTTCGGCCGCATTTCCGGCCAGCGCCGCCGTGATGTCCTGCAACCCCGCCTTGGCGTCCCCCCACAGGCGCAAGGTGGGTTGATAGGTGCGACCCATTTCCTCGGCCACGCAATCCAGATGGATCACCCGCGCACCGGCAGCCGGAATGGAATAGCGTTTGGTCGCGATTTCACCCAGCTTGCACCCCACCACCAACAAACAATCGCTTTTGTCGATCAGGTCATTTGCAATCCGGTCATAGCGCCCGAACAACCCCGCACTTAGCGGGCTGTTGCAGGCAATCGCACCTTTTCCGGTCAGCGTATGGGCCACGGGAATACCGCAAGCCTCGGCCAGTTCCGTCACCGCAGATTGCGCGCCAGACAGGTGTATCCCGCCACCCACCAGCATCATTGGCCGTTTCGCAGCGGCCAGCATTTTCGCGGCTTCAACCACCCCGTCCGCATCGGGGCGGCAGCGGATCGCCGGTATCTGGCAATGCGCCGGATCGGCCACGAAGTCAGCCTCGTTAAACTCCAGCATGCCATGCGCCACATCTTCGGGCACCGACACCACCACCGGACCGGGACGGCCCGATGTCGCCAGCATGAATGCCCGCCGGATCAGTTCGGGTATCCGCGCCACCGTTTCCACCCGCAGCAATTCCTTGCAGGCGGGGCGCAGGATGGTCACCTGATCGGTTTCCTGTGTCATGTTCTTGCCCGCGTGATCGCGGTTCGCGTCGCCAATGATCGCCACGATGGGCGAGCCTGCATTCAGCGCCTCGACCAGACCGGTCACAAGGTTGGTCGCCCCCGGCCCCAGCGTGGCATCCACCAGCCCGACGCGATTCGAGACCTTGGCATAGGCATCCGCCGCAAACACCGCACAGCGTTCGTCATTGATCAAGTTGTGGTTCAGCCCCAGCCGCCGCGCCGCGTCATAAAACGGCAACAGCTGGAACCCGCCCATGCCGAACATCGGACCGGCGTCATGGGCCAGCAACATGCGGGCGATGGCTTCGCCACCGGTGATTTCGATATTGCTCATTTGCCCATTGTCTCCTTTGCTGCTGTGACGATCATCTGTTCGGTCACGCGCATTTTATCCTCGAGGTTGGGCGCATAAGCGACCAGTGAACGCGGCGCGCCCAAACGGCGCACAGGGCCGCGCAAAGCGTCGCCCGCCTGTTCCACCACAGTCGCCACCACTTCGGCGCCAAAACCGCCCACGGCCACAGATTCATGCGCCACCACCAGACGGCCGGTTTTACGAACCGAGGCAATCACCGTTTCCTTGTCCCACGGCCACAGGCTGCGCAGATCGATCACTTCGGCATCGACCCCTTGGCCCGCCAGCTTTTCTGCCGCCTGCACGCACAGGTTTGCCGTGTCGGACCAGCTGACCAGCGTCACATCCGCCCCAAGTCGGCGCACCGCCGCATTGCCCAGTTCGATGTCCAGCGAAGTATCCACCTCGCCCTCCATGCCCCAGATGTTTTTGTGCTCCAGATAAACCACCGGATCATCACAACGGATCGCGGCCTTCATCATCGAATAATTGTCCTGCGGCGTGGCGGGGCAGACCACCACCAGACCGGGGATATGCACATACCAGCTTTCCAGCGACTGGCTGTGTTGCGCGGCGGAAGACCGCCACAACCCGATTGGTTTGCGGATAACCATCGGCGCGCGGGACTGGCCGCCGAACATGAACCGCGCCTTGGCGATCTGGTTCACCAATTCGTCCGTCGCGCACAGCGCAAAATCGGAAAACCGCATCTCGACCACAGGCCGCGTGCCCACCATCGCCGCGCCAAAGGCCGCGCCCATTATGGCGGCTTCGGAAATAGGGGTATCGGCCACACGGTCGGGTCCGAATTCATCCTGTAGGCCCAGATATTGGCCAAAGACCGAACCACGCCCCAGATCCTCGCCCACGCACCAGACGGTTTCGTCCGCCTGCATCATTTCGCGTAGCGCCTCGCGGCTGGCCTCGACGAATGTCATTTTCACCATCAGTAAGCCCCCTGCGCGGGGCTGCCGATGTCCTGGACATCCTGCAAGGCCATGTCATCAGCGGGAAACGGGGTGGCTGCGGCATCGGCCAGAACCTGCACCATTTCGGATTGTGCGGCGGTGTGGACCGCGTCCAGCTCGTCCGCGCTTAACCCCATACCCGCCAGAACCGCGCGTTGACGTGTAATCGGGTCATTGGTCTTGGCCTCGTGTTCGGATTCACCCTCGGGCCGGTATCCGGCGGGGTCAAACGAAGTGTGACCGGTCCGCCGGTAGGTGATAGCGTGCAGCATTTCCGGCCCGCCACCCGCGCGGATGCGGGCGGTGATTTCAGCCGTTACATCGGCCACGGCTTCGGCATCGTTGCCATCCACCGTGGTCGCCCGCAGGCCCAGCGCTTCCGCGCGCGCGGCGGCCCCCGGCCCGCCGGTGACGGATGATGTTTTGGTGGTCGCGGAATACTGGTTGTCCTCGCAAACAAAAAGGATTGGCAGATCAAACACCGAGGCCCAGTTCACCCCCTCAAGAAACGGTCCGCGATTGATCGCGCCATCGCCGAAAATATCCACCACGATCCGGTCGCTGCCCTGCAATTTCAACCCATGCGCCGCCCCCGCCGCGATGGTAATATTCGCACCAACAACACCGTTCGCGCCCAGCATCCCGACCCCGAAGTCGGCAATATGCATCGAGCCGCCCTTGCCACCGCAACAGCCGCCCTCACGCCCCAGCAATTCGCGCATCATCGCCAGCGGGTCGGCCCCTTTGGCCAAAGTATGCCCGTGCCCGCGATGGGTCGACAGCAAAATGTCATCACGGTTGAAATTGCACATCACACCGGCGGCAACCGCCTCTTGTCCGATCGACGGGTGGATCGCCCCCAGCACCAGTTTATCGCGTTCGGCGGCCAGACAGGCCTGTTCCTCGAAGGCGCGGATGCGCTCCATCATCGCCAGCAAATCGCGGGCGCGTCTGGTGTTATGGTCTGCGGTAGTCATGCCTATCCCTGCTCCATTTCGTCCATCCGGCGGGCCAGCAGTGACGCTTCTTTGCGCAGTGCCGGCACCAGTTCCGTTTCAATCCGTGTTTTTGTCATGCGGGCGTCAATTGCACCCAAGGCCAGCGCGCCGACCACACGTTTGCTGCGGGTAATCACCGGCACCGCGACAGCACTGGTGCCCGCCACGATCCGCCCGATATTGGCGGCATAGCCATTGGCAACATAGGCGTCATAGCTGGCCTGCAAATCCTTGGCCGTGATCCCGTATTCCGCCATCCAGTTGCGGTTCACCCGCAACACGGCCTCGCGTTTTTCATCCCCCATCGCGCAAAACAGCGCCAAGGCCCCCGCGCCAACGCCCAATGGCCGCCGGTCCCCGATATTTAGGGTCAGGGTCCGGATCGGAAACGCCCCCGTGGCCCGTGCAACGCAAATTGCCGCCGCACCTTCGGGCACCGACAGGAACACCGTGTCCTCGGACAATTTAGCCAGCCGCTCCATCCCGCGCCCGGCCATGCCCGCGATGTTCGACCGTGTCGCCACCTGCGCGATATGGGCCAGCTTGTGACCCAGCAGATAGCGGCGGCTTTCAGGATCCTGATAGATGAACCCGACCTCCTGCATATTAGCCAGCACGCGAAAAGCGGTGGTTTTGGAAAACCCGCTGCGCTCGACAATCTGGTTCAGCGCCAGCCCTTCGGGGGCCGCCGTCAGCACATCAATGATGCGCGCCGCGCGAGCGATTGAGCCGGTTATTGCCGCTATTTCTGTCATTCCCCACCATAATTCCGTTTATCGGAACAAATCGTTCTGTTAACGTGCAATTAATTCAACCAACGAGTCAAGAACCATGGCCGATAAAATACAGCTTCTGGATTCCATCACCGATGCTACTGCCTCCACCGCAGGGCAGATCGTGGTCAGCGGATCGCACGGCGGGTTCTATCCGGCGGCGGTTGCCTCGGGTGCAGGGGCGCGGGCGGTGCTGTTCAATGACGCGGGGATCGGGTTGGAGCAGGCAGGCGTAGCAGGGGTGTTGGCGCTGGCCGATATTGGTATGGCCGCAGCGGGGGTGGATTGCCAGAGTTGCGAGATCGGATCGGCGGCGGACACGTTGGAAAACGGGGTGATCAGCGTGGTGAATACCGTGGCCAAAACTTTGGGCATCATGGCGGGGATGCCGGTTGCCACAGCCATTTCCCTGCTTGAAACCGCCCCCATGCCGCAGGGTAAACTGCCCCCTCATCCAGAGGCTCGCCAGTCGGTGCAGATCGGCAGGGTTTCGGTGGAACTGCTGGATTCAGCTTCATTGGTTGGGCCGCAGGACAGCGGCAAGATCGTGATCACCGGCTCGCACGGCGGGTTGATCGGCGGTAACCCGGCCCGTGCCATCAAGGCCCCCGTGCGCATCGCCGTGTTCAATGACGCCGGTTTTGGCAAGGGCAACATCGGCATCAGCCGTCTGCCCGCGCTGGACGTCCGCGATATTGCCGCCGTCACCGTGTCCTGCCAGAGCGCCCGCATTGGCGATGCAAAATCGGCGCTGGGAACCGGTGTGATTTCAGCGTTGAACACGGCCGCGCAGGCGCAAGGGGCAGAAATAGACACCCCGCTTGCCGCATGGTTGGCCATGCTATAGACAGTGCGCCGCGCAACGGCTATCGGTTTTCCCATGAAAAAAACAGTTGATCCGCTTTCCTCGGTCACCCAGGCGCTGACCCATTTCCAGAACGGCCTTGGCCAGATGCAAGAGGCTTTGAGCAGCCCCGACTTGTCTGCCGCCGTTGCCGGTGCCGCCGATCTGATCTTCAACATGAAGGGCCGGCTGATCCTGTCAGGCATCGGCAAAAGCGGCCATATCGCCCGCAAGCTGGCGGCCACCTTTGCCTCCACCGGCACGCCTGCGTTTTTCGTACATGCCTCCGAGGCCAGCCACGGCGATTTGGGGATGATCCAAGGTGACGATGTATTACTGCTGCTGTCGTGGTCCGGCGAGACCAGGGAAATGGCCGATATCATCGCCTATGGCATCCGCTTTGACGTGCCGATCATCGGTATTACGGGGCGCACGGGCAGCACGCTGGCCAGCAAATCCCGATTCCCTCTGGTTCTGCCCAAGGCGGCCGAGGCCTGCCCGCATAACCTTGCCCCGACCACCTCGACTCTGTTGCAACTGGCGATGGGGGATGCGCTGGCGGTAACATTGCTGCAAATGCGCGGCTTTACCGAGGAAAGTTTCCGCAACTTCCATCCGGGCGGCAAGCTGGGATCGGCGCTGATGCCGGTGCGCGACATCATGCACAAGGGGGATGAATTGCCGCTGGTGCCACTGGACGCGCCGGTGATCGAGGTGATCAGCGAGATTTCCGCCAAGGGGTTCGGCATCGTCGGGATGCAGAACGCTGATGGCAGCCTTGCCGGTGTGATCACCGATGGCGATATCCGGCGTTATCTGGAAAGCAACGCGTCGGGCACCCTGCAATCGGTGATCGGCGAGGCCAGGGCGGGGATGCTGATGACCAAAGGCGGGATCACGATCGAGCCGGACCGGCTGTGCGCCCGCGCGCTGAATGTGATGCAGACCAAACGGATCACGGCGGCCTTTGTGATGGAAGCGGACCGGCCCGTGGGGCTGATTACGGTGCATCAACTGTTGCAGATGGGCGTGGCTTAAAGCCTGATCTAACCCTTCATCAACGTATCAATCGCCTTTAGCTGCGTCAGCATTTCACCCATCTGGTCCAGCACCACCATATTCGGCCCATCAGAGGGCGCGTGGTCGGGATCGGGGTGGGTTTCAACGAAAATCGCAGCACAACCCACAGCCACCGCCGCGCGGGCCAGTGGCGGGACGAATTCGCGCTTGCCGCCGCTTGAGCCGCCTTGCCCGCCCGGGAATTGCACCGAGTGGGTGGCGTCATACACCACCGGATAGCCGGTTTCAGCCATGATTGGCAGGCTGCGGAAATCACTGACCAGCATATTATAGCCAAAGGATGTGCCACGGTCGGTCAGCAGGATGCGTTCATTCCCCGTGCTGGCGATTTTGTCCGCCACATGGGCCATATCGTTCGGGGCCAGAAACTGCCCCTTTTTCACATTGATTGCTGCGCCGGTTTCGCCAGCGGCCAGCAACAGGTCGGTCTGACGGCACAAAAACGCGGGGATCTGGATGATGTCCACCGCCTGCGCCGCCACCGCGCATTGCGGTATGTCATGCACATCGGTCAGGGTGGGGCAGCCGTATTCGGCGGAAATCTTCGACAGGATCGTAAGGCCCTCGTCCAGCCCCAACCCGCGTTTTCCCGACAGGCTGGTGCGGTTGGCCTTATCAAAGCTGCCCTTGAACACCAGCGGGATGTCCAGACCGGCACACAGCCCGACAAGGGTTTCGGCAATCTTGCGGCTGTGGTCCAGCCCCTCCAACTGACACGGCCCCGCGATCAGCACAAAAGATGCGTCATTGGAAAATTCGACCTGTCCGACGGTTACAGTTTTCATGCCTCGCCCCTTCTTTTCAATTCGGCCTCGATCCGCGCAACGTCGGTCGGGTTGTTCAGCTCCCAGAATACTGTGCCGCGCGCCTCGACCTCGACACAGCGCACCCGCACGCCGCGTTGCAGGAAACGCAACTGCTCAAGCCCCTCCAGCTGCTCCAGCTCGCAAACGCCCCAGTCGTGATAGGCTTTTAGCGTGGCGGGACGGTAGGCATAGGCGCCGACATGGTGGAACACCGGTGTCATGGTGTCGGCGTTATAGCTGTCATCGGTATAGGGCACGACCTCTTTCGAGAAATACAGCGCGTCGTGGTTTACATCGAACACCGCCGTGGTGCCGCCAACACGGCCATTGCGCCGGTCCTCGCGAAGGTTGGCCAGCATTTCGCCGTCGCAACGCAATACCGGCGTGGCCATCTGCACATCGGGATTGGCGTGCATTTCGTCGATCAGGGCAGACAGGAACCACGACGGGGTCAGCGGCGCGTCGCCTTGCAGGTTCACCACGATGTCGGGCAGATCGTCCAGATGCCGCAGGGCATCGGCCACCCGTTCGGTGCCGTTGGCGCAATCCTCGCCGGTCATCAGAACCTTTGCGCCGAAGCGTTCGGCCTCGCGCGCGATACCGGCGTCATCGGTGGCGATGTAAACGTCCGAAACGCCCGACACGGCCTTGGCCGCATCCCAACTGCGTTCGATCAGCGGCTTGACCTTGCCTGTGGCCCCTTTCAGCGGGGCAAGAGGTTTACCCGGATAGCGGGTCGAGGCATAGCGGGCGGGGATAATTATGATCACTTTGTCATTCATACCCCCGTGATGCTTGATCTGCGCGGCAGGGCCAAGCAAAAAATGCGGTTTTGTGCGATATCGCGCTGCCCCGGACCTGATCCGGGGCCTGCCTGACCGCATAAGGCCCCGGATCAGGTCTGGGGCAGCACCTCTTTTCAGACTGGAAGCGCGGCTGTTTTCTGTGTAACACCCTCACAACGAAGATAAGGAAAACGCCGTGGCCAACCACCTGTACCAAAACGACCTGCCCGATGATCTGGACCTTGGCCCGATCGTCGCGATTGATTGCGAAACCATGGGTCTGAACCCGATGCGCGACCGCTTGTGTCTGGTGCAAATGTCCGGTGGCGATGGCAATGCCCATCTGGTGCAGATCGCCAAAAGCCAGACAAAGGCCCCGAACCTGTGCCGTATGCTGGCCGACCCGAATGTGCTGAAACTGTTCCACTTTGGCCGCTTCGACATCGCCGCGATGCAAAATGCCTTTGGCACTGTCACCGCGCCGGTCTACTGCACCAAGATCGCCTCGCGACTGATCCGCACCTATACCGACCGGCACGGGTTGAAGAACCTGCTGCAGGAATTGCTGGGCGTGGATATTTCCAAATACCAGCAAAGCTCGGACTGGGGGGCGGCGGAACTGACCAAAGCCCAGATCGATTACGCGGCCTCGGATGTGCTGTATCTGCACCGCCTGCGCGAGGAACTGAACAAACGGCTACAGCGCGAGGGGCGGATGGAGATTGCGCAGGCCTGTTTCGATTTCCTGCCGATGCGCGCCAATCTGGACCTTGCCGGCTGGCCGGAAATCGACATTTTCGCCCACTCGTAATGCGCCATATGCCGCCACACGGGCGTAATCATATCGGCGGCACATCGCCTATGCGTTTTGCAATTCCCTTGGCCCGGCACCGTTATTCTGGCACGGTTCCCGCATGACCACTTACGACAACAGCTATTCCCGATTTGTTGCCTGGACCAAGGTGATCCTGCCCATCGTCGCGCTGGGCATCCTGTCGACGTTGTTCCTGTTTTCGCGCAACATCGACCCGACGTTGTCGATCCCCTATGCCAAGGTCGATGTCGAAGGATTAGCCCGTGAACAGCGGATCGGTGCACCAAATTATGCCGGTGTGACCGAAGATGGCTCGGCCATCTCGATCATCGCCAAATCGGCCCGCCCCGACCCCGACAATACCGAAACCATAACCGCCACCGATCTGACCACCACGATCGAGGATGCCACCGGCGGACGGATCGACATTGCCTCGGACAACGGGGTGATTGATACCGGCCAACAGATTGTCACCCTGCAAGGTGGCGTGCGGATCGAAACCTCGACCGGATATGTGATCAACACCTCGGGCCTGACTGCCGCGCTGAACGAAACCCGCGCCCAAACCGATGGCACAGTCACCGCCACCGGCCCGCTGGGCACTCTGGAAGCCGGACAAATGCTGTTGGAACGCCAAAATGGCGCCAAAGGGGCGCATCTTCTGGTTTTCAAGGGTGGGGTGAAGCTGGTATACGATCCAAAAGGCTAGTCGCCCGTATTTCGAGGGGAAATGATGTTTACCAAATTACGCGCAGTTTTCATGGCGCTATTGCTGGCTCTGACACCGGCAATCACCACAGCCCAAGGCACCCAGGTGGCATTTGGCGGGTTGAAGCACGATTCGACCCAGCCGGTCGAGGTTTCCTCGGATATGTTGCAGATCAATCAGGAGGACGGCTCGGCTGTGTTCAGCGGCAATGTTGTGGTGGGCCAAGGCACCATGCGCCTGTCGGCCGACCGTGTTGTGGTTGAATATTCCACCGGTGACGGCCCGCGCAAGATTTCCAAAATGCACGCCACCGGTAACGTTGTTCTGGTGAATGGCGCCGAGGCGGCAGAAGCGGCGGATGCGGTGTATTCCATCGACAGCGGCAATATCGTGATGACCGGCAATGTGATCCTGACACAGGGGCAAAGCGCGCTGTCGTCAAACAAGATGGTGGTTGACCTGAACACAGGACAGGCCACGCTAGAGGGGCGGGTCAAATCCATCCTGCAAACCGGCGGGAACTGATCCATGGCACAGGCCCCCGATCTGACAGTTGCCGATGGCAGCGGCGGCTTGCAAATTCGCAACCTGCGCAAAAGCTATCGCAAGCGGCCGGTGATCCGTGATGTCAGCATCGATCTGGGCCGGGGCGAGGTTGTGGCCCTGCTGGGACCGAACGGATCGGGGAAAACCACCTGTTTCTATGCCATCGCCGGCCTGATCACCCCCGAGGGCGGGCAGGTGATGATCGACGGGCGCGATGTAACCATGCTGCCGATGTATCGCCGCGCCAAACTGGGGATCGGGTATCTGCCGCAAGAGGTGTCCATTTTCCGTGGACTTAGCGTCGAAGACAATATTCTGGCAATTCTGGAAATATCCGAACGCGACCGGCACAAACGCCGCGAACGCCTTGAGGAACTGTTGGGCGACTTTTCCATCGGCCATTTGCGCCGCGCCTCGGCCCTGTCGCTGTCGGGCGGGGAGCGCCGCCGCGTGGAAATCGCCCGTTGTCTGGCCGCGAACCCGAAATACCTGTTGCTGGATGAACCCTTTGCCGGGGTCGATCCAATTGCCGTTGGCGAGATCCGCGAATTGGTGGCGGCGTTGAAAACCCGCGGTATTGGCGTGCTGATCACCGACCACAACGTGCGTGAAACACTGGAAATCGTTGAACGCGCCTATATCCTGCACGACGGCAAGGTATTGATGAGCGGCACCACCGAAGAGGTGGTTCAGGACGAAAACGTCAAACGTGTTTATCTGGGGCAGAATTTCCGGGTCTCCTGACCCCGTCAACAAGGGCAAGACATGGCATTAAAACCCACCCTGTCCCTGAAGCAAACCCAAACTCTGGCCTTAACACCAGAGTTGCGCCAGTCGCTTACCTTGCTGCGCCTTCCGGCGGCGGATCTGATTGAGCAAATACATACTGAAGCACTGGAAAACCCGCTGCTGGTCATTGGTTCACCCCGCAAAACCAAACAAAGCCCCAGCGCATATGATGTTGCCCTGAATACGGTTGCCGAAACGCTAACACTGGGCGAATCCATCCGGCGCCAACTGGCAACAATGTCCTTGCCTGCCCTGATCCGTGATATTGCCAGCTATTTAACCGGCGATTTGTCCGATATCGGTTATCTGGAAACAGACATCCCCCAGACCGCACAGACACTGGGCGTTGCAAAAGCCGATATCGACACAGCCATTCAGGCAATCCAGTCTTGCGAACCAACCGGCGTGGGGGCGCGCAATCTGACCGAATGCCTATTGCTGCAAATCGTGGAACAGGGGATCGATAAAGAAACCGCCGAGAAGCTGTTGGAAAACATCCCCCAAATCATGAAATGTGAATGGGCGGAACTATCGGATATTCTGGGCATCCCGAAAGAACACATAGAAGCCTTTTCAACCACCCTAAGAACCCTAACCCCCGAACCCGTTGCCCGTCACCATAATGAATCCCGCCCGCTGGTTGCCGATATCATCGTCGAAATTGATGAAAACCGCAGGATTTCGGTTTCTCTATCTGAAAGCTACTTGCCGGATTTAACGATCGATACCGACCTGTATTCACAGGCCAAAGCAGATGCCAAAGCAAAAGAATATATCGAGGCTCAGTATAATCACGCGCAAAGCCTTATCCGCGCAATCCAGTATCGGGGCGAAACTCTTTTGCGCATTGCAAGGGCCATTGTCACCCAGCAACATCGGTTTTTCAGTGATGGCAGCAAATTTATGACCCCTTTGACACGGCGCGCGCTTGGCGAAACACTGGCGCTTCATCCGTCAACCATTGGCCGGGCGATTGCGGGAAAGAACCTTGATCTGAATGGCACCATCTACCCGCTGTCATTTTTTCTGGGTGCCGGGCTGAAAAAAGGTATCTCGGGCGAAATATCGGCCTTTGTCGTGCAACGGACCATTCGCCAGCTAATTGATCAGGAATCACCCGCGTCCCCCCTGTCCGATGATACGATTGTTAAAAAATTACGGGCAGATGGAGTTGACATTGCCCGTCGAACTGTCGCCAAATACAGGGGATGTATGAATATACCATCATCGTTTGTGCGCCGCAAAATCGCGGCTGCACAGCAAGCGCCCCACAGATCGCCGGGCCACAGAAATCATTTGAACTGATAACCGGGATGAAACCCTTTCTGTGCCAGCGTTGCGGGGCAATTTCAGCTTTTAACCCTAAGGAGATGTGATGCGGTACCAAATCAGCGGAAAACAGATTGATGTAGGTGAAGCCCTTCAGACTCATGTCAAAGACGAACTTGGCGCTGTTGTCGGAAAATATGCCGAACGCCCGACAGACGCGAATATTGTTTTTTCGCGTGATGCCAGTGAATTCGTCTGCGAGGCAACTGTGCATCTTTCGACGGGATTGACCGCATCGGCCAAGGCGCATGCCCATGAAATCTATGCCGCTTTTGAAAAATGTGCCGATAAACTGGAAAAACAGTTGCGCCGTTACAAACGCAGGCTGAAAGATCACCACCGTGAACGCTCGCAACCGGTTGAACTTTCCGGCGCTTCCTCGTATATCCTCGCCGGATCGGATAATTCGGAAGAATCGGAACCTGAAACACTCCAGCCCATGATCATCGCCGAAATGGAGACGAAAATACCGTCTCTTTCTGTTGGCGAGGCCGTGATGCAGATGGAATTGGCCGGGGCACCGGTTCTGGTTTTCCGCAACGAAGGACATAGCGGAGTTAATGTGGTCTATCGCCGTGAGGACGGCAATATTGGCTGGGTTGACCCATCAATCGCTAAATAAGCCCATAGGTTTTGGGCGGAGTAAAGTGAAGGTAAATGGAACTTTCGAATATTCTTTTGCCCGAAGCCGTGCGTGTTATCGGCCAGGCAACCAGTAAAAAACGTCTCTTCCAGCAATTGGGCGAGATCGTTTCCTCTGTGCATGGTATTGATGCGGGCAATGCAGCCAAAGCGTTGCAGGATCGCGAAAATCTGGGGCCAACCGGGGTCGGGCACGGTGTTGCCCTGCCCCACGCACGCATCGCCGGTTTACAGTCGGTCGTTGGCACATTCCTGCGCATTGAAAAGCCGCTGAATTTCGATGCGGTGGATCGTCAGCCCGTCGATCTGGTTTTCACCTTGTTTGCACCGCTTGATTCCGGTGTTGAACATCTAAAGGCGCTGGCCCTTGTGTCCCGCACAATGCGCGACAGTGCCATATGTTCCAAACTGCGGGCCAATACGGACCCTGCAACTTTGCATACGCTATTGACTGATACACAGGCGTCGCAGGCGGCCTAAGGTAACTTTAGCGCCTTATACCCGAACATCATGTAATCCCGCTGATAGGCGTCACGCACGGCGGCCTCGATTTCGGCGTCGTAAATCTCCTCCAGCGGGAACAGGTGGCTGTCGGGCACTTCCGGCAGAGGATACGGATCAAGGCCGACCTGTGTGGCCAGTTGTTCCAGCCCCTGTTCCAGTTGATCTTCGCGCAGAACCATATCTGGCAGGGCGAACTGTCCGAATCCCTGCAATACCTGCGACTGGCTGGCCCATGCGGGATCAACCCGCATACTGGTCTGCTTGGTCAGGTTTTTCTTCAAGAATTTCAGGAACACCAGAAATGCCTTGCGGTGGTCTTCGGCGGTATATGTTTCATCTACCCCGTCTTCGGGGATCAACAGATCATAATCGCGCAACAGGGCCGCTCGGATTTCGGGGAAACCATCAGGGCCGGTTTCAAGGATATGCTCGCAAAAGGCAGAATGCGCCCGCACGACAGGATGGCGGACCACGGTAAAGCTGCGATGGCCACTGTGTTTGCGTTTCCATTGCCGCAAGGTTTTCTGATTGAACCCGCCCAACAGATCACCGCCACCGATCCCTTTCAGCCATTCCCGAACCAGCGCCTCGGGGCCGCCCTTGATCGGCAGATACATCAGCGGCGCATTGGCCGCCGCCACATAACCCGGCACAACGGGACCACGGCGCGGCTCGAAATTCGGAGTGCGGGTCAGATCAAAAGGATCCATCTTTTGCAGATCCTCGACCATCTGCTCATAGTTAACCACCTTGTCGCGCAAGGTGCCGGGGTTTTGCCGCCGCAGGTTGGTCGATAGCGCCTCGATCTGGCTGTCCACACCCAAAAACCGCGCCAGCCCGTTCAGAACATCTACGTCCTGCACATCCTCGTAGGACAGGTAGAATGCCGTCTGGCCGCTGCACTGCAATTCATGCAGGATTTTCACCTGAAACGCCTGATACTCGGCCACATGTTTGCGGAACTCGTCCAGTTTGAACGTCACCTTGGCCGATTTGCGTGTATCGCCGCGCCCCAGCTTCCACTGGTTGGTGGACCACGCAATCAGCTCGGAAACATAGCTTTCCAGCGGGTTGCGCGTCAGGATAATCTTGCCACAACGTTCATCTTGCAGAAAATGCTCCAGGGCCCGCGGATCATGGGTGGAAAAGAACCGAAACCCCACCAGATTTTTCGGATCGGCCTTCATCCGCTCCAGCAATTCAACCGGATCCTTTTCCCGCATTTCCAGCGTCATTCCATGCAGCTTTTCACGGTTGGTATCGCCGATGAAATAAGGGTTAAAGGCCTCGCCATGGGCGGTGATGCCTTTGAACTGGTTCAGGTTGGAGCACAGAAAATTGGAACCGGTCCGCTTTTCCGCAAGCATCACGAAATAATCGAATTTGTCAGACATTGCGGGTTACTTTCTTACCAGATACGGCTTGCGTGGTTTTAGCGTTTTCTGGGTGCCCAGAACATCTGTCGGGAAATCGCCCATCAAATACGGATGCATCCCCTGATTTTTCAGATTTTGCAGGAATTTCCCAAACCCTGTCAGGTCCACCAGCTTTGGCACTTCGGACAGAGCATGCATGCTGCGCGGGCCAATTGCATCAAGAATGGTTTGCAACACTTCCATCGGGGATTCGACAAATTCGGACATGTTCAGCGTTTGCACCCGCGCCTTGACATAGGGCGAGCGCAGCACATTCAACTGGGCGCTTTCGATCCGTTGCAAGCGGGCGGCTTCTTTGCGGATTTCACTGAAATTCAGGTTGGAATGGAACAACGGAACAACCCATGCGCCTGTAATGATGTAGATATGCGCATTCGGGTCTTTGGCCATAAACCAGTTCAAAGCCTGCGTGTCATTCGGGCCGTACTGGAAACACTGGTGCTCACCGCGCGCATTCCAGATCAGGTTTGTCAGAAAGGATTTCGGGTTATAATCCCGCACCAATGCCGAATCCGACACGCCGCCATTGTATATCTGGCCGCCACCGGAAAACTCGGCCCTGTCGGGGGAAAACAGGTGGCCATGCACCTTGACGCCTGCGTTTTTCTCAAGCCATGGTGCGAAATCAAGCAGCAATTCGTCAAACCCCTGCAACACCGAATAGCCCGAAGCCGTCAGCCCGTTTTCCCGACCCTCGACCGGATAGCGGCTTTGCATGTACAGCCCGGCGCGCCCGAGGGTGCGCCGTTCAACCGCTTTGGAGAATACACGGTCAATCTTGCCGGGGTTTGGCTCGGTATGTTTTAGATCACCGGCATCCACGTTCAAAAACGCCTGATATAAACGGTCGGCATTTGGCCAGATTTTGCGCGCAACGAAACAATCCGAGCGGCGCAATAATTGCAGATGGTCATTGTAAAACGTGTGCGGTTTGCCCTGATAATCAAATTTTGCAAGGGTAAGCGAGCGGCTTTCGATATTGGTGGAATACAGGCGCACCAGCGTTTGGTAATAGGATTCATCCGGAATCCAGACCCATTTGAAATAGCTTTCATAGGTATTGCGTTTGGGGTCTTCCAGAATGGCCGACAGGGTTTGCCGGGTCAGACACCACCATTGCGACCCCAAATGCGGGATCAACCCGTCAGGCACCTTGCGCTTGTATCCAACGCGGCGCTGCAATCTGACGAAACGGTCAAACAACCGCCTGTGCCGTTTCCATGAAAACGGAAACCGCAGGGTAAAGCGTTCCGAATTCAACCCGCCCGTTGTCCAGGGAACATCCTGTGTGGTTGTGGATTCAATGAAATCCGTGCGCGGGCGTTCATCCAGATAATCCACCAGTTCCTGTATCGGGCGCAACGGCAGGCAAGAGCCGGACGCCAGATAGACATGGCGCACATCGGGATAGGTCTGCAGCATCAATTCGGAAGCGGTCTGCG
The DNA here is from genome assembly GCF_003544895.1 of Profundibacter amoris. GTDB lineage: Bacteria > Pseudomonadota > Alphaproteobacteria > Rhodobacterales > Rhodobacteraceae > Profundibacter > Profundibacter amoris. Next base: position 3,146,505 of record NZ_CP032125.1, read on the forward strand.
AGGCTTGCACCAAAGACCACGCGCCCCATTCACAACGATGGCGGTCGGAAAATACCAGATTGGGCAAGTCGGACAGGCCCGATGTGAAGCTGTTATAATCTTCATCGCTGACCTGCAAATCCACATGCACCACGACCGGACAACCGCCTGTGGCCCAATGACGGGCAACCTGCGCGGCACGCTCCAGCGCCTCGTGCACCAGCATCACTACACCGACTGTGCCCGCACCGCTCATGCCCAGTTTCCCTTGGACATCAGGCCCAGAATTTCAAGCTGCCGCCAGTTGATATATTTCTCGCTCCATTTGCACCACAGGTCCGGGTTCTGACGCATCGCATCATGGTAGGCCTTGTATTCATGGCTGTTGGCATAGTGCTGGCCGCGTTCCAGTTCCTCTTTGGCCTTGACGCCAAAGGTGTCCAGAAATTTGGCATGCAGCAAACAGCCCGACGCCTTTTCGCCGCCGCCAACATCATAAACCTTGTTCAGAACACGCGGCAGCAACATATGGGTCGAGCTGACATAGGTGTAATGCCTATCCCATTTGACCAGCGGAATTTTGTTCATTGCCGGCGCGCGTTCGGGGTTCTGGGTAAAGAACGTCCGCGCCCGCGGCCCCCCCTGAATCCACAAGTTCGCATAGCGATCGTTTTTCGAGATCGTATAGTTTCCGCTGTCAAACCACGCGGCAATCTCGAAAGGGTCCTGCCCTTCTCCGTAAGCCACCGCATCAATGCGCCCCTTGGGATACATATCCAGCAGCATCGCACTGAACGACGGGATCGAGGACGCATCCAGCCAGTCTGTCAACGCCCGCAATGGCCTTGTGTCGCTAAACGGGAACACCAGAAATTCATCGACATCCACAGTCAACGCCCAATGGCCATGTCCGTATTTCGACAACAGCCAGTTCAGCCAGTCCGTTCCGAAACGCGCGGTTTTATAACTGTGTTTTGTCGTCCAGATCGAAGCATCCGGTTGGTCAGCGATATATTCACGCGAGCCGTCATCACTGTCATTGTCGACAAAAACGAAATGGTTCACCCCCATATCGCGATAATATTTCAGGAAATACGGCAGCCGCACCCGTTCGTTCCGGATGGTGGAAAAGACAATAATATCACAGGGTTGAATCTGCCTGGTCCGGTTGGAAACCTCGGCCAGCTCCCGCCTTTTGCGAAACGCACGGACACGAAAGCGCTGCCGCTCGACCCGCCGCCGATATGAACCAAGAATACCCAACCTGCTAACTATTCCTTACCTTCAGAACGCCTGCTTGGCGTAACCGCTTGTGCTTGCAAGAGGTCATACCTGCCTGTTTTGTGCCTTTTATCATAATCCAGAATAAAGGCATCTTTATAACTATATATTGAAAAATACCGGACAGTAGCCCCAGCGTAAACAGGATAAATGCAGCAAACGCTATATCCAGCGCCCTTTTGAAAGCAGCTTTAGTGATTCGAGTTGCTGCCATCCTTTGTATTCAACCGAATCCCGACACCACAGATCAGGGCTGTTGCTAAGGCTGTCGTAGTAGTCGTCATATAGCCGGCTATTGGCGAAATGTTCCTGCCGTTGCTTTTCCTCGCGGGCTTTTTCGGCCACCACATGCAGGAATTTGCTGTGCAGCAACACCCCGCGCGGCAGGTCGGTTCCGGTTAGATCAAAAGCGCGGTTCAGGCGGGGCGGCAATATCGAATGGGTGGAACTGTTATAGGCAAAACGCCGGTTCCATTTCACCAGCGGGATTTTGTTCAGGGTCGGGGCACGATCCGGTTGATCGGCGAAAAACACCCGTTCTCGAACCCCGCCCTGAACCCATTGGCTTTGCAAGGCTTGCTGCATCTGGAAGCGATAATTTCCCGCATCAAACCAGCGCAGTATTTTGAACGGATCCGTGCCCGGCTGATAGATTTCCGCATCCATCGGCCCCTTTGGGTACATATCCAGCATCAACGCACCAAAGGCCACAATGGACTGGCCGTCCAGCCAATCCGTCAGCGCCGGTAGCGGGCGTTCATCGCAGTAGGGATAGACCAGTATTTCATCGGCATCCACAGATAGGCACCAATGCCCGTGGCCATACCTGACCTGCAACCACGTCAGCCAGTCCACCCCGAAACGGGACAGTTTGTAGCTGTGTGCGGTTGACCAGAGCGATACATCCGGCTGCTCCTGCAAATACCGTGCGGTGCCATCATTGCTGTCGTTGTCCACAAACAGGAAATGTTTCACACCCAGTTTGCGGTAATGCTCCAGAAAATATGGCAGGCGGATCAGCTCGTTACGCACCGTGGAAAACAGCAGAATATCGCCGCGTTGTATCTGTGCCGTCCGGTTCACCACACGCTCCATCTGGTGGCGCTTGCGCAGGGCGCGATACAACAGACGGCGCCGTTTCACGCGCTTCTTGTAGGCTGTCCACAAATTCCCCATTGGCATCCGGCTTTCGTATTTTCAGACCATCTTAGCGCAGAAATTACTTTTCGTAATGCCCGTTCTGGTGCCAGTGCCATGCATCGCGCACCATCGTTTCCATGGTTGACCGTTGCGGCGTCCAGCCCAGTTCCCGCATGGCACGCACACTGCCCGAAACCAGCTTGGCGGCATCCCCGGCCCGACGCGGCCCTTCGTTCATCGGCACAGGCCGGTTGGTAACAGCCCCGCAGGCATCCACCACCTCGCGCACCGAAAAACCGCTGCCTGTGCCCAGATTGAACACACGACTGCCCTTGCCCTTTAACAGCCACTCCAGACCCAGCACATGCGCATCCACCAGATCGCACACATGGACGTAATCACGGATGCAGGTGCCATCCGGCGTGGCGTAATCCGTACCAAAAACGGTCAGCGCATCGCGCTTGCCGTCAATCGCATCCAGCACCAGCGGGATCAGGTGGGTTTCGGGGCGGTGGAATTCACCCACTTCGGCATCGGGGTCGGCACCGGCCACGTTGAAATAACGGAAAATCACATGGTTGATCCCGTCGCTTGCACCGAAATTCGCCAGAATATCCTCGATCGCCCGTTTCGACGCACCATAGGAATTGATCGGCTTTTGCACGCAATCCTCGTCCAGCACCACGTTGTCCTGATCGCCATAGGTCGCGCAGGTAGACGAGAACACAAAATTCCGGCACCCGGCTGCCGCTGTGGCTTCGATCAGGGTCAGCGAACCCATTACATTGTTGCGCCAGTATATGCCGGGCAACTGCATGCTTTCGCCCACCAGCGAAAAGGCCGCAAAATGCATCACGGCAACTGGTTGGTATTTTTCGAAAACCTGATCCAGATAGGCACGGTCCAGCAAATTGCCCTGCTCGAACGGGCCGAATTTTACAGCATCGGCCCAGCCGGTTACCAGATTATCCACCGTCACCGGCACATAACCGGCCGCCTTTAGCGCCTTGCAGGCATGCGAACCGATATAGCCCGCCCCGCCAGTGACCAATACATGCGCCAAATTACACCGCCCAGTGTCTTATTGCGCCGCTTTTTGCAGCGACACCATTTCAGTCAAATACTGCGAAAATTCATCCCGCAGTTCCTCGCGTGCCAGACCAAAGGCCACCGTGGCCTGCAAAAATCCGGCCTTGGAGCCACAATCGAACCGCTGCCCGCGGAACCGGTAGCCAAAGACCTTGCGGCCCTGCATAATTTCCCGGGCGATGGCATCGGTCAACTGGACCTCGCCACCGGCCCCCAGCTTGATCTTGTTCAGGTTGCGCAACACATGCGGGGTCAGGATATATCGGCCGATCACCGCCAAATTTGACGGGGCTTCATCAGCCTTCGGTTTTTCAACCATGCCATTCACCGCAACCATGGCCCCCATATCTTCCTTGATGTCCAGAACCCCGTAGGCCGATGCCTTTTCCTTGGGCACTTCCATCGCCGCGACCATACAGCCGCCGGTTTCCTCGTAGGCTTCGACCATTTGCTGCAAACAGGGTTTTTCGGCGGCGATAACATCATCAGGCAGAATAACGGCAAAAGGCTCGTTCGAGATCAGGCGGCGGGCACACCATACGGCATGACCCAGCCCTAATGCCTTGTGCTGGCGGATGTAGGCAATCGCGCCACTTTCCATATTGGTGTTCTTCAACGTTTCAAGCAGTTCGGTCTTGCCGGCCTTGCGCAGGCTGGCCTCGAGTGTGGGGGCAATGTCAAAGTAATCCTCAAGCGCACCTTTGCCGCGTGAAGTTACAAAAATGAATTCCTTGATTCCGGCGGCCCGCGCTTCGTCGATCGCGTATTGGATCAACGGCCTGTCGACCAGAGTCATGATTTCTTTTGGCACAGATTTTGTGGCCGGCAGGAACCGTGTTCCCAGACCGGCAACAGGGAAAATAGCCTTTGTAACTTTACGCTTCATTGATCGCACTCGTTTCTGGTCTCTTGTAAAAAAGAGATAGCATTGTTTCTGATTACGCCCAAAGCGTTAATTAGCCAAGAATAGCAACAAACAATTTGTTGATCAGGGGGAAAGCGGCTCTGGTTGTTGCTGTTTGTGCCGATATTACCCTCAAGAGCTGCAATGCAACCGGCGACCCCACGCTATGCGGGCTTCAGAGCAACCCCGGGCGCATAAGCGATAAAGAACGGGTTGGCATAACCCTCTTTTCCATAAAGCAACGGGGTATGATCATCAAAGCGCACAACCTGCCCGCCCGCACCGGCCAGCACGGCGTGACCGGCGGCAGTATCCCACTCCATCGTGCGCCCGACACGGGGGTATAGATCGGCCTCGCCTGTGGCCACAAGGCAGAATTTCAAAGACGATCCGGCACTTTTGGAATCCGTCACTTTGTATTTACCGATATAATCATCCGTCGCCTGATCCCTGTGCGATTTCGATGCTACAACCAGCAATGCGTCATTGTCCGGTTTTGACACGGAAACAGGCGAAACCGGACCGGGGTTATCCTTGGGGAAATCGCCGGTTTCCTCAACCGATTGGCCATTGGCATCGGTATAGAACAGCCGCTCGCGGGCCGGTGCATAAACCACACCCCTGATTGGCGTGCCATTTTCAACATAGGCGATATTCACGGTGAAATCGCCGCGTCGTTTGATGAATTCCTTGGTGCCGTCCAGCGGGTCAACGATGATGAATTTATCCGCCTTAGCGCTGTGTGAATCCGCCTGTTCCTCGGTGACCAGAACAATGTCGGGAAAAGCCTCTTGCAGCCCTGCCGTAATAATCGCGTCGGCGGCTTCGTCGGCAATTGTCACGGGGCTGTCGTCAGATTTTGTTTTCACCTGAAAATCATCACGGCCATAAATTTCCATAATCTTGTCTCCGGCCTCTAGTGCCAGACGACGGAAAACAGTGTTCATCCTGTCAAAATCCAATGTCATCTCCTTGGGTTGCCCGAATTCCCGGGTGTTATTGCCAATCCCACTCTGGCCTTTTATGTTGGCAGGGTAAAGGAACGGCGAGAATTCCATGCAACATTAATGCAATGGCAGTCAAAAGCGGATAAGTTTCAATCATGTTCCAGCGGCAAACATCAACCAGCGGCCTTCAATCAGGCGCAAGGTTACTGGACCTGATCTATCACGCCACAGTCCGCAGCGTGCGCAAAAGCCACGGAAATGCTATTTTTGCACTCTTAACCAATATTATGCAGACGATCATTTTTGTGATGGCGTTTTATGTAATGTTCTCGGTGCTTGGGTTGCGGGGGGCGGCTGTGCGCGGCGACTTCTTGCTGTATATCATGTCGGGTATCTTCCTGTTCATGACCCATACAAAAGCATTGTCCGCTGTTGCCGGTTCCGAAGGACCGACCTCGGCAATGATGAAACACGCCCCGATGAATACGCTGATCGCGATTTCGGCTGCGGCATTGGGATCATTGTATATTCAATTGCTATCCTTGTCGGTGGTTTTGTTTGTCTATCACGTCGCCTTTACGCCCGTAGTAATATACGAACCAATTCCCGCTATGGGCATGTTGCTTATTGCCTGGTTTTCAGGGGTTGCGATTGGCACGGTACTGCTTGCTGCAAAACCTTGGGCACCTGCATTTATCGGCATCGTCACAACTGTTTATTCACGGGCCAACATGATTGCTTCCGGGAAAATGTTCCTTGCAAATACGTTGCCTGCAAATCGCCGCTCCATGTTTGACTGGAACCCGCTGTTCCACGCGATTGACCAAGCGCGCGGGTATACATTTTTAAACTACAATCCCCATTACACCACTTACACATACCCGTTGATATTATCGGTTGTGCTATTGATGATCGGGTTGATGGGCGAATTTTACACCCGCAAACATGCCTCGCTCAGTTGGTCAGCAGGAAAGTAATCAACATGTTAAAATACCTCCTCATTCTCGCTATCTCTGTTCTGAATGCCAATTCGGCATTTGCCGGTTGGGTGGATTACCCTGCCCTCTATGACGTAACGGGCGTGGCCCCGGATGATGTGTTGAATGTCCGCGAGGGGCAGTCTGCCTCGACCCCGATTATCAACACCCTTGCCCCGAACCAGCGCAATGTCGAAATTGTCGCTGTCAGCAATGACGAACGCTGGGGGCTCGTCAGTTTCCCAGAGGGCAGTGGCTGGGTTTCGATGCGGTATATGGCGCGGCAGCCGGGCCAAGATCCACAATTTCTGCCCAAACCGCTTGGATGCGGCGGCACCGAGCCGTTTTGGGGGCTAAGCATTAACAACCAGACAGCACAATTCGATATGATGGGGGAAAGCCCCCGCACCTATACCCCGATCTGGGAGGATATTCCGTCCGGAATGCAGGCGGTTTCGTATGCTGTTAAAATGCAGGGTAACGGCGAAGACATTACCGCCATCATCAGCCGCAACCAATGCAGCGACGGGATGAGCGACAGTGTTTACGGCTTTCGCATTGATGTCATCCTCTCGGGGCAATCGGGCAACCGGTATTACACCGGTTGTTGTTCGCTGAACTAGGGCCTGTTGACGTTCCCCACACCGCACTGGCGCGAGTCCAAAATTGCTGCCAGCGCGTTGATTTGTCCGCAGCGATGCCGGTATCGGTAAGGGGAAATCCGCGTGTTGGAAGCAATTTTGGCCGCGTCCCGCAGGGATTTCACCAAAATCCGCCATTGCGACACCAATTTCGCTCGCAAGGGGGCCACCCTTGCGGCACTCAATTGGCTTGCACTGGCGGATTTTGGGTCGAAACCAGTGTGGTGTAGGGAACGTCAACAGGCCCTAAAGGCGCGTGATCAAAAGCGCCAGATATCCGGCCCCGATCGCAAGTATCAGCGGCGAGTAATAAAGCCGGTTCAACCGGTAAAACGGCTGCCCCACCGGCATGGGCACCGGCAGATAGGTCACGATTCCACGCAGCAAAAAGATTGCCGTCAATGTGGCCAAACCCGCCGTGCAAATCCAGTCCGGCAGCGGAAGGGAAACCACCCCCACCCCCCACAGTGCAACCACAGCAGCCGCAATCATTCCGCCAGCCACAGCCAGCGTTAAACCGCGCGGTGGCATCATGTTGGTCCCTTCCACCCCCAGCGCCGCATTGACCAGCGCCTGTTCATCCTTTGCGGGCCATGTCGTCCCGAACGCCCAAGCGATGTGCAGCAGGGCCGTCACCAACAAAACCACAAAGATAAATCCTGCCACCAATGCCATAACCTGACCTTTTAAAAATTCCATACGCTACCGTATGTTACCCATCCCCTTGCCCAAGTCAATACGCCTTCGTATGGTGCCCCCATGAAGCAACGTCTTTCCCCCATCGACTGGATACAGGCCGCCTTTCGGGCGCTCACCACCGGCGGGCCCCAAGCCATCCGCGCCGAAAGCATCGCGCGGGTCCTGAAGGTCAGCAAAGGGTCGTTCTATTGGCATTTCAAAGATGTGCCCGCGCTGAAACAGGCGATGCTGGATCACTGGCAACAGGTGGCCACGCAGGATGTGATTGATCTGGTCGAATCCGGTGCGACCGATGCCAAGGCCCGCCTGCACCTGCTGGTGCGTGTTTCAACTGCCCTGCCCGATGATGATTACGGCGGCGGCTTGGCCGAAGCCGCCATCCGCGACTGGGCACGCTATGATCCCGCAGCCTCCAAGGTTGTTAAAACCATTGATGGCCAACGGCTGAATTTCGTGGAAACCCAGTTCCTTGCACTCGAATTTGGCCCACGGCAAAGCACACAGCGCGCAACCATCCTATATGCGGCCCTGATTGGCCTGCATCAATTGGCGCACCACGGTTTATCAAAACCGGCAAGCGATCTGTCCGCCCTGCTGGATCACCTGCTAAAGTCCTAAATAGTTTCACAGTTTTTAACGTGGAAGGGATGCCGTTTTTACTGACTGTTCTTGCCTGCCTGAACATTTCCACTAAACCGGTTTAGTAGTTTTAGTGGAAACGTCTATTTATTCTATTAATACAATGTCTTACTTGTAATTATGACCGCCGAAATTCTTGAGTAATTTGCAACAACAAAGGCCCGCCAATCAGCAGGCCTTTCATCTTTCTGCCCCTAATAGCCCTAGGTCACCACCCGCAGAGTCACATTCACCCGCCCGCCACGCGGCAACAACCCGCAGGAGCCGAACCGTATCCGGTCCACCCCGTGATACGCCTTCCGCGCCGCACCGCCTATCACCACCACATCGCCCGAATTCAGCCAAAGCGTATCGGTCGTCCCCTTGCGCTGCTCCCCGCCCATGCGAAACAACCCGTCATCGCCCAGCGAAATCGACACCACCGGCCAGTGCATATCGGCTTCGTCCGTGTCGCGGTGCATCCCCATTTTCGCCCCTTCACCATAGAAATTGATCAGACAGCTTTCCGGCGCCCGCGCCACACCCGCCACCTGCTGCCAAACCTTCAATGCACTTTCAGGGATCGGTGGCCACTTTGTCCCCAAAGGATGGCGATTTTCGTAACGGTATCCCGTGGCATCCGAATACCAGCCATATTCCCCCGCCGAAGTCATCCGCACCGACATCGGCTTGCCATAGGGCGTATCGGGTGAAAATGGCGGCGCAAGGCGCATCACCTCGCGCAAATCCGAAATCATCACGGCCTGCGCGGATGCATCTAGCACCCCTTTGTATATCTCGAACCCGCGCACCCGCAGTGTCGGCTCCGGCGTGGTGTCCCCTTTACAAACGATTTGAAACCTCGATCAGATTGCCATCGGGGTCACGCAAATAAACCGAGATTATCGGTCCCTCGATCACCGTAACCCCGTGATCCGCCAGATGCGCCTGCCAATCCGCCACAGGCTCATCACTCAGAAAACACAGGTCCGCCGATCCGGCCGTGGCCCGTTTCGCCTTGGGCTCGAACTCCTGCCCGAGTTGATGCAGATTGATCTTCTGCGCCCCGAATTTCAGCGCCCAGCGGGTTGTGCCATCCGCCGGCGTAAACCGCTCGGCCTCCATCCCCAGCACATCGCAATAGAACCGCACGGTTGCGTCAATATCGGCCACCGTCAAAACCAGATGATCCAGCGCGTTCAACTTCATCTTTCCATCTCCGGCTTGCATCATTACGCTGACACCATGCAACAGTTTATCGACAAATCGCAAACCACATCCTGCGCAATGGACGCGGCCCGCGCCACAGCATTGCACGCCGCCCTTGCCCTGCCCGATCCCGCACCACAACCGGGTGATGCCCTGCCACCGTTCTGGCACCAGATCTATTTCTGGGATGCCCAACCGCCAGAATACCTTGGACGCGATGGCCACCCCAAAACCGGCGATTTCATCCCCGACCTTGGCTTGCCGCGCCGCATGTGGGCCGGTGGCCGGTTGCAGTTCCACGCGCCCTTGCGCAGCGCCACCCCCGCCAGCAAGACCACCACGATCGAGGCTATCACCCAGAAACAAGGCCGCACCGGCCCGCTGGCCTTTGTCACCCTGCGCCATGAAATCACCCAATGCGGCTCCCTGTGCGTGACCGAACACCAGAACCTTGTTTACCGCAACGATCCCGACCCGAACGCCCCCAATCCCGCCGCCCCGACCGCCCGCACCGATGAAACCACCTGCGAGCGCCACAGTTTTTCAGCCACCCTGCTGTTCCGTTACTCAGCGCTGACCATGAACGGCCACCGCATCCATTACGACGAACCCTATGCGCGTAATACCGAGGGTTATGCAGGCCTTGTCACCCACGGCCCGCTTCTGGCGCAATTGCTGATGCTGATGGCCGAACGCCATCTTGGCCCGCTAAAAACCTTTACCTTCCGCGCCACCGCCCCGCTGGTTCAACAGGAAACGGCAGACCTGTGCCTGAAGGGTAAATCCCTGTGGGTGCGCGGGCCGGACGGGCAACAGTGTATGGAGGCTACGGCAGGTTAGCCGCAACCGTAAACCCCGCAGGTATCCCGCCCGCATTGCCATCCAGAATCAGATCGGCCATCACCTCGCCCACCTTCGGCGCCATGCCAAAGCCGATTTTGAACCCGCCATTGGCGATGAAATGCCCGTCCCGTCCGGGGTAAGCCCCCAATATCGGCGCCAGTTTTCGCCCGCGTGGCCGCACACCGGCCCAACGCTCCAGAACCTCGGCCCCTTGCAGCACCGGAAAGGCGTCAAATACCCGCGCCAATACATCATCCAGCAACCCGTCCACTGCCTGCGGCTCGTCAAAATACCGCTCGCTGGTTGATCCGACCGCCACAGTCCCGTCCTGATGCGGCACCACATAAATTCCGTCATTGAAAAGTTGCGGCACATCACCGGCGTCATAGCGCAATAAGGCCGATTGTCCCTTCACACCGTTGCCAATCTCGACCCCGAATTCATCGCACAGCGCCAGCAATCCGCGATACCCCGTGGCCCAGACCACCGCGCCTTTGAACTCAGGTTCTCCCACCACAATCTCGCCGCCCAGCGCCTTGATCGCCCCCGCCAGACTACCCGCGGCCCCGCGCGGTTGCATCCGCGCACTTAAGGTGTCATGCACCAGATACCCCGTCGGACTGTCGGGCGCCCAAGCCCCATAAGCAGACCTCTCGACCACCCGCCATTCAGCCACCCCACGCCACAACTCGCGCGCCTCTTCCTGCCGCTCATAGGACAGCTCCAGCACCCGCGCCGACACGATCGGCGACAACCGCCCGACCTGCCCATAGCCCGAAGCCGCACCCGACAACCGGTCCACCTCGCGCCAATGTGCCTTGGCCATCACAAGGCTTTGATACTGGAATTCTTTTTTCTCGTCCCAGCGTTCGGGCACATGCGGGGCCAGCGCCCCGACCAAACCGCCGCTGGACCCTGCCCCGATACCGGTATCATCAAACAGGCGCACTTTGGCCCCACGTCTGGCGCAGGCATACGCCACCGACAGCCCGAATATCCCCGCCCCGATCACCGTCACATCCACCATTGCCAAACCTTGCGCCTTCTGTTCATTGTCAAAGGCGTTATGACCCAAACGCACCCGCAAAACCAGACGGCAGAATTGGAATGGCGTGACGGCACCCTGCCGGTCAGCACCCGTTTTGACGATCCGTATTTCTCGCTTGAAAACGGGTTGGCCGAAACACGGCATGTGTTTTTGGCGGGCAACGATCTGCCCGCACGATTTGTCAGCGGGTTCCATATTGCCGAACTGGGCTTTGGCACGGGGTTGAACATGTTTGCCGCCTTGCTGGAATGGCGAAAGGCGGGGTTCAAAACCCCGCTGCGTTTCACCAGTTTCGAAGCCTTCCCGATGGCGGCGGATGAAATGGACAAAGCCCTTGCCGCCTTCCCCGAAGCACACGCCATCGCCGCCCCCTACCTGACCGAATGGGCCAATGGCGCGCGGCGCATCGAAACCGGCGACCTGATTGCCGAGATCATCATCAGCGACGCCCGCACCACCCTGCCTGCATGGGATGGCGCGGTAGACGCATGGTTCCTCGACGGGTTTTCGCCCGCCAAAAACCCCGAGCTTTGGGAACAGGGCCTGATGACCGAAGTCGCCCGCCACACTGCAAAGGGCGGCACATTGGCCACCTACACCGCCGCCGGTTTCGTGCGCCGCAATCTGGCCGCCGCCGGGTTCACTGTCACCCGCAGCGCCGGATATGGGCGCAAGCGGCACATGACAACGGCCACCCTGTCGTGAGCGCACAGAACATCCGCCTTGGTATCTGGCTGATGGTCGCGACCACCTTTGTCTTTTCCGTGCAGGACGGCGTTTCGCGCCATCTGGCGGGGCAATACAACACCTATATGGTGGTGATGATCCGCTACTGGTTCTTTGCCGCCTTCGTGATCGCGATTGCCGCCCGCAGCAACGGCGGTCTGCGCAAAGCAGCCCGCAGCCGCAAACCTCTGCTGCAAGCCTTTCGCGCCCTGCTACTGGTGGCGGAAATCTGCGTCACCGTGCAATCCTTTGTGCTGCTGGGGCTGACCGAAACCCACGCCATCTTCATCAGCTACCCGCTGCTGATCGCAGCCCTCTCCGGCCCTATCCTTGGGGAAACTGTGGGCTGGCGTCGCTGGATTGCGGTTGCCATCGGCTTTGTCGGGGTGCTGATCATCCTGCAACCGGGGCTGACCGTGTTTCAACCCGCCGCCATCATTCCGCTGATCGCCGCCTTCATGTTCGCCCTGTACGGGCTTCTGACCCGCTATGTCGCCAGATACGACAGCACCGCCACCAGCTTTTTCTGGACCGGCACGGTGGGGGCAATCGGCATCACCGCCGTTGGACTGTGGTTCTGGGAACCGATGAGCGGGGGCGACTGGATCTGGATGGGCGCCCTATGCCTGCTGGCGGTGCTGGGTCACTGGCTTCTGATCAAATGCTACGAGGTGGCCGAAGCCAGCGCGGTGCAGCCCTTTGCCTATCTGCAACTGGTCTTTGCATCCTCCATCGGCATCTTTTTCTTTGGCGAAACCCTGCGCTGGAACGTGGCCCTTGGCGGCGCAGTTGTCGTGCTGGCCGGCCTGTTCACCCTGTGGCGAACCCGCACCAAACCGGCCTGATCCTTCTTCTTGCCTTAGAGCGCAGCGCCTGAAATCCTACTTCTTGCGCCACGTCGCCAGCCACGCCATGAACCGCCCCCAGATACCGCGAGCCTTTTCGCTGGCGGCATCCGCATGGTCATCCACCTTGTCCCAGACCTCGCCCGCATCTTCCAGCAAGGGATCAACCGAGCGCTCCCTGAACTGCCGCCACATCGCAACGATGAACCGCCAGGCGATGAACAGGAAGATAAAGAAGAAGATGTTGAACCACGGAATAATAATCACATCAGGGCTATCAACGGCCCGTATACCCACCGCATTCGGATAAACAGACATGAACTTGATCCGCCAGCCATAATGGGTGATCACCGCCCATTGCTCTCCTCCCCGCGAAGCAAGTGCTGCGGCTTCGGCCTGAAGGTCGGAGCTGTCGAATTTAAAGTAGGGCGGCCAGATCCAGCCGGTATCCTCGTTGCGGTAAACCATAATCTCGGTGGCATCGCGCGGAACAAAACCCAGCAGCCATGTCTTTTTCTTTTCCGTGTAAATCAGCCGGATATCCCGCGTGGTCAGTTCGGCATTGCCACTGTCCGCCTGCGCATAGAACAACCGGTTATACCAATTGAAATCGGCACGGATCACTTCGGTCGAGGTTACGCGAACAATATCGTGCTGAGGCAATACATAATGGAAAAACCCGCCCACAAGCAGAAACAGCAAAACCTTCACCGTGATCTTGAATTTACGCATAACCCACCTCTAATTCGAATTCATCACGATCAGCAGAATTGCCACCGCAAATGTCGGAATAATATAGACCAGCCAGATCAGCTTCTTGCGAAAACCGTTCTCGTATTCGACCATTCCCTGTTCAATATAAGCATCCCGCGCCGCTTCATCACCCCCGTCGGGGTGATCGGCGTCCCAGGCATCTTCCAGCTTCTCGCGCCGGATTGATCGCGAATAGATCGAGATCGCGAAATAGACCACGGTCATTGCGATAAAGCCCAGCACCACAAGGCGGATAAATCCCATGTTATTTCCTCCTTCTGACCGCGCCCCTTGGGCCGACCAGCTCTATCAGATCTTCGGGTTCCGGCAGGGGGGCCGGTTCTTCCATTGGCTCGCCCTCGCCAAACAATGCCTTGCGCGCACCGGCCTTGTCCACCTGATACTCGCGCTCCAGAAACTCGGCCACATAGGTTTTCTTGGCATCGGACCAGCCGGCATAGGAATGGTAGAATCGCTCTTTATGGCAAATGAACAATTGCCGGATGTCCTTGGGCGTCAGCGCCGCCAGCAGCATATTCACCAGATCGCGGTCCTTGTGCGGCTTGGCCCGCAGCGTATAGAAATACGCCGGATGGTCCGAGGTGATCCGCGGCCATTTCCCCCCGCCCTGCGCCCAGCGCAACAGGGAAGCCAACCCGTGAAATTCCTCGGGCAGATCCGCTGCATAGCGCCTTGTCAGTGCGCGAATATCCCGCCGCGTGGCATGGTCCAGCTTTTCGCCCTTTCCAGCCGCCACATCCACCACAATGAAATCCATCTTCTGCTGCAAAATCGCCGCCGCATCTACACCGCGTGCCTTGACAATCGGCTCGACCAGATCGTTCAGCTCCAGAAAAATCGCAATCTCGTTACGGTCCGTAAAATCGAAAACATATTTGATCGGTAACTCGCCCAGTTCGGCCTTGCCCCCCGCACAAATCGCCGCCGGATTTTCCACATCGCGGAAAACATACAGGCCGCCAAAATGCTTGGTCCAGAAATTGTCCTGCCCGAACGTCATCTTCTTCAGCTTCAAAGGCGCCCGCGTCACATCGCCGGTTTTCTTGGCCAACCCGATCATTTCCGCAATCAGAACATCATCCCACCAGGCATCTTCCTCGCGCTTGAACCGCTCGATCTTGTCCGCCAGCTCCTCGGCCGATTTCACATGCGCCTCGGTCGTATCCGCTTCGATTGTCACCTGCCGTATATCAAACAGCTTGGTCGGTTCCTCAACCGAATAGACCGAGTTCAGCAACTCGCCGGCCACCGCGTCCTTGGCGGTCAGGGCAAACAGTTTCGCCTCGTTTTCCTCGATAAACTGGCGCAAAATCCCGCGCGATGTGGAAAACTGCGCATTCAGCAGCGGGGCGGTTTTCTGTTCGGTGGTCAGCAGGATGAATTGCCGGTTGCAGCCGCCTTCGTTCAGGTAAAGATGGTCGCCCAGACTGTCGCCCACCTCGGGCGAATAGCCGGAAATATCGACATGAAAGGATTTCAGCCGCGTCTTTTTCCCCGTCAACTGTTTCAGCGCGCGGTTATACCGCTCGATCAGGGCGGGCGAAGATATCCGGATCAGATTGCCAAACATCAACCCGCGTTCAATGAGGCGCTTCAAAATTCCCCTCCTGTCTTTCGACCGGCCCAAAGACGGCGAACGACAAAGAACACCGCAACCCCCGTTACCACCCAGTAAACCGAACTGGCCAAAGCAGCGCCAATAACTTTGCCAGTCTCAACAGCGTCCAGTTGCGCGGCCCCTGCCTGCATTGGAACTCTTGCAAACAGAATCATTGCAACAATCGCAACACTGATCGCCCAGCTTAGGGCCAACCATCCGGCAACACCACGCCCCACGCTCACCACCGCACACAAGACGGAGGGCGCAACGGGGATTAGCAACAAAGTGACAATCGAGATCATATCTCCGGCCTCCATTTGCTTGGCTGCATCGCCAGCACCGCCAGCAATATCGGCCCCCACAGGATCGCCGACAGCATCCCCAGCCGCGTCAGATGCCTGATCATTTCGCCGAAATGTTCATACATCATCCCCATCATGCGCACATCCTGATCCAGATAGAACCATGTGAAATACAGCACCGAGACAAACAGCAACACCCCGCCGGACGCCAACAGGTTCAGCCCCAGCCCTGCCATATTCTCGGGCAGCTTTTTCGCCAGCCACAGTGGTAGAAAAACCGCCAGCGCGGCGATCAGAACCGCCGGCAAGATCATCGAGGACCAGTGGGAAAGGACGTTGATCGGGGTCATTACCCTTTCCCCTCCAGATACCTTCTCTTGGCCTCTTCCATCCGCCGCATATCCCGCACCGCGTTTTCAATCGCGATTTCGTCGGATTTATCGGCATAGCGGAATTCGCTGTCCGCATAGCGGTTGATTTCCTGTATCACCATTTCCACGGTGATCGGCTGCGTCATCTCGCGGATCATCCCCAGTTTTTCGTCGTAAGGCTTGAACAGGAACAGGTCCGGCTCCTCCATCCATTCGTCCGGCAGTTCGAAATCCATCGCCCGCACCTTGACCGCGTCGGTGATGTTCTTGATCGCGCGGCCTGTGAAACGCGCATCGGCCTCCTGAATGCCCTTCAGATAGGTGCCCAGTTTGGCAATCGTATCCAGATCGCCGATTTCGCTGTGCACCCGTTCGAACACCTTCAGCAGGCCTTCTTCACGGGGTTTGGAATGGCCCTCGAAACTGGCCGCCACGGCCTTTTTGATTTCCTGCGCCGCGAACAGCTCGTGATCGCCCACAGGGATCGAATGGTTCTTGCCCATCAGCAGATGCAGGATGTCGATGTAATCCTCGCGGGTCTGCGGCCCGTCTACCAGAAACCGCGCGCCGGCCCGCTGGCGCAGGGCGTCGTCCACGTTTTCGGGGTAGTTTGAAAACATCCCGAAGGTGCAATTCCCGCGCACCACCGTATTGGCGCCTGCGAAACTCTCCATCAACACGGCGGTAATTTCCAACTGCCCCGCGCTTGATTGCTGATCCCCACGCTTGCCCGCCAGTTGATCAATATCGTCAATCGTGCCAAAGCCGATCACATTCGGGTCCACCACATTGTTGATAAACGCCTTGGCATTCTGCCCCGATTTTCCCTGATAACTGTCGATACTGTCGGTCGAAAGGTTCTGGAACCGGAACGGATAGCCCGCCACCTCGCAATAGCCCGAAATCAGCCCCGCCATCATCTGGATCAGCGTGGTTTTCCCCGTGCCCGGCGCGCCATCGCCCATAAAGGTAAAGATAAACCCGCCCAGTTCGGCAAACGGATTCAGCTTGCGCTCGAAATCATAGGCCATCAGCATTTTTGCCAGTTTCACGGCCTGATATTTGGCAATATGGTTGCCCACCACCTCGTTCGGTTTCTTGAACGTCATGGTCAGCTTGAACCCCTTGGCCGCCCGCGCCGGTGTGAAACCGGCAATCGTCAGATCATCCGCCTCGACCTTGTAAGACGCCCCCGTAAAGGCCCCCAGACGCGGCGCGTTTTGTGCCCGCAGTGCAACCTTTTCCATCACCTGTTCGGCAAAGGCCAGAACCGTGGCAATCAGCTTGGGTTCTTCATCGGCAAAAGTGGCCAGATCCTGATCCAGCTCCCACAACGCGCCGTGCAGTGCCAGCAATGCGTTGTCAGTCAACACCTCGTCGACCTCGCCGATCTCCACTGAAACCTCGCTTGCATGCGGGGCCAACAGGAATGATGCGGCATTGGCAAAGGTATAAAGCGTCGCCAATGCCTCGGCGGCCAGCAATTCAGCAAACTCATTCTTCTTGCCCGCTGCCAGTGACCCTTGCAGATTGTCCTTCTTCAGCGCAACCAGTCCGGTAACTTCGGCAAATCCTTCGCCCACAGCCAGTGCAATCGCCAAGGCGCGGCGCAGGGCCGACATCACATTGGCCTGCACCGGTGATATGATCACATCGCCATCATCCGCCGCCTCAATACGCGCCAGCAACTGCACCCCTTCGGGCCGCGCGGTAGAGCGCGTCACCAAACCCGGTGTCGTCGAGCGAAACCGCCGCCGCGTGCCCAGACCGGCCGACTTTTCCTTCACCTCGACATCGCGCGCCTTGGCGATCCGTGGCGTATGGTCAAAGCCCGTCAACATGGCCGAGGCCGCGTCATAATGCTTGCGGATAGCGTCCTCGGACAACTCCATTTGGTCAGACGGCATATTCATAAACTATTCCTCATCTTTGTTCCTTAAATATCCCCCGCGCGGAGCGCATAGAATCCTTAACGGTAACTCAGCACTCGCCCCTGCGGGCTGACCACAAATTTGCGTATATGGCGAAACCCGCGCGGCTTTTTCTCTTCCAGCACCTGATAGGGTTTTTGCGGCAGGATAATCGCCCGCTCGACCCGCGTTGCCCCCGTATCCGCCCCGTGGCCGGAAAACGGATCCAGCGCAAAAATCTCGCGTTCGACCGAGCCAAACCATCCGGATTTCTCCTCGATCACCCGCTCGCTTTCCAGCTCTTCCATCGTCCAGGCCAGCGCCCAGTCCTGGCCCATGCCTGCGTCGGCCTCTTCCAGCACCTCGCGCAGCGGTCCCGTCTGGCGGGTAAAGGCGGATGAATACATCGGCCCCACATGGAACCGGCGCAGGCGTTTGGGGTGCAGATCATCAAAATCCTCGTCAAAGCCTTTGGCGACTGTCACCAACTTCAGCCCGCCCAGCGATTGCGCCATCAGATGCGCCTGGGCTTCGGGCCAGCGGCGCTGGTCCTTTGGCAAAGCGGTTGAACCGGTATCTTCGACTTCCATCAGATAGATCACCGGCAGGTTCACCTGACTGTCGTAAACCGCCCAATGCACCAGATAACGCCGCCGGCTGTCGCCGTCATTGCCCATCCACAAGGCCTCGGGATCATTCTGGGGCCAGAATAATTCGCCCTTTTGCAACTCCTCGTAATAGAGCCGCTGCGACATCGCGAATTGCAGCTTGGTCGGGATTTCCAGATCGCCCACGATCTTGCGGATCATGTCGTCCTTGATCTCGGATTTGGCGGGCATGTTGCGCAAATGGCGTTCGGCCTGATGGGCGTCATTGGCCATGGTCATCAGTTCCTGCGCCACCGGAAAGCCGCTTTCGACCCGATCAAAATCCAGCACACCGGCCATCGGTCCGCTAATCCGGCCCGTCAGCAGGTATTTGTTGGAAAGCGCACTGAATGTGCGGGAAATCCCCAGAATATAACGCCCGAGGATCGCCACATCCGCCTTGCTTAACTTGCCTTCGGACTCCATCGCGCCCGCCACCCGCGCCATATGCGTGGTGATCGCGTCAAACTTGGCAAAATACCGCCGCGCCGTCAGAGCGTCGTTTAGCTGGGCGTGGTCTTGGGTGAGGTTAGTTTTTGCCATGCCTCTTCCTCCAGAACTGATAGAGTTTCACTGATGGATAGACCGCGAAACAGCCAAAAAAGAGGATCAGATCGACAAGAAGCTCTAGATCAATGCCGAATACACTGCTTCGAATCAATGACGGGCCACCTTTAAGTGCCGCATAGAACATTAACATCACACCGATTATTAATGGGTATCTTTTGACGAGCCCCAAATTCTAAGACCCATACAGGTTCTTGTCATGCTTCTCGACAATCTTCGAGAATCTCCGTGCGAACCGCTCGTCCGCCTTGGCCTTTTGCTCCAGCACCTTGCGGGCAAACACCATGTGGTCCTCGTGCGCTTCCATCATGTCGGCCATCCGCTGATTGGTTGCCGAACCAATCGCCGCCATCGCCGCCTGTGCCTCTTGATCGGTTTCAACGCCGATTTCGTTGATCCGGTGCGCCACATCCTGTTGCTGCGCGGTTTTCAGAGATTTGGTCAGCGCATCATACAGCACCACCCGTTGCTTGGTGTCTGTTTGCAGTTTGTTGATCAAAACCATCTGCGTTGCCGCCTGGTTCTGCAATGAATCAATCCACGTTTTGCCGGTCTCGATATAGCGCTCCAAGGTTTGGGATTTGGCCAGCTTGACCTGTTCTTCCTGCACCATTTCGTTGTATTTCGAGTTCAGCTCGGCCAGTTCGGTTTCCAGCTTGGTGCGCGCCGCCGCATCCTGCTCCACCGAAATTTTGTTCTCCAGCTCGATAATCTTCGGGTCCATCGCTAAAATTTCGGCCCGCAGGGTTTCCAGCTCGCCAACTGTTAGCTCGCGATCATCCAGCGTTTCGGACAGGTTCACCGAAACCTTTTCCTTTTGCACGTTCAACTCGGCCAATTGGCCTTCCAACAGTTTAACAATCACGTCGGATTTGGAAATCAGGTCCTGAACCTTTTCATCCACTGACGCCCCGCGAATACGTTCCTGACGCATTGAATCCGCCTTGGCCTTGGAGAAGATGCCGATAAAGGTCTCCATCCCCGTTTTGTTGCGCATTTCGTCAAAATCTTTGGAAAAGCCAGCGGTTACATCGTCCAGCCCCATGATCAGGTCGGCGATATTGGCATTCATCAGCTCGGTATGGGCATGAACATCTTCAAGCGTGGCGTTCTCGACATCAATGTTGATGCCTTTGTCCAGCTTGCTGCGCGCCGCTTCAATGCGGCTGGTGATTTCGGAAATTTTGCTTTGCGCTGCTGCAACCTGTTCCTGGGATTCGCGTATCTGGGCGTCAAAATCGGCCATTTTTGCTCCTTATAGATGAATGTATTACGCTATATATGGGCAGTGATTTGCCGTTTTTCAAAGCGGAGACATTATATTTCCCCGCTGTTATCCCCAAAAACCCGTTATTTATCAAGCCTCCAGACGCACCAACTGGGCCAGTAATTCCGTTGTGTTGCGCGCGCCGAACTTCTTTCGCAGGTTGGTGCGGTAATCTTCGATCGTGCGCGGGGACAGCGACAGGCGGCGGGCGATCTCTTTGCTGGTCAATCCCTGACTTAAAAAACCGACGACTTGGCGTTCGCGTTTGGTCAGGGCGGTGTCCGGCATTTGCTCGGGAATATGCGCGAAACTCAGGATCGTGCGGGCCAGCGGATCATCCGGCGTCAGGGTCACGGCGCGGAACCGGCACCAGATCTGCCGGCCATCCCGATGGCGCACCAGCCGTTCGTCCGTATAGCAACCGGAGTCCTTTAGATGCGCCAGCCCGATATTCCTGATCTGCCGAAACTCGCCATCGCTTTGATACAGCATCCGGAACGACTGCCCCAGCAGTGCCTTTTTGTCATAGCCGACCATTTCGCAGAATGTATCGTTGCAGGTGCGGATCACGCGGTCTTCGGTCAGCACCAGTCCCATCGGCGCGCTGTCAAAGGCCAGCAGGGATAATTCGTCCAGTGTTTGCGCCATTACCGTGTTTTTACCGTATTGTGTGAATTCATCCTTTTAATTGATACTCTTATTACCATCGGGCGCGCCAGCCTTGATATCAGGGGATACAGCATCAAAATGACGGACAACCCATCAATTTCTGATAAATTGCTTGCCGCAGTCGAGGAAAGGCGCGAGGCGCTGGTCGAACTGACCCAACAGTTGATCCGAATCCCCACGCTGAATCCGCCGGGGCAAAAGTATCGCGAAATCTGCACATTTCTGGCTGAACGTCTGGGCGAAAGCGGCTTTGAAATTGAACTGATCCGCGCCGAAGGGGCGATTGCCGACAGCGACGAATACCCCCGCTGGAACATCATCGCGCGGCGCAAGGGAACCCGCGCGGGCGACTGCGTGCATTTCAACAGCCATCACGATGTGGTCGAGGTCGGCCACGGCTGGACCCGCGATCCGTTCGGCGGTGAACTGGACGATGGCAGGATCTATGGCCGTGGCGCTTGTGATATGAAAGGCGGCCTTGCGACCTCGATCATCGCCGCCGAAGCCTTTATCGCCACCTGCCCCGATTTTGCCGGCACCATCGAAATCAGCGCCACCGCAGACGAAGAATCCGGCGGCTATGGCGGCGTCGCCTATCTGGCGGAACAGGGGTATTTCAACCCCGACCGCGTGCAGCATGTCATTATCCCCGAACCATTGAACAAAGACCGCATCTGCCTAGGGCACCGTGGTGTCTGGTGGGCGGAAATCGAAACCAAAGGACGGATCGCGCATGGCTCGATGCC
This sequence comes from Profundibacter amoris, assembly GCF_003544895.1. Lineage (GTDB taxonomy): Bacteria > Pseudomonadota > Alphaproteobacteria > Rhodobacterales > Rhodobacteraceae > Profundibacter > Profundibacter amoris. The sequence goes on from NZ_CP032125.1 coordinate 3,168,304, forward strand.
GTTTCTGGGGGACTGTGCCGTCCGGCACATGGGCGCGGTGCTGGAAGAAATGGAAACTTACCTCTTCCCCCTTCTGGCCAGCAAACACACCGACATGCCCGTGGTGCCGGACGGGGCAAAACAATCAACCCTGAACATCAATTCCATCCACGGCGGTGCGTCCGAACAACCCGACGAATACACCGGCCTGCCCGCACCATGCGTGCCTGACCGCTGCCGTATTATCATCGACCGCCGTTTCCTGATCGAAGAAGACATCGATGTGGTCAAAGCCGAAGTGGCGCAGATGCTGGAGAAAATCAAAGCCGAGCGCCCCGAATTCGAATTCGACATCCGCGATTTGTTCGAGGTCCAGCCCACCATGACCGCCGAAGACGCCCCCGTGGTAACAACTGTTGCCAAGGCGATTGAAACCGTGATGGACAAGCGCCCCGAGTACGTCGTGTCACCGGGCACTTATGACCAAAAACACATCGACCGCATCGGCAAACTGAAAAACTGCATCGCCTATGGCCCCGGCATTCTGGACCTTGCACACCAGCCCGACGAATGGATTGCTGTGCAAGATATGGTCGATAGCGGGCAGGTCATGGCTTTGGCCTTGGCAGAGCTGCTGTTACCGCACTAAGCTGACAATAATGACTTAGGGAGAATCATATGTTTAACCGTCTGAAAATGACCGTCGCAGCGCTTGCGCTGAGTGCCGGCACCGCCTTTGCGGCACAGGATTCGATCACCATCGGCATGGTGCTCGAGCCGCCAAACCTTGACCCGACAGCCGGCGCGGCCGCTGCCATCGACGAAGTGGTTTACGCCAATGTGTTCGAGGGTCTGACCCGTTTCGGTCCCGATGGCTCGGTCAATCCGGCGCTGGCCGAAAGTTGGGACATTTCCGATGATGGCCTGACATATACGTTCCACCTGCATGATGGCGTGAAATTCCACGACGGCACCGATATGAACGCCGATGACGTGGTGTTTTCCCTGAATCGCGCCCACGCCGAGGATTCGACCAACGCGCAAAAGGCCCTATTTGCCGGTATTGAAAGCGTCACCGCCGTTGACCCGCTGACAGTCGAAATCAAACTCTCGACCCCCAACGGCAGCTTTCCCTTCAACATGGCCTGGGGGGATGCGGTGATCGTTGGCGAGGAAAGCGTGGCCAACGAGGCCACCAATCCGGTCGGCACCGGCCCGTTCAAATTTGCCAACTGGGTGCAGGGCGACCGCGTTGAACTGGTGCGCAATGACGCCTATTGGGGCGACGCCCCCGCACTGGCATCCGCCACGTTCAAATTCATCTCGGACCCGAACGCGGCCTTTGCCGCCATGATGGCCGGCGATGTCGATGCCTTCCCGAACTTCCCCGCACCGGAAACGCTGGAACAGTTCAAGGCAGACCCGCGTTTCAACGTGATCGTCGGCTCGACCGAAGGCGAAACCATTCTGGCGATGAACAACAAATCCAGCCCGCTGGATAACGTAAAGGTGCGCGAAGCCATCGCCCACGCGATCAACCGTCAGGAAATCATCGACGGCGCGATGTTCGGCTACGGCACACCCATCGGCACCCACTTTGCGCCGCACAATCCGGCTTATGTGGATCTGACCGGCATGTCCGCCTATGACCCCGAGCTGTCAAAGAAACTGCTGGCCGAAGCCGGTCAAGAAGGCCTGAAACTGCGCCTGATGCTGCCCCCGCCGACATACGCACGGCGCGGTGGTGAAATCATCGCCTCGCAACTGCGGGCGGTCGGCATCGAAACCGAGATATCCAATCTGGAATGGGCACAGTGGATTGAACAGGTGTTCAAAGGCAAGGATTTCGATCTGACAATCGTCAGCCACACCGAGCCAATGGACATCAACATCTACGCGCGTCCCGACTATTATTTCCAGTATGACAGCGCGGATTTTCAGGCGTTGATGGACAAGCTGAACCTGACAACCGATCCCGACGCACGCAAAGCCATCCTGGGCGAAGCGCAAACCATGATCGCGAAGGATTACGTCAACGGCTATCTGTTCCAGCTGGCCAAAACCGGCGTTGCCAATGCGAAAATTCAAGGGCTGTGGGAAAATTCGCCCACACAGGCGAACGACCTGACAGGGGTTAGCTGGACCGATTGATCCAGTCCTGACCGCAAAACAAAAGGGCGCCTGAAACGGGCGCCCTTTATTGTATCTAGTGATCAAATCGCTAGAGCGTGTCGCACCTGTTCAGATTCGAGCATTCGTCGGCCGACCGAGGCAGCGTTCGCATAAGCGAATGCGTTCAGTCGGTCGGCAAATTCGATTTGGTGCGACATGCTCTAAAACCGCCACAACGCCGGCACAAACCTAAACGCATCGCCATCCCGCATCACATGCCCGACACCGGGGAAGGGGAAGTGATAGCCCAGCACCGCAATGCGTTCATCCGCAGCCATACCCAGCACTTTCTTGCGCGTATCCGCTGCCATCGGCTGATCCTGATCCCGCGCAAGCGTCCAATCGGGCCGCGCAAAGCTGGCGTTCGCATTGGTCAGGCAATCACCCAGCGCAATCAGTGTCTTGCCGCCGCTTTCCAGCCGCACCGACATATGCCCGGGCGTGTGGCCCGGCGTGTGCATCATGGTTACCCCCGGCACCACCTCGTGCCCGTCCTGCGCCATGATCCATTCCACACCGTCCGCATTGATTGAATTCACTGCCGCCAGAACGAATTGCTGGCGTTCCTCGGGCACCTGATTGACCAGATCGTCCTGCATCCAGTAATCATGTTCGATCTGGCCGATCGTATAGGCAGCCTCGGGTATGATCGCCTCGTCAAAATCATCGCGGATGCCCAGAATATGGTCAGGGTGCGCGTGAGTCATCACCACATGGGTGATCCCCTGCGGATCAATCCCCGCGGCCTCCATATTCGCCATCAAGCGACCCGTAGTTTCAAAAAACCGGCTGCCCGATCCCACATCGATCAGCACCTTGGCATCACCGATTTCGATATACAGATGGTTGGTATGGGCATAGCCCTTGTCCCTCGGCAGATAATGCGCCGCCATGAACGCCTGCACTTCGGCCTGATCGGCATTCACGCCAATTCCGCTGACCGGCGTTTCGAAATAACCATCCGAGATGATCGTCAACCGCGCATCCCCGATGGAAAAGCGGAAATGCGCAGGGTTATCCCCCGTCGGCGGCCCCAGTTCGGCCCGCGCACTTAGCGGGAACGCCATCGCGGGGGCCATCGCGGCCAGTTTCAGCAAATCACGTCGGGTGGGTTTCATCAGGGTCATCGCGCGCCTCGTTGGGTTGTGAACCCCGAGTATAGACCGCAAAACCGGTGACACAATACAATATATGAATGTATTGGAGCGGCGTCACAATATGATGGACACCCTGCGCATCCGCCACAAGACGGGCGATCCGGTGGACGGGGTGGCGGGCTATCTGCACAGAGACCGGCTTGGCTCGGTGCGGGTGATGACCGGGGCGGACGGGGCATCTGACAAAGAGGTCACCTATCGGCCCTTCGGCGAGGCGGTGGCGTTTGTCAACGATTCGGCGACCCTGCCCAAGACCAAGGGGTTCATCACGCTCTCGGGGTTCGATGCGGACGCCGGCCTGTTCGGCTGGGGTTGCACCTCCAGTAAATCAAAGCAATTCTGGCTTTGTTGGGGGCGGGCTAACGCTAGGTGGTGCACACGAATTTGTAATATCTAATGGACCAATCCCCGCAGGTTCTACGATTAGGGTAGTGAAATGACCGAAAAGCTTCAAGATAATGAATCCATCTTATCAGGCCAATGGGACTTTAAAGATGGCGCTGTGATCCAGGATGCAGATTGCAAACGTATTGAATGGTTAACAAATAGCTTTTTACAATTAGTCGGGGTCAGTGGTGAGAACTGGGCTGCATTATACCTCAACCCTGAAGATGGCAGTTATTGGCTTTTGACATATCCTAATAGTGACTGGCATGGCGGAGGACCGCCACAGTTAAAGCGTGTCCCGAAAAAAGACGACCTGAATGATTATCCTGATTTAAGTAAGCTATGGGTCGCATAACCCTGATTTCTAAATTCCTCACTCCCACAACACCCTCCCATCCCCACGCCTTGCCCCAAATGCACTGCCCCATTAAAAATGGGGGGATTACCGTGACCTATGGTGGAGCAAACAAAGCGGCAGGAATAGTCAGTGGCGTACTGGCGCAGGCACCGGTGGATATGCTTGGGAGGGGCGCAGTATGACAATCTTTGGCGATTATTTTACCATTGAACAGGACTCATATACAATAGTTCACGAAATGGGGCACACCGCCTTGGGGTATTCTGATCGTGTAACTGGTGTTAAAGCTGATGGTAAAGATATATTTGATAGGGGATCGTATTTCTTGGCATACAGGGCAAAAGGTATTGCAGTCGCTATTGAGCAAGGTGTGGTTATTGATGATATGTTTGCTTGTATGGGGGGATATACAGGATGCTAACAACAGCTGTTAGGCAAATAGCAATATTGGGATTTGTTGGCCTGCTCGCCTCGGGTTGTATCCAAGGTCAGAACGACCCGGAAACGCGGCCAAATGAAGATAATGCGAAGAATACTGCAAATGTTTCATTGGTGCTTGAAAAGGCAATTATTCAGGATACTGGTGCACTGGAGCTGTCAATAGCGTTTGTGAATAAGAGCAATCGAAATGTTTGTATTGCTCAAAGGGCAAAAGACAATAGCTACCAGCTCTTTGTTGATATCATTGCCCCCGCAAAAGGACTGCGTATGTTCAGCCAGGATGACAACCCGGGTATTTCCGAAGTGCCGGATTATACCCCGTCCGAATCGGCTCGTATTCAGAGAGAAAACAGGCTTAAGCCAATCGTTATAAAGCCCAAGGATAGCATTCATATCAGGTCAGAACTGGCACCTGTTCACGGTGCCTATTTCGTAGATTCCAGAAATATAGGTGTTGAAGACTACACAGAAGGCACGCCTCTTTCGGTCGTGGCGATGGCCCGATTTTATGACTGCAAAGAAAACGATCTTAACAAAGACGAGAAATTCATTTCAGTAAAATCCAATGCTTTGGAATTGGTCGGGGATATTGGTGCGTTTATTAAGTAGCAAGCTATAGGCTTTGTAATTTCACCCCCCCAACGCCCTCCCATCCCCCACGGCTTGCCCCACATGCACCACCCCGATCCGGCGCGCGCTTTCCCCCACCCCCACCGCATAATTTGCCCCTGACGGCGGCGACAGCCACGCGGGGGGCAGGTCGTTTGCGGCCAAAATCTCCACCTCCGCAGAGGCGGACGGGGCGTCTGACAAAGAGGTCACCTATCGACCCTTTGGCGAGGCGGTGGCGTTTGCCACCGATCCGGCGGCCCTGCCCGAGACCAAGGGGTTTATCCCGCTCTCGGGGTTTGACTACATCAAACCCCTGCCACGGCAACGGGTGAGCGCTTCGACGCCGACGCCGGCCTGCAATACCTGAACGCGCGGTATTATGATCCGAAACTGGGGATGTTCATCCAGCCGGACTGGTTCGAGATGGCCAAAGCGGGGGTCGGGACGAACAGGTATGCGTATTCGGGGAATACTAACAGTTTATCAGACGCAGCTAAATCGTTTGGTGTTGGCGCTGTATCCGGCTTTTTGGGAGCAGGAATGGCTGGTAAAGTTGCTGCTGTCGGGAGGGCTGGTCTTGGTAAAGCCGTGGGCGGTGCAGCAGGTGGCGCCGTAGCTGGCGCGACGAGCAGTGTCGGAGATCAGGCTATCCAACTTGACCCTGAAGACGGGTCTCTTTCACTCGGTGCGGTTGATGGTGTAGAAGTCTTTAATGATGCAACAAAAGGTGCAGTTGCTGGCGGTATTGCTGGGAAATTACCCAGTGGGGAATCTATTGCTGGTGCAGCGGGAGGGCTGGCCCGAAAAGGAAAGGTATTAGGAGGTATAATCGGGGATTTAATTGATGCGGCTAAAGAGGGATTGATCGGCAAAACATTGGATGCAATAGGTGATGAAAGTGACGGTAATGATGATGAACGTGATGACGAGGATCAGGGCTATAACGGCACATGACAATAGTCTCCGTGTGATATTTTGGTTTTATGTTGCGTGTCTGGCGATATTTCTTGCATTAGCTGGATATCAATCATCACATACAATTGCCTTTATATTAGCCACAGCAATATCGGCTACAGCAATAATATCAGCGGCGATATTATGGTTTATGGCATTGTTACTGCATTGGAAGGTTTTTTGGGTATTCTTTGTTGTCCACAGCCTGATTGTGCTATTTCTCACCATTATTTCGTACTGGTTTTATGCGTATAGAATTGGATCATCTAACTCGTATCTAAACCCAGCATTTATTCAATATTTGACGTACCTCAGATTTACGGCTCTTTGTCCGGCGATGAGCATGCTAAGATACGCGCTAACAAGAAAACCCGATGATTAATCCGGCATAGTAAACTCTATTGTTTAGCAATTTGAACAATCATGTTTACTCCCCCAAAACCTTCCCGTCCCCCACACCTTGCCCCAAATGCACCACCCCGATCCGGCGCGCGCTTTCCCCTACCCCCACCGCATAATTCGCCCCTGACGGCGGCGACAGCTACGCGGGGGGCAGGCCGTTTGCGCCCAAAATCTCCAGCACCCCCGCAGAGGCCAGATCCGGCGCGATGCCGCGGCGGCCGGAGTGAACCGTGGCGATGGCCTGCAACTTTGCCAGCCGATCCAGCCCCGCACCCGTAACCCGCTGGAAACCACCAAAAACAGAAAACCCCCTCTGGCAACCAAATGCCAGAGGGGGTGCGTTGCGGAACATTGTCTGCTTAGCGTGGCTTAATCGTTGTCGCCGCCACCTTCACCACCTTCGCCGCCTTCGCCGCCCTCGCCACCTTCGCCGCCGCCAGCACCGCCTTCACCGTCACCATGTTCGGAATCGTCATTATCACCCCCGGCTGTCGTTCCGGCTGTGGTTCCGCCGGTTGCAGTGCCTGTGCCCCCGTTTGTAACCTTGGTCGGTGTAGCGGTTGCAGGTGCCGTAGTTGTAGGAGTCGCTGTTGGCTGGGTTGCCGGAGCAGTAGCCTGAGCCGATGCCATCCCTGCGCCAAATACGCTTGCTACGATTGCCAGTGCTGCTATGCTGGTCAGTAGATTTTTCATTTTGTTCATCCTGTTTATTCAGACCCGAATTCGGGTGTTTGGTTGTGCCCGATCCGGGCGGTTCAGTTCTGTTTGTTCGACGGGCCATCGAGCCGCGCCGTTTCGACAAGGATGACTATCGGGGTAATTTCCGCCAAACGATATTGGCAGAACGTTTATTTTGGAATTCTTGACCTATGGTTTAGACGGGCAAACCTTTCGCCAAAGTTATTGCATTGTAATCATTGAATTTATTTTAGGGAAAGGAAGCTATTACTCAAAACAAAACCCCCTAAACTTTTGATTATTCCACCTGCGCCGGTCCGGCATAAACAAAAGAAAAACCCGATAATTCCCGCCAGTTGCCAAACCCCGTATTTCCCACACTAGCATTTCCCCAAACACCCCCTTAACCTGCCGCGCATGATCCGATTTGCCGCCACCCGTTTGCTGTCCCTTGCCCTCAGCCTGCTGATGGCCTCGATCGTGGTTTTCGCCGTGGTCGAGGTAATCCCCGGCGATCCCGCCTCTTATATGCTGGGCCTGAACGCCACGCCCGAAGCGGTCGAGGCTTTGCGCAATGAACTGGGCCTGAATGGCTCAATCTGGGCGCGTTATATCGGTTGGGTCTCCGGTATGCTGGTGGGGGATTTCGGACAATCCTACACCTACCGCGTGCCGGTATCGGACCTGATTGCCCAACGCATCTGGGTCTCGCTGCCGCTGGCGATGATCGCGCTGCTGCTGTCCACCCTTATCGCCTTTCCGGTCGGCCTGATTGCTGCGGCGCGGCGCGGGAAATTCAGTGACTACAGCATCATGGGGCTGACCCAACTGGGCATTGCCGTGCCGAATTTCTGGTTCGCCATGCTGCTGGTTCTGGTGTTTGCGATCAATCTGCACTGGTTCGGGGCCGGCGGTTTTCCGGGCTGGGAAAACGGCATCCTTGGCGGGCTAAAGGCGCTGACCCTGCCCGCGATTGCATTGGCCCTGCCCCAAGCTTCGATCCTTGCCCGCGTGATGCGCTCAAGCTTGCTGGAAACCCTAACGCAAGATTACATCCGGTCCGCCCGCGCCAAGGGTCTGACCCGCGCGCAGGCCCTGCGCCGCCACGCCCTGCGCAACGCGATGATACCGGTGCTGACCATCATCGGTTTGCAGTTCTCGTTTCTGCTGGCCGGTGCCATCATCATCGAAAACGTGTTCTACCTGCCCGGCCTTGGGCAGTTGATTTACAAGGGCATCACCCAGCGCGATCTGGTGGTGGTGGAAAGCGTTGTGATGCTGCTGGTTTTCGCCGTGATCCTTGTCACTTTCCTTGTCGATCTGGCCTATGCCGCCGTTGATCCCCGTCTAAGGAAACATTGATGAGACTGCCTTTCCAACTGATCCTCGGGGCCTTGCTGACATCGTTTTTTGTCATTGCCGTGCTGGTGTCCTTTGTCTGGACACCGCATGACGTCACCGTGCTGACCATTGCCGACAAGCTGCAACCGCCATCGGACAAATACTGGCTGGGCACTGACCATTTCGGGCGCGATCTGTTTTCCATGCTGATGGTCGGCGCGCGCACCTCGATTGCTGTGGCGATTGTCGCGGTAGGCATCGGCATGGGCATCGGCGTGCCGCTGGGCCTGATGGCGGCGGCCAACAAGGGCAGCCTGCTGGACGAGGTAATCATGCGCGGCAATGACCTGATCTTTGCCTTTCCCTCGCTTGTCATCGCCATACTGATCACCGCTGTTTTCGGCCCCTCGGCCCTGAATGCGATCCTTGCCATCGGTATTTTCAACATCCCCGTTTTCGCCCGTGTTTCCCGTGGCGCGGCGCTGTCGATCTGGACGCTGGACTATATCCTTGCCGCGCGCACATTCGGCAAAGGGCGGGTGCGGATTTCGGCAGAACACATCCTGCCCAACATCGCCAACCTGCTGATCGTGCAGGGCACCATCCAGTTTTCGCTGGGCATTCTGGCCGAAGCGGGCCTGTCCTATGTCGGCCTTGGCGCACAGCCCCCGACCCCCAGCTGGGGCCGGATGCTGGCCGACGCGCAGACCATGATCTACACCAAACCGATGCTGGCCATCCTGCCCGGCATGGCGATTGTGCTGATGGTTCTGGGGCTGAACCTGATGGGCGACGGGTTGCGCGATCTGCTGGACCCACGGATCAGGAGGGAGCGTTGATATGATTTCCCTCAAGGATCTAAACCTGTCGATCCACCGCCTGCCGATCCTGAAAGATGTCAGTTTCGACATCGCGCAGGGGCAGATTTTCGGACTGGTCGGCGAAAGCGGCTCGGGCAAATCCATGACCGCGCTGGCGCTGATGCAACTGCTGCCGCAGGGGTTTTCCGCCAGCGGTCAGGTGATGGTGGACGGCACCGATGTGCTGTCCCTGTCCGAGGCCGAAATGTGCGCCCTGCGTGGCAATGAAATCGGCATGATCTTTCAAGAGCCAATGACGGCGCTGAACCCGGTGCAGACCATCGGCGATCAGGTGGCCGAAACCCTGCTGATCCACGGCAAGGCCGACAAAGCCGAGGCCGCCAAAATCGCCCGCCACATGCTGAACCGCGTCGGCCTGCCCGAGGATAAATTCCCCTCGTCCCGCTACCCGCACGAACTGTCCGGCGGGCAGCGTCAGCGGGTGTGTATCGCCATGGCGATTGCCCTGCGCCCCAAACTGCTGATCGCCGATGAACCCACCACCGCGCTGGATGTCACCACACAGGCACAAATTCTGGAGCTGTTGCAGGAACTGGTGGCCGAAGAGGATATGTCGCTGCTGCTGATCACCCATGATCTGGCCGTGGTCGCGGGCATGGCCGATTATGTGGCCGTGATGCGCAAAGGCGAAATCGTCGAACAGGGGCAAACCGAACACCTGTTCAAAACCATGTCGCACCCCTATACGCGACAGTTGTTCGAGGCCTCGAGCCACCAGCCCGACCATGGCACCGAAACGCAGGACACGCCAATTCTCGAGGTGAAAAACGCCATCCGCGAATACGCCGCCCCGCGCAGCAAATTGTTCCACCGACCGCCGCCGTTTCGCGCGGTGGACAACGTCAGCTTTACTCTGAAACGCGGCGAAAGCCTTGGGCTGGTTGGCGAAAGCGGCTGTGGCAAATCCACCCTGACCCGCGCCATTCTGGGGCTGGATGCCTTGCAGGGCGGCGAAATCCGCCTGTCCGGCGAACCGGTTCTGGCCGGTCAACACATGCCCACCCATCTGCGCCAAAAGGTGCAGGTGGTGTTTCAGGACCCCTACGGCAGCTTCAACCCGCGTCACAAGGTGCTGCGGCTGGTGATGGAGCCGTTCCACCTGACCACCCCACCGGATAACGCCCGCGCACATGTGGCCGAGGCACTGGAAACCGTCGGCATGCCGGCCGAGGCGATGGACCGCTACATCCACGAATTTTCCGGCGGCCAGCGCCAGCGCATCGCCATCGCCCGCGCGCTGGTGCTGCACCCCGACCTGATCGTGCTGGACGAGGCTGTCTCGGCGCTGGATGTCTCTATTCGCGCACAAATCCTTGACCTGCTGGCCGATCTGCAAAAACGGCTGGGGTTGTCCTATCTGTTTATCAGCCACGACCTGACCGTGGTGCAGGCGATCACGGATCGGGTGCTGGTGATGCAACGGGGCAAAATTGTTGAAACGGGGCCGACCGGACAAGTGTTCACGTCGCCCGCCCATCCCTATACAAAACAACTGCTGGACGCCGCACCGCAAATCCCTGCGGACTGGCAAGCGAGGTAAGAAATCATGCTGAAAAACATCTGGTATCCCACCGACAAACTGTTCATCGGCGGCGAATGGGTTTCGCCTGCGGGCGGAGAGGTTTTGCAACTGGAAAACCCCTCGGACGGCACCCCGCTGGCCCCGATTGCCCGCGGCAAAGCCGCCGATATAGACGCGGCGGTTACAGCGGCACAGGCGGCCATGGATGGCGAATGGGGCCGCACCACGGCGCTGGAGCGGGGCCGTATCCTGACACGGATGGGGCAACTGGTTTTGAAAAAGGTCGATGAACTGGGCATCATCGAGGCCCATGACGTTGGCAAACCCTTGACCCAGGCCCGCAACGACGCCATCGCGATGGCCCGCTATCTGGAATATTACGGCGGGGCGGCGGACAAGGTGCATGGCGAAACCATCCCCTATATGGACGGCTATACCGTTTACACCCTGCGCGAACCGCACGGGGTGACGGGGCATATCGTGCCATGGAACTACCCGATGCAGATCATTGGACGTTCCGTCGGGGCGGCGCTGGCGATGGGCAACGCTTGTGTGCTGAAACCGGCGGAAGAGGCCTGCTTGACCGCGCTGGGTTTCGCCGCGATTGCCCAAGAAGCAGGCCTGCCCGCCGGTGCCCTGAACGTGGTGCCGGGTCTGGGAGAAGAGGCCGGTGCGGCCCTGTCCGGCCATACCGGCATCCAGCATATATCCTTTACCGGCTCGGTCGGGGTCGGGAAACTGGTGCAGGCGGCAGCGGCGCAGAATGTGATTCCGGTGACGCTGGAACTGGGGGGGAAATCGCCGCAGGTGGTGTTTGATGACGCCGATCTGGACGCGGCCCTGCCATTCCTTGTCGGGGCCTGCATCCAGAACGCGGGGCAAACCTGTTCAGCCGCCTCGCGCGTGCTGATCCAGCGCGGGGTTTACGATAAGCTGCTGGCGCGTATGGCGGACAGTTACAGCGGCATGATGGTGGGGCCGGCAATGGCGGACGCCAATGTCGGCCCGCTGATTTCGGCGCGGCAAAAGGAAATCGTCACAGGGTTTCTGGCGCAAGGCAAGGACCTGCGACTGGCCGCCCAGGGCAGCATTATCGAGGGCACGCCCGAGGGCGGGCATTACGTGGTGCCGACCCTGTTCGCCAATGTGCCGCCGGATCATCCACTGGCCCAGAATGAAATCTTCGGCCCGGTTCAGGTGGTGATCCCGTTCGAGGACGAAGCCGAAGCGGTTGCCATTGCCAACGGCACTGATTTCGGGCTGGTGGCAAGTGTCTGGAGCCGCGATGGCGCGCGCCAGATGCGCATGGCCAAGGCGCTGAAGGCCGGTCAGGTGTTCATCAACAATTACGGTGCCGGTGGCGGGGTTGAACTGCCCTTTGGCGGGGTCGGAAAATCCGGTCACGGACGCGAAAAAGGCTTCGAGGCGCTGTATGGATTTTCGGTGTTGAAAACGGTGGCGGCCTATCACGGGTAGCCGAAATCTTTATAAGATTTCGGCTACCCGTGATAGGCCGTTTAAACTATCCGTGCGGATTAACCCCTGTGGCCATCATCCAGTGATGATTCTGGTGGTGCATGCCCATTGCCATAATCCCGAAAAATCCGAGCGCGCGTAGTTTATCCATGTCATCTGCGGTGCTTGTAACAGTCAGAACCACGCCGGTTTCTGTCTTTTCAGGGCTGAAGGTCCAGTCGCCTGTGCCGTTCATGACACCGGCATGGGCAATCGCCATCCGCTGAATGGACCCGATGGTTTTGCCCGCCCCCGTCACTGCAAACTGAAAACCGTTTTCAACCTCGGTTGTCTGGACTTCGGCATCGGTGAACACCAGTTCCATATCGACCAGATGTTCACGCAGGGCCGGGATGTTGACTTTGGACCAATCGGTATCCGGATCGGCATCGAGCGCCAGAACGATTTCTTCTACCGCGGCAAAGGCGGACTGGCCCGCTTCGGTCGCCGGGTTCATCTGCAGACCGGTCGCCATGGTCTCACCCTGGACCATACCGGTGCCGTTCATCATCGCTTCGTGGTTCATCCCTGTATGGGTCTCCTGAGCGGCAGCCAGATTTGGCAAAAGGGCCACAAGGCCTATAATTGCAAAATGTTTCATTCATGCATTCCTGTTCCTGATTGATGTCCCGAATAAGCTTGCCTGATAAAACCAATGCGTGACATGATAGTGATCATGGCGCAGAGCTTTTTTGACCACCTACAACAACTTCGCCATACCCGCCGCACCCTTGCGGCAGGAACGATGCTGTTTGATCGCGATGATCCTGTGACCTCGGTTTACAGGGTTGAAAGTGGCGAAGTCCATTTGTTGCGGCGACAGACGGACGGGGCGGAATTTATCCTGCAACGGGCGCAGGCAGGGGGGCTTTTGGCCGAAGCGTCGATCACGTCCAAGGCCTATCATTGTGGCGCAGTTGTGGTCAGGCCATCAGTATTGGCGGTCTTTTCGCGCGCCGATGTGCAGGCATTGATTGCCAATAATCAACAGGCCGCGACCGCCTTTGCCGCACATTTGGGACGCGAAGTTCGCGAGGCGCGGATGCGGGCCGAAATATTGTCCCTGAAGCGGGTATCCGAGCGGCTGGATGCGTGGCTGATCTGGAATGACAATACCTTGATAAACAAGGGGAAATGGCATCAGGTTGCCAAAGAAATCGGGGTGTCCCCCGAGGCGCTGTACAGAGAGCTTGCGCGGCGTCGGTAAAGCGGGCAGATTGCCCGTAACAGACATAAAACCCGGGGGTTATCCGATGCGACTGGAAGGAAAAACAGCAATTGTAACGGGGGCCGGTTCAGGCTTCGGTGCAGGGATTGCGCGCAAATTTGCCGCCGAAGGCGCACGGGTGATGGTGGCCGATATAAACATTGAGGGGGCCGAGGCTGTGGCCGCCGAAGTGGGCGGTATTGCGCAGAAGGTGGATGTCTCGAACGGCGATAGTGTGGCGGCAATGATCAAAGCGGCGCGAGAGGCGTTCGGGCAGACCGACATTCTGGTAAACAACGCCGGTATCACCCATATGCCCGGCCCGCTGGAAACCATTTCGGAAGAGGATTTCGACCGCGTGTTGGCCGTGAACGCCAAATCGGTCTACCTGACCGCGCGCGAATTGGTGCCGCTTATGAAGGCGGCCAAAGCAGGGGTGATCCTGAATGTGGCCTCGACCGCTGGCGTTTCGCCGCGCCCGAACCTGAACTGGTATAATGCCTCCAAAGGCTGGATGATCACCGCGACACGCACAATGGCGGTGGAACTGGCCCCCTTTGGCATACGGGTAAACGCGATCAATCCGGTGGCGGGTGACACGCCCTTGTTGAAAACATTCATGGGCGAGGACACGCCGGAGATCCGCGCCAAATTTTTGTCGACCATCCCGATCGGGCGCTTTTCCACACCCGAGGATATGGGCAATGCGGCGGCGTTCCTGTGCTCGGACGAGGCCAGCATGATCACCGGTGTGGCGATGGAAGTTGACGGCGGGCGGTGTATTTAGAGGGCAGGAGCGGGGGTTTCACACCCCCGCACCCCCGTGAGGTATTTTCAGCAAGAAGAAGGACAAGGCCATGAAACCGGGACCGCTTAATCTGATTACCGATGTGGCCGGATTGCGGGTGGGCAATGCGGCGGATGCGAGGGTAAAATCGGGATCGACCGTGTTGGTGGGCGATGCGCCTTTCGTTGCGGCTGTGCATGTGATGGGGGGCGCGCCGGGCACGCGGGAAACCGATTTGCTGGCGCCGGACAAGGTGGTGCAGGAGGTGGATGCGCTGGTTCTGTCTGGTGGGTCGGCCTTCGGTCTGGATGCCGCTTCGGGTGTGGCGGATGCTTTGCGCGCGCAGGGGCGCGGGTTTGAAATTGGCGGACAGCATGTGCCGATCGTGCCGGCGGCGATCCTGTTTGATTTGCTGAACGGTGGTGACAAGGATTGGGACGAAAATCCTTACAAAGGGTTGGGCCGCACCGCGCTGGAAACGGCAGCGGTCGAGTTTTCTTTGGGCACCCATGGCGCAGGCGCGGGGGCCACGGTGACAGGGTTGAAAGGCGGGCTGGGGTCGGCCTCGGTTGTGCTGGAGTGTGGTGTGACAGTGGGTGCTTTGGTGGCTGTGAATGCGCAAGGGGCGGTGACGGTTGGGGACGGGCCGCAATTCTGGGCCGCGCCCTTCGAGATGGGCGGTGAATTCGGTGGGGGCGGGATCGCGCAAGGCTATGACGCGGGCTATGAGCCGCACCCCGAGACCCAGTTGCGCGAGAATACCACGATTGCGATTGTTGCCACCGATGCGGTGCTGACGCAGGCGCAGACCACACGCATGGCCACCGCCGCGCATGACGGCATGGCGCGGGCGATCGTGCCCAGCCACACGCCCTATGACGGGGATCTGGTGTTCGGCGTGTCCACGGGGGTTAAACCGCTGCCCGATCCGGTGTTCGATCCGATCCGGCTGGGCCATGCTGCCGCTGTGTGCCTAAGCCGCGCCATTGCCCGAGGGGTATACGAGGCCACGCCCGAGGACGGGGACAGATGGCCAACGTGGCAGGAGAAATTCGGCCGCTAACCATTCACCAACATCACCGCCGGAAAGGCCATCATGTTCACGCCAATATGCGAGAGGGTGGACAGGTAGATTGACTTGGTGCGCCACGCGAGGATACCCCAGAGCAGCCCCATGATGGCCGCGCCACCGATCAGGGTCAGCGCGCCGCCCTGATACTGTGCGCCTTTGATCAACGCCAAGGCGATGTGCCATGTGGTGAACAGCACCAGCGGATAGGCGACGGCATAGCGGGCGTCCTGCGGGAAATGGCGAATGAATGCGCCGCGCCAGAACAGTTCTTCGGCACTGCCGTTGATGATGGCGAACAGTGTTGCCAGCAGCAGGATGCGCGGGGTCAGGGTGGCGGTGATGGGCAGGAAGGCCGCAAAAAACACCAGCACCACGGGCAGGATGGCAAGGGCAAGGTTCAGCGTGTTTGCGGTTTTCGGGCGGGTGTAAAGGCGTTTCAGATTGCGCGGGCCGATTATGGTCAGGCCAAAGCCGAAACACACCGCACCCCAGTAGATCGCCAGCGCTATTGCCACCCCGCGCGACCTGCCAAGGCTGTGGGTCAGCGCCGGAAACATGTAGATCAGCAGCAGCACGATCAGCGGCGTTGCCACCAGCAGGGTCTTTTGCGGGGCGGAGAAACGGCTCATACCAGCAGGGCCTTGACCATCTCGCTATCCGGTTCGGCCAGATCGCCGATCACATCGAAATGGTGGCGGTCGGGGGCGATGGTCAGTTGTGTATCGGGCCAGCCATCCGCCAGCCAGCGGGCCTGATCCAGAAAGGCGGGGCGCTCGTTTGCGCCGACCCAGACGTGGGTGGGGATGTCGCGCAGGCCCTTGCACAGCAGGGGGCTTTCGGCCTTGGCTTCGGCCATGTCCATGCGCAGCGTCTCGTTCATCTTTGTTTGCAGCAACGGGCGCAGATCGGAGAGCGGCGAGATCGGCATGATCCGCTGCACCCTGTCGGCCACAGCCAACGCCACATCTGCACAGCGCATCCGCGCCACCAGATGCCCGCCCGCCGAATGGCCGGTCAGCACAATTGGCCCCTGAATGCACTTCGCCGCCGCTTCAATCGCGCGGGCGATCTGGCCGGTGATCCCGGAAATCCGTGCCTCGGGGGCCAGTGTATAAGACGGTATCGCCACCGCCCAGCCCCGCGCCACAGCACCGGCGGCCAGATGCGACCACGATTTGTTGTCAAACGCCATCCAGTAGCCGCCATGCACGAATACCGCCAACCCCTCGGGCTTGCCTGATGCCGGATAGAACAGATCGAACACCTCGCGCGAACCCTCGCCATAGCGCAGGTTCAACCGCGCCCGCCCGAAGGCGTTTTCAAGCGAGCGGAAATCATGCGCGGCATCATCCCAGCGGTCAGGATATTCATCGGCCCCGTCAATATAGGCGCTGTTGCTGTAGGCATCGTCGAAATCCATATCCGGCCCCGATAATTTGATCATTTTTCTGGACAACATCAAACGCACATGATCTGCCATTGTCAAAGAGACATTTTTTTTTGCAGGAGAACACCATGCTTGAATCCGCGACTAATCTGAAAGACCTGCTAAAGGATCCCACGTTGCTGGCCACCAAAGGCTATGTGAATGGCGAATGGACCAATGCCAGCGACGGCAACCGCTTTGACGTGACCAACCCTGCGCGCGGGGATGTGGTCTGTCAGGTGGCCGACCTGACCCGCGCGGATGTGAACCGCGCCATTGCGGCGGCACAGGTGGCCCAGAAAAAATGGGCAGCCGTGACCGCCAAGGAACGCGCCAACACCCTGCGGGCGTGGTATGACCTGATGATGGAAAACGCCGACGATCTGGCCACCATCCTGACCGCCGAAATGGGCAAACCCTTTGCCGAGGCACGCGGCGAGATCGTCTATGGCGCGTCCTTCATCGAATGGTTCGCCGAAGAGGCCAAGCGCGTTTACGGCGAAACCATTCCGGGCCATGCACCGGACAAACGCATCACCGTGATCAAGCAGCCGATCGGCGTTGTCGGCTCGATCACCCCGTGGAATTTCCCCAACGCGATGATCACCCGCAAGGCGGGTCCGGCCATCGCCGCCGGCTGCGCCTTTGTCGCCCGCCCCGCCGCCGAAACACCGCTGTCGGCGCTGGCGCTGGCGGTGCTGGCCGATCGCGCGGGCATCCCTGCGGGGGTGTTCAATGTGGTGCCCTCGACCCATTCGTCGGATGTGGGCAAGGAATTCTGCGAAAACCCGATTGTGCGCAAATTGACCTTTACCGGCTCGACCGAAGTGGGCCGCATCCTGTTGCGGCAGGCCGCCGATCAGGTGATGAAATGCTCGATGGAACTGGGTGGCAACGCGCCGTTTATCGTGTTCGACGACGCGGATCTGGACGCCGCAGTCGAAGGCGCGATGATCTGCAAATTCCGCAACAACGGCCAGACCTGCGTCTGCGCCAACCGGATCTATGTGCAGGCCGGAGTCTATGACGAATTCGCCAAGAAACTGGCCGTGGCCGTCAAAGGACTGAACGTGGGTGACGGGTTGAAAGACGGCATCACCACCGGCCCGCTGATCAATCAGGATGCGGTTGAAAAGGTGCAGGAACATCTGGACGACGCCACCGCCAAAGGCGCGGAAATCCTGATGGGCGGCAAGGGGCACAATCTGGGCGGCACATTCTATCAGCCAACCGTTGTAACCGGCGTTACGCAGGATATGCAGGTGGCGCAGGATGAAACCTTCGGCCCGCTGGCCGCCCTGTTCAAATTCGAAACCGAGGACGAGGTAATCGAGATGGCCAATGACACCATTTTCGGTCTGGCCTCCTATTTCTACGCCAAAGATCTGTCGCGCGTTTACAAGGTAGCCGAGGCGCTGGAATACGGCATGGTCGGCATCAACACTGGCATCATTTCCACCGAAGTCGCCCCCTTTGGCGGGGTCAAGCAATCGGGTCTGGGCCGCGAAGGCAGTCGTCACGGAATGGAAGATTACCTTGAAATGAAATACCTCTGCATGTCGGTCTAGGGGCTGGTGCTACTCCTCTTGGGTTAAATTCCAGGAATAGCCGTTGTTGTCATGCATCCGCCTGATATCGCGAATAACATCGGGTGCCACGTCTGGTGGCACCTGACGTGTTTTGGTGTGCAGGGTCCACTTCAGCTCCATCCCCCCGCCATCCGAACTGGTGCCTTCGAATTTGAAGGAAAACGCAGGGTTGTCTATCACAACCATATCCGGTGCCCGAAATTCGATCGGTGCTCTTTTGACAACCACCCGGTGCGTGCGCTGGAATTGGTAAGGGATGGCCATTGGATTCCGCCGCTGATGCGCACGCAGATTTTCCAATGACGACAGGTAATCCTCTTCTCTGAAGGGAAAATCCTCTTGCAATTCCTTTTGCTCGAAGTCTGCTTGCGGAAGGAAATAGGATTCCACCACACGAAATACATTGTTGTCGGGGTCGTCGATAACCCTTGTTTCCTGACTTTTTCGAAGCCCGGGGTAATTCTGTGCGTAATAATCAAAATACCGCTGCCGAATAACCGAAGGGGCCTCGTTCTGCCAATAGGCACGCTGATTTGTTGCGGCTTCGCCGGTGTATTCAGTGTTAACACCCAGTAATACACCCAGATCGGAAAAGATAAACATCTCGAGGATTTCAACACGATCTGCGGTTTTTGCATTTGGGGAAATCTGTACGATACTAGCCTTGTCTTTTTGCCCCAAAGGCAACACATAACCATAGTCGGGTATCACAAGCTGATCCGGGGTCCTGCCCCCTTCATAAGAAGCTGTCGGATCCATCCAGACGGTTTGGCCATCCAGTTGCGCCCCGACAATCATATGGTCAAAAGCATTGCCGCTGGGTAGACGATTTACGATCTGGTGGCCCAGTTTCAGATTGGCAAGTGCGACAACCGAATGTACGCCCAGTTCTGCCAGCGTGGTTTTCAACAGCAGGGATTTGTCTTTGCAATCCCCGAACCCCTGCCGGATAACCGTCTGCGGATCGCGCGCGACATAGCCGCCTTTGCCAATCTCGATTCCAACATAGCGAATTTCGTTCTGCACCAAACGCAGAGCAGCGACCACCTGTTCGGACGGGTCTGTATAATTCTTGCGGATCTGGTCAATTTTGGCCAACCATTCATCACTCAGCTTTTGCGGCTGGTTGTAATCATCGCGAAAAGCTGCCGCCACCTCGTCCCAGTTATTATATGCCGAATAGGATATATAAGCCCTGTCCCTGTATCCTGCCGGCACAGCATCTTCCAACGGGGGCGGGATAATATCACCACGACGCCAGCGATAGGCGGTCGTTTCATCCCCTTCTTCCTTGTTATATTCCACTTGATCAAGCATGGGCTGAAAGAAAACCGGCCTGTCATTTGGCCAATGCAGCAATACCTGTGTCAACCCGACCGGCACGGAATATTCCAGCCAGTACCCATCGCTGAATGTTGACCCTTTGTATCGGGGTTGTTCATCCCAGATAACCTCGGTTTCAATCACATCCCCGACCCGCACATCCGTCAGATCGGTATAGATGGTCTGCCCGCCATCAATGATCCCGCGCTCCAGATCGGTTTCGCGTTGAAATACACGAAAAGTCACCTGATCCTTCAATTCTTCCTTTACCCCGTCACGGCTGCGACTAAGGGATACCAGATTCATCACTTCAAATGACGGGTCAATCTCGAAGCTTAAACTGCCCGCATTTTCCAGCCCTTTGCGGTTCAGGATTTTCTTGACAATATGCACATAGATTTGGCGGCGTTCACCCACCCAACGGATCTGTTTGTCAACCAGCAGGTAGTAAATCCCGCCCGTGACATAGGCGATATGATCCGGATTCATTTCGGGGACGGGGGTTTGCTCAATCCAGTCCGGAGTATCAATTTTTTCAAACAGGTCCGCCCTTGCCGCCGTCGCCGACAGCAAAACCCAGACAAATATAACAAACAAACGCATTTTCTTCCCGTTCCCCTTGCAACCTTCCGGCAGGCTACTATGCAAGGTTATCATCTGCAATATCCTGCCACCGGCAATTTTTTTGAACTATTTTCCAAGGATTGACGACACCGCCCCGTCTAACAGAATGTAATGCGTATGGAGACCACAGACGAAACACTGGCCCAGTCGGCCGCTGACGGTGATCGCGAGGCATTCTCGCTTTTGCTGCGGCGCAATTACGACCGCCTGTTCGGCCTGTGTTTCCGCCTGACCGGCACCCGCGCCGATGCCGAGGATCTGACACAGGACATCTGCGCCGCCCTGCCCGCCAAACTGAACGGTTTTCGCGGACAGGCGCGGTTTTCAACTTGGCTCTATCGTGTGGCGGTGAATGCCGCGCACGACCGGCGCCGCCGCTTTGCCAGCCATGCCCGCGCCGCCGATGGCTGGGGCGATTGGGAGGTCAACCGCGTCGCCGCCAACAAGGAAACGCAGGACGGGATCGACTGGTTGACCCAATCCATGTCCGCCCTGCCACAAGAACTGCGCGACACGCTGGCGCTGACACTGGAAGAAGAAATGACACACCGCGAGGCAGGCGTTGTTTTAGGTGTGTCCGAGGGCACAATAAGCTGGCGCATGGCCGAGGTGAAAAAGCACCTGCGCGCCCTGCATGAAAAGGAGCAAAAGGCATGACAGACGACCTGAAGCACCTGCAAGATGCCATGAAAGCGGCCACGCCCGGGCCGTCCAGAAAAGAGGATGATCTGGCGCTGGCGATGAAAAACTTTGACGATTTTCACGGCGCCCGCCAAGGATCGACCAATGCCGCGCGTCCTACTTCTGATCGCCCCACACACCGCTTGGGGCTTAGCTCAGGAGTATTCAAAATGTTTCATTCCCTAACCACCCGCGGCGCATTGGCCGCCACCACCTCGATTGTTGCCGTCGGCATTGGTGTGCTTTTCTACACCCAGCAGGGGGGTACAACATTCGATTTGCCCAAACCGGAACCGGTTATCAACGAAACACCAGCGGCCCCCGCCGCACCGCAGAAAGCTGCACAGGCAGCCGAACCGGTTGCGCCCGTTATTGCAGAACCGGCGCCCTCCCGCCGTGTCCGTAGCGAGGCCGAGGGCGCACCCGAAGCGCCTGTTCTGGATCAGGGACTTGCTGCTTCCGAAACTCCGATGGTGCGCAAAATGGCACCTTCGGCTGTTGGCGGCATTACAGGCGGGGCCATTGGGTATAATGATCCGGCCATTGCCCCCACACCCAACACCGAAACCTTCGCCAACGCCGATGCGAACCCCGTGAAAATCACCACCGAAGATTCTGTTTCCACCTTCTCGATCGATGTTGATACCGCGTCCTATGCCATCGTGCGCTCCAGCCTGATGAACGGACAACTGCCCGCCCCCGACGCCGTGCGGATCGAGGAAATGGTCAACTATTTCCCCTACAACTACCCCGCCCCCGAAGCCGGCGAAGCCCCGTTCAAACCCACCGTCACCGTGCTGCAAACCCCGTGGAACAGCGGAACAAAGCTGGTGCATATCGGCATACAGGGCGAATTGCCTGCGCTTAAGGATCGCCCCCCGCTGAACCTTGTGTTCCTGATTGATACCTCGGGGTCGATGAACCAGCCCAACAAACTGCCCCTGCTGATCCAGAGTTTCCGCCTTATGCTGTCCCAACTGCACCCCGATGACGAAGTATCGATCGTCACCTATGCCGGCAGCGCCGGTCAGGTGCTGGAACCGACACAGGTTTCGGACAAGGCAAAAATCATGGCCGCGCTGGAAAATCTGCGCGCTGGTGGCGCAACCGCCGGTCAGCAAGGGTTACAACAGGCCTATGCGGTGGCCGAAGGCATGGCCAAAGACGGCGAGGTCAGCCGGATCATTCTGGCCACGGATGGCGATTTCAACGTCGGCATCAGCAACCCCGAGGCGCTGAAAGATTTCATCGCCAAGAAACGCGAAAGCGGCACTTACCTGTCGGTACTGGGTTTCGGGCGCGGCAATCTGGATGACGCCACCATGCAGGCGCTGGCACAAAACGGCAACGGCACGGCGGCCTATATCGATACCCTGTCCGAGGCACAAAAGGTGCTGGTGGACCAGCTAAGCGGTGAATTGTTCCCGATTGCCAATGATGTGAAAATTCAGGTCGAGTTCAACCCTGCGCAAATTGCCGAATACCGCCTGATCGGCTATGAAACCCGCGCCCTGAACCGCGAGGATTTCAACAACGACAAGGTGGACGCTGGCGAGATTGGTGCAGGCCACACCGTCACCGCAATTTACGAAATCACGCCGGTTGGCTCGGACGCCATCCTGCATGACGCGCTGCGCTATCAGCCGGCGGCAGAAACGGATGACAGTGGTGAATTGGGCTTCCTGAAACTGCGCTACAAGGAACCGGGCGAGGATATCAGCAAACTGCTGACCACGCCCATCACCCCGGGTATGGGGCAGGCCACCGATGATGTGCGTTTCTCGGTTGCGATTGCCGGTTTCGGGCAGTTGCTGAAAGACGGCAAATATCTGCAAGGTTGGGGGTATAACGATCTGATCACGCTGGCGAACGCGAACAGGGGGCAGGATGCCTATGGTTATCGCTCCGAAGCTGTGAAGCTGATTCGGCTGGCCAAAAGCCTGAGCGGCGGGTAACCCGTTCCGGCCCACGCGCCGGAACCTTTTCTTCAAAGCAAAAAGGCCCCGCATCATGTGCGGGGCAGCAACACGGCAAAGGGCGCAAAGCAACCCGCTTTGCGCCCTGTTTCATACCAAAACCTGAAAAGACGTTAGTGCGTCTTCTTGGCTTTCTTCGGTTTGTTTTCCACCGCCTTGGCATCGACCGGCAGATCGGACGCAATTTTGATCTGGCGTGGTTTCAATGCCTCTGGCACTTCGCGTACCAGATCGATGTGCAGCATCCCGTCAGTGTGGGCAGCCCCCACAACGCGGACATGTTCGGCCAGATGGAAGCGGCGTTCAAACGCGCGGGTGGCAATGCCGCGATGCAGATAGACGCGATCATCGTCTTCCTCGGCTTTGCGGGCAGTGACGATCAATGCCCCCTCACGCACTTCGACCGACAGGTCATCATCGGAAAAACCCGCAACGGCAATGGTGATCCGCCAGGCGTCTTCACCTGTTTTTTCGATGTTGTAAGGGGGGTAGCTTTGCTTGCCGGCGTCATTGGTGAACACGCGGTCCATCAGGTCGGCGATCTGGTCAAAACCGACAGTGGCACGGTAAAGCGGTGTAAGGTCAAGATTTCTCATGGTTTTTTCATCCTTCTTCAAGCGATAAAATGTGGTGCCTTCCGGTATTGGACAGGCTATTTTGCTGACCGGACCCGCTAAACGGCATCCGGCTGATATTTAGATATGTAAGCGATTTTTAGGTTTCAAGGCCCTAAGGGCGGACAAATTTCGCACCCGTATGATCCAGCGGCCCTCGCAAAATTATTCGCTGTGATGCCGGTTCCACCTTTTGAAACGGCCCTTCGGTTTCTTTCAGCTTTGCCAGAACCACTTCCAGCGGTTCGGCCAGCGACATGCCAAGGGCAACCTTTCGCCCCTGCACCTCGGCCATTGCCGAGACCACCGATACAATTTGCGGGTTGCCGTTTTCCATATTGAAGACCGGCGCCCCGCTGGCCCCGAAATCCACATCGCACGACATAATCAAATTCCCCGATTGCCGCGCCAGCACGCGACAGCTTTCTTCAATCGACGGGGAATCAGACCGCCCGCGGGCATAGGAAACCACCCCGACAGTCGCCCCTTTGCGCGGCCTTGGACCAGTGGCAAACGGCGTGATCGAGGTTTTCTGGATAGGCCGGGTCAATTGCAAGACGGCAATATCGTTGCGCACACGGATATCACTGGAATTCACCGCATAGGTATAATCCGGATGCACCACCGCCCGTTTCACACGGGCATAGGCCGTGGCCCGCCCGCCGCGCCATCCGGCCAGAAACTCGATCTTGGTGGCGTCCACCTGTTTGCGGCTATCCTTGTCAAACATGCAATGCGCTGCGGTCAGCACCAGATCCGGCGCGATCAAGGCACCTGTGCACATGCTGTTTCCGGCGATGTTCAAGCGCCCCACGGCCTCCCAGCCGCGACTGTCGTCACCGGTTATCATGGCACGCAGCCCGCTATGTTCCTCGGAATATCCTACCGAGGCAAAACCGGCCAGAAAGACCAGAACGCTCAAGAAAAACCGCATACTTCCTCCGTTACTTGCCGCATCCTAACGGCCCGTTACGGCGAGATTAAGGCTGATTTCCCGAAATTGCACGCGGTTTCGGCCCGCCCAGCGCCCAGTCCAGCAATTCGACCGTATGCACCACCGGCACTTCGGTGCCCCCGCCAATCTGGATCATACAGCCGATATTACCAGCAGCGATCACATCCGGCGCCTTGGCCTCGAGCGTGCGCACCTTGCGGACCTGCAACTCCTTGGAAATCTCAGGCTGCATCAGATTATAGGTCCCGGCCGAGCCGCAGCATAGATGGCTGTCCGCCGGCTCCACCACCTCGAACCCCGCGCGTTTCAGCAAGGTTTTCGGGTGGGTTTTCACCTGTTGCCCATGTTGCAGCGAGCAGGCCGCGTGATAGGCTACGCGCATATCCTTGGCCGCACTTTCGGGAAATTCCAGCGTCGCCAGCAATTCGCTGACATCCATCGCCAGCCCTGCAATCACCGCCGCGTCTTCGGCCAGTGGATCATTGCGGAACATATGTCCGTAATCCTTGACCGTGGTGCCACAGCCCGAGGTGTTGATCACCACCGCATCCAGCCCCTCGCCCCTGACTTCCCGCATCCACGCCGCGATATTTGCCGCCGCCGATCCATGCGCCTGCTTGTCCTTGCCCATGTGGTGCGTCAAGGCCCCGCAACAGCCCATGCCCTGTGCAATCACCACCTCGCATCCCAGCCGCCGCAACAGCCGGATGGTGGCATCGTTGATATCCGTATTCAGCGCCTTTTGCGCACAACCGGTCAGCAGCGCCACCCGTTTGCGGCGTTCCCCTTTGGCCGCAAACACCTGCGGGTCATCATTGCGGCTGACCGACGGGATGCGTTTGGGCGCCATCTCCAGCATGGCACGCAACCGCGCATCCGGCACCAGCGCGCGAAACGGCCGCCCGATTTTCGCCCCCAACAGCGCCAGCCGGAACCTTTTGGGATAAGGAATGACCGCCGCCAGAACCCAGCGCAAAGCGCGATCCATCAGGGGGCGTTTGTAGGTCTTCTCGATATAGCTGCGGGCGTAATCCACCAGATGCATATAATGCACACCGGACGGACAAGTCGTCATACAGGCCAGACAGGACAGGCATTTGTCCACATGCTCGACCGTCTTTTTATCCGCTGGCCGCCCTTCCTCCAGCATATCCTTGATCAGATAAATCCGCCCGCGCGGGCTGTCCAGCTCATCGCCCAGCACCTGATAGGTCGGGCAGGTCGCCGTGCAAAACCCGCAATGCACACAGGCGCGCAGAATTTCATTTGCGCGCTGGATATTCGGGTCGCGCATTTGTTCGGGGGTAAAGTTCGTTTGCATTTATCCCATCACCCCTGCATTCAAAATCCCGTGCGGATCAAACTGCGCCTTGATCCCTGCGCTGATCCTTGCCAATCCCGCAGGCTCGGGATGGAACCTCGTAAAACCGTCGCCGCGCACAAGCGTTGCATGGCCGCGCACATCGCCCATCCGCGCGCGCAGATCCGTGCCCTTGGCTATCAAAGCCCAAACCAGCCCGCCGCCCCAGTCATAGACCACAGCCTCGGCACCCAATCCGGCCACCATATCAGGCGCATCCGAGGGCTTGACCGATATCCGCCACACGTCGCCATCACGGCTGTGGAACGGCGCCACATCGCGCACCTCCTGCCAGATCGCAGCAACTTGCGCCGGATCATCCAGAACCTCGACCTCGCCAAAGCCGCCCAGCAAATCACGCAACCGACCGGCCCGATAGGCCACCGACTCCGCAAACCCCTCGATGCGCAACATTGTGCGCCCACCATCATGCGCCGCGCCAGACACCTCGTAAGGCGAGCCAAGCGCCCGCGCCATTACCGCCACGGCCTGCCTGTCATCCAAGCCACGCAACACCACACAGGCGCTGGTTTCCACATCCGGCAGCACCTTGAACGACACTTCCGTCAACACGCCCAACGTCCCGCAAGACCCCGCCAGCAGCTTGACCAGATCATAGCCGGTGACATTCTTCATCACCCGCCCGCCGCTTTTCAAAACCTCGCCGCGCCCGTCCACAAACCGCACTCCGATCAGGCTGTCCCGACAGGCCCCCGCCTGCACCCGCCGCGGCCCCGATACATTCGCCGCCACAACCCCGCCAATCGTCGGCACCCCGCCCAAACCCAGCAACCCGCGATGGTCCATCGGCTCGAACGGCAGGCGCTGCCCCTCTGATGCCAGCGCCGCCTCGATCTCCGCCAAAGGTGTGCCCGCCTTCGCCACCAAGGTCAGCGCACCGGGATCATACAGCGTAATCCCCGCCATCCCCACCGTTGACAAAACCCCGCCCGCACAGTTCACCCCGCGTGTGCCGCCACCGACAATCCGCAACGGCCCCTCGGCCCCCGCAATCACCGCACCCAGTTCTTTTTCGTCCACCGGCTTTATCATTATCGTTCCTCAAATATCCCGGGGGTGAATTGGCCATAGGCCAAGGGGGGGCAGCGCCCCCTTACCCCGCCCGCCTTGCCTTGGTCGCCTGCAATGGAAACACCTTGGCCGGATTTAACAACCACTTCGGATCAAACACATCTTTCACACGCAACTGCGCCTCGATGTCCGCCGACGTAAACTGATCCACCATCAGATCACGCTTCTCGATCCCCACGCCATGTTCGCCGGTCAGACAGCCGCCCACCTCGACACACAGCCGTAGCACATCGGCGCCAAACCGTTCCGCCAGTTCCAGATCGCCCGGCTTGTTGGCGTCATACAGGATCAACGGATGCATATTGCCATCGCCCGCGTGAAACACATTGCCCACGCCCAGCCCGTATTCCTTGGACAACTCGCCAATCCGGCGCAGCACATAAGGCAATTCGGACACCGGAATCGTGCCATCCAGACACATGTAATCATTGATCTGCCCCATCGCGCCAAAGGCCGATTTGCGCCCCAGCCAGATTTTCGCGCTCTCTTCCTCGGACTGGCTCTGGCGCAGCTCCACCGGATTGTGACGCGCGGCAATCTCCATGATCCGGCCCAGTTGGAAATCAATCTCGGCGTCTGATCCTTCCACCTCGACAATCAGCAACGCCTCGCAATCGGGATAGCCGGGGTGGGCAAAAGCCTCGGTCGCCTCGATGCAGGGGCGGTCCATGAATTCGATCGCCACAGGCAACACACCGGCCTTGATGATGTCCGACACACAGGCCCCCGCCACCTCGTTGCTGTCAAACCCGATCAGCACCGGCCGCGCGCCTTCCGGCTTGGGCAGTATTTTCAGCGTCGCTTCGGTCACCACGCCCAATTGCCCTTCAGAGCCACAAATCAACCCCAGCAAATCCAGACCCGAAGCATCCAGATGCGCCCCGCCGATTTCCACCACCTCGCCATCCATCAGCACCAGCGTGACCCCCAACAGGTTGTTCGTGGTCACCCCGTATTTCAGGCAATGCGCCCCGCCGGAATTCATCGCGATATTGCCGGCAATCGCACAGGCCAACTGGCTGCTGGGGTCGGGCGCATAAAAGAAACCATCCTCCTCGACCGCGCCGGTCACCGACAGATTGGTGCGCCCCGATTGCACCTGTATGAACCGGTTGTCGTAATCCACCTCCAGCACATCATTCATCCGCGCCACGCCCAGAATAACGCTGTCCGCCGTGGGCAAAGCCCCGCCCGCCAGTGACGTGCCCGACCCGCGCGGCACCACCGGCACGCCCATTTCGTGACAAATCTTCAGCACCGCCGAAACCTGCTCCGTATCCGCAGGCAAAACCGCGCACAGCGGCGGGCAACGATAGGCACTTAGCGCATCGCATTCATAGGCCTTCACCTCGGCCACATCGGAAATCACCGCCCCGTCCGGCAATACCGCTTGCAACCGGGCCACGATCTGCGTTTTCTTCGCCAGTATTTCCGCGTCGGGTTCGGGCATTTCCATTGGTCAGGACTCCTGAGATTGGCAATTGGTAAAGAAATATAACCAATTTATCCGTATGGCAAGTCAATTCCCGACCCGCTATGATCCCGCGCATGGAACTTCTTGATCGTTTACAGTTTTTCAGCACGCTTGATCTGATCGCAGTCACCCTGCTGGGGCTGGCGTGGGTCGGAATTGGCTGGATTATCGAGCGCGCCGACGCAACGCATCCCTCGGTTTCCGTCATCATGGCCGGATACCGGCGCGAATGGATGACCCAGTTCGTCACCCGCGAGCCGCGCATTTTCGATGCCAATATCCTTGCCAACCTGCGCCAAAGCACCAATTTCTTTGCCTCGACCAGTATGATCGGCATTGGCGGCGGGCTGGCCCTGATCGGCAACAAGGAACAGTTGCTGGGCATCGCGCAGGATCTGTCCCTGGAAAACGCCCCCGCCGTGGTGTGGGAGATGAAAATCCTGATTGTGATCCTGTTCCTTGCCAACGGGTTTCTGAAATTCGTCTGGTCGCACCGGCTGTTCGGCTATTGCGCCGTGATGCTGGCCTCGGTGCCCAATGACGCAACCGATCCGGCCTGCATCCCCCGCGCCAAACAGGCGGCAGAAATCAACATCACCGCCGCGCGCAGCTTCAATCGCGGCCTGCGGTCGGTCTATTTCGCCCTCGGGGCGCTGGCGTGGTTGCTGGGCGCCATCCCGCTGCTGGTGGCCACCGCCCTGACCGTGCTGATCCTGTGGCGGCGCGAATTCGCCTCGCATTCCCGCAGTGTTTTGTTGCAAAGCGACGGACCGGAAAACCTCACACCATCGTGACGGGACATTCCACCGTGAAACCGTCATCCTGCCGCCAACACGACCGGAGACCAAAATGAAAAAACTTGCCCTTGCCCTGCTGATACTCGCCCCCCTGCCCGCATGGGCCGAATTCCCGACCATCGAGGCTGTAAAGGTCCAGCCCTCGGGCGGCGGCTACAATTTCGCCGTCACCCTGAAACACCCCGACAGCGGCTGGGACCATTATGCCGACGGCTGGGAAGTGCTGGATGCTGACGGCAACCGTCTGGGATACCGCCTGTTGGCCCACCCGCATGTGAATGAACAACCGTTTACCCGATCATTGGGCGGCGTCGCCATTCCAAAAGGCACCGAAAAGGTGTTCATCCGCGCCCATTGTCTGGTCGATGGCTGGGGTGATCAGCTGTTCGAGGTGGATTTAGGCAGGTAGAGTAAACAATTCCACACAAAGACAGAATTATTGACAGGTTAAACAAAGAAATACACTACTACCTTAAACAAATAGGTTGAGTAAATGATATGGGTTTCATTAATATTAGCACTTTCAGTTCCTGCAGTTTTCTGGTTCGGATACCAGAATAGAAAAGGCAACCAATCAGAAGATACCAAAGGCATTGGTTGGCAGTTTATCCGCTACACTGTGCTTTCTATTTCGCTCCCTATCGTTGGAATACTTGCGTTGAATGATGCATTGTCCGGCGAGGCTGCGACGCTGATTGCAGGAGCAATGGGATACGCATTCGGTAAAAAAGCCGACTGAATTTACCTGCGCCCCTCGCGCAGCCATGCGCCAACGGTAAACAGCGCCGCCAATAGCAGCGTCAGCCATGCAGGCAGTAGCGGGATCAGTGTCACATCCGCTGTCAGATAAGCCTCGCGCGGGGTGATCCCCAGCCAGCCACGCCCTGCCGCAGGGCGCCCGCTGCGCACATTACGCAAGGCCGGCACGCCGTCCTCCAACGTGAATGTGCCGCCACGCATCTGCTCGACCACCGGCAACAGCTTGTCCCCTGTGGCGATGGTTTCCTCGAATTCGCGCGGGGCCGATGGGCCAAGGGCAATCACCGCGTCCTTTTCCCCGTCGCTAAGCCGGTACAGCCCGATTGTCGGCCCGTCGAACGTTGCCTGATAGCGTCCCGGCGATACCTGTTTCAACGTCACCGTCTGCGTGCTGCCATCCGGCAGGGTTACCTCGACATCCGGCACCTCTTCGCCCAGCGTGCGGCGGATGATGGTCATCACCTGCCCGCGTGCCTCGGCCCACAGCGCCTCTTCTTCCAGCTCGGGTTCCTTCATCATCCAGTGCGCCAGCCGCCGTAGCAGTTCCAGTTGCGGCCCGCCGCCCTCGAACCCGCGATCCCACAGCCATGCCTGATCAGACGCCAGCAACGCCACGCGCCCCTCGCCCACGCGATCCAGTACCAGCAGCGGACGATCCCCGACACCGGTCATCACCGTATTGCCCAACAGTGTTTCCAGTTCGATCTGGCGGAACCAGCGGCCCCAGCCGGGGCCATCTTCGCCCTCGGCCACAGGGGGGGCAAAATCCTCAAGCCCTTCGGTCACCGGATGGCGCTGACCGATGTCGGACAGTAGTGGTTTGAACCCCTCTTCCAGCACCCGCGCGGTTGGCGCGGCGGGTAGAATATCGGCCAGTGACGTGTGGTAAATCGAATCCGCCGATGCAAAATCAGGCCCCGCCGCCACCATCAGCGCCCCGCCCTGTTCAACAAAATCCCGCACGCTGTCCATATAAATCCCGGGCAGCAACCCGCGCCGTTTGTAGCGGTCAAAAATGATCAGATCGAAATCGTTGATCTTGTCCAGAAACAGTTCGCGCACCGGAAAGGCGATCAGCGACAGTTCCGTCACCGGCACCCCGTCCTGTTTGCCCGGCGGGCGCAGAATGGTGAAATGCACCAGATCGACCGAGCTGTCCGATTTCAGCAAATTGCGCCAGGTGCGCTCGCCCGGATGCGGCTCGCCGGACACCAGCAGCACCCGCAGCCGGTCGCGCACCCCGTTGATCTGCACCACGGCGATATTGTTGCGGTTGGTCAACTCGCCTTCGCTTTCCGGCACAGTAAACTGGATCACATTCATACCGCCATGGGGCAACGTCACCGGCAATTCCAGATCCTGCCCGATCGGCACGTTATACGCCTGCACCGGCCCGCCATCGACCGAGATTTCCAACTCGGCCAGCTTGCCCAGCCCGTCCGGAACCGCGCCTTGGTCATCCACCCGCAGGGTCAGCAAAACCTCTTCGCCCAGAATGGCAAAACCGGGGGCGTTTTTTACAATTAGCCGCCGGTCCCAATCGGTTTTATGCCCTGTCAGCAGGGTGTGCACCGGCGCTGGAATATTGGGGGCAAGGTCCACATCATGCACCTGCCCGTCGGTCAGCAACAACACACCGGCAAGGCGCGATTGCGGGATGTCGGCCAAGGCCTCGGCCACTGCGCCCATCAACAGGGTGCCGCCGTCACCCTCGGCATCGGGCACCGTGGTGGTGCGCAATTCGGTGTTGGGGCGGGCAGTGATGCGGGCCGTCAGCGCGGCCAAAGCGGCCGCCGTCTGATCCTGCCGGTCCGACACCTTCTGGCTGGCGCTTTCAT
Organism: Profundibacter amoris; assembly: GCF_003544895.1. GTDB lineage: Bacteria > Pseudomonadota > Alphaproteobacteria > Rhodobacterales > Rhodobacteraceae > Profundibacter > Profundibacter amoris. The sequence continues at coordinate 3,200,277 of NZ_CP032125.1, forward strand.
CCACCACCAGCAGCACGATATCGGTCAGCGGTTCGCGGTCCTCTTGCTGTAGGGCCGGATTGGCCAGCGCCCCGACCAGCACCAGCGCCGCCAGCCCGCGCAGCGGCCAGCCTGCCAGTTTGCGCCAGATAGCAAAGCCGATGAACAACACCGCCAGCGCTGCCAAAACGGCCAGTATTGGTAACGGGATAATCGGGGAAAACAGGATGGAGTTGCTCATGTCACTGCCCCAACCGTTCCAGCAGGGCGGGTACATGCACCTGATCCGATTTATAGTTGCCCGTCAGCACATACATCATCAGGTTCACACCGAACCGGTAGGCGATCTCGCGCTGGCGTTCGCCGGTATAGCCGCGCCCGACGCGGAACAGGTAGTTCCCCGCATTGTCCACCGCCCAGGCCGCCGCCCAGTCGTTGCCCCCGATCACCACCGGCGTCACCCCGTCATTCAGGTTGCGAAACGGCATCCCTTCCACTTTTTCGGCATCCGGCGGCGCGGCCTCGACCCAGACATCGCGCCCCGTAAAACGGCCCGGAAAATCCTGAAGCAGGTAAAAGCTGCGGGTCAGAACATGGTCCTGTGGCACCGGTTCCAGCGGCGGAATATCCAGCCCCAGCGCCAGTTGCTGCAATTTGCGCCCCTCGGGCGTCTGACCACCATAACCGGCAATATCGCCATCGCGGGTGTCGAACAGGATCATCCCGCCGCTGCGCAGATAACGGTTCAGCTTGGCGTATGCCTCTTTCGAGGGGATCTTCTGGTTGGCAGTGACCGGCCAGTAAAGCAGCGGAAAGAACGACAACTCGTCGGTTTCGATATTCACCCCGATCGGATTTGCCGGCTCGATCGAGGTGCGCTGGAACAACACATCCGACAGGCCCAAAAGCCCCGCCTGCGCGATGTCGTCCACCTGCGTATCACCGGTCAGGACATGGGCCAGAACCACCTCGGCGGTGGCATTGATGGCGAATTCATCATCCACCTGCTGCGCCTGTGCGTGGTCGCCAAAGGCCAGCAAACCCAGCGCCAGCACTGCCGCCACACCGCTGCGCGGTCCGAACAGGCGGCCGGACAACCAGAGCGAGGCCAGAATATCCAGCATCAGCAGCCCGAGGGCCACCGCCAGAAACGCACCCTTCAACAGGGTTTCACGCGCCACATTCAGCCCCTCGACCACAATCCGCGCGGGCCATGTGGCCGTTTCCAGCACGGTTTGTGCGCCAACGGCATTCACCGCCACGCGTTGTTCGTCACTTTCATACAGGCCCGGCGGCATGGTTGCGCTGACCACACCAGCGGCCAGATCTTCGCCCTTGGCCCCCGCCATTGCATCCGCATCGGTCAACTGCCCAAAGGCATCCAGCACCCGCACCGGCACCCAGGTGGTGCCCTCCAGATCCTCGGCACTTGGCGCAATCTGTCGGGTCGAAATCGCCAACCGCTCCAGCATCTGTACAAACAGACCCGACAGCGGCAGGCTGGACCATTCCGCGTTGGCGGTAACATGGAACAGCACCACCTGCCCCAGTCCCATTTCTTTGCGGGTAACCAGCGGCGTGCCATCGGCCAGCGCGGCGATTACCCGTCCGGCAAGGTTGGGATCAGGTTGCGCCAGCACCTGCGATGTGACCGTCACATCATCGGGAATTTGCAGCCCGTAGAACGGCGAGTTTTCGGGAAAGGGTTGCAGGGCCTTGGGTTCACCCCAGCTCATCGCGCCGCCCACGGTGCGCCCGCCAGCGCGCAGGCGCACCGGCATCAGCACGTCTTCTTCACGGCGGCTAAGATCGCTTGCGGCCATGCGGATACCGGCAAAGCGCACCAGCAACCCGCCCTTGTCCACCCATTCGATCAGGCCCGCCTTCTGGTCTTCGGTCAGCTTGGCCACATCGGCCAGAATGATCACATCGGGGTTGGCGGGCAGCACATCTTCCAGCCCGCCTTTGATCAGGTCCGCCGTGGGGTCCAGCGCCTGTTTCAGATAATGCAAAGGCGACAGCAGTTGCAGCCCCTCCTGCGTGTCATGCGGCGCAATCAGGGCCACTTCGCGGCGGCGCAAACCGTCATCGGCCAGCGCCACGGCGCCCGCCGAATGCACCCCCTGAATGGTGAAACGCGAAATCCGGTTGCGCAGTTCGGGCGGCAGACTCAGCGCCACTTCGGCGGTGTCCGCGCCTGCCTCGAATGTCGCCTCGACCCGCGCCAATTCACGCTCAACGCCTGCGGGATCCAGCCCGATGGCCGTGACCGTCACCATAGCCGCATCCGCCGCCGCACTGCGCACCGCCGTGATCTGCAATGCGCCATCCTTGATTTGCACGGGTTTCAACCCCAGCACCGGACGGGGGGATTGCATCACCGTCACCGCCCCCTTGTCCTCAAGCGTCGCCAGCAACTCTTCGCGGCCTTCGCGTGCCAACCCGTCCGACAGCCAGAAGGTTTCAAAACCGTCATCACCCAAACCGTCCGCCCATTCAGCAACCGCCGCCGCATCCGGCGCCCAGGGTTTCGGCTCCAGCCCGCCCAAACGGGATTGCCAGACATCCGCCGACAAAAACTGCGCCTCGCCCGCCGGCAAATCCGTCAGAACCGCCACCGAAACCACCCGCCCCGCGCGCGCGGCTTCTTCAAGCAGCCCCGCCATCCGGTCGCGCCGCGCGGTCCAGTCGCGGGCATCGGCCCATGTGCCATCAGCCACGATCAACAAAGGCCCCTTGCCCGCCACTTCGGTTTTCGGGTTCAGCACCGGCCCCGCAAACCCGATGATCACGGCAGCCACCGCCAGCATCCGCAACAGCATCAGCCACCACGGGGTTTTGTCGGTCTGGGTTTCGTCATCCGTCAGCCCCAGCAACAACGCCACACCGGGGAACCGGCGTTTGATTGGTGCCGGCGGCACAGCGCGCAGCAAAATCCACAGGATCGGCAATGCGATCAGCCCCAGCAACAGCCAGGGCGCAGTGAAACCTATCGGGCCTATTGTGAACATCAGTGCCGCCGCTCCAATGCGTGATAAAGCCATGTCAGCGCCACCCGCGGCGCGTCATCGGTGTGATGGCAGGCGTATTGCCAGCCGGTTCGATGCGCCAGATCGGCCAGCGCCGCCTTGCGCTGGGCCAACCGCTGTAAATAGCGGTCCCGCAAATCCCCTGCATTCAGGGTTTCATGGCGCAGGGTGCCGCCCATGCTTTCGAATATCGTGCGTCCGTCAAAGGGAAAAGCCTCTTCCTGCGGGTCCAGTATCTGCACCAAAGCACCCTTGACCCCGCGATCCGCCGCACCCGTCAGCGCCTTTTGCACATCGGCAATATCACCCAGAAAATCCGAGATGAACACCGCGCGGGTGTTGGGCCGCATACCGTGGGTTTCGGGCGCGCCATAATCCGCCTCGGCCTCTAGCCCCGACAATTCCTGTGCCATGCGCACCAGTTGGCCCTGCCCGGAACGCGGCGGGTTGGCGCAGCTGGTCAGGCCCACCTTTTCACCGCCCCGCACCAGCAGGATGGAAACGGCCATTGCCAGCACCCGCGCCCGCTCGCCCTTGGTGCTCAAATCCTTGGCCGAGGTAAACCGCATCGACGCGGCCTCGTCCACCCAGAGCATCACCGATTGCGCCGCCTGCCATTCCCTTTGCCGGATGAAATGCACGTCCGAACGGGCCGAACGCCGCCAGTCGATATTGCGCGCCTCGTCCCCGTCCATCGCCACGCGGTATTGCCAGAATTCGTCACCCTGTCCGGCGTGTCGCCGCCCGTGTTCGCCCAGCAACACCATCGCGGCCAGCCGTTCGGCATCGGCCAGCAACGGCGGCAAAGCGCCCGCCAGTTCCGCCGATTTACGTCTTAGGGCGGCAGGTCCTGTCACGCCGCAGCCTCGCTTTTGCCAACCTGCGCCACCACGGAATCAATCAGATCACCCAGCGTTTCACCGCGTGCCTTGGCGGCAAAGGACAGCGCCATCCGGTGCATCAACACCGGCCGCGCCATGTCGATTACATCATCAGGTGTCGGGGCAAGCCGCCCGTCCAGCAGTGCCGCCGCGCGCACCGTCATCATCAACGCCTGTGCTGCCCGTGGCCCCGGTCCCCATGATACGTTTTCACGCACTTCCAGTGTTGATAGCTCGTCATCAGGCCGACAGGCGCGGACCAGATCAAGGATCATGTCCACCACCGCCTCGCCCACCGGCATCCGCCGCAACAGGGTTTGCGCATCCAGCAATTCCTGCGCGGTAAAGACTTGGCGAACCTCGCCATCCTCGATACCCGTTGTTGCCAGAATGATCGCCTTTTCGGTGTCGCGGTCGGGATATTCCACATCAATCTGCACCAGAAAGCGGTCCAGCTGCGCCTCAGGCAGCGGATAGGTGCCTTCCTGTTCGATCGGGTTCTGCGTGGCCAGAACGTGAAACGGCACACCCAACTCGCGTTCCTTGCCCGCAATCGAAACCCGTTTCTCCTGCATCGCCTGCAGCAACGCCGATTGCGTCCGCGGGGATGCACGGTTGATTTCATCGGCCAGCAGCAACTGGCAGAAAATCGGCCCTTCGATAAACCGGAATTCCCGCTTGCCACCGGATTCATCCAGCACCTCGGACCCCAAAATATCGGCCGGCATCAAATCCGGCGTGAACTGTATTCGCGAACCATCCAGCCCCATCACGGTGGACAGCGATTCAACCAGCCGCGTTTTCCCCAAACCCGGCACACCGATCAGCAACCCGTGCCCGCCACATAACAAAGCACTAAGCGTCAGGTCCACGACCCGTTCCTGCCCGATGAACCGGCTGGCGATCATCGCCTTGGCCTTGGCCAGTTTCGCGCCCAATGCCTCGATATCGGCGACCAGATTTTCGGCTTTGTCCATGACACACTCCCTTTACGCGGTTATGTGTGTATTAAACGGGCAAATTGCACGGGTTACAAACGGCAAAAGCGATGAATGATGAAAAGATTGTGAAGCCATCGGCGGAAAGCCTCGCATCTGCGGCGCGAAAGGCCGCTAAAGGCGGGTTGCCGCCGGTGCACCTGTGGAATCCCGATTTCTGCGGTGATCTGGATATGCGCATCGCGCGGGACGGAACATGGTTCTATCTGGGCACCCCGATTGGCAGGCCGGAGCTGGTGCGGCTGTTTTCCACCATCCTGCGCAAGGACGGGGATGATTATTTCCTTGTCACGCCGGTGGAAAAGGTCGGCATCACCGTGGATGACGCGCCCTTTGTGGCGGTGGATTTCGAGGTAACGGGCAGTGGTAAGGACCAGACCCTGACCTTTGAAACCAACGTCGGAGATTTTGCCCCCGCCGGCCCCGACCATCCGATCCGCGTCGAACGCGATACCGAAACCGGCGAGCCATCGCCCTATGTGCTGGTCCGCGCCAATCTGGAGGCGCTGATTGATCGCAAAAGCTTCTACCGGCTGGTGGACACCGGCGCGCATCATGACGGCTGGTTCGGCATCTGGTCGGGCGGCGAATTCTTCCCCATCATCCCAAGTGACGAGCTGACCTGACATGCCCACCTTCTGCGCCAATCTGACGATGCTGTTCACCGAATACCCGCTGATCGAACGCTTTGGCGCGGCCAAGGACGCAGGGTTCGATGTGGTGGAAATTCTGTTCCCTTATGACAATCCAGCACAGGAAATGCGCTCGGCCCTGATCAAACACGACCTGAAGATGGCCCTGATCAACACTCCGCCGCCAAACTGGGCGGGCGGGGATCGGGGTTATGCGGCCATACCGAATGGTGAAAAGCGGTTCCAGTATGATTTCAAACGCACCCTGCGCTATGCGCAACTGCTGAAACCCACCCATATCCACATCATGGCGGGCCGTGCCAAAGGGGCCGTGGCGCGGGCGACGTTCATTGAAAACCTGAAATGGGCCGCAATGCAGGCCCCGAAACAAAGCCTGACAATCGAGCCGATCAACCCCACCGACATCCCCGGTTATTTCCTGCATGATTTCGATCAGGCCGCCGAAATACTGGACGCGGTGGATGCCCCCAATGTGAACCTGCAATTTGACGCCTACCACGCGCATATGATCACCGGCGATCTGCCCGCCACTTGGTCCAGACACGGCCACCGCGCAGTGCATATCCAGATTGCAGGCGCACCGGGGCGGCATGAACCGGACATCGGCGATATTGATTGCGCCGGATTCTTCAAACAGATTGATGCGGACGGCTACAAGGGGTTCGTCAGCGGCGAATATCACCCAAAGGGGCGCACAGTTGACGGGCTGGAGTGGGTCAAGCTCTAGCTGGCCTCCAGCAACAACGATGCCGCCCCGACAAGGTGAAACACCGGCAAACCGGTGGCCTGTTTCACGGCATTCGCATAAGGCGGCAGATTTCCACATTCCAGAATAAACGCCGAAAGGTCCGGGTTTTCTGTTTGCAACCCTATGGCCCGCGCAACAACAGCATTTTCAAGTGCGGAATAATCCAGTTCGGTTGCCTGTTCGTCACGCGGCACAAGGAAGGTTTCAGCAAATTCCGGCACATCCTCCAGACCGGCAACCGCAACCAATTCCGGCGATATGCCAGCCGCCGCCAGCGTATTGAGGCCCAGCGCCTTTCCGGAAGCGGTCAATATGCCAATCCGGCCCGGACATGTGGCCCGAGCAAGCGGAAATAGCGAAAGCGCAGACAACAGCACCGGAATTTTCACGGCAGATGCGATTTCGGATTGCACATTTACCAGAAAACCGCATGTGGAAATAATCGCCGCAGCGCCGCGTTCTTCCAACGCGCGCGCTTTTGCAATGAATGTTTCAAGAAGCCAGTCTGCGGGCATCCCGTCGCGCACGATGTCAGGGCTATCGGCCCCCGCGATCACTTTGATGACAACCGCAAAAGGATAGCTGTCAGGGTTGCCAACATCCCCCTTAATCCGCGGGAAGTTGGTATCAAGCGCAAGAATTCCCAAAAATGGTCTATCCATGATGCCTCCACCGCGCACCAAAAAACCCTAATGCGCCTCGGCCCAGTTGACCCCGACGCCCGCGTCCACAATCAGTGGCACATCCAGTTTGACGGCGGGCATAGATGCCCCTTCCATCACGTCACGCACCACTTTGGTCACAGCGTCCACAGCCCCCTCTTCTACCTCGAAGATCAGTTCATCGTGGACCTGTAGCAGCATCTTGGCGGGCATGCCGTAAATCGCCTCTGGCATCCGCACCATCGCACGGCGGATGATGTCGGCGGCCGACCCCTGTATCGGCGCATTGATCGCCGCGCGTTTGGCAAAACCGGCGCGCGGGCCTTTCGACCCCATTTCCGGCGTGTGGATTTTGCGCCCGAACAGGGTTTTCACATATTTATGCTCTTTGGCGTATTCCACCGTTGTATCCATATAGGTACGGATACCGGGGAAGCGTTCAAAGTAGCGATCAATAAACCCCTGCGCCTCTTTGCGCGGAATCCGCAGGTTGCGGGCCAGACCAAAGCCCGAGATACCATAGATCACCCCGAAATTGATCGCCTTGGCCTTGCGGCGAATGTCGGGCGTCATTTCGTCCAGCGGCACATCGAACATCTCGCTTGCGGTCATCGCGTGAATGTCCAGTCCGTCGCGAAACGCCTGTTTCAGCGCGTCAATGTCGGCGATATGCGCCAGTATCCGCAGTTCGATCTGGCTGTAATCCAGCGACAGCAAAACCTTGCCTTCGTCCGCCACAAAGGCCTCGCGGATTTTGCGCCCTTCTTCGGTGCGCACCGGAATGTTCTGCAAATTCGGATCGGTCGAGGCCAACCGCCCCGTGTTCGCCCCCGCAATCACATAGGACGTATGCACACGCCCCGTATCGGGGTTTATGTGATCCTGAAGCGCATCGGTATAGGTCGATTTCAACTTGCTAAGCTGGCGCCAGTCCAGCACCCGTGCTGCCAGTTCGTTACCCTCGGCGGCCAGATCCTCGAGCACATCGGCACCGGTGGCATAAGCGCCCGTTTTGCCTTTTTTGCCCCCCTCAAGCCCCATTTCGTCAAACAGGATTTCACCCAACTGTTTGGGCGAGCCAACATTGAAGGACCGTCCCGCAAGTTCATGGATTTCCGCCTCGAGTGCCGCCATTTTCTGGGCGAAATTGTTCGACATCCGGCTAAGAACATCGCGGTCCACCTTGATGCCGTTCATCTCCATCTGCGCCAGAACCGGCACCAGCGGGCGTTCCATGGTTTCGTAAACCGTGGTCACCTGTTCCACATGCAGGCGCGGTTTGAACATCTGCCACAGACGCAGGGTGATATCGGCGTCTTCGGCGGCATAGGGCACGGCATCGGCCACCTTGACCTTATCGAACGTGATCGCGGATTTACCCGCGCCCAGCAGCGGTTTGATCGGGATCGGGCTGTGGTCCAGATAACGTTCCGACAGCGCATCCATGCCGTGGTTGTGCAATCCTGCGTGCAGGGCATAGGACAGCAACATGGTATCATCAATCGGGGCCACATCCACACCGACACGGGCGAAAATCTTGGCATCATATTTCATGTTCTGGCCGATTTTCAGGATGCTTTCATCCTGAAGCATCGGCTTCAGCATAGTCAGGGCCACATCGAAATTCATCTGCCCCTCGGCCAGCGCATCCGAGGCAAACAAATCATCCCCTGCACTTTCCTTGTGGCGCAGAGGGATATAACAGGCCTCGCCTGCCTCGACCGACAGCGAAATCCCGACCAGATCAACCCGCATGGTGTCCAGCCCCGTGGTTTCGGTATCCACCGCCACATAGCCACGTTCGTAAATCCGCTCGATCCATTTGGTCAGGGCATCCACATCCTTGACCCATTCGTATTTTCCGGCGTTAAACGGCGGGGCGTCGGGGGTGTCCACAGGGGCCGCGGACACCTCTATCGCGGGCGGCTCGACCCCCATTTGATCAGCGATCCGTTTGGTCAGGGTGCGAAATTCCATTTCCGTCAGAAACGACAGCAAAGGTTCCGGCTCCGGCGCTTTCAGCTCCAGATCATCCAGCGTGAAATCCAGATCCATATCGTCAACCAGTGTCACCAACTGCTTTGACAGGCGGATCAGATCGGCGTTTTCGATCAGCGCCTGCCGGCGTTTGGGCTGTTTGATTTCTTCGGCATGTTCCAGCAGATTTTCCAGATCGCCATATTCGTTTATCAGCAACGCCGCCGTTTTGATACCGATCCCGGGCGCACCGGGGATGTTATCGACACTATCCCCCGCCAGCGCCTGCACATCGACCACTCGCTCCGGCCCGACGCCGAATTTTTCGCGCACACCGTCCGCGTCTATCCGCTTGTTCTTCATTGCGTCCAGCATTTCAACGCCACCGCCGACAAGCTGCATCAAATCCTTGTCCGAACTGATGATGGTGCAGCGCCCGCCTGCCTCTCGGGCCTGTCTGGACAGTGTGGCGATGATGTCATCTGCCTCGAACCCCTCGACCTCGTGACAGGCAATGTTGAAGGCGCGGGTGGCGTCGCGGGTCAGGGGGAATTGCGGGCGCAGGTCTTCGGGCGGGGGCGGGCGGTTGGCCTTGTATTTATCGTAGATTTCATTACGAAACGTCTTGCCGGAATAGTCAAAGATCACCGCAACATGGGTGGGCGCATCCGGCCCCTTGTTGGCCTCGATCTGCTTGTACAGCATGTTGCAAAACCCCGCGACCGCGCCAATCGGCAGACCATCGGATTTGCGCGTCAACGGGGGCAATGCGTGATAGGCACGGAAAATAAAGGCCGAGCCGTCGATCAGGTGTAGATGGCAGCCTTTGCCAAAACTCATGTCATTCTCCTTGGGCAAAGCGCCCGAACGGGAGCAATGCGGCCACCAGATGGCCTAGTCGTTTTTCACATAATCGCTGTGGATGAATTTGGTGTCGCAATAGGGGCATTCGACCCAGCCCTGTTCACTGGGGATTTGCAACCAGACCTTCGGGTGGCCATTCGCCCCGCCACCATCGCAGGAAATGCGGTATTTATCGACAATTACGGTTTCGGGGGCTTCGGTGGTCATGGTCGCTCCATTCGTCAATTTGTTGGCGCCATGATAACGATCCGTGACGCATGGACAAGGCATCAATCACGTCTTTTATACTGCCTTGAAGAAATGTAATTGACTTTGCCCAAGCTGTGCAAACTCAGGGCCTTTGAATATCTGGCATCATTGCCAAATTCAGCACCCGTTGCCTTCACAACAGGCCCGCGATAACAGTAGTGAACGCATTCTATTATTCCTGTTACGAAAAGGCGATGATGCCCCGTTCCGAAAACAGCTCGGCTTATTTCAGCAAAACCCTGTTCTGGATCCTTGCTGCGCTGCCGTTTGTATTTGTGATCCTGAAATTCGCCAGATGGGAAACCTATGGCATCTTTGATTTCCACACATTCCATCTGGCAGGGGTGCTGGCCAACAACGGGCAGGCGCAATTGGCGTTTGACTGGGACAGCTTTGTTGCCCAGTTCGCGCCAACCTATGGCACACCGGGCGCCTTTCCGTGGTTTTACCCGCCACTATTGCTGCCCTACAGTCAGGCGCTGGCCCAGTTTCAGGCCCCCGTTGCTTATGTGGTGTTCAACTTTATCGGTTTGGCGGCCTATTACCTGACGGTCCGTTCCCTTTTTCGCGACAAGTTCCGCGAGATCATAATCCTGTCGGCCTTTCCTTTGCTGATCCCCATTGCATTCGGCCACCCCACGGTATTCTTTCTGGTGTTTCTGCTGCTGGGGTATCACCTGTCAAAACGCCATCCTGTTTTGGCGCTGATTGCCCTGACGTTGGTTGCGGCGAAACCCCATGTCGGCGGGGTGATCCTGTTTTTGTATTTCCTCAAAACCCTGCCCAAATCGATACTGCCGTCAATCATTATTGCCGCCGTTGCGATCCTGTCTACCAGCCTGTTTTATGGCAGCGATATATGGTTGCAGTTTCTCTCGCTGCTCAAATCCGCCTCGGACAATCTGTTAGCCATGCAGCTCGAGAACCCGTATAGATCGTCCCTTTTTGTGGCGCTGGCCCCGTTCGGGATTCCGGCCGCAATAAGGTGGATCTTGCATTTCGCCCTGCTGGCGGCACTCTGCGGGCTGGGGACCTATGCGTTTCGGGATGCCAAAGACGACAGGTTCTGGGTGGTCGCCGGACTGGCCGCGTTTTTCACCAGCCCCTACATCGTCTTGTATGATTACACCTTGCTGTTGCTACCGCTGATATTGGTGATCAAACACGCCCGCACGCAGGAAAAATGCCCCTGGGTGGTGGCTGTGTTGTTTATTGAATCCATCCCCATGGTTCTGACGGTGCTGCCACCGGCCTATAAATTCAACTTCCTTGCGGTTTTGCTGTTTACCGTGGCCGTTCTACTGATCAAAATCAGATGCACAGGCCCGTCAGATAGGCCCCGACCCTAAGCGGGTTGCAACATCCGCCCCAAAGGACGGCCACCCAGAATATGCACATGCAGATGCGGCACTTCCTGCACCGCGTCACGCCCCGCATTGGCAATCAGGCGATACCCGTCGCCCCCCTCGCCCGGCTCGATGCCCAACTGTTTGCACACCGCGCCAATCGTGCGGGTGTAATCAATGATCTCGGCATCCGAAGCCTCGGTGGCGAAATGGTCAAAACAGACATAAGGGCCTTTGGGAATAACCAGCACATGATGCGGCGCCTGCTCGCTGATGTCATGAAAGGCCAGCGTGTGTTCGGTTTCCATCACCTTGCCACAGGGAATTTCCCCGCGCAGGATTTTTGCGAATATGTTCTGGTCGTCATAAGCATAGGGCATCGGGCAATCCTTAGTCGGTGAACAGGTGGTTGGTTTCTGCGATCTGTCGCGCCTTATCATCTGTTATGTCAAGGAACCCTGCAATAGGCGGGGTGTTTTCCTCGACGGAATTCCTCTCGCGGATCAGGGAATGATGATCGAACCCCGCCTCGCGGATCTGTTCGCTTTCGTAAACCACGTCCTGACGGATGGTTGGCAACAGATTTTCAACGATTTCATGCGGTGTGTTTTCCCCCGCCAGCCCGACCCGTCTGGCATGGCCGATCAGATAGTCATCGCTGAAATTACACTCGATTTCCAGCAACCTGATATTCGAGCCACCCGCCTGAAAATCCTTCAACAGATCGACGTTGTTGGGGTCCAGACAGATCAGCATCCGGTTGGTGTTGTAATAATCAAACAGCATCCGTGTCAGTGCCCGACGGTGACGGGTGCGTTTGGCCAGCGTTGACTGGATACCCCCCAGATCGGGCAAGGCTGTGGCCTCTTCGTCAAACAGATATTCAAGCACAGGCAAATCCGTAACCTGCCGCACCGTTTCCACCAGCCGCTTGGCGACATGCCATTTCTTGCACAACACGATCAACAGCTCGCGGTCGCGACCGATTGTGCTTTCTGCCTCCCAGAAACGCGGGGCAAAGCGGCGACCCACGCGGCCACGGTTGGTCAGGAATTTATACAGCCGCTGGCCTTCGTTCGATATCTGGAAATCCGTCTTGTCGCTGGCATAAAGATCCCCCAGCTTGCGCTTCAGCTCATGCGCCTCGGGGCTGATTTTACGGGCAAACAGGAAATTCTGGCCCAACAGCAAATCGTAATGGTCGTTATAAAACGTCGCCGGCATGCCGTAATCGGAAAACACCAGAAACGTCAGGGTGCGCGATTTGATCTCGTTTTCAGGCACCAGATGCCGCACAAGCGTCTGGAAAAAGGTTTCATCCGGAATCCATGTGGTGCGGAAAAACCGCATCACATCCTTGCGCTTGCGAATAAAGTCCAGAATCCATTCAACCGTGCGGCGGCGCAGGCACCACCACTGGCTGCCGATCATAATTTGCAAATCGGCGGGAATTTCGCGGGTCAGGCCCAACTTTTGCTGTAATTTGAAAGATCCGTAAAACCGCTTGGGTTGGGTGCGCTCGTTAAAGAAGTGGCGATAGATCAGGCGTTCTTCTTTCCAGCCCGTTTTGATCCAGTCGCTTTCGAAAAAATCGAAACTTTCGATGTAATCCACATCGTCATTGTCCAGAAAACCATGCACATAGCTGGCCGATTTGATCGGCATACAATCCCCCGACAGCATGTAAAAATGCGTCGCCCGCGGAAAGGCATCGACCGCCGCTTCGACCGCGTTCAACGTGGCCTGCACCAGCGACCACGCCCCCCAACCGCATTTGATCCGTTTCCTGGCAAAGGTCACATTGGGATTGTCGCCCAGCGCATCCTTGATCATTTCAAAACTGGCCGGATTCGCACGCGCATCAAAGTGAATCGCCATAAAATCGCCGGCCGCAGTTAACCGTTCGGCCTGCTTTATGATCGCATCCGGGTCTTTGTGACATAAAAGAATAAAGGCAATTTTTGCCATTTGTTGAACCGCAACCCCGAAAAACCGCTTATCGTCTCTAAATAACGCGAATGGGCGTTGAATATACAGCGTTTATTTGCTTTTTTAGGCGCAATTGTCCTTGGGTCACATTATGCGGCGCGGCAAATTATTAAAGGCGAGTGAATATTATGGGTTTTCCCGGAGTCTGGATGACAGAAAGCGAAAGCGTCGTTTATCGTGTCGTCCCCAAATGTGCCTGCTCGACCATCGGGCAAATTATGTATTATTCGGACCACGGGGAATTCTTTGACGGCGATATCCATGACGCCAAAAGCAAAATCCACAAATGGGGGATCGAGGACAGCCAGCCGGTGATCGAGGCAAATGTGACAAACCACAAATCACCCGCCTTTACCTGCGTGCGCAATCCTTACGGGCGCATCCTCAGTTCGTTCTTTGACAAAATCTGCGGTATCCAGCGCAACGGCAAACGCTATCGCGGCAAACTGGTGCCGCTGCTGATCCAGAAATACGGGATCGAAGTGGGGGATCCGGAAACGGGGTTTGAATTTGACCAGATCAAATCATTCCGCCGTTTCCTGCTGTTTGCCCGCGACACCATCCGCTGGCGCCGCCCGATGGACCCCGACATCCACTGGTCGGCCATGGCGGGCCATGTTTCCACCTTCATCATGAACGGCGGGCGGTATGACCATATCTTCCCTGTCGAAACCTTCAACGACGGGATGCAAAAAGTGCTGGATTCCATCGAAACCCGTCACCCTGTCAACCTGACCGAAATTCCGCGGTTTAACGAATCCGAAGGCCACGGCCCCAAACGCGCCCACCCGATCGCCGATTATTTCGACGATCTGTCGCTGCATCTGGTCTATGAAATCTACAAACGCGATTTCAACCTGTTCAAATACGATGTGCATGACCCGAACAACAAAATGCCGACCGGCGAAATCGATCTGGACGAAGTGCACGCAAAGCTGGGACCAAAGGGTTAGGAAATCAGCCCCTTGGCCTTGAACACCTCGGTCAGGTCCGCTTCAGAGCGTGCCCCGATATGGCTGATCACTTCGGATGCCGCGATGCACCCCATGTTGCCGCAAGCCTGCAAATCATGGCCGTTCACCAGCCCCCACAGAAACGCGCCTGCGAACAGATCGCCGGCACCTGTGGCATCCACGATGTCGGTCGGAATGGCCGGTGCGTGCCAGCGCTGTCCGCCGGACAGGATATGCGCCCCCTGATCAGAATCGGTGCAGGCGACAATTTCCACCTCGGCGGCGGCCTGTTGCAATGCCGCGTCGAAATCTTCGGTCTGGTACATCGACAGCATTTCGGCACGGTTGCAGAACAACAGGTCGATATCCGATTTGATCATCTCGCGGAACGCATCGCGGTGGCGCTCGACACAGAACGGATCGGATAGCGTCAAAGACACCTTGCCGCCCGCCGCCTTGCAGGCCTTGTTCGCCTTGGCAAAGGCCTCGTGGCTGTCCGGCCCGTCAAACCGGTATCCTTCCAGATAAATCCATTCCGCCTGGGCCATTTGGGTTTCATCAATATCGGATGGTTCCAGAAATTCGGTCACGCCCAGATAGGTGTTCATCGACCGCTCGCCACAGGGTGACACGATTACAATGCAGCGACCCGTTTCCTGTGCAGCGTCCTTGGCCGCAAATGTGGTTTCATAAGCCACCCCTTGCGAGCGCAGATCATGGGCGAAAATCGCCCCCAGCTGATCATCCTTGACCTTGCCGACATAGGCCGTGCGCGCACCCAGATGGGCGGCACCGGCAATGGTGTTGGCAGCCGAGCCACCGGAAATCTCGGTCGCGGGGCCGATCTTGCCATAGAGTTCCACCGCGCGGTCCATGTCGATCAACTGCATGATCCCTTTTTCGATGCCATTGTCGGACAGAAAACTGTCCTCGGCATGGGCAAGCACATCCACCATCGCGTTACCGATGCCGACAATCTGGTATTTCTTGGTCATAGGGTCTTTTCCTCAAAGGGGCAGAGATCACGAATTATACAATTGGCACAGACAGGTTTGCGCGCCTTGCACACATAGCGGCCATGCAGGATCAGCCAGTGATGCGCGTGTAGCTGATACTCGGCGGGGACGTTGTCTTCAATAGCGCGTTCCACCGCATCCACATCTTTTCCGGGCGCAATGCCGGTGCGATTACCAAGCCGGAAAATATGGGTGTCCACCGCCTGCGTTGGCATATGGAACCACATGTTCAAAACCACATTGGCGGTTTTGCGGCCCACGCCCGGCAGGCTGATCAATGCAGCGCGTGAACTGGGCACCTCGCCGTCAAATTCATCGACCAGAAGCTGGCTCATCTTGATGACGTTCTTGGCCTTTTGCCGAAACAGCCCGATGGTTTTGATATGTTCGGTCAGACCATCCAGCCCCAGCGCCAGCATCTTTTGCGGCGTATCCGCAATTTTGAACAAATCGCGCGTGGCCTTGTTCACGCCCGCGTCCGTTGCCTGCGCCGAAAGGGCCACCGCGACGGTCAGCGTATAGGCGTTGGTGTGGTGCAATTCGCCCTTGGGTTCCGGCTCCAACTCATGGAACCGGCGGAACACTTCCTTGATGGTCTGGTATTTCATCTGTTTGGCCATGCCGATGGTATGCCCTCTGTTTAGAAGATGCGCAAGAAACGGATCGACCCGGGCTGCGCAATGCGCCATCTTTGCATCATGGAAAACGATTACCATTACGGCGTGATCAAACGCGCGATTGAAACCATTGATGCCGCCGGCGGGCGCAACCTGTCGCTGGAACAGTTGGCGGGCGAATTACAGATGAGCCCCGCCCATTTCCAGCGTGTCTTTTCCCGCTGGGTCGGCACCTCCCCCAAACGATTGCAACAATACCTGACGCTGGGCTATGCCAAAACCCTGTTGCACGACCATTTCACAACCCTTCAAGCCGCCGATACCGTCGGCCTGTCCGGCAGCAGCCGCTTGCATGATCTGTTCCTGCGCTGGGAGGCCATGAGTCCGGGCGAATTCGCCCGCAGAGGCGACGGGTTGACCATCCGCTATGGCTGGTTCGACAGCCCCTTTGGCGAAGCATTGGTGATGGGCACCGGCAAGGGGCTGTGCGGATTGGCCTTTGCCGCCGAAACAGGGCGCGATGCCGCGATGGCAGATATGCAATCACGCTGGCCCAAGGCCACGTTTATTCTGGATGCGGCCCCGCTGGCAGACTGGGTCAAGGCCGCCTTCGGGCAATCGGGGCAGGCCAACCTGCACCTGATCGGCGCCCCGTTCCAGATCAAGGTCTGGGAAGCCTTGCTGACCATCCCGTCCGGCCACGTCACCACCTATTCCGAAATCGCCAGCTGCGTTGGCGCCCCGCGTGCCGCGCGTGCAGTCGGAACAGCGGTGGGCCGCAATCCTGTCAGTTGGCTGATCCCCTGCCACCGCGCCTTGCGCAAATCCGGTGGTTTGGGCGGGTATCACTGGGGCATACCGGTGAAACGGGCGATGCTTGCATGGGAAGGGATTCGCTCGAATACCGCCTGATTTGGCGGTTTCCGGCCTATTGCGGTGGTTGATATTCGATAACAACGCCCGATATTGTATGTATATCACGTCAAAGAACGGCAATATTGAACGAGGCAGATACCATGAAATTCAAAACACCTGTAATTCTACTGGCTGCAGGCAGCTTTGCCCTGGCCGGCTGTATGGATCCCGGTCCCGAACCGGCAAACGGCAACACACGCGCCCAGAACGGTGCGTTGATTGGCGCTGGTCTGGGTGCCCTGTTGGGCGCCACCCGCGAAAGCGGCAATGACCGCGTTAAAAACGCAGTTGTCGGGGCCGCAATCGGCGCCGGCGTTGGCGCCATCATCGGCAACGAGCTGGACAAACAGGCCGAAGAACTGCGTGGCTCGATGAGCGACGATGTGAAAATCGTAAACGCTGGCGACCGCTTGATCGTGACCATGCCACAGGACATCCTGTTTGACGTGGACAGCACTTATGTGCGCCCCGATCTGCGCAGCGACCTTGGCAAACTGGCCGCAAACCTGCGGAAGTATCCGAACTCCACGGTTGATGTTTTAGGTCACACCGACAACACTGGTGCGGCATCCTATAACCAGAACCTGTCAACCCGCCGCGCCAGAGCGGTTGCATCTGTATTGATCAATTCGGGTGTGGCACAGTCGCGGGTGCGCGCAATCGGTCGAGGCGAGGATGAACCCATCGCAACCAATCTGACGGCAGAAGGGCGCCGCCTGAACCGCCGCGTTGAAATTGTAATCCGACCGGTTCGCTAAACAGCACACCTTGCAAATATCCCAAAGGCCAGACCCTCGCGTCTGGCCTTTTTGTATTGTCCCTGCCATTCAGTGGTCATATGTTTTAACCAGTTTTCAAAGGATACCATATGCCATTTCAACCCGTCCAGTCCGAAAAGCTGTCACAATCCGTGGTGCGCCAGATCGAGCAACTGATCCTGCGCGGCATCCTGCGCCCCGGCGAACGCCTGCCCTCGGAACGCGAGCTAAGCGAAAAAATGGGTGTTTCGCGCCCCTCCCTGCGCGAAGCCGTGGCAGAACTGCAAACCCGCGGCCTGCTGGAAAGCCGTGCGGGCGCAGGTATTTTCGTATCGGACGCTTTGGGCAGCACCTTTCCGCCGGCGCTATCCCGACTGTTCGCCACCCATGACGAAGCGGTATTCGACTACCTCGATTTTCGCCGCGATATGGAGGGGCTGGCAGGCGAGCGCGCCGCGCGCCTTGGGTCGGACACCGACCTACAGGTGATCAACCAGATTTTCCTGAAAATGGAAGCCGCCCACCCCAAACGCAACCCTGCGGAAGAGGCCGCGCTGGACGCCGAATTCCATCTGGCAATTGTCGAGGCCAGCCACAACGTGATCATGCTGCATATGATGCGCTCGATGTTCGATCTGCTGCGCGAAGGGGTGTTCTATAACCGCAAGGTGATGTTCAAACAGCGCACCACCCGCAGCGCCCTGCTGGATCAGCACCGCGCCATCAACGACGCCCTGCTGGCCCGCGATCCGTCCGGCACCCGCGCCGCGATCGAGGCGCATCTGGATTACGTTGGCGCCGCCTTAAGCGATCAGCAAAAGGCCGACCATAACGAAGCCGTCGCGCGCCTGCGCCTGCAACAGGAACAGACGCGCGGGTAGAATGCCTGCGGCGCAGGTATTTAGGGCAAGAAGAAGGGGGGAAAGGTTACCCCCTTGCTTCACGGCCCAGCAAATAGAGCGACGCGCCGACAATCAGGAAGGTGCCGATCCACATTGCGCCTGCCGGCAGGAAGCCGAAGACAGCCCAGCCCAGCAGCACATTGAACGGCAGTTTCACATGGTCGAACGGTTGCAGATAGGCGGCATCGGCGACGCTGTAGGCTTTGACAAGGGTGTAGTTGGCCGCCGCTGTCAGCACCCCTGTTGCCACGATCAGCCACATGGAATCCGTGGTGGTAAGGATAAAGCCGCTTTTCACCGCCAGCACCGCGTTGATCGGGGTTAGCAGGATCAGCAGATACAGGGTCAGCGAGTCAGGCGTTTCCGTGCGGGTCAGAACCTTGGTGACAAGCGATGACATCGCCCAGAGGAACGACGCGCCCACGGGCAGAAGCGCGGCCCAGCCAAAGGCATCCGACCACGGTGACAGTATGATCATGCCCCCGACAAAGCCGACAAATACAGCCGCCCAGCGTTCCATGCCAACGTTTTCGCCCAACATCAGCCGCGCGCCGATGGTGACAAAAAAAGGCGAGGTCATGATCAGCGCAATCGCCTGCCAGATCGGCACATAGGCCAGCCCCGCAACCCACATCTGCACACCGGCCGCCGCCAGCGCCACGCGGAAAATATGCATCGGCCAGCGTTTGGAAAACACGCCCGTGCGCAGGCGCATCACCACCCATGGCAGACTGAACAGCAGGGCAATGGCATATTGCCAGAAAGCGACCGTAGCCGGTGCCTGCCCTTGCTGCATGGTCAGCATCTGCACCAGTGTATTGTCGATAGCAAACAACAGGCCCGCCGCCATCATCCAGACGGCCCCTGTAATGGCCGTGCTACGACCTGTGGTCAGTGTATGAGTCATGGCGTCGTCCCTGTTTTCCTTTTGCGCACAAGACCCAAGGCAAAACAGGACATTTCGGGTGCGCACAGCGGCACAGCCCAAATCCCGCTCTCTTTCATCCGGACTTTAACCGTCGGCTCCGGAGTCTCGCCGGATCTGCTGACCCCTCATTTCAGGAGGGCGCTCGCGGGCTTTCACAGAAGTGATTTACCGCCGGTGGGGAATTTCACCCCGCCCTGAGAACATACTGCCCGATGACGGGCAGCCATATTTTGGTAATTGAAAAAAACAGGCGTGGCAAGTTTTAGAAAACAAAAACCCGACCACAAAGGATCGGGTTTTCAAATTCTGCCGTAGGGTGGGCGGTTCTGTGGCCTTGGCCGCAGGTTCGCCCACCGCTTGTCAATTCAATGCAGCTTGGCAGCCACATCCTTGATGGCGTCCTCGATCAGCGCATTGCCATCCGCTGCTGTCAGCTTCTTGGCAATCACATCTTCCGCCGCTGCCACCGCAACCGCAATCGCTGTGTCGCGGACTTCTTTCACGGCCGAGGCCTGTGCCGAAGTGATCTGCTCGTCCGCAGCCGCCAGACGGCGCGCGATCGAGGCTTTCAGCTCTTCCTTGGCTTGGGTTGCCGCAATCTCGGCTTCGGCCTTGGCGGCCTCGACGATGCGGTCGGCCTGTTCCTGCACTTCTTTTTGCTTGCGCTCGTAAGATGCAAGGATTGTCTGCGCTTCTTCGCGCAGGGCCTTGGCCTCGTCCAGATCCGATTTGATGCCTTCGGCCCGCTTGTCCAGCATCCCGCCAATCAGGCCGGGAACCTTCAGATAGGCCAGCAGCGCCAGAAACAGGACAAAGCCGATGACGACCACAAATTCGGGGTTCTTGAGGCTAAAGAACGGACCTTCAGCGGCAAGAGCCGGCGAAGCGATAAGAACGAGTAGAACTGTAAGTTTTTTCATATCCCTACCCCTTCATCCGTGCAGTAACCGCAGCAGTCACCGATTTGGCATCCGCCTTGATGCCCATGGATGCCACAATCTCTTTTGCGGTATCCGCGGCCACCTTTTTCACGCTTGCAACCGAACCCTTGCGGATTTCGGCAATCGCGGCTTCTGCCTCGGCAGATTTGGCGGCGATTTCGGCGTCGGCCTTGCTGATCGCAATGTCCAGCTCGGCCTGTATTTCGGCCTTGGCTTCGGCAGCAATCTTTTGCGATTCAGCACGCGCATCGGCCAGCGCCTTGTTATAGGCTTTTTCGGCTTCAACAGCCTGTTGCTTCAGCTCTTCGGCTGCTGCAAGATCATTCGTAATCGTCCCTTGGCGTTCGGATAAAACCGAACCGACGCGCGGCAGAACCACCCGCGACAGGACGAGGTAGATCACGACAAGCGTGACCAGCAACCAGAATATCTGGTTGGGAAAAGTGCTGAAGTCCAGCTGCGGCATACCCGCGGCTTCTGCCCCGTGTTCTGCCATCTGGCCAGCGGCTTCTGTAGCTTCTGTTGCCATGTCGTCGTCCTCCTGGGAACCTGTGTTTACATCGGTGCGCCCGCATTAGGGACGCACCGACCGTAAGGATTTGGTTCTCGGGGTTTTAAACAGCAAACATCAGCAGCAGCGCAACGAGGAACGAGAAAATCCCGAAAGCCTCGGCAAATGCGATGCCGATGAAAAGCATGGCTGTCTGGCCGCCAGCGGCCGAAGGGTTGCGCAATGCGCCGGACAGAAAGTTGCCCACGATTGAGCCAACACCGATAGCAGCGCCGCCCATACCGATTGTGGCCAGACCTGCACCGATGAATTTACCCATTTCTACGATATCGCCTTCCATAGTGTATTCTCCTTACGTTGGAATTTGGCTTGTAATTAGTGAATTGTCGGGCTGACTAGTGGCTGGGATGCAGCGCATCCTTTAGATAAACACAAGTCAGAATAGTGAACACATAGGCCTGAATAAAGGCCACCAGCACATCCATGCCGAACATCGCAACGATGCCGACCAGCGCCAGCGGGGCAATCAGGATCGCGCCTGCAAAGGTGGCGAACACCTCGATCACGGCGTGGCCCGCCATGACGTTGCCGGCCAAACGAATGGAGTGGCTGACAGGACGCACGAAATAGGAAATGATCTCGATCACGGCCAACACAGGGCGCAGCGCCAGCGGTGCGCTGGAAACCCAGAACAGGCCCAGAAACTTGATGCCGTGCAGGTAGAAGCCCAGCAATGTGACCGAAACAAACACCAGCAGCGCCAGAACCACGGTAACCGCGATATGCGAGGTGGTCACAAAGCTCATCGGGATCAGGCCCAGAAAGTTCGAGAACACGATAAAGATGAACAGCGTCATAATATAAGGGAAGTATTTCAGTGCCTCTTTACCGGCCACATCCTCGACCATCGAGTGAACAAAACCATAGGCCAGTTCGGCAACCGACTGTGTGCGGCTGGGAACAATCGCGCGCTTGCGTGTGCCCAGAACCAGCAGACCGATGATGGCCAGAACCGCAAGGGCCATCCACAGGGTTACATTCGTGGGTGTATACCAATGGATCGTGTCACCCCCGAACAGAGGTTCCACTGTGAACTGCTCCATCGGATGAAATTGCAGACCTTCGGCTTGTTCTTCAGCTGCCATGTCACTTTCCCTCGTCCATCCCGGCGGATTCCGCCGTGTTTTCTTCCTGTAACTCTTTGGCGGTTTTCAACATCACATTGACGCCCGCCGCAAAGCCTAACAATGTAAACGGCACCAGAAACCACGGCATCGTGCCAAACAGCACATCCAGCCCGTATCCAATGCCGACGCCGATAGCGATACCGACGGTCAGCTCGACGATCATCCGCCACGCATGCTGCGCCTGGGATATCTTCGATTCTTCCTTGGGCTCCGGCTCTTGCGCTTTCCAGGCCGCTTCAATCCGCTGCTCCAGCTCGCTCAGCCGGTTTGGATCAGGTGCGTCAGACATGGCAAAAGGGCCCCCTCGGACAGTTGGGCGGAACCTAGGCAGCAGGGGGGCATGAGTCAAGCGTGAAGGGGTGGGCATCATCAGACGCCAACTATCTGTAATAAAACAGTATTTCCAATACCGCGACAGAACGCCAATACTGAATAATCGCGAATTTACCGGAATCTCCACCAAACCCGTTATTCAACCAAATGGTTGACGATTACCCCGCCTTGCGCATACCCATCAGGCATGAGCACAACTCTGGACACCACCTTTGCCGCCCTCAGCGACCCGACCCGCCGCGCCATCCTTGCGATGCTGCTCGAGGATGACATGGCTGTCACCGATGTGGCCGAACCGTTTGCAATGTCGCTGGCCGCCATTTCCAAACACCTGACCATCCTGACCCGCGCCGGTCTGATCAGTCAGGAAAAACGCGGACGGGTGAAATGGTGCAAACTGGAACCCGACGCCCTGCGCGACGCGACGATCTGGATGCAGGGGTTCGGGCAATTCGAAGCCGTCAATCTGGATGCTTTCGAGCGGTTTCTAGAGGAAGAATTGGGTAGATAAGACAGCTATAAAGATTCTAGGCCTGCGGCGCGGATATTTAAGAAAAGAAGAAAGGACAATTTAATTCAAATTGCGCCCCTTCCAAATGGCCCAAATATCCCCGCCGGAGGCTTTAAAGTTCTTCATCCTTCAACAGCAACCACAGCGCAACGATGGTCATGCCCACCCCGACCAGTACCAGACCGTTCGGCACACCGTTGCCCAGCACGATTTCCCACAGAATCACCCAGCTGGGTGTCAGATAGGTATAGGCCATCACCTTGGCCGACGGCAGGCGCAACACGGCATACTGCAGCAAGACAAAGGTGATCGAACTGGCCGCGATCGAAATATAGGCCAGCGTGATCCACACAATCCCCGGCAAGGCGGCCCAGTCGGTCGCCCACAGATCGTTCCAGCCATAGGCCAGCAGGATAAAGAACCCCGCCACCATCATACCGAAACTGAACACCACCGGCGCTTCGCCGCGGTTCAGTTTGCGCACCAGCGGGGTATAGATGGCATGGGCGACACAGCCCCAGAAATAGATCATCTCCCCTGTACCGATGCGAAACCGCAGCAGCGCCGCCAGATCGGCACGGAAGATCACCCACAGCGCGCCCACCGCCCCGATCGCCAGCGCCAGCGCCATCCGGCGTGTCATGATCTGGCGCAGCAACAAATAGCCGAACCCAGCCGACATCAGCGGGATCAGCGTGAACACCGCCGAGGTGCTGACCGGATCGGCCGTTTTCAGCCCCTCGAACATCAGCACGAAATAGATGGCAAACAGCCCGCCCAGCAGCAGATACCGCCACGGGGCGTCAAAATCGCTGCGTTTGAACCCTGTGGTCAGGGACGCCACCGTGCCAATCACCACCGAGGCAATCAGAAACCGCACCACATTCAGCGCCGCAGGGGAAATTTCATTTGCTGCCATATGGCCCAGACTGAACGATCCGGCCACCAGCACCGAAAACAGCAGCATCGCCAGATGCCCGCGCATTTGGTAGCTCATTCACCGGCCTCGATTGCCATTTCAGCCTTCAGGAATTTCAGAAAGGTCTGCACCTTGGCGGTCCGGTGCAAATCCACATGCGTGACAAGCCACAAAGGCGAGGCCCATTCGGGCCGCGATGGCAACACTTTGACCAACCCTTTGTGGCTGTCGGCCATCCTTTCCGTCATGAACCCCAGCCCCGCGCCCGCCAGAATAGCCTGTTGCAGACTACGGTCATCGGCCACGCGGAACGTCACCTGTTCGGAGGGAATGTTGTCCTTCAGCCACTGGTGATAGGGCGCGCGGGTGTGGGGCTCATCATAGCTGACAAAGCGGTGCGTGCCCAGATCGCCCTCGCCCATGGGCATGCCATTCACCGCGATATAATCCTCGGACCCGTAGAGCGCGATACGTTCGGTTGAAAACTTCTGCACCACATTGTCGGGTTGATCCGGCGGCGAGCCGGCGCGGATCGCCACATGGGCCTCGCCATATTCCAGCCGAAACAGCCGTGATCCGGTCAGGTAGCGCACCGTGACCTCGGGATGTTTGCGCTGGAACCGCACCAGAACCGGCGTCATCACATGCGAGAAACTGGCAAGCGACGTCACCACCAGATCCCCTGTCACCGTATCGCCCTGTCCCTTGATCCGTCCGGCAAGCTGGGCGAATTGATCATCCGTTGCCTGCGCTACCCGCAACAGATCGGCGCCTGCTTCGGTCGGGGTATAACCGCGCGCGTGGCGCTGGAACAGCTTGGTGCCCATCCGGGTTTCCAGTGCATCAATATGCCGGATCACCGTGGCATGATGCACCCCCAGTTCCTGTGCCGCACCACTAACCGTTCCGGCGCGGGCAACGTGATAGGCGGTGCGGATTTCGTCCCAACTGTCCATAATCGACCTCTGCGCATTTTCAAACAACAGGGGCGCAGCTTTGGCCAATCCGTTGAAAATTGCAAGGGCCCTATTCTTGCAGCAAATCCTCGTATCGCGCATCCGTCAGGGTTTCCATAAACGCCACCAGCGCGTCGATTTCATCATTGCTCAGGGCCGGCCCGTGGGTCAGTTCGCGCACCGCCAGTGTCTTGGGCACCTCGGGCCAGCCGAACGGCTTGCCGGTTTCGGGGTTGATCTGCCATTCGGGATCATCGGTGTTGTAGCGGTTGTAAAACAGAACCACCGTGCGCAGATCGTTGAAAATGCCGTTGTGCATATAAGGCCCCGTCACCGCGACATTGCGCAAGGTGGGGGTGCGGAATTTGCCCATCTCGATCACATCGTTCACCTCGGGGTTGCCCAACAGGCCGAAATCGATCTTGCCCACCAGAACCCCGTTCGCCTTGCGCCCCGGCACATTGGTCGGAACCCCCAGATTGAAATATTCATGCGCTGTAAACAATTCGCCCGCACTGGCGGGTTTTTCGTTCCCGAAATGGCACAGGCTGCAATTGGTGCGTTCCTTGTCAAAAAACAGATCCTGCCCCAAGGCCTCTTGCGGGGTCATCACATAGTCCCCCCGAACCGCGCGGTCGTATTTGCTGTCATAAGGGGCGAACAGGTCCGTCCGCTCATAAGCCGCAATCGCCTGTGTCATCGCGTCAAAGGCGGCCTCTACATCGGCCACATCCGCGCCGAAATACGCCTTTAGCGCCGCCACATAATCGGTATTTTCCGCCAGCCGCAAAACCACACTGGCCTTGTCCGGCATCCCCATTTCAATCGGGTTCAGCGGCGGGCCACCGGCCTGCGCCGCCAGATCATGCGCGCGCCCGTCCAGAAACTGCCCGCCCATGTAGAACCCCATGTCGTTCACCTGAAACAAAGGCACCTCGCGCGCATAGGTAATCGTCGGCGCATTGCGATCCCCCAGCGATTCGCCGTCATCGCCCAGCGAAAACGCCAGCCCCGCATCGGTTTGCCGCGTGTCCACATAGGCCTGATCGGGGTTGTGACAACTGGCACAGGATTGCGTGCGGTTCTGCGACAGGTTCACGTCGAAAAACAGCGCCTCGCCCAGTTCTTCAATGCTGTCAAACCCTGCCTGCGCCATGCCCGCGCCCAGAACCCAGAAAACCACAGCCAGTTTCATGAAAACCTCCATCACTTGCCCCCTGATACCAAACCGCCCCGCAACCGCCAGCGGACAAATCCGCCCACGCTTGACTCTGGCGCCTTCCCGCCGTAAATCACCCCTGTATCCGGAAGTCCGTCAAAGCTTCCGGTCCCCGCACACGCGGGGATCGCCCCCCGTCAGCGAGGTTTCGCCCACGGGGGTGATTGGCATTTGGGCGTTCCATCCTGCATGATGGGGCATATGGTTAACGGCGATAGGAGCCTTTAAGATGTTTGAAAATCTATCCGAACGCCTTGGTGGTGTCTTTGACCGGCTGACCAAACAGGGCGCCCTGTCTGACGACGACATCAAAACCGCGCTTCGCGAGGTCCGCGTGGCTTTGCTCGAGGCCGACGTTTCCCTGCCCGTTGCCCGCGATTTCATCAAGGCAATTTCCGACAAGGCCGCAGGTCAGGCCGTTACCAAATCCATCACTCCCGGCCAGCAGGTCGTTAAAATCGTCCATGACGAACTGGTGCATGTGCTGGCCGGCGACAATGACAACGCCGGCGAACTGAAAATTGATAACGCCCCCGCACCGATCCTGATGGTCGGCCTGCAAGGCTCGGGTAAAACCACAACCACCGCCAAACTGGCCAAACGCCTAAAGGAAAAGCAGGGTAAACGCGTGCTGATGGCATCATTGGACGTGCAGCGCCCTGCCGCGCAGGAACAGCTGGCCGTGTTGGGCACGCAAATCGGCGTTGATACCCTGCCGATCGTCAAAGGCCAGTCCGCCGTGGACATCGCCAAACGCGCCAAACAGCAGGCGACGATGGGCGGCTATGACGTCTATATGCTGGACACCGCCGGTCGCCTTCACATCGACGAAGTGTTGATGGACGAAGTGCAATCCGTGCGCGACATCGCCAACCCGCGCGAAACCCTGCTGGTGGTCGATGGCCTGACCGGTCAGGACGCGGTGAACGTGGCCGAGGAATTCGACAGCAAGGTCGGTGTGTCCGGCGTGGTCCTGACCCGTATGGACGGCGACGGCCGCGGCGGTGCGGCCCTGTCCATGCGCGCTGTCACCGGCAAGCCGATCAAATTCGTCGGCCTTGGCGAAAAGATGGACGCGCTCGAGGAATTCCACCCCGAACGTGTGGCGGGCCGGATCCTTGGCATGGGCGACATTGTATCGCTGGTCGAAAAGGCACAGGAAACCATCGAGGCCGAACAGGCCGAACGCATGATGAAGCGGTTCCAGAAGGGTCAGTTCAACATGAACGACCTGAAACAGCAGCTGGAACAGATGCTGAAAATGGGCGGCATGGAAGGTATCATGGGCATGATGCCTGGCATGGGCAAGATGAAGAAACAGGTGGAAGATGCCGGTTTTGACGACAGCATCCTGAAACGCCAGATCGCGCTGATCAATTCGATGACCAAACGCGAACGCGCCAATCCCAAACTGTTGCAGGCCTCGCGCAAGAAACGCATCGCGCGTGGTGCCGGTCTGGAAGTGTCCGAGCTGAACAAGCTGATGAAGATGCACCGCCAGATGGCCGACATGATGAAGAAGATGGGCAAAATGGGCAAAGGCGGGATGCTGAAAAAAGCCATGGGCGGCATGTTTGGCAAAGGCGGTCACGGCATGGCTGGCGAATTGCAGAACATGGACCCAAAGGCAATGGAAGCCGCGGCCAAACAGATGGGCGGCAAACTGCCCGGTCTGGGTGGCGGCTCGCTACCGCCGGGGCTGTCGGGGTTTGGTAAAAAGAAATGACCCTGACCATCCCCACCCTTGAAACCGAACGCCTGATCCTGCGCGGCCCTGTCGCCGAGGATTTCGAGCCGCTGGCCGAATTCTTTGCCGATACCGAACGCTCGGCCGGTTTTGGCGACACGGCCTCGCGCTCCGAGGCATGGCGCTGGTTCGCCAGTTCCATCGGCCACTGGCAATTGCGCGGTTACGGATATTTCACCGTCGTGACCAAAACCGACAACCGGCCCTGTGGCATCGTCGGCATCTGGAACCCCGAAGGCTGGCCCGAACCGGAAATCGGCTGGGTGGTGTTCCGGAATGCCGAAGGCAAGGGTTACGCCTATGAGGCCGCCTTGGCCGTGCGTGAACATGCCTACGGGGAAATGGGCTTCACCACCATGACCAGCAACATCGTGCCCGATAATGTCAGGTCGATCGCGCTGGCCGAACGGCTGGGCTGTGTGCTGGACCGAGTCTATGAAAACGAACAGATGGGCACCACCCGCATGTATCGCCACCCCGCACCGGAGGCGCTGTCATGATTGTACGTTTCACCCCCTCGATTGTACAAAAGGTACAGACCGGAGGCCCCAATGACTGATCCCGTCACCCGCGCCGCGGAACTGCTGAAAGACCACCGCAAGAGCATCGACCGGCTGGATTCGATCCTTGTCTATACGCTGGCCGAACGCTTCAGCCACACGCAGGCCGTGGGCAAACTGAAGGCCGAACATGACCTGCCCGCCTCTGATCCGGCGCGCGAGGCAGCACAGATCGCACGACTCGAGGAACTGGCCGAAAAAGCCGACCTCGACCCGAAATTCGCCAAGAAATTCCTGAACTTCATCATTCAGGAAGTCATCCAACACCACAACAAACACAAAACCTGATGTAGGGCGGGGTTCACCCCGCCACACCACGCCATTTATAGGAGAATATCACATGGCTATGAAAATTCGTCTCGCACGCGGCGGTTCCAAGAAACGTCCTTTTTATCGCATCGTTGCGGCTGACAGCCGGATGCCCCGCGATGGCCGTTACATCGAAAAGCTGGGCACATACAACCCGCTGCTGCCCAAGGATTCCGAAGAGCGCGTGAAAATGGACATGGAGCGCGTGAAATACTGGCTGGGCGAAGGTGCACAGCCGACCGACCGCGTATCGCGTTTTCTGGAAGCTGCCGGCGTTCTGGAAAAGAAAACCCGCAACAACCCCAACAAAGGCAAACCCGGTGACAAAGCCGTTGCCCGCGCCGAGGAAAAGGCCGCAAAAGCTGCTGCTCCTGCTGAAGAAGCCGCGCCCGAGGAAAATGCTGCCGAGTAATCGGCAGTTCAGGTTTACTCATGCCTGATTTTTCCGATCAGTTCCGGCAAGAGTTTACCCAGCTTCTGCGCTGGCGGCGCGATGTGCGCCGCTTTCGCACGGATCCGGTCGAGGGGGCTATTGTTGATCGTTGTTTGTCGACGTTCAATCTGGCCCCCTCGGTCGGTCTGTCCGAACCCTGGCGGATTGTGCGTGTCACCTCGCAACCCGCCCGCGATGCCGCGATTGCCAATTTCGAGGCCGCGAATGCCGATGCCCTGAAGGGCTATTCCGGCGAAAAAGCACAAATATATTCAGGGCTTAAACTAAGCGGGATGCGCGATGCACCCGTTCAGTTCGCCGTGTTCTGCGATGACGAAACCCCCAAAGGGCAGGGCCTTGGCGCTGCCACCATGCCCGAAACCCGCCGCTATTCGGTTGTGGCCGCGATCACCCAGTTCTGGCTGGCCGCCCGCACCGAAGGGCTGGGCGTTGGCTGGGTTTCCATCCTTGACCCCGCCCGCCTGACCCGCGATCTGGACGTGCCTGCGGGCTGGTCGCTGATCGCCTATCTTTGCGTCGGCTGGCCCGAGGAAAACAAGACCACCCCCACCCTGCAACAAGTCGGCTGGGAAACCCGCAGCACGACGCTGGACATACTGGAGCGATAGACGATGCCAACAGACCACATCTGTGTCGGGGCTTTTTCCGGCTCTTACGGTGTCAAAGGCGAGGTGCGCCTGAAAAGTTTCTGCGCCGATCCCGAAGCGATCGCCGCCTACAGCCCCCTGACCACCGAGGACGGCAAGCACAGCTATGCCATCACCATCACCCGCAGCATCAAGGGTGCGCTGGTGGCTCGGGTCGAGGGGATCACGAACAAAGAGATGGCCGACGACCTGAAAGGTATCCGCCTGTTTGCGCGACGCGGTCAACTGCCCGCCCTGCCGGATGACGAATTCTACCACGCCGACCTGATCGGCCTGACCGTTCTGGACACCGGCGGCACGGTTCTGGGCAAGGTCCACGCGGTGCAAAACCACGGTGCCAGCGACCTGCTGGAGATCATGCCAAGCACGGGGGGCAACACCATCCTGCTGCCCTTTACCCGCGAAGTGGTGCCAACCGTTGACCTGACTGCAGGCCGCATCATCGCCGATCCGCCCGAAGGGGCGCTGTAAGGCGCAACACATGTCAAAGCCAACCAAACCCCCGCTGACCAAATCGCACGGTCGCAAAACCATCACCGCCACGCTGCAACCGCGTGATCTGATGGGCGAGGCCCCGCAACTGGCCAACGCCTGGCGGGTCAAGGTGGTCACCCTGTTCCCCGAGGCATTTCCCGGTGTGCTGGGCGCATCCCTGACCGGCAAGGCTCTGCAAGAAGGGCTGTGGCAGTTGGAAACCATTGACCTGCGCCCCTTTGGCGAAGGCAAGCACAAGAACGTCGATGACACCCCATCCGGTGGCGGTGCCGGCATGGTGCTGCGGGCCGATGTGGTGGGCAAGGCGCTGGAAAAGGCGCAACAGGGCACCCCGACCGATCGTGCCAAATGGCCGGTGATTTACCTGTCGCCACGCGGCAAACCCCTGACACAGGCGATGGCACAGCGATTCGCAAAAGCTGACGGAATGACCCTGCTTTGTGGCCGTTTCGAGGGTGTAGACGAGCGCGTGATCGAAGAATTCGCGATAGAAGAGGTTTCTTTGGGCGATTTCGTCCTGACAGGCGGCGAGATTGCAGCACAGGCCTTGATTGATGCCACAGTCCGTCTTATACCGCGCGTCTTGGGGAACCAGGCATCCACCGAAGAGGAATCATTCTCGGACGGGTTGCTGGAACACTCGCAGTATACAAGGCCTGCCGTCTGGAAGGGTCGCGAGGTACCGGAAATTCTTCTGTCCGGCCATCACGCGAAAATAGCCGACTGGCGACAGGAGATGGCCGAAAGGCTGACAAAGAAACGTCGACCTGATCTCTGGCGGGCTTATTGTGAGAAACACGATAGGGACCCGGAAGAAGACCAAGAGCAATAGGGGCGCGCCAACACTTCGCGGGCAAACCGTGAGCATTTATGAAGGAGCGTTTCAGATGAACCTGATCGCAGAACTGGAAGCCGAGCAAATCGCTGCGCTTGGCAAAGACATTCCCGATTTCAAGGCGGGTGATACCATCCGCGTAGGTTACAAGGTAACCGAGGGCACCCGCACCCGTGTGCAGAACTACGAAGGTGTCTGCATCAGCCGCAAAAACGGTTCGGGCATTGCCGGATCGTTCACCGTGCGCAAGATTTCCTTTGGCGAAGGTGTGGAACGTGTGTTCCCGCTGCATTCAACCAACATCGACAGCATCACAGTTGTGCGTCGTGGCCGTGTGCGCCGCGCCAAACTGTACTATCTGCGCAGCCGTCGCGGTAAATCGGCGCGTATCGCCGAAGACACCAACTACAAGCCCAAAAAATCTTAAGGAGTGCGGAGATGAAAAAAGATATTCACCCCGACTACCACACAATCAACGTCAAAATGACCGACGGCACGATTGTAGAAATGAAATCGACCTACGGGACCGAAGGCGAAACAATGTCGCTGGAAATCGACCCGTCGGTTCACCCCGCCTGGACCGGCGGCGGCACCCGTTTGATGGATGCCGGTGGCCGTGTGTCCAAGTTCAAAAAGAAATACGAAGGGCTTGGCTTCTAGGCCATATCCCCCTTTCGGATTTGAAAACGCCGCACTGGAAAACAGGGCGGCGTTTTTCGTTTGAGTAGGCCAGAATTCACCACCCGTTGGGTGTGCACACAATGCCATCCGGACCGGTGGTAATAATCCATGCCCCCGGACCGCAGGGGCCATCAGTTGGTTCGACCGGTGGTTCCGTCTCGCATCCGGCAAGCATAAATACACTGGAAAGCAACCAAAGAAGTTTCATAATCTACCTCCTGCAATAAACACTGCTGATAATTCCGCCTTTATAACACAGGATGCCAAATACTCGTAATTCGCAGTAATAGAGCCTGATCACGGCTTCCCATAAGCCAAGCCACTGCATATAGTGCCCATAGCGCACTGGGGCGCAGTATTAGCGAATGAACGGGGTGTATTGTTTTGGCGCATATTATTGTTGTGGGGAACGAAAAGGGTGGCTCGGGTAAATCGACCACCTCGATGCATGTGGCAACGGCACTGGTCCGGATGGGCCATAGTGTTGGCGCGCTGGATCTGGATTTGCGGCAACGCACCTTTGGCCGCTATGTCGAAAACCGCCGCACCTATTGCGAAACCCATGATGTCAAACTGCCGATGCCAGATTACCACGACCTGCCGGATGTGGATCGTGCCAAACTGAAGCCGGGCGAAAATGTTTACGACCATCGTCTGTCAGCCGCCGTTGCTACGCTGGAGCCGGACAATGATTTCATTCTGATCGACTGTCCCGGGTCGCACACCCGATTGTCACAGGTGGCCCATTCGCTGGCCGACACATTGATCACCCCGCTGAACGACAGCTTTGTCGATTTCGACCTGCTGGCGCATATGGATCCGGATAGCGGTAAAATCCTCAGCCCTTCTGTCTATTCCGAAATGGTCTGGAACGCGCGGCAATTGCGGGCGCAGGCCGGATTGCCCTCTATTGACTGGGTGGTGGTGCGCAACCGTCTGGCCGCACAGCGGATGCACAACAAGGAAAAGATGGAGCAGGCCCTGAATGCCCTGTCAAAACGTATCGGTTTTCGCATCGCACCGGGGTTTGGCGAGCGGGTCATTTTCCGTGAACTTTTCCCGCGCGGCCTGACCCTGCTGGATTTGCGCGATGTCGGCGTCAAAGGGCAGATGAATATTTCCAATGTCGCCGCCCGTCAGGAGCTGCGCGAACTGATGAAGGCGCTGAATTTGCCGGGGGTTTCGGTGAATTTCTAGGAACTGCGCCAACCCGCATAACAAAAACAAGGCAGGGAAATGAGCGAAAAATCCATTCTGATCACCGGTTGTTCTTCGGGCATCGGCTATGACGCGGCGCATACGTTGCACAAACGCGGCTGGCGGGTGTTTGCGACCTGCCGTCAGGAATCCGATTGCGAACGCCTGCGCGGTGAAGGGCTGGAAAGTTTCGCTCTGGATTATGCCGACGAGACGTCGGTCAAAGCCGCCGTCACCGAAACCCTGTCGCGCACCGGCGGCACGCTGGACGCGCTATATAACAACGGCGCCTATGCCATTCCCGGTGCCCTCGAGGATCTGCCCCGTGACGCCCTGCGCGCAATCTACGAGGTTAATTTGTTTGGCTATCATGACCTGACCCGTCAGATAATTCCGGTGATGCGGGCGCAGGGGCACGGGCGGATAATCAACTGTTCCTCGGTTCTGGGGCTGGCCGCTTTGCGGTTTCGCGGAGCCTATGTTTCAACCAAATTCGCGCTGGAGGGGCTGACCGATGTGCTGCGTCTGGAAATGCACAGCCAGCCGATTGACGTGATCCTGATCGAACCCGGTCCGATCACCAGTAAAATCCGCGTCAACGCCCAACCGCATTTTGAAAAATGGATCGACTGGGAAAATTCCGCCCTGCGCAAACTGTACGAGTTCGGTCTGCGTCCGCGCCTGTATGACACCAGCGGCGAACCTGACAAATTCGAACTGCCAGCTTCGGCGGTCACGAAAAAGCTGATCCATGCGCTGGAATCAAAGCGACCAAAACCGCGTTACTATGTTACGGTCCCCACATACCTTTCCGGTTTCTTTCGCCGCATCCTGTCGACCCGCGCCTTTGACTGGATCCTGCTAAAGGGCTAAACCGGCAACATAAGGAAACGCGACATGCTTCAAGACCCCCTATTTCTGACCCTTGCCGCTGCCTGTCTGGTGGTGGTGGTTATCCTGATGCTGGGCATCGGCGGCTTTGCCAAGGGTGGTGAATTCAACCGCAATCACGCCAACCGGCTGATGCGGTTCCGCATCTATGCACAGGCCATTGCCGTGGTGCTGCTGTTGCTGTTTCTCTATATCCGTAGCAAAGGCTAGATCATGGTCGTTCTGAACAAGATTTACACCAAAACCGGCGATAGCGGCGAAACCGCGTTGGGGGATGGCACCCGCGTGCCCAAAACCTCGCCGCGCGTTGCGGCCTATGGCACTGTGGACGAGGTAAACGCCACCGTCGGCCTTGCCCGTCTGCACGCCAACGGCGACATGCACGATATGCTGGCGCTGATCCAGAACGATCTGTTCGATCTGGGGGCCGATCTGTGCCGCCCTGAAATGGACAAAGACAAAGACGCCGAATACCCGCCCCTGCGGCTGGCCACCTCGCAAGTCGAGCGGCTGGAAGGCGAGATCGACGCGATGAACGCCAACCTTGCCACGCTTCGGTCCTTTATCCTGCCCGGCGGCAGTCCGCTGGCCGCGCATCTGCATCTGTGCCGCACGGTTTCACGCCGCGCCGAGCGGTTGGCTGTGGAACTGGCGGCCAGCGAATCTGTCAATCCGGCGGCGGTGAAATACCTGAACCGTTTGTCCGACTGGTTCTTTGTGGCCAGCCGTGTTGCCAATGAAAATGGCGCAAAAGATGTGCTATGGGTGCCCGGCGCCAACCGTTAAACCCCCGAAAACCGCAAAACGCGGCGTCGCCATGTCTATTCATGTCGATTTTGCTCTGTTTTTCACCGCGACACTGGGCTAACAAACCTGCGAGAGCTTGGACAACTCCGCCCTTTGTGGGGGAATTAATAGGAGAGATACGCTGATGAAGGTGCTAGTGCCAGTCAAGCGCGTGATCGACTACAACGTGAAGGTTCGCGTCAAAGCGGACGGATCGGGTGTTGATCTCGCCAATGTCAAAATGTCGATGAACCCTTTTGACGAAATCGCGGTAGAAGAAGCGATCCGCCTGCGCGAAGCGGGCAAGGTCGAAGAAGTGGTTGCCGTTTCCATCGGTGTCAAACAGGCACAGGAAACCCTGCGCACCGCTTTGGCGATGGGCGCTGACCGCGCCATTCTGGTGATTGCCGCCGATGATGTGCATCAGGACATCGAGCCGCTGGCCGTTGCCAAAATCCTGAAGGCCATCGTGGATGAAGAAAAGCCCGATCTGGTTCTGGCAGGAAAACAGGCGATCGACAACGACATGAACGCCACCGGCCAGATGCTGTCAGCATTGCTGGGCTGGTCGCAGGCCACCTTTGCCTCCGAAGTGGACATCGATGGCGATCACGCCACCGTCACCCGCGAGGTGGACGGCGGTTTGCAAACGATCAAGGTCAAGATGCCAACCATCATCACCGTTGATCTGCGTCTGAACGAGCCACGCTACGCCAGCTTGCCCAACATCATGAAGGCCAAGAAAAAGCCGCTGGATGAAAAAACCGCCGCCGATTACGGCGTCGATGTCACCCCGCGTCTGACCGTTGTGAAAACCGGCGAACCTGAAACCCGTGCTGCGGGTGTGAAGGTGGCGGATGTGGCCGAACTTGTTGCGAAACTCAAAGAAGCGGGGGTTGTCTGATGGCTGTATTACTATTGGCAGAAGTGAACGGCAGCGAATTGGCTGTTGATGCAACTGCAAAAACCCTGACCGCCGCGAAAATGCTGGGCGATGTGACCATCCTGTGTGCCAGTGCCGGCTGTTCCGGTGCGGCCGAAGCGGCTGCGAAACTGGATGGCGTGTCCAAGGTGCTGTGCGCCGATGATGCTGCCTATGGTCACGATCTGGCCGAACCGGTTGCCGATCTGATCGTGGCGCTGGCTGGCGATTACGACCATATCGTTGCCCCTGCTACCGCATCTGCGAAAAACGTGATGCCACGGGTTGCCGCACTGCTGGATGTGATGGTGATCACCGATATTTCCGGCGTGGTGGATGGCGATACGTTTGAACGCCCGATCTATGCGGGCAACGCGATCCAGACGGTGAAATCCACCGATGGCAAAAAGGTTCTGACCGTTCGCACCACAACCTTTGACGCCGCTGGCGAAGGTGGTTCTGCCGCTGTCGAAGCCGCGCCTGCTGTTGCCAACCCCGGCCTGTCCGAATGGGTTGAAGACAAGGTTGCCGAAAGCGATCGACCCGAGCTGACCTCGGCCGGTATCGTGGTTTCTGGTGGTCGTGGTGTCGGGTCGGAAGACGACTTTGCGCTGATCGAAAAACTGGCCGATAAACTGGGTGCTGCTGTTGGTGCGTCCCGTGCGGCAGTTGACTCCGGCTATGCCCCGAACGACTGGCAGGTTGGCCAGACCGGCAAGGTGGTTGCGCCCGAACTGTATATCGCGGTCGGCATTTCCGGTGCGATCCAGCATCTGGCCGGCATGAAAGACAGCAAGATCATCGTCGCCATCAATAAAGACGAAGAAGCGCCGATTTTCCAGGTTGCCGATTACGGGCTGGTTGCCGACCTGTTCGATGCGGTTCCGGCGCTGATCGACGCGCTGTAAGCCGATATGAAATCGTCAAAAGGCCCGCCATATCCGGCGGGCCTTTTTGTTTACAGCAAGTGTTTCAACGGCTCGACCAATGCGGCCGCCACTTGTTCATGCGCCCCAACCCCCATCAGTTCGCGGGCGGCCAGTTCATCCAGCGGGGAATAGATCATCCCCTCGGTCCCTTTGGCCAGTGTCAGCACGTCTGGCACAACCTCGACCACTTCGGACACATGCGGTCGGATTTCCTCGACCATGCTGCGATCCACGAACAGCGGGTCGCGCCCCAATCCGTTTGGCACCGGTGGACTATCTGGCGAGCGGTCGGAAAACCACAACAGAATGGTCTTGCCCTCGATCTTGTTGATCAACAGCTTTGTGCGCGCCACCCACGCCGCCCGCAATTCACCCTGCACCACCGAAAACCGTTCCGGCGATATGGCCTGCAATGCGTTCATCAGATGTTTGGTAAAACTGAACTCGGCAAAATCCACCTCGCTGTAGATGGTTTTCAGCAAGGCCGAAGCCCGTAAAAACCTGTCATTGCGGCGCGGATGCACGGCGTAAAACCGGTTGGTCATATTCTGCGCCCCCAGCGCCTGAATAACCGTCACCCGCGCATTGCCGCAGGCCTCGAGCACGGAAGGTTCGTTGATAAACACATCCACCCCGGCGTTTACACAGCCAAAGTTTACGGTTTCCATGCCGATTGCATGTTCGACCAGCGCGGAAAACGGTTTTTCAATGAATTTGCCGTAAGTTTCCGTGCTGCCGATCATCGCGATAAAATCCCCCGTCATTTCCCGACGCGGCCCGCGAAACAGCAATTTCGATTTCCCGTATCTGCACGGATAATAGTCAAGGGCACATTCGCCCAGATTCAAATAGGTCATTCCACCCACCCCTTGTTTCGATTCACCCAAAGACAGATTCGCGCAAAGGAGTTTCCAAATAGCTAAACCAACAATTTGCCGTAATTTTTAGCGCCTTGCCCCCTCTGCATACAGGCCGTAAAGTCGCCCCAAGCAGTCACGAGGTGTGCTATGGAAGTTCAAAAAATCGGTATTGTCGGCGCGGGTCAGATGGGCAACGGGATTGCCCATGTTTGCGCTTTGGCGGGCTATGATATCATCATGGCCGACATGTCGAGCGAGGCGCTGGACAAGGCGCGCGCGCTGATTGATCGCAACATGGAACGGCAGGTCAGCCGCGAGAAAATTACGGCCGAAGACAAGGCCACAGCCCTTGGGCGCATCAAAACCACGCTAAAGCTGCCCGACCTTGGCCAGACCGATCTGGTGATCGAGGCTGCAACCGAACGCGAGTCGATCAAAACCGCCATTTTCGAGGATCTGATTCCGCATCTTCAACCGCATACTTTACTGACCTCGAACACATCCTCGATTTCGATCACCCGCCTTGCATCCCGCACCGACCGGCCGGAAAAATTCATGGGGTTCCATTTCATGAACCCCGTGCCGGTCATGCAACTGGTCGAACTGATCCGCGGGATTGCCACGGACGAAGAAACATTCAAGGCCTGCCACGATGTGGTGGAGCGGCTGGGCAAAACCGCCGCCACCGCCGAGGATTTCCCCGGCTTCATCGTCAACCGCATCCTGATGCCGATGATCAACGAGGCGGTATACACGCTTTACGAAGGCGTCGGCTCGGTGCAATCCATCGACACGTCCATGCGACTGGGGGCCAACCACCCGATGGGTCCGCTG
Organism: Profundibacter amoris; assembly: GCF_003544895.1. Taxonomy (GTDB): domain Bacteria; phylum Pseudomonadota; class Alphaproteobacteria; order Rhodobacterales; family Rhodobacteraceae; genus Profundibacter; species Profundibacter amoris. The sequence continues at coordinate 3,238,465 of NZ_CP032125.1, forward strand.
GAACTGGCCGATTTCATCGGGCTGGATACCTGTCTGGCGATCATGAACGTGCTGCACGACGGGCTGGCCGATACCAAATACCGCCCCTGCCCGCTGCTGACCAAATATGTCGAGGCCGGTTGGCTGGGCCGCAAATCGGGCCGCGGGTTTTACGATTACCGTGGTGAAACACCGGTGCCGACGCGCTAGATTTTCGGCTTTAACGCCAGTGTTTTATCCCGCAACCACGCCATAAACCCGCGCGGATCTTTGGACCATTCCACCACTTCTTCTGGCGGGATCGGCTCGCCGATGATCGGTGCTTGCGGTTTCTTCAGTGCTTTCACCACCTCGTGCAACAGCAGCCCCTGACGGATTGTCGCCGAAACCAGGTTGGCAATCAGATAGGTGCGCGTGTTGCGACCGGGAAAATAGATTGGCACCACGGTGGCACCGGACCGCAATATCATTTTGGCGGTGAAGGGGTTCCACTCGGCCTCGATCGCGGGGCCGAAAAAGGTTTTGCTTGAGGCCACAACCCCCGCCGGAAACAGCACAATCACGCCGCCGTCTTTCAGGTGGGACATCGCCTCTTTGCGCATGTTGATATTCAGGCGTTGCGAATTTTCCTCGTGCGGGAAGGCCACGGGCAGCATGAATTTTTCGATCTCGGGGATGCCGGTCAACAGGCTACGGGTCAGGATTTTGTAATCGGTGCGCACCTTGCCAATCAATTCCGCCAGAACCAGACCATCCACCAAACCATGCGGGTGGTTCGCCACCACGATCATCGGCCCTGTAGGGGGGATTTTGGCAATCTGTTCTTCGGGCGTCACAACGTCAATCTGCATCAATTGAAGGGCGCGGGTAAAGAATGGTTGGCCACTCACAACGCCTTCCTGCTCGAATTTGCGGATCAGGCGCAGCAGGGGGATTTTACCAGTGCCCCATTCCATCGCCCGGATAACCAGCACCTTGAACGGGTTCTTGAAGGTATTGGCGTAGGACAATTTCTGCCGCTTGTAGGGCACATAGTCGGAATCCTGTTCCGCCGGTTTATCTTGCGCACTATCCACCAAGAGTTTTCCAGTCACCTTACATGTCTTCGCCGAAACGGTCGGCCACAAGCACCTTTAGTGCATCCATCAATTTGTCGGCTTCAGGGCCTGTCGTCTCAACCTCAATAGAGGTTCCGACCGAGGCTGCCAACATCAAAAGCCCCATGATCGAATCCCCGGATGCGCTCATCCCGTCCTTGAACACCTCGGCGCTGGCATCGTGTTCCTCGACCATTTCGACAAATTTGGCCGAGGCCCGCGCATGCAGCCCCTTTTCATTGGTTATTTTCATTGTCTGGCGGTTGCTCATAAGGGGCTATCCATTTGTTCCGTCAATACAATCTATATACTTTCGCCCCGCAATAAGCGCCGCAGACACCGCTTCGTCAAACGGTTTATCGCGCGATTTGGCCAGCTTCACCAGCATCGGCAGGTTTGCGCCATACAGGATCTTGCGATCCTTCTTGCAACAGGCCCCCAGTGACAGGTTCGAGGGAGAGCCGCCAAACATATCTGTCACCACAACAACGCCATCGCCGGTATCAACATCTTCGGCGGCAGCACGGATTTCATCCCTTTTGCCTTCGCGGTCACAGTCGTTTTCGATGGCGATGGTGCGAATCCCTGTTTGCTTGCCGACAACATGTTCGACAGCGGACAGATATTCTCTGGCCAATCCCCCGTGCGCGACAATCACAATGCCGATCACGATTTGTCACCCCGACTGCTTGCAGACCCGTTCTGGGCCTTTCGTTCCATTTCCCTATGACGAATAGACACCTGCCACCCATCCTGCGCAAGGGCATTCACCAGCTTTTCCGCCACGGCAACTGATCTGTGCTGACCGCCGGTGCATCCAAACCCGATTGACAGATGCGCTTTGCCTTCTTCGATATAGGCGGGCAGAAGCATATTAATCAGCTCCTTCACCTTGCCAAAGAACGCAGCAAACCGCGGATCGGTGGCGATATAATCGGCCACCTCTTTATTGCGCCCGTCAAAGCTGCGCAGGCTTTCCTCCCAATGGGGGTTTTTCAGAAAGCGGCAGTCAAAAATCATATCCACCCCGCGCGGCACACCGCGTTTATAGGAAAAGGAATGGACAGACACCGCCAGCTGCTGCCCTGTTTCAGGGGCAAACCAGCGTTCAACCTCGGCCCTAAGATCATGCGGGGACATGGTGGATGTATCCAGCAACACGTCGGCACGCGCGCGGATCGGCACCAGTAAATCGATTTCCTGTTCAATCCCCTGAATCGGGGATTTGGCCGGCGCCAGTGGATGCCGGCGGCGCGTTTCGGAATAGCGGCGCACCAGAACATCGGTGCTGCAATCCAGATACAGCAATTCAACTTTCAGCCCGTCTGTGCGGGAAAGGGTCTCGATCATCTCGATCAGGGCGGCGGTGCTGAAATCGCGGTTGCGCACATCGATGCCCAGCGCCAGCGGGTGACCGATTGGCGGTCCATCCAGCAGACGCGGCAACAGCGACAAGGGCAGGTTGTCGATCGCCTCGTAACCCGCATCCTCAAGCACCTTGATGGCGGTCGAGCGGCCAGCGCCTGACGGGCCGGTTACCAGCACAACCCGCTGGTCGCTTGTTTTGGGTGTCGATTGATTGCTGGCCGTCATATCACGCGCTTCGCCCGCCTTTCAGATATTGTAGAATCGCTGCCGGAAAATGCGCAGCTTCTACTTTGTGCAGCAAGGGGGCTTTTTGGCCAAGTAAATTGTAGGTGCGATGCGGCGGCAGACGGTCGGTTTCCAGCTGTTCCAGATCGACCACCAATGCAACGCGGGCCACGCAACTGTCGGCGGCCAGCAGGCCAACGCCACGGGCCTCGATCATACCGTCAATCGTTTCGGGGGCGCGGGCCAGAATACCGCCCTCGCCGGATTGCAATACCGTGCGATCATCCGCAACCAACGTGGCGCCCAAAGCCATCAACTGCAAGCAAAGCGCGGATTTACCCGACCCCGAAGGGCCGATCACCAGCACAGCCCTGCCATCAACAGCAACAGACGAGGCATGAACAACAAGCGGGCCATTCACGCGGGTGCCCATACCTACAAGGGCAGGCCCACGACAAACCGCGCACCCAGCGGTTCTGACGTGATGTCGGCCTCGGTCGGGCGAATGTTTTCAGCCCAGATTACACCACCGTGGGCTTCGATGATCTGTTTGGAAATCGACAGGCCAAGGCCCGAGTTATTGCCATAGTGCTCTGCCGGACGTTCGGAATAAAACCGGTTGAACACCTTGTGCAGTGCCTGATCCGGAATGCCGGGGCCAGTGTCTTCGACCACCACCAGTATCCGGTTTTCCCGCCTCCGAGCCCAAACGCGGATGGCATCGCCTTCCTCGCAAAAGGAAATCGCATTGGTGATCAGGTTCACAAACACCTGCGCCAACCGTGCCTCAAGGCCATATATGACAATTGAATCCGGCGGCAGATCTGTAATCAGCTCCACCCCTTTTTTCGAGGCTTCCTGCCCCAGATATTCGCCAATGTTTGAGACGGTTTTCAACAGATCAAAGCTTTCTTCTTCTTCCTTGACCAATTCGCTGTCCAGCCGCGAAGCATTGGAAATATCGCTAACCAGACGATCCAGCCGGCGCACGTCATGTTCGACCACATCCAGCAGTTTGTTGCGCTGTTCATCCTTTTTGATAATCCGCAAAGACCCGACCGCCGAGCGCAGGGATGCCAGCGGGTTCTTGATTTCATGCGCCACATCGGCGGCAAACTGTTCGTTGGCATCGATCCGGTCATATAGCGCGGCAACCATCCCGCGCAACGCAACTGACAGGCGCCCGATTTCATCAGGCCGCGCTGTCATATCGGGGATACGGATACGCCCTGGGTTCAGCTTGCGGGCATCCCTGTCACGGCCCAGTTCGGCAGCAGCGGCCAGATCGGACAACGGGTTGGCAATGGTCGAGGCCAGCACAAGACTTAACCCGATCGACACCAGAATAGCGATCACGAACATCTGCAAAATCTGTTCACGCTCGGCGCGCACAAGATGGTCAATTTCACCGGCAGCCGTCGTGACAGCAATTGCACCTACAGGTGCCCCGTTACGGACAATCGGCTTGGCCACCGAAAAAATGATTTCGCCGGTATCATCGTAACCGGATTTAACCCTGGTTTCCCCGGCAAGCGCCGGTGCAACCAGTTCTTCTGCCATGCTTTTTGCTATTGCTTCCGAATCCAGTGCGGATTTGGGGGCCAACAAGCCCGAAACGCTTTCCCAGACCGCATTCAGAAAATCGGTAATCAGAGTGCTACGGGTGTCTTTCTGCAAACTGGTAACCGTGGCGCTATCTGGATCAGCCTGACTGCGGGTCATACTGACAAGTTTTTGATCCGGATCGAAAACGAACACCTCAATACCAACAGGCAGATCCAGGTTTTCCAGCGTGGATGCAACCTGTGCGCTGTCTGAAAAATCTTCCACGCCGCTGGCTTGCATTTGTGCTTCGAACACATCGGCAATCAATCCGGCTTCGGTCACGAACCCCTGTTCCCGCTGCAAAACCAGACTGTCGCGAAACGGGTTCAGGTACAGCACACCGGCAACAAGGATAATAATCGCAATCAGGTTAAAGGTAATGATCTTGCGGGCAAGCGGCGACCGGTTGATCGACACCAGCCCACGGCGTTTACGCCGTGAACTTCTGGCCGAATCCTGCGTCTGGTCCGGACCATCCCAGTCCTCGCCCAGCGCGATGTCAGCATTTTTTGTCGATTTGCCGCGAAACACATCTATCCCCGATACAATGCTCATTCTTCGTTGTATCTGTATCCGATGCCATAGAGGGTCTCAATCGCCGAGAAATCATCGTCCGCTGTGCGCATTTTCTTGCGCAGACGTTTGATATGGCTGTCGATTGTGCGGTCATCGACATAGACCTGATCGTCATAGGCCACATCCATCAGCTGATCACGGCTTTTGACAAACCCGGGCCGTTGGGCAAGGGCCTGAAGCAACAGGAATTCGGTTACTGTCAGGGAAACTTCCTTTCCTTTCCAACTGACCGAATGGCGCAATGGATCCATCCGCAGATTGCCCCGTTCGATCACCTTGGTTTCTTCGGTGTCGCCAACGGTATTATTTTCAATCGCGTCCTGACGGCGCAACAAGGCGCGGATACGTTCGACCAGCAAACGCTGCGAGAAAGGCTTTTTGACGTAATCGTCGGCCCCCATGCGCAGGCCCAGGACCTCGTCGATCTCGTCATCCTTGGAGGTCAGGAAAATCACCGGCATCTTGGTTTTCTGGCGCAAGCGTTGCAGCAGGTCCATACCATCCATGCGGGGCATCTTGATATCCAGAACAGCCAGATCGGGCAGGCCGATATTAAAGCCGTCCAGCGCGGCCTGACCATCATTATAGGTTACAACCTCGAAACCTTCCGCTTCGAGAGTCATTGCGACGGACGTCAGAATATTCCTGTCGTCGTCCACCAATGCGATTTTCGCCATGGGGAATTCCTTATGCTGCCTCGGTTTATTATTTTTTATACTACAATCACGCGTCTTCCTTTTCAATTCAACTGTAATCTGCGAATCGCAAGCTTGCGCAGCACCTATTCCAGCCAAAAAAGGCCACCAATGGCTAATATGTCTCACATAAGATGCGAATCTTGTCGCATTAATGGTAATTGGTTGCGCTAACTGTGCCAAACCGCCCTGTTTTTTCAACCGGACCCCATGCTAAGACCCCCCTGTCAGCCAAACGCTGACCGGCGCGTTGCTGGCCTTTTCGCGCCGAATTCCACATCGCAATGGCCGCTGACAGGCGGCAACAGGAGCTTGCAAATGATGACTGGACGGGTGAATCCCGCCAAACGACTGGAAGATCAAGGGATCACCGGTCTGGGCAACGTATATTACAACATTCTGGAACCTGCACTGATTGAACAGGCCGTGTTGCGCAAAGAGGGGCACATCGGCAACGGCGGCACCTTTATGGTCAGCACCGGCCAATATACCGGCCGTTCCCCCAACGATAAATTCATCGTTCGCACCCCCTCGGTCGAGGATCACATCTGGTGGGAAAACAACCAGCCGATGGATGCGGCTGCATTCGATGTTCTGCATGCCGATATGCTGGAGCACATGAAGGGCCGCGATTATTTCGTGCAGGACCTGTTTGGCGGCGCTGATCCGGCGAACCGCCTGAATGTGCGTGTGATCACCGAACTGGCCTGGCAAAGCCTGTTTTCCCGCACCATGCTTCGCCGCCCCGAGCGCGCCGAACTGGACACCTTTGAAACCGAATTCACCATCATCAACAGCCCCAGCTTCAAGGCCGACCCCGCCCGCCACGGCTGTCGCACGGAAACGGTGATTGCACTGAATTTCGACAAGAAGCTGATCCTGATCGGTAACACCGAATATGCCGGTGAAATCAAAAAGGGCGTGTTCACCCTGCTGAACTATATCCTGCCCGGCAAAGGCATCATGGCGATGCACTGTTCGGCCAACCACGCCACCGGCAACCCCGATGATGCGGCCGTGTTCTTTGGCCTGTCGGGCACCGGTAAAACCACCCTGTCGGCCGATCCGTCGCGCACCCTGATTGGTGATGACGAACATGGCTGGTCCGACAACGGTATCTTTAATTTCGAAGGTGGCTGTTACGCCAAAACCATCAACCTGTCGAAAGAGGCCGAGCCGGAAATCTACGCCACCACAACCAAATTCGCGACCATCATCGAGAATATGGTTTACGACGAAGAAACCCGCGAGTTGGACTTCACCGACGACAGCCTGACCGCCAACATGCGTTGCGCCTATCCGCTGCATTATATCTCGAATGCGTCCAAAACCTCAATGGCGGGGCACCCGAACAACATCATCATGTTGACCTGTGATTCCTTCGGCGTGCTGCCCCCGATTGCCCGCCTGACACCGGCGCAAGCGATGTATCACTTCCTGTCAGGCTTCACGGCCAAGGTTGCCGGCACCGAGCGTGGCGTAACCGAGCCGGAGCCGACATTTTCCACCTGTTTCGGCGCCCCCTTCATGCCGCGCCGCCCCGAAGCCTATGGCAACCTGCTGCGCGACAAGATCGCCCATCATGACGCCACCTGCTGGCTGGTCAACACCGGCTGGACCGGCGGGGCCTATGGCACCGGAAAACGGATGCCGATCAAGGCCACCCGCGGGTTGCTGACGGCAGCCCTTGACGGATCGCTGAACGGGGCCGAATTCCGCAAGGATCCGAATTTCGGCTTTGAGGTTCCTGTTGCCGTGCATGACGTTGACAACAGCCTGCTGAACCCGCGTGATACATGGGCCGACAAAGACGCCTATGACGCACAGGCGGCAAAGCTGGTCGGTATGTTTGCCGAAAACTTTGGCCAGTATATGGACTATGTGGATGACGACGTAAAAGCCGTGGTCATTGGATGATAAAACTTCCGGCGAAAGCAGTTTTGTGGTTGATTACGGCCCTTGCTTTTGCCGGAACTTTTGCTGCGGCACAGGATAATATCTATACCAACTCCGATCTGATCGACGGGTTCGAATATGGTCTGGTCTGCGATACTAATGTTGTCGGTTCAGCCGCTGCGCCAGACACCGACATCGGCGAAATCAATATCATTTCGGGTACCATCGAGTTTTCATCCCGCGGCACCCTTGTGCCTGCTATCCCCGGCCTGTCCTTCGGTGTGAAAACCCGCGCTGTGGGCGACACAAACCTTGACGGCGTAACCTTCCGCGTCACACACCCGCCGCTGATTGGCTCCGGCACAACCAAACAAAGCTGGCAGGGATTTATCGAGGCAAACCGCCTTTCCGCGCAGCTGTATTCCTTTGATCTTCCCTCGGAAATGGTCACCGGCAGATGGACGTTGGCGGCCTATCAGGGGGATATCCTGCTTTACCGCATTCCCTTTGACGTGATCGCACCCAAAGACGCGCCGACCTATCTGAAAGAGCTGTGCAATCTAGGGGCCTATACCAGTTAGGCGAATTTCCTTGCGTCATATTTATTCAAAATTCACACCCATTACGTATTTTTGTTGCGCAACCATCCCTTTCCCCCTATGCCGTTCCTGACAGACAAAAGGACGTAAACCATGGCCCTACCCGACATCCTGACCCTTGCCAAATCCACCCTGCCAGCCGTGCAATCCCTGCTGGATGACGCCACCACAAACCTGCGCGAAAAGGTGGTTGCGGACGGACGGGTTTCGGGCGCGTTGCTGGAGCAGCATCAGGATACCGCACATGCGCTGTCATGGCTGGCGACCTATTCGCAGGCGCTGCACCAGATGGCCGCGTGGGCCGACCGGCTGAACAGCGACGGCAAGCTGGGCGAAATGGAGCAACTGATCCTGCAAATCGCTTTCGGCGAATACCTGTCACAGATTGCCGGCGGTATCCCCATGTCGCAGGGTGAAATCGCCCGCCTTCGGGATTTCGGCCTGACCATGCCGGACACGCCGGAAATCGCCACCTTGATGGCCGATGGAAACACATCACAGGCCCGCATGGACCTGATTGCACTGATGCAGGAAAACGCCGGCCACGCCACCTTTGGCGCGACGGGGCTGGATGACGAGCTGGAAATGATCCGCGAACAGTTCCGCAGGTTTGCCGATGACCGCGTGGTGCCAAATGCCCATGAATGGCACCTGAAGGACGAATTGATCCCGATGGAGATCATCACCGAAATGGCGGAACTGGGCGTTTTCGGCCTGACCATCCCCGAGGAATACGGCGGCTTCGGCCTGTCCAAGGCCAGCATGTGCGTGGTGTCCGAAGAACTGTCGCGCGGCTATATCGGAGTGGGGTCGCTGGGCACCCGCTCGGAAATCGCGGCGGAACTGATTATCTGCGGCGGCACCGAGGAGCAGAAACAACACTGGCTGCCAAAAATCGCCAGCGCGGAAATCCTGCCAACGGCGGTCTTTACCGAACCTAACACAGGGTCCGATCTGGGATCACTGCGCACCCGCGCGGTGAAGGATGGCGACGATTACACCATCACCGGCAACAAAACATGGATCACTCACGCCGCCCGCACCCATGTAATGACATTGCTGGCCCGCACCGATCCCGACAGCGCCGATTATAAGGGCCTGTCGATGTTTCTGGCCGAAAAGACACCGGGCACCGATGAAAACCCCTTCCCCACCGAAGGCATGAGCGGCGGCGAGATCGAGGTTCTGGGCTATCGTGGCATGAAGGAATACGAACTGGGCTTTGACGGTTTCAGGGTAAAGGGTGAAAACCTGCTGGGCGGGGTCGAGGGGCAGGGCTTCAAACAGTTGATGCAGACCTTTGAATCCGCCCGCATCCAGACCGCCGCCCGCGCCATCGGGGTTGCGCAAAACGCGCTGGAGGTCGGGATGCAATACGCCAATGACCGCAAACAGTTCGGCAAATCCCTGATCCATTTCCCGCGTGTGGCCGGCAAGCTGGCGATGATGGCGGTGGAAATCATGATCGCCCGCCAGATGGCCTATTTCGCTGCGTGGGAGAAGGACCATGACCAGCGCTGCGACCTTGAGGCCGGCATGGCAAAACTGCTGGGCGCGCGGGTGGCCTGGGCGGCAGCGGACAACGCGCTGCAAATCCACGGCGGCAACGGCTTTGCGCTGGAATACCAGATCAGCCGCATCCTGTGCGATGCCCGTATCCTGAACATATTCGAGGGGGCGGCGGAAATTCAGGCGCAGGTGATTGCGCGGCGGTTGCTGGGGTAGACGGCCCAACCTTCCAGCGCAGGAAGTTGACCCTGCATTCCCTTGCCACGACGAAAACCGGATAGATATATTCAAAAGGGTGTCTGCACATGTTGAAATTACCGAAATTCCTGTGGCTGGTCATTCTGGTCCTGCTGGCAGCGCTTGGTTTTCTGACCAACAAATTCATCATCGCCGGCAATACAATCCCCAGCAAAGATGACCGCACGGCCATTCTGGTCACCTCGGATGAACGCATCATGATCCTTGGCGAAATGCGCGGTTTTCTTGAAGCCATTCAGGGGATTGTCGAAGCCACAGCCGAGGGCGATCTGGAAACCGTTGCCAAGCTGGCCACCCAAACAGGGGCGGTAAAACCGGATATGTCGCCGTCCCTTATCGGGAAATTACCGATCGAATTCAAAACCCTTGGCTTTGCCACCCATGATCTGTTCACCGAACTGGGAAAGACCGCGCAAGGCGGCGATCCGGTTGCGGTGCAGAAAGAGCTTGGTGATCTGATGCTGAATTGCACAGCCTGCCATGCAGGCAACAAATTTGTTGTCGAAGGCTCGCCCGAGGCCATGCAAGGCAACTAGGGCGTAGACCCTAATCCAGCAACCACTCCTGCAAAAGCCCGGTCAGTTGGCCGGGCTTTTCCATGGTCGACATATGGCCGCAATCGCTGACCACCTTTAGCCGTGCATCGGGGATGCCTTCGGCCATTTCACGGGCCAGATCGGGCGGGGTCAACTGGTCTTCGTCCCCGACGACAACCAGCGTCGGGCAAGTGATCGTCCCCAAAATCGGCACCGAGTTGGCGCGCCCTATGATAGCGTGGATTTGCTGCGCCCAGACATCCGGCCCCGTGTCCATGGCCATATCAATGATCGCCTGTTTCAGTGCCCTGTCACTGTGGCGAGATTTGGCAATACTCAGGTTCAGAGTGGCATGGCACACGGCCATGAATTTACCCGCCGCCACCAGTTCCAGCGCCTCATGCCGCAGGGCGGTTTTTTCCGGCGTATCGGCGCGGGCCGAAGTATCGAGCAGTGCCAGCCGGTCCACCCGTTCGGGTGCCTGGCGCATGATTTCAAAACACAGGTAGCCACCCATCGACAGACCGGCGAGGGCGAAACGCGCAGGCGCATTTGCCAGAATATGCGCGGCGATATCGGCCATGCTGTCGTGCTGCATGTGGTCGCCGATGATCACTTGGCGATCCCGCGAAAGGCGGGGGATTTGCGCGGCAAACAGGGCATCCGTGCAGGCCAGACCGGGGATCAGCAACAGGGGGGTGGCAGGCATATTGTTGGCTTTCTTGTGATTTTACATCTGTTACCCAGTGTATATCATCGCCGGATACCCGTAACCCCCCGAAAGGATTGTGATGCGTATCCTGATTGCCCTGCTGATGTTCACCCTGACGGGGTGCAAATATGATGAAACCATTTAGGGCTATGTGGACCAGCGGGCCGAGTGGGTGTTGGTTGAACTGGACGGCAAACCCTTTTCCGCCCGCGCGACCATTGCTTTTCCTTCAAAGGGTCGGATCGCGGGCCAAGCCCCCTGTAACCGCTATTCCGCCACCCAGTCCGCCCCGCGCCCGTGGTTCGGGGCGGGACCGGTGATTTCCACAAAAATGTCCTGCCCCGATCTGGCGGCAGAGCAGCGATTTTTCAAAGCTCTGGGGGAAATGACGCTGGTTGATGTATTGGGGAATGTACTGGTTCTGTCCAATGAGACGGGCGGCGAGATGGTGTTCAAGGCGACGCCTTAGCGGAGCCGCTTGCGCGGCGCTTTATGTCTCGCACCCTGCGGGTGCTCGGGCGCCTCCGGCGGGGATATTTGGGCCATTTGGAAGAGGTTAGCTGTGCCGGATATAGGCATCAACGAATCGTTGCCGGGCGGCGGGCAGGGGTTTGTTGCCAAGTGAATGGGCCAGCCAGTGGGTCAGGAAATGCCCTGTCAGGCGCAGCCCGTCGATGATTTCGCTGTCGGGCGCCGGCCCTTGACCCAGCAGGCACAGCGGCAAGGGCAACAGGCGGTCGGCCCATTCGCCAGCCCCTTCGGCACTGACCGCGCGGCCGGATTTGGGGGAAACATAGGCCAGATCATCGCGGCTGCCGTTCACCGCACAACGGCGCAAATCAAGGCCAAAGCCCAGATCCTCGAGCAGGGCCAGTTCCCAGCGCAGGTAAGCCAACGGCCAGCCTTCGGTATTGCCCAGCAGATCAAACAGGGTGACGGAGCGTTGGTATAAAGCTGCATGCGCCTCGCGTTCGGGCAGGGCAAAGGCCAGCAGCGCGCAGATGGAATTGAGCGCCGACAGCGTTAGCCGGTCCGCCATCACCGCTGCAGCGCGGCTGCGCAGGGGTTCCGCCGTAAAGCTGCCCAGATGGTCGGCAAGGCGGGCGCGCCAAGTGACGTCCAGTTGCGCACCGGGTTGCAACACAGGTGTCATTTTACGCGAGGATGCCCCGCGCACAACACCCGCGTGCCGCCCGTGTTCGGCGGTGAAGACTTCGATGATAGCCGAGTTTTCGCCGTGCTTGCGCACCGCCAGCAAAACCCCTTGGTCACGCCATTCCATCTGGTAAGCGTATTACGCCAGCCCCGGTTCGTCCAGCAGGTGACGGCCCTGTTTGTCCTCGACCTCGATCACCCACAGATCGGGGTCGAAGGATTTTTGCCGCTGGATCGACATATCCACCTCGGCCTCGCAACCAACAGCCATGCCGATCCACGCACGTTGCCCTTTTTCCAGATCGAACGAGCGTTCAAACGCCTGCGCATTGCCGTCCAGTGTGTTCAGTTTGACGATCACCGCCCCTGCCGTCAAATCGCCCTTCTGGGTGACAAACGCGGGGATATTGGCCAGATTCAACCGCTGCAAATAGGCCTGAACCCAAAATTCCGTAGTCAGCCGCGTCACTTGTTGCCATCCTTGAAGTTCAGGCCCATTTCGGAATAGCGCTCGGCCTCGTTCAGCCAGTTGGGGCGCACTTTGACTTGCAGGAACAGATGCACCTTGCGGCCCAGAAATTCCTCGAGCTCCTCGCGCGATGCCTTGCCCACGGCCTTGATGGTTTCGCCCTTGTGGCCCAGCAAAATCCCCTTGTGGCCGTCGCGCATCACATAAATCAGCTGATCAATCTTGACTGAACCATCCTTGCGATCCTCCCAGTTTTCGGTTTCGACCGTCAACTGGTAAGGCAATTCCTGATGCAGGCGCAACGTCAGCTTTTCGCGGGTGATCTCGGCGGCGATCATGCGCAGCGGCAGATCGGCAATCTGGTCTTCGGGATAGAGCCACGGGCCTTTTGGCAGTTCTGCCGCCAGCCATTTGCGCAGCGTATCCACGCCATGGCCCTTTTCGGCGGAAATCATAAAGGTTTCGGTAAAGTCATAGAGATCGTTCAGTTCCTTGGTCAGCACCAGCAATTTGTCGGCCTTTACCTTGTCGATCTTGTTGATGGCCAGCGCCACGGGGCGGCCACCGGCGCGTTCGTTCAGAGCCTCCAGAATAACCTTGACCCCGGCGGTCACACCGCGATGCGCCTCGACCAGCAGCACCACGATGTCGGCGTCCGCAGCGCCGCTCCAGGCGGCGGCGACCATGGCGCGGTCCAGCCGGCGGCGCGGGGCGAACAGGCCGGGGGTGTCTACGAAAACCAGTTGGGTGTCGCCCTCGATCGCAACGCCGCGAATACGGGCGCGGGTGGTCTGCACCTTATGCGTCACGATAGACACCTTGGCCCCCACCATCCGGTTCAGCAGCGTCGATTTACCGGCGTTCGGCTCGCCAATCAGGGCAACAAAGCCCGCGCGTGTTTCGGTCATGTTGTACCTTCCAATCGGGCCAGTAGCAGCTTGGCCGCAGCCTGTTCGGCCTGTCGTTTTGAATTTGCCGTGGCGGATTGGCTTTCGCCGTTTTCCAGCCGCGCCTCGATGGTGAAGACCGGTGCGTGGTCCGGCCCTGTGCGTTCCACCACCACATATTTCGGTGGGGGCAATTTGCGGGCCTGCGCCCATTCCTGCAAGGCGGTTTTGGCGTCGCGCGCGTCGGCGTCCACGGCCGTAACCCGCTTGCCCCACAGGCGCAGCACCAGCGCCTTGGCCGCCTCGAATCCGCCGTCCAGATAAACGGCTGCGATCACCGCTTCCATGGCGTCGGCCAGCAGCGCCTCTTTGCGGCGGCCACCGGACAGCATTTCCGAGCGGCCCAGTTTCAGCACCGCCCCCAGATCGAATTCCCGCGCCACATCGGCGCAGGTTTCCTTGCGCACCAGCGCGTTGAATCGCGGGGCCAACTGACCCTCGGTGGCGGCTGTGTCCGCCATGAACAGGGCCTCGGCCATCACCAGACCCAGCACACGGTCACCCAGAAATTCCAGCCGCTGGTTGTCGTCGCGGGTGGGGGATGACATCGACGAATGGGTAACGGCCCGATGCAAAAGCTCGGGCCGCTTGAACGTGTAACCGATCCGGCCCGCAAAGGCCTTTAATTCGGACGAGAGTTTCACTGAACCGCCTTGAAGAAACGGTCCGAACGCCATGTCCAGAAATAGAACAGCGATTTACCGGCAGACGAAAACATGATCCGGTCCGCGCGCCCGATGATGTTTTCAAACGGCACATAGCCAACACCGCCCGCGTTCTGCGGGAAACGGCTATCGGTGGAATTGTCGCGGTTGTCGCCCATAAAGAAATAGTGGCCTTCGGGCACAACATATACGCCGGTATCATCCTGTGCCTGTTTGGTAATATCCAGAATATCATGCGACACACCGTTGGGCAGGGTTTCGGTTGCCCGTGTCTTTTCGCAGACGCCGCCAACACCCGGATTGTTGGAGCAACGCGGGAAAGTGCCGGCCGATCCCTGCCGCTCGTAGGTTTCGGTGAACACGCCAGCGGGTTCGATTTTTACCGCTTGGCCGTTGATATGTAGCACGCTGTCTTTCATCTGGATTTTGTCACCCGGCAGGCCGATCAGGCGTTTGATGAAATCATTGCCGTTCACCGGATGGCGGAACACCACCACATCGCCGCGTTCGGGTTCGGACCCCAGAATACGACCGGAAAACGGGCAGGCCGAGAACGGGCAGGAATATCTGGAATAGCCATAGGCCATTTTGTTCACAAACAGGAAATCCCCGATCAACAGGGTATCTTTCATCGAACCCGAAGGAATCCAGAAGGGCTGAAAGAACAGGGTGCGGAAAACGCCTGCGATCAGCAGTGCCCAGAACACCGTTTTAACTGTTTCCATGATGCCATCGGGTTTTTCTGCTTTGCTTGCCATTATGCCTGAAATTCCTGCTCGGGTTGATGTTTAAGGCTACATGAATGGCGGCGGCGGCAGAGTCAAGTTTTCGGGCGTGCTTCGATGATCACAAAGGCCTGTGCCCAGGGGTAATCGTCGGTCAATGTCACATGAATGATGGCCTGATGACCCGCAGGCGTCATCGAATCCAGCCGTTCCCGCGCCCAGCCGGTCACTGCCATCACCGGCTGGCCGGTTTCCAGATTGCTGACCGCCATATCTCGCCACGAAATCCCCATCCGCAGACCGGTGCCCAGTGCCTTGGAGCAGGCCTCTTTTGCGGCCCAGCGTTTGGCATAAGTGCCCGCCACGTCCTTGCGACGCTCGGCCTTTTGCTGCTCGACTTCGGTGAACACACGGTTGCGAAACCGGTCGCCAAACCGCGCCAGCGTTTTTTCGATGCGTTCGATATTCGCAAGGTCTGTACCAATACCCAGGATCATGTGCGCCACGTCAACAATCGAACCCCGGCAAGGGTGAATAGGACCGCAAGCGTGCCGTCAACCCAGCGCTTAACTTTGCGGTATCCACACACAACTTGCTGGTTAGAAAACACGATAGCATAGCCAAAGTTAATGATGATCGCGAGCGCCGCACACCCAGCCAAAATGAGGAACGTGTGATACGCTGGCGCTCCAGCGGGCATTCCCAAGACCACAATAGTGGTCCAGCTAAACACCGCTTTCGGGTTGGTCAGATGCAGCGCCAGCCCCGAAAAATAGGCGCGCTGCGGATTTACAGTGCCTTCCTGAACGGGTGTATTACGATAGGCCGCGCGCCCCGCCTTATAGGCCAGCCACAAAAAATAGCCGCCACCTGCAATTTTCAACCCTGTCAGCATCCACGCGGCCTGACTTAGCAAAGCCGCCGTGCCCAGTGCTGACAGCACCCCCCAAACCACCGATCCGGTCACAACCCCGGTAGCAAAGCGCATACCCGCCATCCGGCCATAAGCCAGCGATGTCCCCATGATTGCCATGATAGATGGCCCCGGACTGGCTGCTAGAACGGCAAAGGCCAGCCATGCGACCCAGACATCAGCCATTACGTGCCTCGTCCATCAATTCGCGCATTTTCTGGATGGCCGGTTGCAGCCCCAAAAAGATCGCCTCGCCAATCAGGAAATGGCCGATGTTCAGCTCTACCACCTCGGGGAATTCGGCAATCGGTTTGACAGTGTCATAGGTGATGCCGTGGCCCGCGTGCACTTCAAGACCCAATGCATGGGCGTAAGCAGACATATCGCGCAGCTTTGCCAGTTCGGCATCGGCCACATCGAAATACCCTTCGGAAAAGGCGTCGCAATAGGGGCCGGCGTGCAGTTCAACGATGTTCGCGTCGATCCGCGATGCCGCATCGATCTGGCGCTTGTCAGTGGCTACGAACAGCGACACACGACAGCCCGCCTCGCGGATGGGGGCGATGAAATGCGCCAGCCGGTTTTCCTCGCGCGCGACTTCCAGACCACCCTCGGTGGTCAGTTCCTCGCGCTTTTCGGGCACGATGCACACGGCGTGGGGTTTGTGGCGCAGGGCAATCGCCTGCATTTCCGGTGTCGCCGCCATTTCGAAATTCAGCGGCACCTTCAGCACTTCCATCAACCCGTCGATGTCGGCATCCGAGATATGCCGCCTGTCTTCGCGCAGGTGTGCAGTGATGCCATCGGCGCCTGCATCTTCGGCCAGTTTGGCAGCACGCAGAGGTTCCGGATAGCTTCCGCCGCGTGCGTTGCGCACGGTAGCGACATGATCGATATTAATCCCAAGCCGCAGCTTGCCCAGATATTCCTGACCCATTGAATTGGCCCCTTTGTGACTCGATTTCACAAAAGCCTAGACCTATTCGCCACCCTCGTCAGCCTTCTTTGCCTTCTTTTCGCGAATTTCTGCAAGTTTCGCTTTTAGACGGCCTTTGCGGCGGTTCTGATAGGCACCAATCACCGGCGCGCTAAGGTAATAACAAATCGCACCCACAATCGGCCCTAGGATCAGACCGCCCACCAGATAAGGCAGGAATATTTCGTGATAAAAACTGCCAAGATTGCCCCATTCGGCAACCTGATCGGTAAACATCGCCCAGAAATTATGCTTCAGGTCATCCCACGCACCGCCAAATGTGGCCATCAGAGAATGGTTTACCCCTTCGTCATAATGCGACCCCAAAATCCAGTGGCCAAGTTTCAGGCCACCCACGGCAATGAACGGGAATGTCAGCGGATTGCCGAAAAATGTTGCCATAATCGCGGCAATGACATTCCCGCGAATGGCCAACGCAATCAGCGCGGCGATGACAAAGTGAAATCCGAACAAGGGCGTGAAACTGACCAGCACGCCGGCAAATACCCCGCGGGCAATCCGGTGGGGCGGGTCCGGTAGGCGGCGCACACGGTGTTTGACGTAATGGAACGCCCGCACCCATCCGCCTTTCGGCCAGATCAGCTCCCAAAGCACCTTGAAAAAGGGCCTTTTATCGCGGCGTTTGAAAACCAATCTGGTTGTCCTTCACTCTTAAAATTCATGCCCGATCAGGGCTTGCGGGCTGGATCCCGATACCGTTCCAACGCAGCGACATCGCTGTCTGCTTCCAGTGCAGTCATTACCGTATGCAGATGCTCGACATCTCTCAAGTCCACATCAATCAGAATTCGGTAAAAATCCGGTTTCCGGTCCATAAATACCAAATCCGCAATATTGGCCTTTTGCTCGCCGATCAATGTGCAAATTCGTCCCAGCACGCCAGCGTCGTTTGAAATGGTCATCATAAAGCTGACGGTATGACCTGCAGGGTGTTTGCCGCTGTGCCAGTGCAGATCGACCCAACGGTCATTCTGGTCCTCGAATTCCGACAGGACAGGGCAGTCGATGGCGTGAACCACCACACCTTTGCCACGGTAACTGATGCCGACGATCCGTTCACCGGGAACCGGCTGGCAACAGGATGCGCGCTCGAATGTCTGGTCCTGCTCCAACCCGACAACCGCGCGGGTCAGTTCCACTTCGTCACCGGTGTGGGTGGCCAGTTCGGGATACAACCCTTCGACCACTTCGCGGGCATTCATTTCGGCGCTGCCCAGCAGGGCAAGCAATTCGTCGGTATCTACCAGCCCCATACGTTTTGCCGCGGTGGCAAGTGCCTTGTCGGTCGCTTTCTTGCCGACATGTTCAAACGCCACGCGGGCCAGTTCACGGCCCAATTTGATAAACCGCTCGCGGTCCTCGGAACGCAACGACCGACGGATCGCGGATTTTGCCCGCCCCGTCACGGCAATATCGATCCACGTTGCCTGCGGACGCTGACCTTCGGCTGTCATGATTTCAACCGATTGGCCGTTCTTTAGCCGCGTCCACAGCGGCACACGAATTCCATCCACCCGCGCCCCAACGCAAGAATCACCAATCCGCGTGTGGATCGCATAGGCAAAATCCAGCGGCGTCGCCCCGCGCGGAAGTTTCACAACCTCGCCTTTGGGGGTGAAACAAAACACCTGATCCGAATACATCTCAAGCTTTACATGCTCCAGAAATTCGTCGTGATCTTCCGAGGCATCCAACCGTTCGGTCAGCCCCGCCACCCATTTCGCCGGATCCACCGCAAAGGGGTTTTCCGACCGCACACCATCGCGATAGGACCAATGCGCCGCCACACCGGATTCCGCTACATCGTGCATTTGCTGGGTTCTGATCTGCACCTCGACCCGCTTGCCGTCACGGCCCGAAACCGTCGTGTGGATTGACCGGTAGCCATTCGATTTTGGCTGGCTGATGTAATCCTTGAACCGCCCGGGCACCGCGCGCCACCGCTGATGGATGGCGCCCAGCACACGGTAACAATCGCATTCGGTGTTGGTAATCACACGAAAGCCGTAGATGTCGGACAAGCGGGAAAACCCCTGCCCCTTTTCTTCCATCTTGCGCCAGATCGAATAGGGCTTCTTGGCGCGGCCCAGAACCTCGGCCTTGATCCCGACCTTGTCCAGCTCGATGCGGATATCGTCGGTGATCTTCTTGATCACATCGCCGCTTTCTTTTTGCAGCGTGATGAAGCGGCGCATAATGGAATTGCGGGCCTCGGGGTTCAGCACCGAAAAAGCCAGATCCTCCAGCTCTTCGCGCATCCACTGCATCCCCATGCGACCGGCCAGCGGCGCGAAGATGTCCATCGTCTCGCGGGCCTTTTGCACCTGCTTGTCGGGGCGCATGGATTTGATCGTGCGCATATTGTGCAGGCGGTCGGCCAGTTTCACCAGAATGACGCGCAAATCCTTGGACATCGCCATGAACAGCTTGCGGAAATTTTCCGCCTGTTTGGTCTGGGTCGAGGACAGTTGCAGATTTGTCAGCTTGGTCACACCGTCAACCAGTTCGGCAATCTCCTTGCCGAATTTTTCCTCCACCTCGGTATAGGTGGATTTGGTGTCTTCGATGGTGTCATGCAACAGGGCGGTGATGATCGTTGCGTCATCCAGCCGCTGCTGGGTCAGAATGGCCGCGACAGCCACCGGATGGGTGAAATACGGCTCGCCGGAATGGCGAAACTGCCCTTCGTGCATCGCTTGCCCATAGGCAAATGCCTCGCGGATTAGCGTTTCGTTTGTCTTAGGGTTATAGCTGCGAACAAGCGCGATCAGATCGTCTACTGTGATCTTGTCCGGCATCCGGTCCGCGCCTTATTGCAGGGGGGGGTTATGGCCGCCCCTGTGCTTCCATCAATGCCCGCAGCAGTTTTTCTTCCGACATATCGTCTTCTGCCGGCTTGTCTGCCTCGGCGCCCATCAGAAGTGCCATGGCATCTTCTTCCGGTTCGTCCACCTCGATCTGGGTTTGCTGGCTTTCGATCATCCGCTCGCGCAGATCCTCGACCGATTGGGTTTCCTCGGCAATTTCGCGCAGGGCCACAACGGGGTTCTTGTCGTTGTCGCGATCCACGGTCAGTTCAGCACCCGCCGCGATTTCACGTGCACGATGGGCGGCAAGCATAACCAGATCAAACCGGTTTGGTACCTTATCAACGCAATCTTCAACCGTAACGCGGGCCATAGGGCGACTCCTGAATATCGACTTCGGGGTATTGGAACGTGCTATTTAGGGGCTTTATTCCTTGATGACAAGTATTGAATCAGCATCTTTCCAAGGCTTTTACCTGCGCCACCTCTGCTTCTTCCAGATCATCGCGCATCTGCTTTGCCGTTCGCCCCAGAACCGGATGCCGCCAATCCGGGGCAATTTCCGCCAAAGGAACCAGCACAAATGCCCGGTCCTGAATGCGCGGATGGGGCAGGATCAACCGTTCCGGAACCCTCTTTGACTGCTCTTTCATAGGCAGATTTAGCCAATGCTGGAATGTCGCCAAATCCGGATGAATCACTTCACCATATGCCAATAAATCAACATCCAGCGTCCGCTGCCCCCAGCGCGATACCCGTTCACGGCCCATTTCCGCCTCGACCCGATGCAACCGCGACAATAGGTCCACTGCCGATAACACTGTGGATAACATTGCAACTGCATTCACATAGTCAGGCCCCGCACCGGCAGGAAAACAAGGGGTTTCGTAAAGGTGACTTGTTGTTTTTATTTCAATTTCCGCGCTCTCTAACAACGTCAGGGCGTGGCACAATGTCTGTTTGGGAACGCCAGCCTTTGACGGCAAATTCGCCCCAAGGCCAATTATCGCCGATATTGGTTCGTTTTTCTGCCCAAAGGGTTGCAAGATTTGTAACAATCCTTAAAGATGAGTGCGGTTTCGCATATTTTTAACAGTAACCACACTCACTCACGGAAACGAAGTCGAAACCGACTACCGGAAGGAAAATTTTATGTTCTACAGAGACGAACGGCTGGCGCTGTTCATCGATGGCTCGAACCTATACGCAGCGGCAAAAGCGCTGGGGTTTGACATCGACTATAAACTGCTCAGGCAGGAATTCATGCGTCGTGGAAAAATGTTGCGGGCATTTTATTATACCGCATTGCTGGAAAACGACGAATATTCGCCGATTCGCCCCCTGGTCGACTGGCTGCATTACAACGGCTTCACCATGGTGACCAAACCGGCCAAGGAATACACCGATTCCATGGGCCGCCGTAAGGTCAAGGGCAACATGGACATCGAACTGGCCGTCAACGCGATGGAACTGGCCCCGCATGTCGATCACATGGTGATCTTCTCGGGTGACGGGGATTTCCGTCCGCTGGTCGAAAGCCTGCAACGTCAGGGCGTGCGTGTTTCGGTGGTTTCGACCATCCGCTCGCAACCGCCCATGATTGCGGACGAGTTGCGCCGTCAGGTTGATAATTTCATCGAACTGGACGAATTGCGCGACGTGATTGGACGCCCCCCGCGGGAACCGGTCGCCCCACCTGTCGCGGCTGACGAAGCAGTAGACTAGCGTATGTCGCGCCAAATCGAATTCATCCGGCAAGGCGAACGCACCTGCGTTGCAGGCGCTGCCTCGCCCCCTGCCGGATGAATGCTTGATACTGATCAGACGCGACACGCTATAAACACAAAAGCCGGGGCCAGCGCTCCGGCTTTTTCCTTTGCGGGGCTGGACGCCGCCGCTTGCAGGCCCTAATTCTAACGCAACTGGACAGGGCCGATATGACAAAACCACCGCTAACCCTTTACCTTGCCGCCCCGCGCGGTTTTTGCGCCGGCGTTGTGCGCGCCATCAAGATTGTCGAACAGGCAATCGACAAATGGGGCGCACCCGTCTATGTGCGCCACGAAATCGTGCATAACAAATTCGTGGTGGATGGCTTGCGCGAAAAGGGCGCGGTGTTTGTCGAGGAACTGGATGAATGCCCCGATGACCGTCCGGTGATCTTTTCCGCCCACGGAGTGCCAAAATCAGTCCCTAACGCGGCACAAACGCGCAATATGACCTATGTCGATGCCACCTGCCCGCTGGTCTCCAAGGTGCATATCGAGGCCGAGCGACACAATGAAAACGGTCTGCAAATGGTGATGATCGGTCACGAGGGCCACCCCGAAACCGTGGGCACAATGGGCCAGTTACCCGCGGGCGAGGTTCTGTTGGTCGAAACCGCCGGGGATGTCGCCAATCTGGATGTACGCGACCAAAACAAGCTGGCCTATATCACCCAAACCACCCTTTCCATTGACGACACCGCCGAAATCGTCGCGGCACTAAAGGATCGCTTCCCCGCCATCATCGGCCCGCACAAAGAAGACATCTGTTACGCCACCACCAACCGCCAAGAGGCGGTCAAGGAAATCGCCGCCAAATCCGACGCCATCCTTGTAATCGGCGCGCCGAATTCGTCCAACACCCGCCGTCTGGTCGAAGTGGGCGCGGCGGCTGGTTGCGAGTATTCACAACTGGTGCAACGGGCAAAGGACATCGACTGGCGTGCGCTTGAGGGTATCACATCTCTGGGCCTTGCCGCCGGTGCCTCGGCCCCCGAAGTGCTGGTGGACGAGGTGATCGACGCCTTTCGCGCCCGCTATGACGTGACCGTCGAACTGGTGGAAACCGCCAAGGAACACGTCGAATTCAAAGTACCGCGCATCCTGCGTGAAGCAGTATGACCGACCCAACCACCATCGCCGTCTATGACGCGAAATTCGCCGATTATGTCGCGCTTGAAGACAGCAAATGGCGTGATCCTTCGCTGGACCGGTTCGCCGAAATGCTACCCGAAGGCGCTCATGTGCTGGATCTGGGCTGTGGTCCCGGCAAGACGGCCGCATTTTTGCAAAAGGCGGGGTTTACTGTGGAAGCCACCGATGCTTCGGCCGCTATGGTGAAGGTGGCGGCGGAAAAATACGGCATTCCCGTGCGGCATGCCACCTTTGACGACATCGGCGGGCAGGACAAATACGACGGCATCTGGGCCAACTTCAGCCTGCTGCACGCGCCCAAATCCAGAATGCCCAGCCATCTGACGGCCCTGCACAAGGCGCTGAAACCGGATGGCGTGTTTCATATCGGCATGAAATCGGGCAGCGGCGAACGCCGTGACCGGCTGGACCGTTTCTATGCCTATTACAGCCAAACCGAACTGGAAGACCTGCTGACAGATGCCGGTTTCCACACTCTTAACGCCACTTTTGGCAACGGCACCGGCCTTGACGGCAGCCGCTCTGACTGGATCATCATAACCGCCCATGCCTGACCTATATGCCTATACCGACGGAGCCTGCTCCGGCAATCCCGGCCCCGGAGGCTGGGGCGCACTGCTGATCGCCCGCGATGGCGACAAGGTGCTGAAGGAACGCGAGCTGTGCGGCGGCGAGGCCGACACCACCAACAACCGCATGGAACTGCTGGCGGCGATTCACGTTTTGGAAACACTGGAACGGCCCTCGGCCCTGACCATCATCACCGACAGCGCCTATGTGAAAAACGGGGTGACATCGTGGATCCACGGCTGGAAGCGTAACGGCTGGTGCACCTCGAACAAAAAGCCGGTGAAAAATGTCGAACTGTGGCAACGCATCGACGAGGCGCAAGCGCGCCATGATGTGACATGGGAATGGGTCAAGGGCCACGCGGGGCATCCGGAAAACGAACGGGCGGATGAACTGGCCCGTCGCGGGATGGAACCGTTCAAACCTTAAAAAGGTGCGGCTTAGGGCCTATTTCTGGAAATACGTCCGGTAAACCCAGATCAACAGCACCGCCCCCAGAACCGCCCCGACAAAGCCGAAAGCGATGCTGGTCAGGGTCAGCAGCACCCGCAGGGCAATCCCCCCGATCAGCGCACCGAAGATTCCGATGGCAACAGTGGTGATAACATCCGTTTCCATACGCATCAGCCGCGTGGCAATGAACCCCGCAGCGGCGCCGATTATGATCAGAAAGACAACTGGCATAGAATTGATATAAGCAGCTTTGGCGCTTTTCCAACCCGTCTAGCTTAACTGCTTTGGTAACGCGAACCCGCGCAGCAATTCTTCGGCCTCCATTGGCCGTTTTCCCTGCCTCTGGGCCTGCAAAACCTCGACCGCGCCGTCGCCACAGGCAATCCGCAAACCACCCAGCACCTGACCGGCTGCACCCTTGCCTTCGACCACACGGCTGCGCAGCAGTTTCAGGCGCTCGCCTTCTACTTCGCACCACGCACCGGGAAAGGGCGATAGCCCGCGGATCAGCCGGTCCACTTCGACCGCCGTTTTTGACCAATCCACCCGCGCCTCGGATTTGTCGATCTTCTTGGCATAGGTCACGCCCTCTTCGGGCTGTGGAACAGGCTCTAACTCGTCCAGATTCGCCAAGGCTTCGACAATTGCCGCAGCACCCAGCGTCGACAACCGGTCGTGCAATTCCGCTGTGGTTTCTTCTGCCCCAATCGACAGCGCCTTGCGCAGCAACACCGGTCCTGTGTCCAGTCCGGCCTCCATCTGCATGATGCAAACGCCGGTTTCCTTGTCCCCTGCCATGATCGCCCGATGGATCGGCGCCGCCCCGCGCCAGCGCGGCAACAGGGACGCGTGGATGTTCAGACAGCCCTTTGCGGGGGCGTCCAGCACCGCTTGCGGCAGGATCAGACCATAGGCCACGACCACGGCAATATCAGGCTCTAACGCAGCGAATTCCGCCTTTTCGGCCTCGCCTTTCAGCGATTTGGGAAAGCGCACGGGCAGGCCCAGTTCCTCGGCCTTCGCCTGCACCGGACTGGGGCGGTCCTTTTTACCGCGCCCCGCCGGACGTGGCGGCTGACAGTATACGCAAAGCACCTCGTGCCCTGCCTCGACCAATGCTTCCAGAACCGGCACCGAAAAATCCGGTGTGCCCATGAATACAACCTTCATCGCACCCCTTTCCGCGCCTTGCGCAGCAACATATCGCGTTTCACCTTGGACAGGTTGTCAAAATACATCCGCCCGTTCAGGTGATCAATCTGGTGCTGGACCGATGTCGCCCACAGCCCGACGAAATCCTTTTCCTCGACATCGCCCGCCGCATTCAGAAACCGCACCGTCACCGCGCGGGGCCGTTTGATCACGGCGGACACACCGGGCAGGTTCGGGCTTGCCTCCTCGTGTTCGCGCAGTTTGGCCGAGGCATGCAGCACCTCGGGATTGGCCAGCAAAACCGCCTGTCCGCGTTCCTCGGAACAATCGACCACCGCAAGGCGCAACATCACGCCGATCTGCGGCGCGGCAAGGCCCACGCCGGGCATCGCGTCCATGGTTTCGACCATATCCGCCCAGATGCCGCGCACCTCGTCGGTC
This sequence comes from Profundibacter amoris, assembly GCF_003544895.1. Taxonomy (GTDB): domain Bacteria; phylum Pseudomonadota; class Alphaproteobacteria; order Rhodobacterales; family Rhodobacteraceae; genus Profundibacter; species Profundibacter amoris. Next base: position 3,263,735 of record NZ_CP032125.1, read on the forward strand.
ACGGCCTCGACCGGTTCGCAGACCGTTTTCAGCCGTTTGTCCGGGTAGGGCACAAAGGGGCGGATCATGCCTTTTCCCGTGCCCGCTCGCGTTTCAGCTTGACCATTTTACGGGTGATCAACTGGCGTTTCAGGGGTTTGAGGTAATCAATGAACAGCTTGCCGTCCAGATGGTCGATTTCATGCTGGACGCAAGTCGCCCAAAGCTTGTCGAACTTGGCCTCGCAAGCGGCGCCGTGCATGTCCAGCCACGTTACAGTGACTTCAGCGGGGCGTTCGACCTCGGCGTACTGCTCGGGGATCGAAAGGCAGCCCTCTTCATAGGTATTCAGCGCCTCGGATGTCCACTGAACCTTGGGATTAAACAGCACCATCGGCTGCGGGTCCGCGCCTTCTTCCTTGACGCAATCCATCACGATCAGCCGTTGCAAAACACCCACCTGTGGTGCCGCCAGACCGATGCCCGGGGCATCGTACATGGTTTCCAGCATGTCCTCGGCCAGCTTGCGCAAATCATCACTGACCCCCTCAACAGGGGCACAAGCCTTTTTCAGGCGCGGATCGGGGTGTATCAATATCGGTCGTATACTCATATCGCTCATGTAAGACATGATACGCCATGGTGCAACGCCCCTTGCCATTATAGCGCAATCCGCTAGCGTGCTGGCAAAACCGACAAGGGACAGAACACCATGAGCTTTGACGACATCATAGACCGCCGTAACACCCATTGTGCCAAATGGGACGTGATGGAGCCGCTATACGGTGTGCCCCTGAAAGACGGCATCGCCATGTGGGTCGCCGATATGGATTTCCGCGCGCCTGATTGTGTGCAGGACGCGGTGCAGAAAATGCGCGATCACGGGATTTACGGCTATTTCGGGGATGATGCCGAATACAAGAACGCAATCCGCTGGTGGATGAAAACCCGCCACGGCTGGGATGTGGAGGCCGGCGATATTTTCACCACGCACGGGCTGGTCAACGGCACGGCGCTATGTGTCGATGCCTTTACCGAAAAGGGCGACGGTGTGGTGTTGTTCACCCCCGTTTACCACGCCTTTGCCAAGGTGATTAACGCCGCGGGGCGCAAGGTGGTGGAATGCCCGCTGGTCAACAATGACGGCCGCTATGAAATGGATTTCGCCGCCTATGACGCGCAGATGACCGGTGCGGAAAAGATGGTGATCCTGTGTTCACCGCATAACCCCGGCGGACGGGTCTGGACGCAGGAGGAATTGCAGGGCGTGGCCGATTTTGCCAAACGACACGATCTGCTGCTGGTGTCGGATGAAATCCACCACGACCTGATTATTTCCGATGCCAAGCACACGGTGATGTCGCTGGTTGATCCATCCATCGCGGATCGTCTGGTGATGATGACCGCTGTCACCAAAACCTTTAACATCGCGGGTGCCCATACCGGCAATGTGATTATTGCCGACCCTGAATTGCGCGCCAGATTCGCCGCCACCATGCAGGCGCTGGGCATGTCGCCCAATTCCTTTGGCCTGTTCATGACCACCGCTGCCTATTCACCCGAAGGGGCGGCGTGGGTGGACGAATTAACCACCTATCTGGCTGGCAACCGTGACCTGTTCGATACGGCGATAAACGCCATCCCGGGCCTGAAATCCATGCCGCTGGAGGCCACCTATCTGGCATGGGTCGATTTTTCCGGTACGGGGATGGACGCGGAGGAATACACCGCACGGGTCGAGAAAGTCGCCAAAATCGCGGTGAACCACGGCGAGACTTTTGGCACTGGCGGCGAGGCCTTCCTGCGTTTCAATCTGGCCACGCCCCGTGCTGTGGTGCAGGAAGCGGTTGACCGGCTGAAAGAAGCCTTTTCGGATTTGCAATAACCACGCGCCGCCCCGCATCAGGTGCGGGGCAGCCTGCCTGCCCCTACCTGAACAGCAGAACCGGCACCTGACAGCTTTGCACCATCGCCGTGGTGGTCGAGCCGATGATCAGGCTGCGGATACGGGAATGGCCATAGGCACCCATCACCAGAATATCGGTTCCATCCTTTTGCGAGGTCTCGCAGATCACCTTTTCCGCCTGTCCCTGCGCGATCTCGGTTTCCACCTGATACCCCGCATCGCGCAACAGTGCCGCCGCCCCCTCGAGGGCGCGTTTGACCTCGGTCTTTTCCGCGCCCACGGTCAGCAGCTTGCAATCCAGCCCCGCGAAAACCTTGCTCTGCTCGATATGGTTTACCGCCTTCAGCGACGACGCCCCGCCATCAAAGGCAATCATAAACCGCTGCGGTTTTTCAAACGCGCGCGAGGCCACCAGAACCGGCTTTTTGCACGACCGAACGACACGTTCCAGATTGCTGCCCAGATGCCGTTTGGCGAAATCTGCCGCCTCGCCGCGTTTGCCGATGATCACCAGATCGGCGTCCGCTTCGGCGGCCAGCAGTTCCTCGACCAGATCGCCCTGCCGCAGGCGTGTGGTGACATCCGTCACCCCGTCGCTACGCAACCGCGCTTCGGCATCTTCCAGAATGGCGCGCCCGCGTTTTTGCGCCAACCTGGCATTTTGCGCGTCCAGATCGGCCAGTTCTTCCATCAGCTTGCTGCGTGCGCCCAGACCGATGTTGCCCGACAGGTTGGTTTGCTTGGCCTCGGGGTGTTTCAGAACATGGATCACTTCAACGCTGGACCCTTTGCGCGTCGCAATCCACGCCGCGTGGTCACAGACGCTTTCGGAATAGGCAGAGCCATCCACCAGTGCGATAATCTTTGACATGTTCTAGTGCCCCATCAGACGTTCGATTGCATCAGGCTTATCATGGATCGCAAGTTTATCCACGATGGTTTCGGTGGCCTCGTTCATACCGATGATTTCCACCTCGGCGCCTTCACGGCGGAATTTGACCACCACCATGTCCAGCGCCTGAACCGAGGAAATATCCCAGATATGCGCATGGGTGACGTCGATCACCACCCGTTCCAGCACCTCGTGGAAATCGAAGGCGGCGGTGAAATCGGGGGCCGAGGCAAAGAACAGCTGCCCTTCGACCCGATAGGTCCGCTGCCGCCCGTCCGGGGACAGTTCCGAGGTAATACGGAAGATCTGCGCGATCTTTCCGGCAAAGAAAATCCCCGACAACAGCACACCGGTCAGCACGCCATAGGCAAGGTTATGCGTCAGCACCGTGACCACCACGGTCGCCAGCATTACGATGCTGGAGGATCGCGGATGATGCCGGATATCGCGGATCGAGGACCAGCTGAACGTGCCGATCGACACCATGATCATAATCGCCACCAATGCGGGCATGGGGATCTGTTTCACCCAATCGCCCAGCACCACGATCAGGAACAGCAGGAACACACCGGCGGCAAAGGTGGATAACCGCCCGCGCCCGCCGGATTTCACGTTGATCATGGATTGGCCAATCATCGCACAACCGGCCATGCCACCGATGAAACCCGTGGCAGTATTGGCAATCCCCTGCCCCACACATTCGCGGTTCTTGTCGCTTTCGGTGTCGGTCAGATCATCAACGATGGTCGCTGTCATCAGGCTTTCAAGCAGGCCCACAGCGGCCACGCCAGCGGACACTGGGAAAATGATTTTCAGGGTTTCAAAGTTCAGTGGAATATCGGGCAGCAGGAAAATTGGCAGGGTGTCAGGCAGCGCGCCCATATCCTGCACCTCCCGCACGTCCAGCCCGAAATACATTGTCAGCCCGGTCAGCACGATGATGGTCACCAGCGGCGAAGGGATGGCTGTGGTGATGTAGGGAAACAGGTAAATAATGGCGAGGCCCCCCGCGACCATCACATAGGTCAGATAGGTCACCCCTGTCAGTTCGGGCAACTGCGCCATAAAAATAAGAATTGCCAGCGCATTCACAAAACCCGTGATGACAGACCGCGAAACGAACCGCATCACATTCCCCAGCTTCAATAGCCCCGCTGCAATTTGCAGCAATCCGGCCAGCACAGTGGCAGCCAGCAGATATTGCAACCCGTGATCCTTGACCAGCGTCACCATCAGCACCGCTGTCGCCGCCGTCGCCGCCGAGATCATACCCGGACGCCCGCCGACAATCGCGGTGATCACCGCAATTGAGAACGACGCATACAGGCCCACCTTGGGGTCAACGCCCGCGATGATCGAAAAGGCAATTGCCTCGGGGATCAGGGCCAGCGCCACCACAAGGCCCGCCAGCAGGTCGTTACGGATATTGCCCAGCCAGTCATGGCGCAGGGTGGTCAAAATGTCGGTTTTCACGTCGGGGTCTCCGGTTTCGCACTCGAACCGCCGCAAATAGCGCGATGTGACGGTTTTGGCCAGAGCAAAGGTGAAAACAGGGTGTTGTCAAACTGGCCGACGTTCTAATCGGTCCGGTCTTGGCTAAATCCATAAATCAGCACACCCACCAACACCGCCCCGCCAAAGAACAAAAACAGCGCCTGATAGGGCTGTGCGGGACCCGTCGCGCCGACCAAAGCCGCGCCATGCACCCGCCCGCTAAGCGATTGCAGGATGCCCGCGCCACCGATGCCGAACAGGTTCAGCAACGTCACCCCGCGCCCCGTCAGATGCGGCGGTATAAAGGCCCGCGCGTGTGCGATGATCACCGCAAAACTGGCCGCAAACAGACCCACCGCCGCCATCATGGCGATAGATAACCACAGGCTACTGGCAGGCAGAAAATACAGTGACAATAGCGAAAGCGCTGCTGCCAGATTGCCCCAGAACACAATCCATTTGCGGGTCGGGAACAGGCGGTCCAGCGGCCCGTAAACGAAATTGCCCAGCGCCATTGCCAACCCCATCGCCAGCGTGGCCTTGCCGATCATTGCCGCATCGGCAGCGTACACATCGCTTAGGTAGGGACCGATCCACAGACCCCGAATACCTGCTGCGGCCGCGTAATTCACTGTCATCATCGGGATAATCAGCCACAGCGCGGGCATTTTCAGCAGGCTGAGGACCGAGCCTTTGGCGTCCTGTTCATGCACCGGCGTTTCGGGGTCTTTGACAAACAGCAGGATTGCCAACGCCACGGCCAATGTGATGACGGCCAGTGCAAACAGTGTCTCGCGCCAGCCGAAAACCTCGCTGGCCCATGTCATCGGCATGGAACTGGCGATATTGCCCAGCGACCCGAATCCGATAATCGCCCCCGCGAGCGAGGCAAACACCACGGGCGGAAAACTGCGGGCAAAGATGTAGAACGACGCCATCAACACCGGCGCACAACCGATCCCCAACAACACCATCGCAATGATGATATGCAGCGGTGATTGCGCCAGGCCGAATACCAGCGCGCCGCCCGCGCCGCCAAAAGCCAGCAGGATCGACGCGGTGCGCTTTGGTCCGATCTTGTCCAGCGCCCAGCCGACCGGCAATTGCATAACCGCAAAGGCCAGAAACCACATCCCCGAGGCCAGCGACAGATCATCCGGCAACGCCCCGATATCTGTCTTTAACGCAGGCGTCAGCACCGCCAGAAAGGCGCGGTAAAACTGGCTGAGCATATAGGCCAGAACGAGGGTGAAGATTCCGAGTTTCATCCGGCGCAGTTTTCACGGCTTGAAGAAGGATGCAAGTTTATTCCGCGTTCTTTATGCACTAGGATAGCCGCAACGACAGGCGAGGAGCGGTGATGAAACGTGCATTGGGATGGGGTCTGCTGGCCCTGACGTTATTGGCGGGCTGTGTGCCTGAACAGCAGGTGCAAACCGGCGGGCAATGTGTGCCTAAACCGGCGTTTCAGGCCCCGCCGGTCAATCCTTGTGCGGATTCAGAACGGGTCAGGTTGACCATTGTCGGCGATGTGTTGCTGCATTGGCCGATCCAGCAAACCGGCTATAAATACGGATTCCGCAAAATGTGGGCGCAGGCCGATCCCTATCTGGCGTGGGGGGATCTGACCATCGGCAATATGGAAGGCCCCGTTGCGCCGGGGGTGGATCAATCAGGCCGTAAGGTGGGTGATCCGGGGCCGGTGTATGGCACCGGCGTCTATACCGGCTTTCCGATGTTCAATTACCATCCGCAGATTTTGAAGGAATTGAAAGCCTCGGGGTTTGATTTGATGACCACGGCGAACAACCACGCGATGGATCGCGGATCATTGGGCGCGGATTTAACGTTGCGGGAAATGGCCAAGGCGGGGCTGGGGGCTGTTGGGACGATCCGGTCAGGGGCGGCGCGACAGTTTGCGGTTCGGCGGGGCACGGCGCTGGGCACGGTTTCCTTTATCGGTTGCAGTTTCTCGACCAACGGCAATCCTGATCCGAAACGGCAGGTCTTGTTGTGCTATGGCAACCGCAGTGAATTGCTGTCGCTGGTGCGACGCGAGGCGGCCGATCCATCTGTTGCGGCCGTGATCGTTTTGCCGCACTGGGGGCAGGAATATTCCTCGACCCCCGACACACAGCAGGTGGCCTTGGCGCGTGATCTGGCAGCCGCAGGGGCCACGGCAATCGTCGGCACCCATCCCCATGCAGTGCAGCCGTTTCGCCTGTTGAACACCGGGCGCGGGCAGGTGGTGCCGGTGGTCTATTCCACGGGAAATTTCATTGCCATGCAAACCGAAATGCCCTCGCGCGTGGGGGCGATGGCATTGCTGGAAATGTGCAGGGGGCCGGGCGGCAAGAGGCTAACCGTGAACCGGCTGGGCTGGATTGCCGAGCAGATGTATTTCACCAAAACCAGATACTGGATGGAGATTGCACCGGTCGGGGCCACTGGGGACAAGGGGTTGCCCTATCGCCACCTGTCCAAAATCGCACCGGGGTTTTCGGCACAGCCGCAGGCGTGTCGTTAAGCTTTGCCCAGCGCCCGACTGCGTTCCAGCAATTCGTCACGGTTGGCGGCGATATCGGCAATGGTCAGCCCGTCCAGAACGGCCATAAAGGCCGCTGTGGCGTCCTGAATGGCAAAGGACAGGCGGCAAATACCGGACAGCAGACAGGTATTTTTGCTGGGATTGAAACACTCGACCACATCCAGATTGCCTTCGGTAAGGCGCACCACATCGCCAACGATAATCTGGTCCGCCGGTCGCGCCAAACGAAACCCGCCGCCACGCCCGCGCTGGGTTTCCAGATAGCCCGCCTTGCCCAGTTGATGCACGATTTTTACGATATGCGGACGGGCCAATCGATGCACCTTGGCCACATCATCAACCCGCAACAGATTCGGATCATGCAACGCCGCCATTTGCAGCGTGCGCAGGGCGTAGTTGGTATAACTCGTTAGATTCATAAGGCTTTCCGCTTATTCCAAGGTGCGACAATAAAGATATATTTCAGATATTGCTTTGTGGCAAGCATCTCTATTAAACATGTATTCATTAAATATATATGGCAAATATATCTATGGGGTATCGCCATGTTTGACGGATTCACAGCCGAGGCTCTGGCACGGGCACAATTCGCCTTTACCATCTCGTTCCACATCATCTTTCCGGCCTTTTCCATCGGGCTGGCCAGATTCCTGACGGTGCTAAACGCGCTGTGGCTGCGAACGCAGGATCGCACCTATCTGACGCTGTTCGAATACTGGAAAAAGATATTCGCGGTGGTGTTTGGCATGGGCGTGGTTTCGGGCATCGTCATGTCCTACCAGTTTGGCACCAACTGGAGCGTGTTTTCCGATAAAACCGGCCCGATCCTCGGCCCGCTGCTGGCCTACGAAGTGTTGTCGGCCTTTTTCCTTGAAGCCGGATTTCTGGGCATCATGTTGTTTGGCCGTGAAAAGGTGGGGCCGCGCCTGCATATGTTTGCAACCGCAATGGTCGCCATCGGCACCCTGATGTCGGCCACATGGATTCTGGCGGCCAATTCGTGGATGCAGACCCCTGCGGGCTATTCCATCAATGACGTGGGGCAGTTCACGCCCGAGGACTGGTGGGCGATCATCTTTAACCCGTCCTTTCCTTACCGGCTGGTGCATATGGTGCTGGCGGCGTTCCTGTCCACATCCTTTGCCGTGGCCGCAGTTGCCGGGTGGCACCTGCTGAAGGATGGCAACAACGGCGCGACCCTGCGGATGTTTTCGATGGCCATGTGGATGGCGGCAATTGTGGCCCCGATCCAGATCGTTGCCGGTGATGCACACGGGTTGAACACGCTGGAACACCAGCCTGCCAAGGTGATGGCAATGGAGGGGCACTACGACAGCCACCCCGACGGCGCGCCGCTGATCCTGTTCGGCATCCCGAACCCGCAGGAAAAACGCATCGACTACGCCATTCAAATTCCGAAACTCTCCAGCCTGATCCTGAAACACGATCTGAATGCACCACTCGCGGGGCTGGACACGGTGCCGGACGCGGAGGAGCCGCCCGTCACCGTCGTATTCTGGTCCTTCCGCATCATGATCGCCATCGGCTTTGCCATGTTGGGCATCGGCATCTGGAGCCTGTGGCGGCGCTGGAAAGGCACACTGTATCAGGACCGCTGGCTGCACCGCGCCTCGGTATTGATGGGGCCAAGCGGCTTTGTCGCCCTGCTGGCCGGATGGGTCACCACCGAAGTCGGCCGCCAGCCTTTCACCGTTTACGGCGCATTGCGCACGGTTGACTCGATCGGTCCGGTGGATGCGCCTGCCGTGGGGGCATCGCTGCTGGCCTTCATCTGGGTCTACTTTTTCGTTTTCGGGGCTGGGTTGTTTTACGTTTTCCGGCTGATGCGGCAGGCGCCGGACAGGCCCGCGCCATCACCCGACACCCAACCCGTCAACACTGTTCAGGCATAGGAGGCCAAAATGCTGTTCGATCTACCTTTCATCTGGGCCGGCATCATCGCCTTTGCCGTGCTGACCTATGTTATCCTTGACGGGTTCGATTTGGGCGTCGGCATCCTGTTCCCCTTTGCCAAATCCGAACAGGACAAAGACCTGATGATGAATTCCATCGCGCCGGTTTGGGATGGCAACGAAACATGGCTGATCCTGGGGGGCGGCGGGTTGCTGGCCGTGTTTCCGCTGGCCTATGCCATCATCCTGCCCGCGCTTTACCTGCCGATCATCACCATGCTGCTGGCGCTGATATTCCGCGGCGTGGCCTTTGAATACCGCGGCCGCACCAAACGCTGGAAACCGGTGTGGGAGGTCGGCTTTGCCGCCGGATCCGCAATCGCCGCGATGATGCAGGGCATCACTCTTGGCGCTTTGGTGCAGGGGATCACCGTGGTGGACCGCGCCTATGCAGGCGGCTGGTGGGACTGGCTTAGCCCGTTCACCGTATTGACCGGCCTGTCCGTGGTTGCCGGTTACGCCTTGCTGGGGTCAACATGGCTGATCCTGAAAACCGAAGGCGCATTGCAACAAATGATGCGCGACAAGGCCACGATGCTGGGCATAATCACACTGGCCGCCATCGGCACCGTTTCGGTGCTGACCCCGTTTCAGGACCCCATCTATTTCCAGCGCTGGTTCAGCTTGCCCGGTAGCCTTTATACAATGGTCGTGCCACTGGCGATGGCGGCGCTGACGTGGCTGTTGTTCAGCAGCCTCAAGGCCGGTCACGACGCCCGCCCCTTCATCGCATCCCTGTTGATTTTCGTGGTCAGCTTTGTCGGCGTCGGGATCAGTTTCTATCCCAACATCGTGCCCCCTTCTGTTTCGATCTGGGAGGCCGCAGCGCCGGACTCCAGCCTGCGCTTTACCCTTTATGGCACGCTGGCACTGGTGCCGCTGATCCTTGGATATACCGGATACGCCTATTGGGTATTCCGTGGCAACGTTAACCCGGACGAAGGATACCACTGATGACCCGACACAGCCTTGCCCGCCGCCTGCTATGGTTTGCCGGACTGTGGCTTGCTAGCGTACTGGTCCTGACCGCCGTAGCCTTTGCCATTCGTCTGGTGATAGGGACGGGATAACTTACTCTTCCCGCAATGCCGCCAGCCCCACACCGGCGGCTTCGAACCCGCCATCGGCGGCCACCACCTGACCCGTGACAAAGCTGGCCTTGTCCGAGCACAGGAACACGATCACCTGCGCGATTTCCTCTTCGGTGCCGTAGCGGTTTAACGGCATGGCCTTGTAATAGGCCGCGCGGATTTCGGGGCTGTGGACGGCGATGGCCAGTTTGGTGGCCACAGGGCCGGGGGCGACGCAGTTGGCGCGGATGCCGACTTCGCCCAGTTCCACCGCCTGTTGTTTGGTCAACTGGATCACCGCGGCCTTGGAGGTGCCATAGGCCACCCGCAAGGTGCTGGCCCGCAGGCCCGAGATAGACGCGATGTTGACGATCGCGCCGCCCTGTTTGGCCATATGCGGAATGGCGGCTTGCGAACACAGGAACACGCCGTCCAGATTGGTTTCCATCACTGTGCGCCATGTTTCGAAATCGGTTTTGCCGATTGGTTCAAACGCGGCCACGCCGGCGTTGTTGACCAGTGCATCAATGCGGCCCATTTCGTCGATCACCCGCGCCACCATCGCATCCACCTGATCGGGTTGCGATACGTCACAGATGATGGGCAAAACGCCCTCCATCCCGTCGGCCACTTTCATCAGTTCGTCTGCATCGCGGTCGATCATCGCCACGCGGCGACCTTCGGCCAGAAACAGGCGGGTGGCGGCAAGGCCGATGCCGCGGGCGGCACCGGTGACGATGGCGGTTGTCCCCCTCATGCCGATTGCGCCGCGTTGGGGTTATAGCCGAACGACGAATCCAGCAGGTGCTTGGTGTAGGGGTGTTTGGGGTTCATCGCGCGCATATCCTCGACCGTCATCACCTCGACGATTTCGCCGTTCTGCATCACGGCGGTGGCGTCGCACATATGCGCGACCACGGCCAGATTGTGCGACACCATCAGGTATGTCAGCTTGTGTTCTTCGCGCAGGTCCGACAGCAGGTTCAGCACTTCGGCCTGCACCGAGACATCCAGCGCCGAGGTGGGTTCGTCCAGCAGGATTACCGAAGGTTCCGGCGCAAGCGCACGCGCAATCGCCACCCGCTGACGCTGGCCGCCCGACAGTTGGTGCGGATAGCGAAACCGGAACGCAGGGCCAAGGCCCACGTCATCCAGCAGTTTCATGATGCGGTTATCAATGTCCTTGAAGCCATGCAGCGACAGGGTTTCGCCCAGCACCTGATCCACTGAATGGCGCGGGTGCAGCGATGCGTAGGGGTCTTGAAACACCATCTGCACGTCTTTGTAAAAATCCTTGGGCCGCTTTTTGCCCAGCTTGAAATCGCCCACCTGAATGGTGCCCGACCAGGTTGGCGCAAGGCCCATGATGGCGCGCAATATGGTGGATTTACCCGAGCCGCTTTCCCCGACCAACCCGAAACTGGCACCGCTGGGCACATCGAACGTGGCGTTCTTTACGGCATCTACACGGTCGGCTCCGTCGCCAAACCAGACGTTCAGATTTTCAATATGTATATGGCTCATGTCCGACCACTCACACTTTCGGCGATACGCCATGTTTCGTCGCGTTTCAGAACTTCCAGCCGGTCCTTTGGATGGCGGATATCCGGCAAAGACCCCAGCAACCCGCGGGTATACGGGTGGGTGGCCTGATCCAGCTTGTCGGCCTCACACACCTCGACCACGCGGCCCGCGTACATGATCAGCACGCGGTCGCAAAAGGACGATACCAGCTTCAGGTCGTGACTGATGAAAATCAGCCCCATGCCCCGTTCGCGCACCAGCCGGTCGATGATCGACAGCACTTGCGTTTGCACCGACACATCCAGCGCCGAGGTGGGTTCATCGGCTATCAGGATTTCCGGTTCGGTCACCAGCATCATCGCAATCATGATCCGCTGGCCCATGCCGCCGGACATTTCATGCGGATAGCTGCGCATCACCCGTTCGGGATCGCGGATCGATACAGCTTCGAGCATTTCGATCGCCTTGGCCCATGCTGCCTTTTTACCCGCCCCCGTGTGGAAGCGGTAAATTTCCATGATCTGGTCCGCAATCGTCATCACCGGATTGAGCGAGAATTTCGGATCCTGCATCACCATCGAGATTTTCTGCCCGCGCACGCCCTGCATTTCCTTCTCGGACATGCTTAGCAAATCGCGGCCATGCAGCTCCATCCTGTCGGCCTCGACCCGTCCGGGCGGCCTGATCAGCCGCAGGATGGCGCGGCCGGTCATGGATTTGCCCGATCCGCTTTCGCCCACAATCCCCAGCCGTTCCTTGCCAAGGGTAAAGGACACGCCGCGCACGGCTTCGAATTCGCCTTGCCGGGTCGGAAAGGTGACGCGCAGGTTTTTGACATCCAGAAGCGGGGTCATGAGTGGCCTCCTTCTTTGGGGTCCAGCACATCGCGCAACCCGTCACCCAACAGGTTGAACGCCAGCGAGACGGTGAAAATGGCAAGGCCGGGCATGGTGGCAACCCACCAGTGATCCAGAATAAACCGCCGCCCTTCGGCAATCATCGCGCCCCATTCGGGGCTGGGGGGCTGTGCGCCAAGGCCAAGGAAGCCAAGGCCGGCAGCGGCCAGAATAACACCGGCCATATCCAGCGTGACCCGCACAATCAGCGACGAAATGCATAGCGGCCAAATGTGGCGTGTGATGATCCGGAATGCCCGCGCGCCTTGCAGTTTGATCGCAGCGATGTAGTCGGAATTGCGGATGGTCAGGGTTTCGGCCCGCGCGATCCGCGCATAGGGGGGCCAAGCAGTTAACGAAATCGCCAGCACCGCGTTTTCGATACCCGCCCCCAAAGCTGCCACAAAGGCCAGCGCCAGAACAAGGCGGGGAAAGGCCAGAAAGATATCGGTGATCCGCATCAGGATAGTGTCGATCCAGCCACCGGTATAACCGGCCACCGTACCCACCAGCAGCCCGACGATAGGCGCGATCAGTGCCACCAGCGCGACAATATACAGCGTGATCCGCGAGCCGTAGATCATCCGGCTAAGAATATCGCGGCCCAGACTGTCGGTGCCCAGGAGATGCCCTTCGGTGCCGGGCGGTTGCAAGCGGTTTCCAAGGTTCTGGGTAAACGGATCCATCGGTGCCAGCAAGGGCGCTGCGGCGGCGATCAGCACCAGCAGCAGCAGGATGCCCAGACCGACCATCGCCATCGAGTTGGATTTCAGCGTCAGCCACCCCGAATACAGCGCCGCGAATTTTGCGTGCCGCCGCGATGTGGGCGTGTCGGTCATCAGCCATTCGCGCAGGGTTTGTTTTTGCATGTTGGTATCCGTCATTTTGCCGCCCTCGGATCAAAGAACCGGTACAGCAGATCGGAGAAGATATTCAGTAGCACAAAGATCAGACCGACAACCACCGTGCCACCCAACACCGCGTTCATATCGGCCGACAACAGCGCCGTGGTGATATACTGGCCAATCCCCGGCCAGGCGAAAATCGTTTCGGTCAACACCGCGCCCTCCAGCAGATTGGCGTAACTTAAGGCGATCACCGTGATCAGCTGCACCTTGATATTGCCAAAGGCGTGCCGCCAGACAACGGTGCGTTCGGGCAGGCCCTTGACCCGCGCGGTGGTGATGTATTCGGCGCTCATCTGTTCCAGCATGAAGGAACGGGTCATGCGGCTGATATAGGCCATCGAATAATAGCCAAGGATCGAAGCCGGCAGGATGATGTGGCTGATCGCGTTGCGAAACACCTCCCAGTTATTATCGAGCATACTGTCGATCAGGATCATGCCGGTGACAGATGGCACAACGTCCTCGTAAAAGATACCGACACGGCCAGGCCCGCCGACCCAGCCAAGGATGCCGTAAAACACCAGCAGGCCCATCAGGCCCAGCCAGAAGATCGGCATGGAGTATCCAACCAGCGCGACAACGCGGGCGACCTGATCAACCCATGTGCCGCGTTTCACGGCAGCAATAACACCAAGTGGGACACCAAGGACCACACCAAAGAAGGTGCCAATGGTCGCCAGTTCCAGCGTGGCGGGGAAAACACGTCTGATGTCTTCTGCAACGGGGCGGGCATTCAGCAGCGACATGCCGAAATCGCCGTGCAGCACATCCCAGATGTAATAGGCAAATTGCACAAGGATCGGCTTGTCCAGCCCCATCGCCTGATAGGCGGCATCATAGGTTTCCCTGGACGCCCTTTCGCCCACAATCGAAATTACCGGATCAATCGGCATCACGCGACCAATGATAAAGGTGACAAATGTCAGTCCCAGCATGGTGACAAGCACGGACCCGATTGTTTTCAGGATTGTTGCATAAACGGACGAGGAAAAGGGCGACTTGCGCCGCCCGTTTCCGTTATTTTCAACGACCGCCATTTACTTGGTGACCGGCCAGTAGGACACAGCGGTAATCGCGCCGCCCAGATTCAGGTTTTGCACGTTTTCACGGCGCCCTGTCTGTTCAACCTTCTGGAACAGAATGGCAAAAGGTGCTTTTTGCAGGAATTCACGCTGGATTTCCTCATACATGCCTTTGCGCACCTCGCGGTCGCCTTCAACAACAGCCGCAGCCACCTTTTCGGTCAGCCCGTCTGTATCCCACGCATTGCGCCATGCCAGAAGGCCGGTGGCCTGCGCTTCGTCGGAATTGTCGGGGTTATAGGCGAATGTGCCGGCGTTAGTGTGCGGATCAGGATAATCCGGACCCCATGCACCAACATACATGTCCAACTCGCGGGCGCGGTATTTGGTCAGGATCTGTTTGCCTGTGCCAACCGTCAGGTTCAGTTTGATACCGGCCTGCGCAAATGTGTTTTGCAGCGACTGGGCAATTTCCAGACGTTCCTGTGCCTCGCGGACACCGGCAGTGATGGTCAGGTCTGTCACACCGGCCTTGGCCAGCAGTTCCTTGGCCTTTTCGATGTTCAGAGAAAACGGCTGATCATCGATTGCACCCAGATAGGTGGCCGGCAGGAAGTTCTGGTGGATCACATACTGGCCTTTAAGGAAGCTGTTCTGCATCCCTTCGTAATCGACCAGATATTTGATCGCCTGACGCACTTCGGGCTTGCTCAGCTCGGGGTGCTTCTGGTTGACCGAGATATACATGATCCGGCCCCGCAGCGCGCTGTCGATGGCCACACCCTCGGCACCGGCAAGACCGGCAACATCATCGGGGTTCAGGTCGCGGGCAACGTCGATATCGCCGCGCTCCAGCATCAGGCGCTGGGTCGAGCTTTCGGCAACGTGTTTCACCACAACGCGCTTCATGGCCGGCTCACCCAGATAGAAGTTCGGGTTGGATTTCAGCGTAACCGATTCATTCGGTTTCCAGCTGACCAGCGTATAGGCGCCGGAACCGGCTGTGTTGGTTTTCAGCCATGTGTTGCCCATGTCGCCGTCGACTTCGTGCTTCATCACTTCTTCTTTGTCCAGAATGCCGCCGATGGTGGCTGTCAGGCAGTTCAGAACAAAGGATGTC
Source organism: Profundibacter amoris (assembly GCF_003544895.1). Classification (GTDB taxonomy): domain Bacteria; phylum Pseudomonadota; class Alphaproteobacteria; order Rhodobacterales; family Rhodobacteraceae; genus Profundibacter; species Profundibacter amoris. Next base: position 3,279,067 of record NZ_CP032125.1, read on the forward strand.
GCATAGCGCTTGTCGGTGGTGATCGAAACGGTGTTGCCTTCGGCTTTGATCATATCCTTGGCGTTGTCGGCGTTGAAACCGAACTGCGTCAGGATGAACGAAGGTGTTTTGTTCAGGATCACGGCGCGTTGCAGCGACCATGCGGCGTCTTCGGCCCGCACGGGATTGCCCGAGGCGAATTTCACACCTTCACGCATGGTGAATGTGATGGTTTTGCCATCTTCGGAAACTGTCCAGCTTTCGGCCAGATCGGGGCCGTAACCGGCATCCAGATTCATCGGGTCAAAGTTGACCAGCTTGCCGTAAATATTGCGGCTGACGTCGGAGCCTGCAAATTCGAACGATTCGGCCGGGTCCAGCGTGGTGATGTCGTCGATCCGGTTGGCGATGACCAGCATGTTTGCCGGTGTTTCGGCCACAACGGGCGCGACCGCCAATGTGGCGGCAAAGCTCATGACCACACCGGCCATTATGTTTTTGATTGGTTTCATTATTTATCCTCTCTGATTGACTATTGTTACTCTTGCGGTTTTCCTGCTTCTGCCTTGGTTATTCTTTCCATGTTTTGTCCAGAACCCGCAGCCAGTTTTCATGGCACAGTTTCCGCATCAATGGTTCATCATAACCATGCGCCCGCATCGCGGCACGCAAATTGTTCAGACCGGCCACATCGGTGATCGCTTCGGGCACCCATGCACCGTCAAAATCCGACCCCAGACCAACGCGGTCCTCGCCCAGTTTCTCGATCATGTAATCCAGATGCCGCAGCATGGTGTCCAGCGGCGTATCCGGATCCATCTGCCCGTCCTCGCGCAGGAAAGCGCAGGCGAAATTCAGACCTACCATACCGTCACTTTCGGCAATCGCCGCCAGTTGTTTGTCGGTCAGGTTGCGGGCGTGGCTGGAAATGGCGTGGACATTGGAATGGGTCGCCACCAGCGGCGCGTCACTGGTTTTGGCAATGTCCCAGAAGCCGGCCTCGTTCAGATGCGAAAGGTCCAGCATGATGCCCAATTCATTGCACCGCTTCACCAGCCAAAAACCGGCCTCGGTCAGCCCGTCGCCAATGTTACCGTCAGACGGAAACCGGAACGGCACGCCGTAACCGAATATCGTATCGCGGCTCCAGACCGGCCCAAGCGATCGCAGACCGGCGGCATGTAGCACATCGAGCGTATGCAGCTCCGCGTCTATCGCCTCGGCCCCTTCCATATGCATGATTGCCGCCATCTGCCCACTGGCAAAACAGCCGCGCAGATCATCCACTGTGCGACAGATTTTCAGCGCACCCATTTCCTGAAGACGCAGAAGGATGGCGATCTCTTCCATAATCACCGGCAGCGCATCGGCTTGGGGCACAGGAGCAGGTAGCGGCACATCATATTGCGGCTGCTTCATCTCGTCGTATTTGTCGTCAAGCGATTTGCCGTTCAGGGGCGAGCGCACATAGAGCGCAAAGAAACCGCCGCCGAATCCGCCAATATTTGCACGCGGAATATCAATATGGCCATCGCGTCCGGTGACAAAGCTGCCGGCCTTGTCCATCCCGCCGTCGATCGTCAGTTTGAGCAGAACATCATTGTGCCCGTCAAATATCATCGGTTCATTTTGTTTCAGCAAAGAATCCCCCCAATAGATACAATACCTTAGCAATTGTTTTTCCGATAGCCATAGGTATGCCAATAAGATAAACTCATAGAGCAATGAATAAAACTGTAGGTACCTATGCGAAAATCCTGGCACTCCCTGTCTGAATATCAGGCCTTGCGCGCGATGATGGAGGGCAACACCACCGCCTCGGCCGCGCGGCGGCTGGGCCTGTCTCAATCGGCTGTGTCGCGGTCATTGACCAACCTTGAGGCGCGGATCGGTACAACCCTTTTTGAACGCGAATCCGGTCGGCTGGTGCCGACAAGCGCGGCGGTGCGGCTGAATTCGCGGCTGGATGCGCTGTTTCAGGCACTGGACAGTATCGACGGCCCCGCCGAAACCCCGCGTGAAAACCTGCGACTGATCGCGCCGCCGACCTTTGCCAACCAGTTTATTGTCGGGCACATAGCCAGTTTCATCAAAACCCATCCCGAGGCGTTTATCAGTCTGGAAATCGCCATTTCCCCCGAGGTCGTTGCCGGTGTTCAGGCCGACAATTACGATCTGGGAATTGTCGGGGTCGAACCGACCCGCGCAGGGGCCAAACTGATCCCGTTTCGCAAGGCCACGGCGGCGGTTGTGATGTCTCCGGATCACCCGCTTGCGGCACAAGCGGTGATCCGGCCGATGGATCTGGACGGGGAAAACCTGATCGGGTTCAACTACCGCCACGCGCGGCGGGCGCAACTGGACAAACTGCTGCTCGAGGTCAGGGCCTATCCAAAGGTGGTTGCCGAAGTTTCCAGCTCGACCGCCGCTATTGATCTGGTGCGGCTGGGTGTCGGGCTGGCCGTGGTCAACCCGTTCCCGTCGGTGCAGACATCGGCAGAGGGGGTGGTGTTCCGCCCCTTTGCCTCGGCGATTTCCTATCAGACCTATTTCGTGGCACCGGACCACCGGCCCCTGTCGCAAACCGCGCGGCATTTCCTGCGGCATGTGCGGCTGCATACGCCGAAAGACGCGTTTTCAGAAGCGGTGTAATTACAGCCCGAGACAGCCGGCAATCATGCGTTTGAAAACATTTCCACTAAACCGGTTTAGTAGTTCTATTCTGACATGCATTATTTATCATTATATCAATAAGATAAATAGGGTTTCCTGTTTGGATTTACACCCCGAAACGATCCATAAACGACTGCCAGCGCAACACGGCAGGCAGGAACCACGGCTTGCCATTGTAAAACGCCCGTGTCGGAAACTCCAACCCGTCCAGCGCCGTTTCCCCGCCCTTTTCACCCAGCATTTTCAACGCGGCCTTGTGCCCGAAATAGGTGGCCCGCCCCACACCGGACCCGCAATAGCCCATGACATAATGCACCCCGTCATGGCTCCCCAGATGCGGGGCGTAATCAAAGGTATAGGCGACCGTGCCGGACCACCCGTGCGTAATGCGCGCCTCTGCCAGTTGCGGAAATATCCGCAACATCAGGCGGCGCAGGTCGGGGACGTAGTGATCGGGCCGGTCGGCATTATCGAACGACCGCCCGCCGAACACCACACGGGTGCCATCGGGGGACGGGCGGTAATACAAAACCAGCCGCGAGGAATCGACAATACATTTCCCGTCAGGAAAGGCACTGCGGATCAAATCGGGCGCCAGTTGTTCCGTGGCAATGATCGCAGATCGAAGCGGCATGATCCGGCGATGAAAGAACGGCAGCTCGGGGCCGGAATACCCGTTGGTTGCCACCAGAACCTGCCCCGCCGAAACGGTTCTATCACCAATCCCCACCGCAAACCTGTCTCCGTCCCGCGTCACACCCGTGGCCCGTGCCGGTGCATACAGGTGCGCGCCCGCTGCGATTGCCTTTTGCGCCAACCCTTTGACGAATTTCGCAGGCTGCAACTGCCCATCCTCGGGATACACCGCCCCGCCATGATAAAAGTCACTGCCGATATGTGCCGACTGTTGCGCCTTCGGAACCATTTCAAACGCAAAGCCAACCGCCTTGGCCAAGGATTCGTTGCTGCGGGCGGTTTCCTCGTAATGGCGGGCGCGGCTGATCCCTTTGAACCGGCCCGATTCCGGCTGAATATCGCAATCAATGCCCTCGTCTGAAATCAGGGTTTTCAGATAGGTCAGTGACTCCATGGACTCGCGCAAGATCGCCGTCGCCTTGGCTTGTCCGAAAGCAGCCGTCAGCCCCGCCACCCCCAGCTTGTGAAACGAAGGTCCGATCTGTCCGCCATTGCGGGACGAGCAGCCATAGCCGATCATATCGCCATCAATCACGGTCACGTCCCGCCCCGCCCGCGCCAATGTCAGGGCAGCAGACAGACCACTATACCCGGCCCCGATGATCAGGGTCTCAACCGTCTCCGGCAGGGTTTGCGGATCAAGCGAAAGGCCCGCATCCGGCAATCCGGAACCGTCCCACCAATAGGGGCGGTTCTGTATCCCTTCAGACATCGACAAACATATCGGTTTCCGGGTCATAATTCTGCAACCCGCCTTCGCCGATATCATGCCACAGCCCGTGCAGGCTCAGGGTTTCACCCTCGACCGCGCTTTTGACAAAGGGAAATGTCAGCAGGTTTTCCAGCGAAATCACCACAGCCGCTTTTTCCAACTGACGCCGCGCTTCGGCTTCGTCATCAAGGTTCATATCCTTGACACGGTTATACCCGGGCCGCAGGATATCCATCCAGCGCCCGACAAAGCTGGACTTTTTCTCAAGCTCGGGCGCCTGTCCCGAACACATGTCATAACAGCCATTCACCCCCCCGCAATTCGAATGGCCCAGCACAATCAGATGCGCCACCTTCAACGAGGTCACAGCAAATTCCAGCGCCGCCGAGGTGCCGTGGTGATCGCCATCCGGCGCATAGGGCGGGACCAGATTGGCAATGTTGCGATGGATGAAAAACTCGCCCTGATCGGCACCGAAAATCGATGTTACATGCACGCGGCTGTCACAGCAGGAAATCACCATGGCGCGCGGACGCTGGCCCTCTTCTGCCAAATGGCGATACCAGACCTTGTTGTCAGCATAGGAAGTCGCCTTCCAACCTTGATAGCGTTTGGCTAGATAGTTTGGCAGCGGTTTGGCATATTCCATGGTGGCGCTCCTTATTGGCGTCTTGGTTTCTATCTAGATAGGGAGCATTTATCGGAATTTCGAGCTATTTCTGGTCTTGGCGGAAACCTTTTCTAAGGAACCTTTGGCGATGCTCTTGCGCGAAGTGGGGACATAGAACCGGAGGGTGAGGGCATGCAGCAAATAGCGGTGCTTGATATTGAAGAAAAGGTGCGGCTGGAATCCGACCGGCTGGTGGAATTATATGCACAACTGGGGGAAACCGGTGCGCAGGATGTGGTCTGTCGCGCGATGGAGGAGCTGGCCGTGCGACTGGCCCGCATTGACGAGGCATTTCGCACCTGCAAACTGTCCGCACTACACAAAGGTGCGAAGGGCTTGATTGGCATTGCCGAACAGGTCGGGATGCAACGGCTGGCTGATGTGGCACGGGATGTGTGCGCCTGTGCCGAGGATCCCGATCCGGTGGCGCTGGGGGCGACAATGGCGCGTCTGCAAAGGGTCGGGGACCGGTCATTGACAGCGGTTTGGGATTTACAGGATTTATCGGTCTAAACTGGTTGCGAACGGATAGGGCTGCGACTTAGGGTGTTCAGGAACCGAAATTCCGAACAAGGCCGCCAAACATGTCTGTAAAATTCGCCAAGGAAGAAACTCCTTCTATTCCGGTATATATCGTCGAAGCCGGCGGGTTCGACGACTGGTCTGCCAGCCAACCCGCATCTGTCACCGCGTGGCTCAAGGCCAACGGCTTTGCTGCCGCACTGGGCGAGGTCTGTCTGGTTCCGGACAAAACCGGCATGCCTGAAATGGCCGTGGTGGGTTACGGAAAGCCCGCCGCACGGGCGCGCGGGCGATTCCATCTGGCCAAGGCAGCAGCGGCTCTGCCTGCGGGGACCTATCATATCCAATCCGGTCTGGAAGGCGCCGCACTGGAAGAGGCGGCGCTGGGCTGGTTGTTGTCCGGTTACCAGTTCACCCGTTACCGCCAGCAAAAACCGAACAAGCTGCGCCTGAAAGTACCCGAAGGCATTGACGCTGCTCGGGTCGAGGCCATAGCAGCAGGCGAGGTTCTGACCCGGGACCTGATCAATACGCCGGCCTCCGACATGGGACCGCAGGAACTGGAAGACGCCTTTCTGGCGCTGGCGGCAGAACATGGGGCCAAGACGCAAGTGGTTATGGGGGATGATCTGTTAACGCAAAACTTGCCTATGATCCATGCGGTTGGCCGTGCCTCCGACCGCGCGCCACGTCTGCTGGATATGCGCTGGGGCGATGCAGGGCCAACGCTGACACTGGTGGGCAAAGGTGTGTGTTTTGACACCGGCGGGCTGAACATCAAGCCGGGCAGTTCGATGGGTCTGATGAAAAAGGACATGGGCGGCGCGGCCACGGTGATGGGGCTGGCGCATATGATTATGACGCTGGGCCTGAAACTGCGCCTGCGGGTGCTGGTACCTGCTGTGGAAAACGCCATCAATGGTTCGGCATTCCGGCCACAGGATATCCTGACCTCGCGCAAGAGGCTGACGGTGGAGGTGAACAACACCGACGCCGAGGGGCGGCTGGTGCTGGCCGATGCGCTGGCGCTGGCGGACGAAGACGTGCCGGACTGCCTGATCTCGATGGCCACTCTGACCGGTGCGGCACGGGTGGCCGTGGGGCCGGACCTTGCCCCCTATTACACCGATGACGACAGCATGGCGGCGATTCTGGCCGACAGTGGTGCGGCGGTGGCCGATCCACTGTGGCGGATGCCGTTCTGGGACCCTTACGAATCCATGATCGAACCCGGCATTGCCGATCTGGACAACGCCCCTGCCGGAGGTTTTGCCGGATCCATCACCGCCGCGCTGTTCCTGCGCCGCTTTGTCGATCAAACCCCGCGTTACGCCCATTTCGACATCTACGGCTGGCAACCCAATGCCGCCCCTGCCCGCCCCAAAGGGGGTGTCGGGCAGGGTGCGCGGGCGATCCTTGAGTCCCTGCCAAAGGTGCTGGACCTATGAGCGACCGCCGGACCTTGCCGGAAGAATTGCGCGACAGCGGAGAAGTGATGAGTGTTGCTGTGCCGCTGGCCGACCTGCGGGCGGCGCCGGACGGGAAACGCGACCGCCAGTTGGTCTATGGCGAGGATTTTCGCGTGGTCGAGGTGCACGGGGGCTGGGCTTATGGCTCTGCTGAAAAGGACGGTTATGCGGGCTATCTGCGGCTTGCCAATCTGGAAGCGCGGCGCGAGGCAACCCATTTCGTTTCGGTGCGCAGTTCCCACATCTACCCCGAGCCTGATTTCAAATCAGAAGCGATTGCTTCGCTTAGCTTCGGTTCGCGGCTGGAGGTTGTGGGCAAAGGTGAGCGTTTTGCAGAACTGTCCGGCGGCGGTTTTGTCCCCTGCCCGCATATCGCCCCTGTTGACCGGCTGTTCGATGACCCGATCGAAGTGGCCGAACAGTTCATGGGCGTGCCTTACTTGTGGGGCGGGAACAGCATCTGGGGGCTGGATTGTTCCGGACTGGTGCAGGTCGTATTGCTGGCCTGCGGGGTGGATTGCCCGGGGGACGCCGATATGCAACAGGACCGCGTTGGCGTGGCGATTGGTGACAATGTGAAACCGCAACGGGGGGATCTGTTTTTCTGGAAGGGGCATGTTGGCCTGATCCGCGATGAAAACACGCTGCTTCACGCCAACGCCTATCATATGGCCGTGGTGGACGAGTCTCTTGATCAGGCTATTGCGAGGATCGAAGCACAGGGCGACGGCCCGGTGACAGGACGACGGCGGCCGGTTTTTCCCGCGTAAATCTACACTAATATACTTGTAACCTATTGCTTTATATCAGAAAGTTTATACCCCGACATATCCATTAAACCGGTTTAATGGATATGTCGGGAATGTAAAAACCAGCAGATACCCCGCTGCCTGAAAACAAAAGAAAAACAGCAATCAGGTAACCGCGCGGATCAGCTTCTTTTCCAGCACCGCCAAGACGGTTTTCAAATCCGCACCACGTTTCAGGATACGCCCGTCCATCCCGACAACCGCATACATCCCCTGTTTATGCCGCAGCTTCGGGCGCTTTTCGATCCTATACAGCGGGTGTTCTGCAGTGTGCCGGAATACCGAAAACACAGCCAGTTCACGCAGGCAGGAAATACCGTAGTCACGCCATTCCCCCGCCGCCACCATTCGCCCGTATAGCGACAGAATCACACCCAGTTCCTTGCGGTCAAAGGCCACCTGTTGCGGGACGCGGGAAAAGGGTGTCGGGGCGTTCATAAGGAAACTTTGGCTCGTGAGCGCACGGAAATCAAGTCTGCCCCACTATTGCCCAATCATTTCCTTTGGGTTGCCTGATTTGATGGTGATAACTACCTTATAGCGAAATGCCGCGTCGGCGTTGCAGATTCATTGCCCCCATCAGCTCGTGATGCCGGCGCGGCTTTCGCAGTAAAACCCTGCCCTGAAAACGGGCGGGGTTTTTACTAAAGAGCGAATCCATTGGATTTGCTTTATTAAAAGCGATTGGAAAATCCGTGGCTATCGGGGGGCGTGGTTCCATCACCCACACCCAGCCATTTTTCCGAGGTCGGAACCAATGCGTTGTAAGCATCCGCAACCAGTTTGCGAGGGTTCGGAATTTCAGCATCCGCAGGCATCAGTTCCGCTGGAACATCAGGATAGCGCAGCACAATCCGGCGCCAGCGGTGGATTAGCAGCATCCGTGCGGCCATCGCATCCAGCGGGGTTAGCGCCAATCCGTCCAGCGCAGCAATGTCCGCCCCCAAAGCATTCAATGCGGCGCGGTGGTCGGGCGTCAGCACCCGTTCTGCGGCATGTTCGGGAAACGAGGTCAGCGTGCCGGTGATACAGATATGTTCGGGCATTTCGGTCGCACAATCTGCCGGAACCAGCCACAAATGGGGGGCGACAGAAATACCCTTGGCAGGGGTGGCCTTACCCCTTGCCATCACCCATTGCACCACCTTGCCATCCCGTGGGGCGGCGTAGATGTCGGCAGCGGCCTGGGTGATTTCCGCCTGACCGCTTTTGCTTAGCCGGTAGAAACTGTTACGCCCCTCGCGATCCCGCTGCACCCAACCATCGCTGGTCAGCCGCGAAAGGGCCGTGCGCAGGGCACCCGCCTCGATCCCCACCCGCTCCAGCAGTTCTTGCAAATGCAAGGTCGCGATGCGCCCGCCACGATGCTGCACAGCATCGCCGAATATGGTCACAACCAGCGACCAGACGCGGGGGCGGCCTTCGGCATGGAAGGCGTTTATCAGAGGTTCAATCGGATCCATTCCCCGCTGTTTATAGCGTTTCCAGTTTACTTTGAAACAGGAGTATCGCTTTTTGCGTTCAAGCCAAAGGCTTGAGGCAGCGAAAAGCGTTTCAGTGTAAACCGGAAATGCTTTAGCGGGAATAGGCCACCATCGTCAAAAGCTCATATTCCGCAACCTGATCACCGCGTTGATTATACAATGTCGCGTTCCAGCGGACTTCGCCGTATTCATCGGTGCGGCGGGTCTTGCGTTTGGCCGTCAGGCGGACGTGGATTTCATCGTCGGGGCTGACCGGTTGCTGGAAGGTCAGCGCGTTCAGACCGGTATTGGCCAGTACCGGCCCCGGATCGGGTTGCACGAACAGACCGGCGGCAAAGGACAATAGCAGATAGCCATGCGCGACCCGACCGGGGAAGAACGGGTTGGCCTTGGCGGCGTCCTCGTCCATGTGGGCATAGAATGCATCGCCGGTGAAATGGGCGAAATGCTCTATGTCCTCAAGCGTCACCTTGCGGGGATCGGTTGTGATGGTTTCGCCGATTTCGATTTCATGGAACGTGCGCTGGAACGGATGGCACGGCCCTGTCTTTTCTTTCGCACCGGAAACCCAGACCCCGCAAATCGCGGTCAGAATATCGGGGCTGCCCTGAATGGCGGTGCGCTGCATATAGTGCAGCACGCCACGGATGCCGCCCATTTCCTCGCCGCCACCCGCACGGCCCGGACCGCCGTGGGTCATATGTGGCAAGGGCGAGCCGTGGCCTGTGGCCTCTTTGGCGCTGGTGCGGTTGTTGAAATACAGCCGCCCGTGCCAATGCGCCGACGCCAGCGTGATGTCGCGGGCAATCTGCGGGTCATTGGTGATGACCGAGGCCACAAGGCTGCCCTGCCCGCGGTTCGCCAAAGCGGCCGCATGGGCGGTGTCGCGGTAAGGCAGGATGGTGGACACGGGGCCAAAAGCCTCGGTCGAATGAACCTGTTTCGCCGCATCCGGATCATCGCAGCGAAACAGCATCGGCGGCAGAAATCCGTGAGTGGGGTCTGCGCCTTGGGTGTCGAAATTGTCGGGGTCGCCATAAACCCGCGTGGTTTCGGTGCCGATCAATGCGGCCATCTCCAGCACATCGGCCTTTTGCGTGGCCGACACCAGCGCGCCCATTCGCACGCCCTCGGCTTCGGGATCGCCGATGGTGGTTTTCTCCAGCCGCGCCGATAGCGCCCCGATCACCGGATCCATCATCGCATCGGGCACGATCATCCGGCGGATCGCGGTGCATTTCTGACCGGCCTTGGTGGTCAGTTCGGTGGTCGCCTCGCGGATGAACAAATCAAACTCGGGGCAGTCCGGCGTCACATCCAGACCCATGATCGAGGCATTCAGACTGTCCTGTTCTGCGATAAACCGTGTGCCGTTTTCAATGATATTGGGCATCGAGCGCAGCGCCAGCGCGGTGCGGGCCGAGCCGGTAAAACTGACCACATCCTGCGGACCCAACCGTGACAGCAGATCACCGGTGCGCCCGATGATCAATTGCACAGCACCCTCGGGCAGCAGCCCGCTGTCCATCATGATACGCACGCAGGCTTCGGTCAGGAAACTGGTTTGCGTCGCAGGTTTGACGATGCAGGGCACACCGGCCAGCAGGGCAGGCGCCAGTTTCTCCAGCATCCCCCAGACGGGGAAGTTGAAGGCATTGATATGCACCGCAACACCGTGCAGCGGCAGGGCGATGTGTTGGCCCAGAAAAGTGCCGCCACGCGACAGTTGCTCGATTTCGCCATCCAGATAAACGTGGCTATCGGGCATTTCGCGCCGCCCTTTTGAAGCAAAAACGAACATCGTGCCGATGCCGCCGTCAATGTCGATCCAGCCGTCCTTGCGGGTGGCGCCGGTCAGCGGGTTCAGGGCGTATAGTTCCTCTTTGCGGCCATCAATATACATCGCCAGCGCCTTTAGCATCTTGGCGCGCTCATGGAATGTCATTGCCCGCAGCGCAGGGCCGCCCCGCGATGTGGCCCAGTCGATCATCCCCTGAAAATCCAGCGCCGCCCCGCCTGCCCGCGCGATGGCAGCACCGGTGACAGGGCTGTTCAGAATGGCGGCATCCCGTGCGGGGGCGACCCATTGACCGGCGGCATAGCTGTGTGGCTCTAGCATCGAATTCTCCTTGTCCAACGCGGACCAACTTACAGATTCGGGCGCGCATTACAACACTATTGACCGCGCGGTCGGTTTTATGCAAGTTGACATGTAGGGAGGACGCGCAACATGACACCACAGGAACGCGCCGAGAAAAGCGCCGCCGCGATGTGGGCCGATGACGGGGCATCGCAATGGCTGGGCATGTCGCTGGATCATGTGGCGCCGGGGGCGGCAGTTCTGTCGCTGGAAATCGGGCCACAGCATCTGAACGGCCACGGGATGTGCCACGGCGGCATCATCTATGCGCTGGCCGACAGCGCCTTTGCCTTTGCCTGCAACAGCTATAACCGGCAGGTGGTGGCGCAGCAGAATTCCATCACCTACCTGTCCCCCGGCCAATTGGGCGAACGGCTGACCGCCACGGCACGCGAAGTGGCATTAAGCGGGCGATCGGGTATCTATGACGTATCGGTCACCGCCCCGGACGGGCGTGTGGTGGCGGAATTTCGCGGCGGATCACGCCAGATCAAAGGCCAGCATTTCGAGGAGACGACATGAACCAAGCCTATATTTGCGAGGGTATCCGCACCCCGATTGGCCGCTACGGCGGGGCGCTGTCATCGGTGCGGCCCGACGACATGCTGGCCCATGTGATGCGCCACATCACGGCGGGCAGGGATATGGCGATTGACGAGGTGATCGCCGGTTGCGCCAATCAGGCCGGCGAGGATAACCGCAATGTCGGGCGCATGTCGGTGCTGCTGGCAGGGCTGCCGGTGGACGTGCCCGCGGTGACGGTGAACCGGCTGTGCGGTTCGGGCCTTGATGCAGTCGGCATGGCTGCGCGGGCGGTGAAATGCGGCGAGGCCGAGCTGGTGATCGCGGGCGGCGTGGAAAGCATGAGCCGCGCCCCTTTGGTCCAACCCAAACCCGACGCCGCCTTTTCACGGCGGGCCGAGATTTACGATACAACCATTGGCTGGCGGTTCGTGAACAAGGCATTGGCGGCACAATACGGCACAGATTCCATGCCGGAAACGGCGGAAAACGTGGCCGAGGAATTCAACATCTCGCGCGCCGATCAGGATGCCTTTGCCCTGCGCTCGCAGGAACGGGCGGCGGCGGCGATTGCCTCGGGCCGTCTGGCGCAGGAAATCGTGCCGGTGACAATCCCGCAGCGGCGCGGCGATGATGTGGTGGTGGACACCGACGAGCACCCCCGCGCTACCACGCTGGAAAAACTGGCCAGCCTGCGCACCCCGTTTCGCGACGGCGGCAGTGTGACAGCGGGCAACGCGTCCGGCGTGAATGACGGGGCTTGCGCGATGATTATTGCGTCGGAAGAGGCCATTGCAAAATACGGCCTGACTCCCAAGGCGCGGATCATCGGGATGGCCACCGCCGGGGTTGAACCCCGCATCATGGGCATCGGCCCCGCACCGGCCAGTGAAAAACTGCTGACGCGACTGGGGCTGTCGATCAACGATATTGACCTGATCGAACTGAACGAAGCCTTTGCCGCGCAGGGGCTGGCCGTTCTGCGCCGCCTTGGCCTGCCGGATGATGCCGATCATGTAAACCCGAACGGCGGTGCGATTGCGCTGGGCCATCCGCTGGGCATGTCCGGCGCGCGACTGGCACTGACGGCGGCGATTGAACTACAAAACCGGTCTATGAACCGCGCGCTTTGCACCATGTGCATCGGGGTTGGCCAAGGCATTTCGCTGGTCATGGAACGGGTCTGAGAAACAGGGAGCGAACAGATGAAAGATTTGACACCACGGCGCGAGGATCTGGAACCGATCGAGATCGCCTCGCGCGATGAAATTGCCGCGTTGCAACTGGAGCGGATGAAATGGTCGCTTCGTCATGCCTATGACAATGTGCCGTTCTACCGCAAATCATTCGATGATGCCGGTGTGCATCCCGATGATCTGAAAACCCTGTCCGATCTGGCGAAATTTCCCTTCACCCTGAAACAGGATCTACGCGACAATTACCCCTTCGGCATGTTCGCCGTGCCGCGTGAACAGATCAACCGCTTGCACGCTTCAAGCGGCACCACCGGCCAGCCAACCGTTGTTGGCTACACCAAACGCGACATCGACACATGGGCAACCGTCGTTGCGCGCTCGCTTCGGGCCAGCGGCACGCGACCCGGTGATGTGGTGCATGTGTCCTATGGCTACGGGTTGTTCACCGGCGGGCTGGGCGCGCATTACGGCGCCGAGAAACTGGGTTGCACCGTGGTGCCCGTGTCCGGCGGCATGACCGAACGTCAAGTGAAACTGATCGAGGATTTCGGCGCCTCGACCATCATGGTTACACCGTCATACATGCTGTCCATTCTGGACGAATATAACCGTCAGGGCCGCGACCCGCGAAAAAGTTCGCTGAATGTCGGCGTTTTCGGGGCCGAGCCATGGACCAATTCCATGCGCGAGGAAATCGAACAGGCGTTCGATATGCACGCCGTAGACATTTACGGACTGTCCGAGGTGATGGGGCCGGGTGTGGCCAATGAATGTGTGGAAACCAAAGACGGGCTGCACATCTGGGAGGATCATTTCTACCCCGAGATCATCAACCCCGACACCGGCGAAGTGGTCGAGGATGGCGAGCTGGGCGAGTTGGTGTTCACATCCCTTACCAAAGAGGGCTTTCCGATCATCCGCTACCGTACCCGCGACCTAACCCGCCTGCTGCCGGGCACCGCACGGTCCATGCGCCGGATGGAGAAAATCACGGGGCGCACCGACGACATGATCATCCTGCGTGGCGTCAATATCTTCCCGACCCAGATCGAGGAACAGTTGATGACCGTCACCGCCCTGTCGCCGCATTTCCAGATCGAACTGCTGCGCGAGGGGCGGATGGACCAGATGATTATCCATGTCGAAGCCGCCGAAGGGGCCAGCGATCCTGATGCCGCCTGTGCCGAATTGCAGAAAAAGATCAAACGCAACGTCGGGGTATCCACACGGGTCACACTGGCCGAAATCGGCGGGGTGGCCCGCAGTCAGGGCAAGGCGGTGCGCACAATCGACAACCGGCCCAAAGGATAAGCGATGCCACGCGGAATAGCACACGACCACAGCGAAAAACGGGCCGCCATCCGCAAAGGGGCGGCGGCCTATTTCGCCGCACATGGCTATGATCGGGCGTCAATGACCGGGGCGGCGAAACACTGCGGCGTATCCAAAGCGCTGATCTATCACTACTATGACAGCAAAGAAGCGCTGTTGTTCGACATCCTGAACAGTCACCTGACCACGCTGGTGGAAACGGTCAAGGCGGTGGAAACAGGGCCGGAATACCTGCGCCGCCTGATCCACGCCATTTTGCAGAACTACCGCAACGCCGATGCCGAGCATAAATTACAAGGCGACGCGCTGGATACCCTGCCCGACCCCTTGCGCAAACCGTTGCTGGGCCTCCAGCGGCGGCTGGTTGATATCATGGGCAAGGCGCTGCAACAGGCCTCGCCGGGTACTCTGACCAACTCAACCCGCCTGCGCCCCGTCACGATGACGGTATTCGGTATGCTGAACTGGTTCTACATGTGGCACCGCCCGGGCAAGGGGCTTAGCCGCGAGGAATATGCCGATCTGGTCACGGATATGGTGTTGAACGGGGTTAAGGGGCTGTCGGATTAACCACACCAGACGCGGATGATGATGCCCTTGTTGTCCAGATCCAGATTCATGCGTTTCGGGTTGTATTCCTGCGTTATCAGCATACCGGGCCGGATCACCCGCATGGGTCCGGGGAATGTCATAGCTGCCAGAACGTCAACAGATTGCCCGACCAGATTGCTGTCGGGGCCGCCCCCGCAGGCCGTTGTGTCTTCGGTAGGTTGATCAATTGGCGGATCGGGCGGGATTTCTGTGCAGGCGGCAAGACCGACAAAAGTAAGAATGACAAAACGCATATAGGAACCTCCGGAAAACAATAATGTGCTGATAATGCAAGCGTGCAGGTGCGTTATGCAATAGCACGTATAAATACGTCCTGAAACCGGCGAAATTACCCGTCGGCCTCGTCCAGCAGGCGGCGGACCCAGCGGGCGGCAAGCCATGTGACAGGGATGGCCAGCGGCAGACTGATCAGCACCGACATGGCGGGCGACAGGGCCGGCAGGCCGATCCGTTGCCATGCCAGCGACAGCATGAACAGGTTGACCGCCACCGCAGCCATCACGAACACATACAGGTACAGGCCCAGTTTCAGCAGCGAGGGTTGCGCAGGTTTTTCGCTCATCTCAGGCGGCATCCTTCTGGCGGTGGTTCTGGCGCAGGGATTGCGCGATCAGGTCGGGGATTTGCGGGGCAAGGCCCAGCGGTCCCAGAGCGATACCTTCAAATCCGGCGCTGACAAGGGCAGCGGGTATATCCTGACGCACATGGTGGCCATTGGCGGCAAAGAACGGCAGGCACAGGGTGCGGGGGCCAAGGTTCTTGGCCACTTTGGCCAGCAAGGGCGTTTCCTCGACAAAGCCAAGGCGGATGTCGGCGAAATGCGTAACCTTGCCTAGAACAGCGGCAAAGTGGCGGGCGGCGCGGGCAGGGTTGGGGCTGTGCTGCCCGCCGTGGGCGGCAATCAGCAGGCGGGTTTCGCGGGCGTTCCAGTCCAGATCATGCAGCCGGTCGGTCAGGATATCGGCCGCCAGAAGTGGCAGGTTTTTATCCAGTCCCAGCGGCGGCAGGACAGATCGCCCGTGCTGCAACAAACGGTCCGGCAGGGCGGTGCCGGTGAACCAGCCATCGGCCATGAACAGAGGATAAATCGCGGCAGTCGGGTGTTGTTCCAAGGCCTGCTCCAACGCACCCCTGGCCGCCATCGTGGCACTGGTGATGGTCCAGCGGGGCAGGTGCTGTGCCACCCGCCCGGCCACGTCGCGCAATGCCTGTTCGGCAGGTGCGGGATCGGACGGCTGCCCGTGTGCAACGATGATCGCCGCCGGTTTAGTGGCTGGTGCCATCCGAAAAGCTGATTTTGTTCCAGACATTGTATTTCCCCGAAGGTTTGCGCATCGGCAGGCGTTTGACTTCCTGCAAGGTGGCGGCATCGTAAACGATCACCGCGCCGTCGTCTTCCCAGATCGACACCAGCGCGTATTTGCCATCCTTTGTGAACTCTACATGCGCCACGGTTTTGCCCGGTGCAGGGTTCAGGGTTTTGATGATCTCCAGCGTCTGCTTGTCGATCACATGGATTTCATCCTTGTGCGGGCCAAAGAACACATCGGCCCAGACATAAGGCGAATTTTCATGGCTGCGCATGAAAAAACCGGGGCCATCGGTTTTGATGGTTTTGACCAGTTTCCATGTCTGCATGTCGATCACCGAAATAGCGGCGTCTTTCAGGTGTGGCGTGGCCATCACGCGGCGACCGTCACGCATCCAGGAAATACCCGACCCCAGATGCGGCATTCCGCCCAGCGGCAGGGTGGCGATTTCGCGTCCGACGGTCATGTTGACCACCACGCCCTTTTCACTGGCCCGCGCCGCACCGATCAGAAAGCGGTAATCGGGGCTGAAGAAGAAGTCGTCCAGCGGTTCATTCAGCATGATCCGTTTGCGGGCAAACAGCCCCTTTGAGGAGGGCAGCGCCTCGATCATGCCTTTTTCGTGGGAATGGACATAGCCCTCGTAAACCGGGGCTGCGTTCGGGTCGGTCGCCACCTGCCAGATTTCCGGCGTGTCTTTCAGTGCCAGAACAAAGGCGTCATGTCTGGGGTCCTGATAAACGGCGGACACGCGCGACGGGGTGCCGTCACGGCCCACAACGTCCATCACCTTTTCCACTGTCAGATTATCGGTGGACAGGATGGTCAGCGTCATCGGCAGGTAGTTGGCCACGGCAAGGTGCTTGCCGTCCTTGGACATGGCGATATTGCGGCTGTTCACACCGGCCCGCACGCGTCCCACTTCGTGCAGCGCCCAGATATCGTATTTCTGCACCCAGCCATCGCGGGACATGATGAACACATAGCGGCCATCGGGGCTGAATTTCGGCCCGCCATGCACGGCAAAGGGGGTGGGGAAGCGGTCCAGAACCTCGAAGGTGTCACCATCCAGCACGCTGACATGGTGGTCGCCGGTTTCCACCACCAGCGTGATGTTCATCGGGTCGGAAGACCATTGCGGCGCATCCACGGGGGTATAATCATCGCGCATTTCGCGGCTGGCAGTGATGTCATCCGGTCCCCAGTCGGGCACCTCGGCCAGCGGGGTTTTCAGGTACTCGGCAATGGCGGCGATTTCTTCTGCGCCAAGCACATCGCTATAGCCTTGCATCTGGGTGGCAACACGCCCGTTGCTGATAACATCCACCAGTTTTGGGCCATACATCCGGTGCAGGGTTTGCGGGATCAGCGCCGGACCTGTACCCCCAAGGCGGGTTTCGGCGTGGCAGGCGGCACAGTGTTCATTGTAAAGCGCCACCGCATCGGGTGCGGCAAGGGCCGCATGGGCGGCAAACAGCAGGCTACTGGCTAAAATCATGCGCCGGATCATGGCTTTTCCCCCGAAATGTTGTGACAGTCACGCGGTCGGCATCGGTCCCCGCAACGCCGATTTCTTTGGCCCCCAGATAACAGGCCGGATCTTCAGCCCATGGATCGCCGGTCAGTTGCAGCGCACGGATACGGGTGTTGCCGCCGCACACATCCTTATAGGCACAGGCCCCGCAACGCCCCTTTAACGGGCGCGGGCGCTGGCGCAGGGTGGCGAGCATCCTGTCACTGCCTTGCCACAGTTGCGAAAAGGGCACATCCTTGACGCTGCCCACGGTGTAATCGGACCAATAGGTATCGGGGTGCACATCGCCCTGCGTGTCGATATTGGCCACGCCAACGCCCGAGGAATTGCCGCCCCATGCCTCAAGGTGCGACCGCAAATGCGCCACCTGATCGGCGCTGAACCGTTCCTCGGCCCAGCGCAGGAAATAGACCGCATCGGCATCGTTGTTGCCGGTGACAATATCCAGCGGCACCCCGCCGTTTACCCCGTTCCAGGCGCGATCAATCAGCATGTCCATCGCTGCGCGGGTGCGTTTATGGGCGGTGTCCTCGCCACGGTTTTTGTCACCACGCCCTGCGTAAACCAGATGGGAGAGGTAGAATTTATCCACTCCCTCGTCCTCGCAAAGCTGCAATAGCTGGGGAAGTTGTTCAGCGTTATCCTCGGTGATGGTGAACCGCAAACCCACCTTGATGCCGCGTTTCTTGCATTCGCGCACGCCGGTCAGCGCCTGATCGAACGCCCCGTCCTGCCCGCGAAACCAGTCATTGGTTTTGCCGATGCCGTCGATCGAGATGCCGACATAATCAAAGCCGATCTCGGCCACTTTGTCCGCCGTTGCCCCGACAATCCGCGTGCCATTGGTGGACAGCGCCAGATAACGGACCAGTTGCCGCGCGCGTTTGGCCAGATCAAACAGATCACCACGAAGCAGCGGCTCGCCGCCCGACAGGATCAGCGCAGGCAGGCCCATACCGCCCAGATCTTCCAGCACATCGCGGGCTTGCTCGGGGGACAGTTCGCCGGGGAAATCCACATCGGCAGACACGGTGTAACAGTGGCGGCATTTCAGATTGCAGCGGCGCGTCAGGTTCCAGATTACCACGGGTTTGACAGCACCTGTGCCGCGACGGCTGCGCACGGGCGTCGGATCAACCAACTCGCGCATATATTGGGACAGTCGGAACATCGTCTAACCTTTCCCCAGCCGCAGGCCGGTTTTCTTTAGAATTCGGGTGGAATAGAGAATGTCATCGCTACGCAAAGCATCCCCCAGCAAGGCGCGGATTTCGGCGCGTTTGGTGGCGACCTCGTCACGGGTTTTGCCATGCACCATCGCAAACAGGTTATAGGGCCAGTCGGGCAGCGCGCGGGGGCGCAGGTAGCAATGGCTGACAAAATCCAGCGTGCCGATTTGCGCACCAAGGTTCAGCGCCACAGCGTCTTCAACATCCCAGACCGTCATGCCGTTGGCCACCATGCCCAGCGCGTAATGGTTCGGGGCGACGGCGATGCGGCGGATCACGCCACTGTCCTGCATGGCTTGTAGTCGTTGCATCACCTCGGATTCGTCCAGCCCCAGACCCGCCGCAATTGCGGCATAGGGTTCTGGCACCAGCGGCAGGCCGGATTGGGTCGCTTCGATCAGCCGGCGGTCTGTGGTGTCAATGCTCATGCCGCCACCCGAAAGCCGATGAAGAATTCATGCTCTTTGGGAAATTGCAGAACGGTCAGGCCGGTCTCTGCCTCGATCCGCTTTGCCACCTCGCCAATCCCCGCCTCGGTTTCGGTGGCCAGCACGAACCACATGTTCAGGGCATGGTCGCGCTCGTAATTATGTGCAACCTCGGGGTGGGCGTTGACCAGATCGGCCACGCGGTCAAAATCACCTTCCGGCACCTGCATGGCGCACAGGCAGAATGCCCCGCCCATCGCGGCGGCGTCATAGAAGGGGCCGAAACGGGTGATCAGGCGGGTTTCTTTCAGGCGGGCAAGGCGGGTGATCAGGACATCTTCCTCCAGCCCCAGTTCGGCAGCCACATCGGCAAAGGGGTGCGGGGTGATCGGGAACCCCTCTTGCAGCCGGTTCAGGATGCGGCGGTCGGTATCGTCCAAAGCAGTCATTGTGCGGCCTTTCTGCTGTGGGCGATCATCGCGCCGGTTTGCTTGAAACAATGGGTGGAAAACAGAACCTCGTGTTTCACCCCCTGCAATTCCGGCAATTCGGTGGCGCGGGTCAGGGTGTCCATGGCCTCGTGCCGGCTGCGGGCGTGGATCATGCAATAAAGCGTATAGGGCCAGACATCGGGCACGGTCTGACGCTGGTAACACAGCGTCACGCCGGGCAGGGCGGCCAATGCCTCGCCCGCCGGAATGATCCGGTCCACCGGCACCTGCCAGACCACCATCGCGTTTGAACGCCAGCCCAGCGCGCGGTGCCGCAGGATTACACCGACGCGGGTCAGGTAACCAGCATCCGACAGGCGGCGGATACGGTTCAGCACCACGGTTTCGGACAGGCCCAGATCATCGGCCAGCATCGCGAAAGGATGCGAAACCAGCAACAGGCCCTGCGTTAGTGCCTGCATGATCAGCCGGTCTGTGCCGTCCAGCGACAGGGTTTTGCGCAGGCCCCCGTCTGGTTTATGCGCCTTGGGGTTTTCCAGACTGAACCCCAGATCAATGTTGAACGCCCTTAGTAACGGGAAGCCAAGCACCGGCAGACCGCTGGCATTTTCGATCCGCTCCAGCGACGCCTGTAGCGCCGCATCATCCGGCGCGGTGGCGACGAACCACAGGTTCAGCCGGTGTTCCCGCAGATAGGAATGGTTCACGCCCTCTTCCGCACCGACAATCGCGGCCACTTCGTCCAGCCGTTTTTCCGGCACGGCAATGGCGGCTAGCGTGCTGGCGGCAATGGTGTTGGGGCGGATGGTGGCGCCAATGCGGCTGATCGCGCCGGCCGCTTTCAACCGGTCAAGGCGGGTGATCACCTGATCCTCGTTAAGACCAAGCACCTGCCCGATGCTGGCAAACGGGCGGGACACCAGCGGGAAATCCCTTTGCCATTCATCGAGCAGGCGTTGGTCAACCGGATCGGGTGTGTGAGCCATATCTATAGCCCCGTCCGGTGCGCGCGTGCGGTGAAAAAGATGCCCGAGGGGCTTTGCGCCTTTATCTCGCCAATCTGTTCATAGGTGCGGGTGTTGTATATTTTCACCCTGTTTTCGTCCCGCACCGAAATCCACACCTCGTTGCCGCGCGGGGCGAATTCCATATGCAGGGTGGCGGGGCCGGTGGCGATTTCCTTCACCACCTTGCCGGTCAGCGTGTCGATCACCTGCACGCGGTCATTCAATGGATGGGCGAAATTCACCCAGACATAGCGCCCGTCGGGCCGTGCCACGGCGAACACCGGCTGGCCATAGGTCTGGGTGCGCCCGACTTCTTTCAGGCTGCGGCTGTCAACCCACAGCACCTCGTGATGGCCCACGGCAGGCAGAACGAAACGGTCACCGGCCAGCGCCCAGCCCTCAAGGTGGGGCATCTTGTAAACCGGCAGTTTGGCTTCGCCCTTGCCGTAATGGGGCAGGATATGTTGCGGGACGGGCGGGTCTTGCCACAGGTCAATCGCGGTCATGCCGTCCTGACCAAACAGGCCGGTGATATAGGTGCGCCCGTCCGGTGTGACCAGCCCGTCATAGGGATTCTTGCCGATGCCGGTCAGCTTGGTCAGCTTCAGTTCATGCGACAGATCGGCAATCCATGTTTCACCGCTGTCCCACATGGTGAACACAAAGCGTCGGCCCGGAATATCGACCAGCCCGATGGTTTTCGCCCCTGTCGGAATATCGGCCACCAGTTCCAGCGTATCGGCATCAAACACCCGCACGCCGCCGGGTTCATAGTTGGACACCGCCACCAGCGTGCCGTCATCCGAAATCGCCCCGCCGATGGAATTGCCCGACTGGATCACGCGGTTAACGATGCTTTGCGTCAAAATATCGACCTTTGTCAGCCCGCCGTCACGGCCAAAGACATAGGCGAACCGTTCATCTGGCGAATAGACAAGGCTGGCGTGACTCAGATCGCCCAGCCCTTCGATCCGGCCAATCGCGGCGTGTTCAGACCGGTCGATCACCACAAGCGACCCCGTCGCACGCTCCACGATCAGCCCCAGATCGCCGGTGGCTTTGTAGACCGTTTCTGCAAAGACAGGCAGGGCGACAAGCAGGGTGATCAGCAGGGCAAACAGACGTTTCATTCTTCGGTGTCCTCCAACAGGTATTGGGCAATCCAGTTGATATCCTGATCGGTCAGCAAAGGCCCCCATGGCGGCATGGCTGTATCGGGGATGCCGTCCTTGATGATCTGCGCCAGCCCTTCGGCATCACGCCCTTCCAGCGTTTGCGCACGGATGTCGGGGCCA
This sequence comes from Profundibacter amoris, assembly GCF_003544895.1. Taxonomy (GTDB): domain Bacteria; phylum Pseudomonadota; class Alphaproteobacteria; order Rhodobacterales; family Rhodobacteraceae; genus Profundibacter; species Profundibacter amoris. The sequence goes on from NZ_CP032125.1 coordinate 3,301,138, forward strand.
AGCCCGCCCTTGCGGGTCATGCCGTGGCAGGCGCCGCAATCCTGTTCGACCAGATGGCGCAATTCGGCCGCGCGGGGGGCGGATACCTCGCCTGCGCTGGCGGTTGTGGCCAGTATCAAAAACAGCAGCAGGCTACGCATGGGCGGCCTCGGCTGGTTGATATCGGGTTGCCAGCGATACAGCCCTCTCGGGCCGAAGCGAAACGACCTGACCAATGATGAACAGCATCGGGGCTGGCATATCAGCCTGCCTGATCCTGTGTTCAACCTGCCCCAGATCGGTAACGAGGCGGGTTTCACTTGGGGTGGTGGCCGATGAAATGGCCATCACGGGCGTATCGGGGGACAGGCCGAACAGCATCAGGTTATGGCTGATCTCGGCAATATTCGCGGCCCCCATATAGACCACCAATGTGCTGCCGGCATCCGCAAGGCTGGACCAGTCCAGATCAAGCGGCTTGTCCTTGGCGCGGTGGCCGGTAACATAGCGCACACTGTCGGCCACGCCGCGATGGGTCAGCGGAATTCCGGCGGTGGCAGACGCACCCTGCGCCGCCGTAATGCCGGGCACATATTCGACAGGAATGCCTTGGGCGCGCAGATAGGCGGCCTCTTCCGAGCCGCGCCCGAATATCAGCGGATCGCCGCCTTTCAGACGCACGACCATACGGCCCGCAAGCGCCTGTTCGGCCAGAATTTCATTGATACGGTCCTGCGGGACCGTGTGGTGTTTCGGGGCCTTCCCGACCGAGATCAACGATGCCCCATCCGGCACCAGCGCCATGATTTCCTTTGACACCAGCCTGTCGTAAACCACCACATCCGCCGCCCGGATCAGGCGCAGCGCTTTGATGGTCAACAGGTCGGGGTCACCCGGCCCTGCGCCAACCAGATAGACAGTTGCAGGTAATGACATGCGCGCGCTCCGCTCTTGAAAGGCTGTGAATAACCAAGAGGGGGAGGGGGCCGTTACAGCCCCCTCCGACAGTGTTTAGTAAACGTCGTTACGGGTGTTGTAGACGTTGAATTTGCCGGTCGGTGTGATCAGACGCGGGTCTTTGATCACATGTTTCAGCTCAAGTGTTTTGTCATCCACCACGACGATGGCCGATTCCTTGTCCTTGGCATTCCAGACCGAGAACCAGATTTCGTCGCCCGCCATGTTGTATTCACCCTGAACAACACGCGGCTGACCTTCTTTGATGTCTGCCCATTCGCCGATTGGCAATGTTTTGAAGGCAGGCTCTTCGGTGCCCAGTTCGCTGATGGTAAAGACAGCAACAGAAGCGGACGTTTCTTCATCCGGGTTCAACGGGGCATCGGCATAAAGGTGATCCGATTTCGGGTTGGATTTCACAAACAGCGAACCACCACCCAGACCTTCCAGCATCTGCACGACTTTCCATGCCTGATCAGGATGTCCTTCGGGATCGGTGCCGATCAAAGACAGGGTTTCATCCCCGAGGTGGGACGTGACCCAGACCGGCCCGTAAACAGGATGCACAATGTTGGCACCGCGACCCGGATGCGGTTTGACCCCGCCGGTTTCAAGGACGGTCACCAGCTTGTCTTCCTTGGTGTCGATCACAGCAACCTTGTCACGGGCGTTTGCGGCAACCAGGAAATAACGCCCTGTGCTGTCAAATCCGCCATCATGCAGGAACCGTTCGGCCTCAATCTCGGTTACATTCAGGTTCTTGATGTCGGAATAGTCGATCATCAGAACCTTGCCGGTTTCCTTGACGTTGACCACAAATTCCGGCCGGAAATGCGATGCCACAATCGAGGCAACCCGCGGTTCAGGGTGATATTCCTGCGTGTCATAGGTCATGCCACGGGTGGATTCCACTTTCAGCGGCTCCAGCGTGTCCCCGTCCATAATCACATATTGCGGTGGCCAGTAGGCGCCGGCGATGGCGAATTTATCCTCGTAACCTTCGAACTTCGAAGTTTCCACCGAACGTGCCTCGGAACCAATTTTAACTTCTGCAACAGTTGCGGGAACTTCCATCCACAGGTCGATCATATTGATCTTGGCATCACGGCCAATCACATACAGATAGCGCCCTGATGCGGAAATCCGGCTGATGTGGACCGCATAACCGGTTTTGATCACCGTGATGATTTCATATGTCGCGCCGTCAATCAGGGCAATCTGGCCGGTATCACGCAGGGTAACCGAGAACAGGTTGTCGATATCCAAATCGTTCATCTTTTGGGTCGGACGATCAGCCGGTGCAATCAGCACCTTCCAGCTGTCCTTGATTTCAGGCATGCCGAATTCTGGCGGCTGGGGTGGCTCGACCATGACATAGCGCGCCATCAGTTTGACTTCGTCTTCGGTCAACTCGCCCGACGTACCCCAGTTGGGCATACCCGCGGGGGAACCATATGTGATAAAGTCATGCGCGCCCTCGTAACCCAGTTCATGGGTGACATCGACGGTTAGCGCCGGGCCGGTTGCCCCTTTGCGCAGCACACCGTGACAACCCGCACAACGCTGGAAAAAGATTGCTTTGCCCTGTTCAAATTCCTCTGCCGTTAGAATCGGGTCGTCGGCCTTCATGCCTTCAACGGTCACACCCAGCTTTGCCAGGGTGTTTGCTTCTGGATTGTAATCTTCTGCCATCGCACCGGAAAACGGAGCGGCAACAAAAAAAGCAGCGCTCGTCAGCAGCGCTGCTTTCCAGTGTCGTGTCGGGGTTTTCATTATCTAGTCCTCCATAGAGTCCGAAAGAAATTCAGCTGGTGAGGCACGTTTGGATTTAACTGATTCTCCCCACTTTTGCCTTGACTTTTGTCAAGGACAATTCCTGAAAACTCACTCACATTCCCGTTACCCTCAACGACTCCGCAAAGGAGGACGCAATGCGTGAAGTCATGACCAAAAGCATGGCCCGGAACATATTTTATGGCGGGTCCCTGTTTTTCCTAGTTATCTTTCTGCTGCTGACATACCAGAGCCGCAGATACATTATCACCGAATCAACCAACGCCGAGACGCTGACAGCCAGCGTGGCGGCAGGCAAACGGGTGTGGGAGCGTAAAGCCTGCATTGATTGCCACACAATTCTGGGCGAAGGCGCCTATTTCGCACCCGAGCTGGGCAATGTAATGACCCGCTGGGGTGTTCAGGATGATCCTGAAGATGCCTTTGATACCCTCAAGGGCTGGATGGAATCCCAACCCTCGGGCGTCGAAGGTCGCCGCCAGATGCCACAATTCAATCTGACCGATGAAGAGATCCGCAACCTGAGCGATTTCCTGCTGTGGACTAACACCATCGACACGCAGGGCTGGCCGCCCACGGACGCAGGTTGAGGAAAGGATGAACCGATGAAATATCAAACTCAAAAAATCGCTCTGGTCTATTTCCTCGTCGCGATGGCGCTGTTTCTGGTGCAGGTCTCGATGGGGTTATTGGCAGGGTGGATCTATGTTTCGCCAAACACACTGTCGGAACTGATGCCGTTTAACATTATCCGCATGTTGCACACCAACTCATTGGTGGTGTGGCTGCTGACCGGCTTTTTCGGCGCGGCCTACTTTATCATTCCGGAAGAAAGCGAAAACGAAATTTATTCGCCGAAACTGGCCTATTTGCAGCTGTTAATTCTGGTGCTGGGCACAACCGGCGTTGTGCTGACCTATACCTTCAACCTGTTTGAAGGCAACTGGCTGCTGGGCAAAGAGGGGCGCGAGTTCCTTGAGCAACCGATCTGGGTCAAAGTCGGCATCGTGGTTGCCGCGCTGATCTTCTTGTTCAATGTCACCATGACAGTGCTGAAGGGCAAAAAAACCGCGATCAGCAACATCCTGCTGCTGGGCCTTTGGGCGCTGGCACTGTTGTTCCTGTTCGCCTTCTACAACCCTGAAAACCTGGCGCTCGACAAGGAATACTGGTGGTATGTGATCCACCTGTGGGTCGAAGGTGTGTGGGAACTGATCATGGCCTCGATTCTGGCCTTCCTGATGCTGAAACTGACCGGTGTTGACCGCGAAGTGGTCGAAAAGTGGCTGTACATCATCGTTGCTACCGCGCTGTTCTCGGGCCTGCTGGGCACAGGACACCACTACTACTGGATCGGTACACCCGGTTACTGGCAGTGGATCGGCTCGATCTTCTCGTCGCTGGAAATCATCCCGTTCTTTGCCATGATGAGCTTTGCTTTCATCATGGTCTGGAAAGGCCGTCGTGACCACCCGAACAAAGCCGCTTTGCTTTGGTCGCTGGGGTGTGCGGTGCTGGCGTTCTTTGGCGCCGGTGTATGGGGCTTCCTGCATACGTTGCACGGGGTGAACTACTATACCCACGGCACGCAGATCACAGCCGCCCACGGTCACCTTGCCTTCTTTGGTGCCTATGTGGCCCTGAACCTTGCGATGTTCACCTATGCCATGCCGATCCTGCTGAAGCGCGATCCGTATAATCAGGTGATCAACATGGCATCGTTCTGGCTGATGTCGGGCGGCATGGTGTTCATGACTTTCTCGCTGACTTTCGCGGGCACTGTGCAATCGCACATGCAGCGGGTTGTCGGTGATTACTTTATGGACGTTCAGGATACGCTGGCCGTGTTCTACTGGATGCGCTTCGGGTCCGGTGTTGCCGTGGTTCTGGGCGTGTTGCTGTATCTTTACGCGGTGCTTGTGCCGCGCAGGGAAATCATCAGCAGTGGCGCCGATGCCACCCCGGCGGAGTAACCGCTGATGGATGGCACACAAAAACTGAAGGGGGCGGCAGATGCCCCCTTCTACCTGCCCCAGGCGGACGAGTGCGAGATTTTCCGCGCCGCCCACGCCAACAGCCTGCCCTTGCTGCTAAAGGGGCCGACCGGCTGTGGCAAAACCCGTTTCGTGGCCCATATGGCCGCCGAACTGGACCGGCCGCTGTATACCGTGGCCTGTCACGATGACCTTTCCGCCGCCGACCTGATTGGCCGCTACCTGCTGAAGGGGGGCGAAACCGTCTGGGTCGATGGCCCGCTGACCCGCGCCGTGCGCGAAGGGGCGATTTGTTACCTCGACGAAGTGGTCGAGGCCCGCAAGGACGTAACCGTGGTGTTGCACCCGCTGACCGACGATCGGCGCATCCTGCCGATCGACCGCACCAGCGAAGAGATCGAGGCCGCCGACGGCTTTATGCTGGTCGCCTCCTACAACCCCGGTTACCAGAATATTCTGAAAACCCTGAAGCCCTCGACCCGCCAGCGGTTCCTGTCGGTGGAATTCGATTTCCCCACGCCCGAACTGGAGGTCGAAGTGGTGATGCGCGAAAGCGGTCTGGACAAGGACCGCGTGCAGGGGCTGGTGCGTCTGGCCGGCAAGCTGCGCGCGCTAAAGGGGCAGGATCTGGAAGAAGGCGTTTCAACCCGCCTGATCGTTTACGCCGCCACGCTGATCCATCAAGGCATGCCTTTGGAGCGTGCCGTGCTGGCCGCAATGATTGAACCGTTAACAGATGAAGAGGATGTGAAACGTGGGCTCCTAGACCTTGTAACTGCCGTCTTCGGGTGAGGCATGGCATGACCAAGGTTGAACTGGATCCGTGGGAACCCGAAGAAACAGTCGGGAAACTATGGCATTCCTTCGCCAGCCGTCTTGATGCGCCAATTCAGCATCAGGGGGCCACGGTCAACCTCTCCGAGGTTGAGGGGCGGCTGGCAATCTTTTTTCGCGGGCTGGGGGGCGATCCTTCGGTCGAAATCAGGCCGGTTGCGGTTGAAATCAGCCGCCACCGCCTGTCGTTTCGCCGCCGTCTGGGCACCGATGCGGAACGTATCGCCCATGCCACATTTGACGGCGAGGCCCTGAGGCTGCCCGACAGCATCGCCCATTTTCCCAGCCGCGAAGCCAACGCCGCACTCTATCTATGGCTGACCGCCTGTGCTGCCCATGCACCGGCGCGGCGCGATGATCCCGATCCCTTGCATGCCGATCTTCTGGCAATTTCCGCCGCCCGTGAAATGACGCAGGCCACGCTGGAACAGGCCCCCGGCCTGCGCCCGCTTTATTCCGCGCTGTGCCAGTTTGCCCTGCACAGCCGCAACCGCCCCAATCTGCCCGCCCGCGAGGCCGAGGTCGAAACCTTGATCCGCCATCTGCTGGGCGAAGATAACACGCCTGCCCTGCTATCCGCACTGGATGATCCGGCAACCGTCACCGCCCCGCGCGGCTACCGCCCGTTCCACCCCGTGCCGCTGTGGCCCGCCCTGCGCGCCGTCGAATTCAGCGCCCCGAGCGAGGCCGAGACCCGCGCCACCGATGGCCGCCCGCCCGAAGAAGGCAGCGAGGTGGTGAAAAAGGCCAAGCGCCACAAGGCGGATCAGGCCGAACGCAAAGACAGCCTGACCCTGTTCAATTTCGAAACCATCCTGTCATGGGCCGAATTCCTGAACCTGAACCGCAAGGTCGAGGACGACGAATACGACAACGCCAAAAAGGCCGCCGATGATCAGGACGAAATCGGGCTGGGGCAGATATCCAAAGCCCCCGCAACCCGCCTGAAACTGCACATTGATCTGGCGCCCGAGGACGTGGACCGCGAACGGCTGTCCGGCGTGTCCACCTATCCCGAATGGGAGGTTCGCAGCAAATCCTACCTGCCCGACCACACCCGCGTTCTGGCCAGTCGCGCCGACATAACCGAAGAAATTCCGTCCTTTCGCACCGATCCAAAAGCCATGCGCCGCATCCGCGCCGTAAAACGCCAGTTCGAGGCGTTGCAACCGGGCCGGATATACCTGCACGGCCAGCCGGATGGCGAGGAACTGGATATGGACGCCGCCGTGCGTTCCTATTCCGACCTGCACGCCTATGGCGAAGGCACCGACCGCATCTGGCGCCAGTCCCGCCCGCAGAGGCGGGACCTCGCGGTGTCGATCCTGCTGGATATTTCCCGCTCGACCGAAAGTGCCGTGACGGGGCGCGCCGTGATTGATATCGAGCGCGAGGCACTGGCCGCGCTGGCATGGGGGCTGGACGCTTGCGGCGACGATTTCGCCATCCATGCCTTTTCATCACTGAAACGCGATCGGGTCTATATGCTGTCCTGCAAGGAATTCGGCGAGCCGATGAACACCGAAGTAGAGGCGCGGATCGGCAGCCTGAAACCCGGGTTTTATACCCGCATGGGGGCCGCCATCCGTCATACCTCGGCCGATCTGGCCAAACAGGCGAAAAAGAAACGCCTGTTGCTGGTGATCACCGACGGCAAGCCCAACGATCTGGACCATTACGAAGGGCGCCACGGGATCGAAGATACCGCCATGGCCATCCGCGAGGCCCGCCGCGCGGGGCATTCGGTTTACGGCATCACGGTCGAGGCACGCGACAAGGCATGGTTCAACCGGATGTTCGGGCAGGGGGGGTATGCGACCATTGCGCACCCTGACAAGCTGACGCTTGCGCTGCCGGAAATTTACCGTCATCTGGTGGGCGCATGAGCGATATTGAACAACACAGCGTTCTGGACGAACTGCCCGGCGATCTGATGATCTGGGTGCTGATTGTCAGCGAACTGTTGGTGTTCGGCGCAGGGTTGGCGGCGTTTTTGTCGGTGCGGATTATCGACCCCGCCTTGTTTGCTGAATCGCAGGATCACCTGAACCGTGCCGCCGCCGGTGCCAACACCGCCATTCTGGTTACCAGCGGATTTCTGGCCGCCAAGGCCCTGCGTTTGCGCGAAGCCGCGCAGCGGGCAAAGGCACGGCTGATGCTGGTGATTGCCGCCGTTCTGGGCGTGGCGTTCCTGTGGATCAAAACGATTGAATACCGCGCCGATGCGGCGGCGGGGATAGACATCGACACCAACGCCTTTTTCACCTTCTACTATCTGCTGACCGGTTTTCACGCAGCGCATGTGGTGGCGGGTATCCTGATTCTGCTGTTGGTCGCATGGCGCGACGCCCCCCGCAATATCGAGGTCGGGGCGGCATTTTGGCATATGGTGGATCTGGTCTGGGTGCTGCTGTTTCCTGTCATTTATCTGCTGAGGTAACGGATATGTTAAACGACAAGCTGATACGCGCATGGATCGCCCTGTTGGTCCTAAGTGCCACCAGCACTGCCGTTGCCATTTTCATAGATCGCGGGACAACTGCAAGCGGTGTGGACTGGAGTCCTGTGGTCGCCGGTGTTGTGATCCTGTTGCTGGCCTTGATCAAAGGGCGGATTATCCTGTCACGTTATCTGGGCCTTGAAACCACCCGCTTTTGGCGGCGCGGGTTCAATACCGCGCTGACACTCTATGCACTGGTGCTATTGGGCCTGTATCTGGCGCCGATGCTTTAGATCGTCTTGCGCAGGCGCAATTCCTCGTCACCCATCGCAAAAGCATGCAATCCTTCAACGTCGGCAATCGCGGCGTGGTTCTGACGCACAGTTACGCCCAGTTTACGCAGCTTGGCAAAGGCGCGCGACAGGCTTTCGGGTTTCATTCCCAGCCGACCGGCTATCAGGGATTTGTCATAGGGCAGGGTAACGGTGCAGGCCCCTTCGCAGACCGGACATAGCCCTACTAGAAACTCGGCCACCCTCTGCGCGCCGGAAAAGGCTTTGATCTGCTCCAGTTGCAATACAATCGAATGCAGGTGCTGGAACGTCGCGGCCAGCATGGAAACCGCAATCTCGGGATCGCTTTCGATCAGGCCCGTCAAAACCGAGGTCGGCAGGCTGATGACATGGCTATCTGTCACGGATTCAGCGGCCACCGGATATACCTCGTGACGCAGGGCCAGTGCCTCGCCAAAGCTGTGACCGGCGGTAAAGACACCGACGACCGCTTCGGCACCATTGGGGGCAATCCGGTACAGTTTTACCCAGCCTTCAATCACGATATAAATGTTGTCCGCAGGATCGCCCTGAAGGAATATCGTTTCCCCCTGTTTGAAATCCTGCTCGGTTGTATTGGACAGAATCATACTGACCGAGGTCTTCGGCAGGCTGGACAGGAACAGCGATTCCCGTGCGATTGCTTCTGTTTTCTTATCCATTGTGCCATCCGGATCCGGTTGAAGCTGCGCGTTTCACCCTCCCCTGCATAATAACCGAGTCGTCAGGGGTTCACTAGACTGAAAACGCATTTTCGGGGTCGGGTTACGCCCCGTATCGCGCCATGAACATATCAACCGCGCCGTTTAGAACCCGTTCGATTTCCGCTTTGTCAAAGCTGCTTTCCATCCCGCACAACAAGCGGGGAAAGAACGATGCCTTGCACAATTCGGCAAACTGGTCGGCGGCCAAGTCAAGATCATCGATTTTCAACTGGCCTTTGTCAATGGCCTCATGGAAATACGCAACCAGACGTTCGCGCACCAGTTGTGGGCCTGATTCGTAAAAATGCTTGCCCAACTCGGGGAAACGGCCGGATTCAGCGGTGCATATGCGAAACATACTTAACCCGAAATCCGAAATGAAAAACTCGATCATCCGCAGGCCCGCTTCGCGAAGCACTTCGTCTGGCGTTGAATCGCTTGTTACCACCTCAAGCGCAGTGTCGGCCTGCCGGTGGCATTCGCATTTGGCGACCTCGGCGAACAACAGACGTTTGTCGGGGAAATAGCTGTAAAGCGTCGCTTTGGATACGCCTGCTGTTTTGGCAATATCGTCAACACTGGCCCCTTCAAACCCGTCCTTCATAAAAACCACGCGCGCGCCTTCCAGAACCTGATCGAACTTGCGACCTTTTCTAATTTTGTGTGCTGTGGCTGTCATTCGGTTCTCCGTTATTAGAGTAGAACTATAATCTGAACTGTTTAGTTTAAGCAAGAAAAGAACATCCCGGCACCCTTTCCCCTTGCGTCACTTGTAGGCTTTGTTATCTTGGAATCATTCCAAACTAAGGAGTCTGCCAATGATCCCCGGTGTCAGCAACCGCCGCCGTTTTTCCGACCTGAACGAACAGGAAATTCTGGCGCTCGCCATTTCGTCGGAAGAGGACGACGCGCAAATCTATCGTGGTTATGCCGAACGCCTGCGGGCGGATTTTCCCAATTCTGCCAAGGTGTTTGACGCCATGGCCGCCGAAGAGGACGAACACCGCCGCCGGTTGATCGAACTGCACAAGGAACGGTTTGGCGATGTTATTCCTTTGATCCGCCGCGAGCATGTGGCCGGCTTTTATGCCCGCCGCCCGATCTGGCTGGTTGAAAATCTGGGGCTGGAGCGCATCCGCGAAGAAGTGGCGAAAATGGAGCAGGATGCCGAGGCATTCTATACCCGCGCCGCACAGCAAACCAAGGACGCCGCAACCCGCAAACTGCTGGGCGATCTGGCGGCCGACGAGGCAGGGCACAACGCCAAAGCCGCCACCCTGCAAGAGGAATTACTTGGGGGGGACGAAGCGGAAAAAGAGAACTTCACCGCGCATCGTCAATTTGTGCTGACCTGGGTCCAGCCGGGCCTTGCCGGCCTGATGGATGGTTCGGTTTCCACCCTTGCGCCGATCTTTGCCACGGCCTTTGCCACACATAATACATGGACCACCTTTCTGGTTGGCACTGCCGCGTCCATCGGTGCCGGTATCTCGATGGGCTTTACCGAGGCGGCCTCGGATGACGGGGTTCTTTCGGGGCGGGGTTCGCCGTTCAAACGGGGGGTTGCTTCGGGTGTGATGACCACCCTTGGCGGGTTGGGGCACGCCCTGCCCTATCTGATCGCCGATTTCTGGACGGCCACCTTCATCGCCTTTGTCGTGGTGTTCTTTGAACTGTGGACAATTGCCTGGATTCAGAACCGTTACATGGACACCCCGTTCATGCGGGCCGCGTTTCAGGTGGTTCTGGGCGGCGCGCTGGTGTTTGCCACCGGCGTGTTGATCGGCGCGGGTTAGCGCCATGTCAGCCATCTACATTGACGCCGACGCCTGCCCCGTCAAAGACGAGGCCGAGCGCGTGGCAACGCGCCACGGCCTGAAAATGTATGTCGTCTGTAACGGGGGGCTGCGCCCCTCGGCCAATCCGCTGGTGGAAATGGTGTTCGTGCCGGACGGGCCGGATGTGGCCGATATGTGGATTGCCGAACGCGCCGGTCGTGGGGATGTTGTGGTGACGGGTGACATCCCGCTGGCCGCGAAATGCCTCGAGGGCGGTGCCCGCGTGATCCGCCACAATGGCGAAGTGTTCACCCCCGCCAACATCGGCAACATTCTGGCCACCCGCGATCTGATGAGCGATCTTCGCGCCGCCGATCCGTTTCGTCAGGGTGGCGGCAGGCCCTTTACAAAGGCCGACCGGTCGCGTTTCCTTTCATCGCTGGATACCGAATTGCAAAAAGCGATGAAAGAAGGTGCGGATGGGGCAGGTTAAGGCTGTAATCTACGATATCGGTCAGGTGCTGATCGAATGGAACCCTGAACGGTTTTACGATGCTGCCATCGGAGTGTACCGTCGCAAGGCGCTGTTTGCGGCGGTTGATCTATACGGAGTGAACGATCAGGTGGACCGCGGCGCGTCGTTTCGCGATTCCTTTTATGCGCTGGCCGACAGGCACCCCGAATACGGCGATGAAATCCGCATGTGGCATGACCGCTGGCTGGATATGGCCAGCCCCGAAATCCCGTGGTCCGTGCGCCTGTTGCGCACCATTCGGGCTAAGGGGGTGCCGGTGTTTGCCCTGTCGAATTTTGGCATTGAACCGTTTGAAACCGCAATGCTGCACTATCCGTTTTTCAACGAATTCGATCAGAAATATGTGTCGGGCTATCTGCGGATGATGAAACCCGATAACGACATTTATGCCGCATTAGAGGCGGGTTGCGGCCTACCCCCCGAAACCCTGCTGTTCACCGATGACCGGCCCGAAAACATCCAAACCGCCGCAAAACGTGGATGGGGCGCGCATCTGTTTGAAGGGCCGGAAGGCTGGGCGCGGGCACTGGTTGATCACGGGGTGTTATCAGAGCAGGAGGCCGGATTATGACGTTTGAGATCATCGGATTTGACGAAGGCCAAGCGTCGCTGGACTGGAACGATCTGGGCGCGGCTTTGACCAGGGCGCACAGACTGCCAAAGGCCGAAATCGCCGACACGCTGCTTTATCGGGGAAAGGATACGCTGCTTTCACGGGCCGCGTGGATCGTCGGGCTGGGGCTGGCAACCAAGGCGGCGACGATCTTTCCCGACAATCCGGCGCAGGGCAAGCCCGTGGTCAACGGCGCTGTGAACCTGTTTTCGGACGATACCGGCGAGTTGGAAGCCCTGATAGATTTCCATCTGGTGACCAAATGGAAAACGGCAGGCGACAGTCTGCTTGCAGCCAGACATCTGGCCCGCCCCGACAGCCGCAATATCCTGATTGTCGGTGCTGGCACTGTGGGCCGGTCCCTGCGCGAAGCCTATGGGGCTGGCTTTCCAGATGCCAGCTTCACCGTCTGGAACCGCACACCAGAAGGGGCGCGAAAAATGGCCTCGGAATACCCCGACACCCGCGCTGTGGATGATCTGGAAGCAGCGGTCAGGGCGGCGGATATTGTCACCTCGGCCACGATGGCCACCGAACCGCTGATTATGGGCGACTGGTTGCAGGTGGGCCAGCACATCGACCTGATCGGCGCCTATCGCCCCGACATGCGCGAGGCCGATGATACCGCCATCGAGCGGGCGCGGCTGTTTGTGGACAGTCGCGATACAACAATAGACCATATCGGCGAGTTGATGATGCCGATTGCCAGCGGGGCTTTGACGCACAGTGATGTGATCGCCGATTTCTATGACTTGGCAACAGGTGCATTTACACGCAATGATGATAACGAGATTACATTGTTCAAGAACGGCGGCGGGGCACATCTGGATTTGATGGTCAGCCGCTATATTCTGGATGCTTGGAGGGGCCGGTGATTACAGATAAACAGATTGCCGATTTTCAGCGTGACGGTGTGGTCAAGTTAAACGGAGTGTTTGCCGATTGGGTCGAAGTGATGGCTGCCGGTGTGGCGCGCAATCTGGCCAAACCCGGCGAATATGCGTCCGAGAATGACGTTAAACAGGGGCGGTTTTTTGACGATTACTGCAACTGGAGCCGCATCCCCGAATTTGAACGCATTGTGCGCGAAAGTCCGGCCGCCGAACTGGCCGCCAAGATCATGCAATCGTACAGCGCGCAATTCTTCCACGATCATGTTCTGGTCAAGGAAAGTGGCACGCCCACACCAACACCGTGGCATCAGGACGGCCCCTATTATTTCGTCGAGGGCGAACAGACCGTCAGCATGTGGATACCGCTTGACCCGGTGGATAAGGCCAGCCTGCGTTTCATCGCGGGATCGCACAAATGGGACCGCATGGTGCGCCCTGTCAGCTGGGCCGATGACAGCGATTTTTACGAGGGTGATCACGACTGGATTCCGGTGCCCGACCCCGATGCAGACCCCGACGGAATGACGGTTCTTGAATGGCCGATGCAACCGGGTGATGCGGTGTTGTTTGACTATCGCACGGTGCATGGCGCGCGCGGCAATATGTCGGGTAGCACCCGCCGCGCGCTATCGCTGCGCTGGGTCGGGGATGATGCGCGTTATGTGGAACGGCAGGGGCGCACATCTCCGCCCTTTCCCGGGCACGGGATGGTCACGGGGCAGCGCCTGCGCCAAGACTGGTTTCCGGTAATTTGGGGGCAATCATGATATTGTGGTGGGTACTGTTAGCAATCTTGGTGGTTTACTTTTTACCTCTGGCAATAGCCCGCCACCGCAGGCGCCCGATGAACAAAGCCGCACGGGCCGAGGCACCGGGCAAGTTTGCCAAATTGCCCAGCGGCAGAACCTATTATGAGTGGCATGGGCCCCTGAATGGACCGATCGCCGTTTGCATTCACGGGCTGACAACCCCCAGCTATGTCTGGCGCGCTGTGGAAAACGGGTTGAAGATGATGGATTACCGTGTGCTGACCTATGACCTGTACGGACGCGGCTATTCCGCACGCGCTCTGGGACGCCAGAACGCCGATTTTTTCATCACCCAGCTAGAGGAATTGCTGGAAGATCAGGGCATAGATGGCGGTATCATGTTGCTGGGCTATTCGATGGGCGGCGCGATTGCGACCTGCTATGCTGCGAAACATCCCGATATGCTGGAACGGATGATCCTGATTGCGCCGGCCGGCTTGGGAATCAAATCGAACCGTTTTCAGGATTTTGTCGTCAAAACCCCCGTGATCGGCGACTGGATTATGAGGGTATTTGGCGGGCATATGATCCGCAAGGCGGTTAAAGCGGAATCATCTATCCCCTCGGAAATTCCCGATATTTATGATCGCCAGATTGCTGATACCTATGTCAGGGGTTTCCTTCCGGCGGTGCTGTCCAGTCTACGCAACATCCTGTCAAAACCGCTTGATGAAGAACACCGCAAGATTGCGAAAACCGGCCTGCCCGTTGCCGCCATCTGGGGCGAAGAAGACAAGGTTATCCCGCTTGCCGGCCTTGGAAAACTGACAAAGCTGAACCGCAATGTGCGTCAAACGATGGTTAAGGGGGCCAGCCATTCTTTGGCTTACACTTACCCGAAAGATGTGATCAAAGCGATCCAGGAATTCCTGCGCGAAGTTTAGTTTATGTCCGAAACCCTGCAACAGATATACGCCCGATTGGTGGCCGAAGGTAAGCTGACGGCCGATCCGGCGCAACAAGCGGTATTGCCGGTATTGCAGGATATTCGCGACCATCTGGAAGCTGCCAAAACCCGCAAACGCGGCATATTGGGCGGGCTGTTCCACAAACCCGAAGAGGTGCCGCAGGGCCTGTATATGTGGGGCGGCGTCGGGCGCGGAAAATCCATGTTAATGGATTTGTTTGTCGATAATCTGGCCATCACCGAAAAGCGCCGCGTGCATTTCCATGCCTTCATGCAAGAGATCCACGAGGGTATGAACGCAGCCCGCAAAAGCGGGGTGGACGATGCGATTGCGCCGGTGGCCGAAGGGATTGCACAGCAAGTGCGCCTGCTGGCCTTTGACGAAATGCAAATCAGTGACATTGCCGATGCAATGATCGTCAGCCGTCTGTTCGAGGCATTGTTTGACGCGGGGGTTGTCGTGGTCACCACATCAAACCGTCCACCCGATGATCTGTACAGGGACGGGTTGAACCGGCAATTGTTCCTGCCCTTCATCGAGTTGATCAAACAGCAGATGGTGGTGCATGAACTGGCCAGCCCCACAGATTACCGGCAGGACAGGCTGGGCGGTGTGCGCAGCTACTTCGTGCTACATGGTCCCAAGGCACGCTCGGCGCTGGATACGGTGTGGAAAGAACTGACCGGCGGGCCCAAAGGCGAGCCTCTAACCCTGCGGGTAAAGGGGCGTGATGTGGTGTTGCCGCGGTTTCACAACGGGGTGGCGCGGGCGACATTTTTCGATCTGTGCGGTGCCCCGTTGGGTGCGGTGGATTATCTGGCGATATGCGAGGTGACGCGCGTGCTGTTGCTGGACGATATCCCGCTGTTGTCGCGTAGCAATTTCAACGAGGCGAAGCGGTTCGTCACCCTGATTGACACTTTATACGAAGCCCATGTGCGCCTGATTTGCACCGCCGCCGCTTTGCCGGAAATGCTCTATGTCGAAGGCGACGGCGCGTTCGAGTTCGAGCGCACCGCCAGTCGTTTGCGTGAAATGATGGGGGCCGAGTGGGCCGAAGGCTAGACTTGGTTTGAAGAACCGGAGGCCCTACGGGCCGCTTTTTTGATTTGCGCCCTGACGGGCGCGATGCCTCCGGCGGAGGTATTTGGGGCAAGAAGATGAGCTGATTTTAGCGCTTTTGAAAGAGGAAAGCCAATATGGAGACCAACCAAAAGACCGTTACTGCCCATAATGCGGGGTTTTTGCGCTGGAAAAGTGTTGCGATCCAGCTTCCGCAATCGGGGCCTATAACCACAAATACAAAGCAAAGAACTGAGATCAGAACGAATATAGATGTTTCGATGCCGGATATTTTTTGCCGGTAGCGAAAGACACGGATAGCAAGCGGGATAGCGTATAGAGCAAATACAACGGTGACAATTTCATCATCCCCGCCAGAACTTAGCAACTGGCGGCAAAGGAAAAGTGGGGGTTCCCCCGCCGCAACAAATCCCTCTGACGAGGCAAAGTAGAATCCGAACCATATGAGAAAAGACAGGGCAAGCAGGTAGGCTATTCCTGACAGATGTTTCGTTAGCCGTTTTCCCGCAACACAACCCCCGCCAGATAGAGCGAACCACAGATCAGGATACGGGCGTTCGGGTCGGTCTGGATGATGTCGGCAATGGCGGATTGCACGTTGTCGGCAATATGCGTCTCCATTCCCACCTGTTTTGCCGCTTTGGCGGTTTCGGCGGCAGGCAGGGTTGCTGCCTCGCCGGGGATAGAGACAGCATGCAGGGATTTGGCATGTTGCGCCAGCGGGCGCAGGTATCCGGTAATGTCCTTGGTGTTCAGCATGCCGCAGATCAGGTGCAGCGGGCGGGTTGGCAGGCGTGTCAGGGCCTCGGACAATGCGTGTCCGGCGGCGGGGTTGTGGCCGCCATCCAGCCAGAGTTCCGCCGTGCCCGCAGCCTCTACCAGCGGGCCGTTTTTCAGGCGTTGCAGGCGGGCGGGCCATGTGGCGTTTGTCATGGCGGCCTCGCATGCTGTTTCGCCAAAACCCAGCCGGCGCAGGGCGGCGATGGCGACGCCGGCATTCTGGATCTGGTGCGCGCCGATCAGCGCGGGCAGGGGCAGGTCCAGCAGGCCGGTTTCATCCTGATAGATCAAGCGATGGCGTTCTTCCCAGACGTGCCAGTGCTGGCCATGCACCATCAGCGGCGCGCCAAGGCGGTTGGCGGTGGCCTCGATCACCTCTAATGCCTCGTCCGGTTGCGGGCCGACGATGCAGGGCACACCGCGTTTGATGATACCCGCCTTTTCGCCCGCGATTTCCGTCAGGGTTTCGCCCAGAAACTGGGTGTGGTCGATGGAGACCGGCGTGATCACCGTCAGCGCGGGTTTGTCCACCACGTTGGTTGCGTCCATCTTGCCGCCAAGGCCGACCTCGAGCAGGGTGAAATCAGCAGGTGTTTCTGCAAAAGCCAGGAGAGCGGCGGCGGTAGTGATTTCAAAATAGGTGATCGTATCGCCGTTGTTGGCAGTATAGCAGCGATCCAGAAGATCGGTCAGTGCGGGTTCGGATATATGTTCGCCCGCCAGCGTAATGCGTTCGTGAAACCGCGCCAGATGCGGCGAGATATAGGCGTGAACCGATTTCCCCGCGCCTTCCAGACCGGCGCGGATCATCGCCTGTGTTGACCCTTTGCCATTGGTCCCCGCGATATGGATCACGGGGGGCAGTTTGCGTTCGGGATGGCCAAGGGTGGCCAGCAGCGGGTCAATGCGGTCAAAGGTCAGGTCGATGACCTTGGGATGCAGCGTCATCATCCGTTCAAGGATGATGTCCGAGGTCGGCGTGCTCACTTTTCTTCCGCAGGTTGGTCGGGGGTTTCGACGGTTTCCTTGGGGGCGGGCAAATCGCCCATCACCGGTGGCGTCATCCCCATCAGCATCCGCACGATGGTGACCAACTCGTCGCGCATATCCTTGCGGTGGGTCACGCGGTCCAGCATACCGTGATCCAGCAGGTATTCCGACCGCTGGAACCCTTCGGGCAGTTTTTCACCGATGGTTTGTTCAATCACCCGCGCACCGGCAAAGCCGATCAGGGCGTTTGGTTCGGCGATCTGCACATCGCCCAGCATCGCGTAGGACGCGGTAACCCCGCCGGTTGTCGGGTGGGTCAGCACAACGATATAGGGCAGGCCCGCCTCGCGCAGCATTTGCACGGCGACCGTGGTGCGGGGCATTTGCATCAGCGACAGGATACCTTCCTGCATCCGTGCGCCACCGGCGGCCGAGAACAGGATAAAGGGGCGTTTGGTGGCCACGGCCCGTTCGGCAGCGGCGATAATGGCGTTGCCGACATACATCCCCATCGAGCCACCCATAAAACTGAAATCCTGCGCGGCTGCGACAACGGGGGTGCGGCCGATTTCGCCCTCGACCACCAGAATGGCATCCTTTTCGCCGGTGTTCTTTTGCGCGGCCTTGATCCGCTCGGGGTATTTCTTCTGATCCTTGAAGCCCAGCGGGTCCAGCGGCACATCCGGCACCTCGATTTCGGTGAAAATACCGCCATCGAACAGATGTTCAAACCGTTCGCGCGGCGTGATCCGCATATGGTGGCCGCATTCGCTGCAAACCTGCTGGTTTTCCTTTAGTTCGCGGTGAAACAGCATGGTGCCGCACTCGGGGCATTTGGTCCACAGGTTGTCCGGTGTTTCGCGACGCGAAAACAGCGAGTTGATCGTGGGGCGAACGTAGTTGTTGATCCAGTTCATCGGGTCGGCACCTATGCAGTGGTTTTGTTAACTTCCGAGATAAGGCGCGTTTGGGGAAATTGCAATCAGCGGTCAAGCGCAATGCGCAGAATCCGCCAGATAACCAGCAATAAAAGCAGATCCATACCCAGTGCCAAAGGCAACTCGGCTGTATCCGCCTTGTTGAACGGCGTCACATACAGAGCCAGCCCCGTGATCGTATCCTGCACCGACACAAACAGCAGCGCAAAGATGTTGTTGGCGAAATGCAGACCGATCCCGGCCCCCAGACTGCCGGTTCTTTGCACCAGATCCGAAGCAATCAGCGCCATGGCAAAGGTCACCCCGATCACCAGCCATTTGTTGTTGCCCATCGCCGGATCCCAATGCAGTGCGGCAAACAGGGCGGCAGGCAGGACCATCCAGACAAGCGGCGATTTGAACCGTGCGGCCAGTTGCTGTTGCAGATAACCGCGAAAGACCAGCTCCTCGGCGCCGGTCTGGATCAGGATCAGGGGAACGGCATAGGGCAGATAGCCCAGCCATTCCTGCAGCGGCAGGTTGGGTTGCACTGGCTGGAACCACAGCATGACCGCGCTATAGGCCGCCATAACCAGCAGCACCGTGACGCTCGCGGTCAGGAAACCGCGGATGGTCACATCCAGCGGCCCGAACAAGGTGCCCGGCCCGCGCATGTGGCAGGCGGGGGCGGCGATGATCGGGCCCAGCGCCATGCCGATAAAGGTAAACAGCATGATCAGGGTCGGCACCGCGCCTTGCACCGTCAGCACCGCGTTGGCCCAGCGCAAAGACCCCATTGGAAAGGTGGCGATAACGCCCGCCCAGAACACCAGCCCGATAAAGCCGATGTAAACGAACAGGATCAGCAGGATGCCAAGCCCCAGCCGCCAGAGTTGCGGATACAGGCAGGCGGGGGCGATATAGGCGTTGAATTCGGGGCTGCGCATGGGGCGGCAGCATTCAGCAAAGATAGGGGTTGTGCAAGGTGGAAATGTGGTCAAACTGCGTTTCAGGAGGCCCCTTATGCTGGTCAAAGAACTTTTCCCCGTCGCCCAAATCCGCGTGCCGGTCAAACGCGCCAAAACGCTTGATCCGGCCAAGGTGCAGGAAATCGCCGAAAGCATGCTGGAAGAGGGCCAGACCACGCCCATCCGGGTGCGCAAAAGCAAGGATGGTTATGTGCTGATCGAAGGGCTGCACCGTCTGGAGGCGCTAAAGGCGCTGGGCGAGGAAACGGTCGAGGGATATCTGGTAAGGGCGGTGCTGCATTGAGGGGGAGAACGGCAGAACCAAACCTAGTTCGCCTTGGGGATGTCGCTGGCGCAGATTACAGGCGGTTGCACAAGGCTGTAAGAGCGCCCAAACCTTCTGCCTGAATAACTCCATTGTCTTGCTTGCATTCCTGAAATTTCAATGATCCTAGGTGAGTGTTCCCCGATCAATATGCCCAATGTTAAATCTTCTATGGAATAGATCCTTTGGGCACGTTCGTAACTATGGCTATTATTATAGTTATACTCATAGGTAGGTGTCTGAATCAGACATGTTTTTGAAAGATCAGTTTCACGAACAACCGTATAAAGCGGCTTTGAAATAAAGTAATAAGCGGTAACTGGCACAACAAGAATTGCCAAAGACATTGCGATTGCAATAGACCACGCCCACCTTATATTTTGCACAAAAATCAGAATGGCACAGATAACCCCAATAGATGCCACTCCACTTAAGCCGTGGTTATTATATCTGCTCCCAGTTTCAGGAAATGAGGTGGCCACGGCTCCAAAAAACGTCAAAATTATCAGAAACGATATGACAAGATTTGTAATGAAGAGCTGAGTTGAGCGGTGGATCAGCGCCGAGATGTAACAGGCCAAGTTGAGGCCAATAGCCAAATAGAAACCCGTTTCAAGCGGCGCGCTCGCCCATGTACGGCCATTGGTTCCCAACAGAATGTAAATAATGGTCAAAAAAGCAAAGGTAACGGGTAAAAGTGCAACGATAGTTGCAAAAGAAATTGATCTAGGTTTAAGCATTTTACGCCTTTTGGAAAGCTGACCTGTGCCAAAACCTATATTGATCACGAGAAATCACAAGAGAGTTTGGCAAGGGCGTGAATCAGCGCATTGCAAACAAAAGGCCACTATTCTTCAATAGCCACCATTATCTGGCCGAACCTTCCTATTATCCCACCTCATCCCCACTTGAAGCCACCGCCCCCATCCCCTATTCAAATCCTAGGCATTATTCAGGGGTCCATCATGAAAAACATCAAGTTCGACAAATCAAACCTTCCCAGCCGTCATGTTACCGAAGGGCCGGAGCGGGCGCCGCATCGCTCTTACCTTTATGCGATGGGCCTGAGCGAGGAAGAAATCCACCAGCCGCTGGTCGGTGTCGCCACCTGCTGGAACGAGGCCGCGCCCTGTAACATCGCCCTGAGCCGTCAGGCGCAGGTGGTCAAGATGGGCGTGAAAGCCGCCGAAGGCACGCCGCGCGAATTTACCACCATCACCGTCACCGACGGCATCGCCATGGGCCACGAGGGGATGCGTTCCTCTCTTGCCAGCCGCGAGGCGATTGCGGATTCGGTTGAACTGACCATGCGCGGCCATTGCTATGACGCGCTGGTGGGTCTGGCCGGTTGTGACAAATCCCTGCCCGGCATGATGATGGCGATGGTGCGTCTGAATGTGCCCAGCGTATTCATTTACGGCGGGTCGATCCTGCCCGGTCGTCTGGATGGCCGCGACGTGACCGTTCAGGATGTGTTCGAGGCCGTGGGCCAGCATCAGGCGGGCAACATGACCGACGCCGAGCTGGAAATGTTGGAATCGGTTGCCTGCCCCTCGGCCGGTGCCTGCGGTGGCCAGTTCACCGCCAACACCATGGCTTGCGTGAGCGAGGCGATCGGCCTTGCCCTGCCCAATTCTGCTGGCGCCCCCGCCCCTTACGAGAGCCGCGACCAGTATGCCGAGGCATCAGGCGTGGCGGTGATGAACCTGCTTCAGAAAAACATCCGCGCACGCGATATCGTCACCCGCGAGGCGCTGATCAATGCGGCGCGTGTGGTGGCCTGCACCGGTGGCTCGACCAACGCCGGTCTGCACCTGCCCGCGATTGCCCACGAGGCAGGCATTGATTTCGATCTGACTGACGTTTGCGACATCTTCCGCGACACCCCCTATTTCGTCGATCTGAAACCGGGCGGGCAGTATGTGGCCAAGGATCTGTATGAAGCCGGCGGCGTGCCGGTGATCATGAAGGAACTGGACAAGGCCGGCCTGATCCACCGCGATATCATAACCTGCACCGGCCGCAGCATGGGCGAGGAAATCGACATCGTCACCCGTCAGGCCGACGGCAAGGTGATCTATCCGGTGGAAACGCCGCTGTCAGCCACTGGTGGTGTGGTTGGCCTGAAGGGCAATCTGGCCCCCGATGGCGCGATTGTAAAAGTCGCCGGCATGGAAGCCGATCAGCAGGTCTTTAGCGGTCCGGCCCGTGTGTTCGAATGCGAGGAAGACGCCTTCGAGGCGGTGCAAAAGCGCGAGTATAAAGAAGGCGAGGTTCTGGTGATCCGCAATGAAGGCCCCGCCGGCGGCCCCGGTATGCGTGAAATGCTGGCGACCACGGCGGCCCTGTCGGGTCAGGGCATGGGCAAGAAAGTGGCGCTGATCACGGACGGCCGTTTTTCGGGTGCGACCCGCGGTTTCTGTGTGGGCCATGTTGGTCCCGAGGCTGCACATGGCGGCCCGATTGCAATGGTGCAGGATGGCGACATCATCACGCTGGATGCGATCAAGGGCGAAATCTCGGTCAACATTGACGATGCGGAAATGGCCAAACGCAAGGACGCATGGGGTGGTCCGCGCAAGACGATCTATTCGTCCGGTGCCTTGTGGAAATACGCCCAGCAGGTTGGTCCGACCAGACTGGGCGCTGTCACCCATCCGGGTGCCAAGGCCGAAGGCCATATCTATATGGACCTTTGATGCTGCGGCACTTCGGGATTGCGCTGGCATCCCTGATGGTACTAACCGGTTGTGCAGGAACGGGCGGCGGCTTTGCCCTGCCCAAACCCGCGCCCGAACAGATCAGGGTCGCAAACAAGGAAGTGTTGATTGCAGGGCCAAAAGGGTTCTGCATTGACCCGACCGAAACACAGGACGCGGACGGCAGTGCCTTTGTCCTGCTGGGCAGTTGTGCGGCGATTGCAAATTCGCGCAGCAAACCACACCCGAAAGTGCCTGCAATCCTGACCGCTACAGTGTCCCAAAAAAGCACAAACCCGCCGATAACCGGTTCCATGCCCGCTCTGGCGGAATTCTTTAGATCAAAAGCAGGCCGCGCGGCGCTGAGCCGGGACGGGAATGCAGACACCGTCGAGGTGGTCAAAACACTGGATCGGGACGGCGTATTCTATATCCGCGCACGGGACAGCAGTTCGGACATATTGGCAGGGGCGGCGAATGAATACTGGCGGGCCTTGTTCGACGTGAACGGCCGGATTGTTTCGGCCTCTGTATTCGGGCTTAGGGAACATCCGATTGCTTCTGAAAAGGGCTTTGAGGTCTTGCGGGGGTTCACCAACCGGATCAGAGCCGGAAATACCGCAGGCCCCGACAAGGTTGTCACGGAAAACAAACCGCGCATCCCCTTTTTCAAGCGGGTGTTTAAAAGGAAACCCGAATAGGGTTACATTGCGGCAAGTATAATCAGGAATGACATGGCAAACCGGTTCAGTAATATTATTCAGAAAGCCGCCCGGCGCAGATCATTGCGCCACTGGAACAGATTGGCACAAGCGGCCCGTGGCATGGATCTGGCAACATTACGTGCGGTCCGTTCCTCGGCCCGCGCCCTGATACGACCCTTGCGCGATGTGATGCATGTGGCCGACAGCCGGTTGATGCTGCCCTTGATCGGGTCAAACGCCATTCAGTCACCGCCGAATTCCGACTGGTCCTATCGACCGGAACTATGGCGCGGTCCGATAGAACCGCGCGGTATCGCTGCCGTGCGCAACAAGGCCAAGCTGGGGGCCGAGGCAATGGTATTCCACGATTGCAAAATCAGCGAGTTGACCCTGCGCCAGATCCGAAACACCCATGAACGCGATCTGGCCCCGTTTGGCCTGACGATGGATGTGTTCAAATTTGACGGCACCTATTTGTCACTGGTGCTGAACCTGCCCGATACGGCGGTTCAGGGCCTGAAGAAAAAACACCTGCTTCGCTTGGATGCCATTGTCGAAATGGAAAAGCCGCTGGAAATTTTCGCCCGCCTGAACATCAAACACGGTCCGAACACCGAACAGATCGTGCGTGAATTGCCGCTAAATCAGGACGAGGTGATGGTGGAATTCGATCTGGCCTATACCCGTCTGAATGACAAACGGGCCGAACGCATGTGGATCGAGCTGATATTTGAAGGTCCACAGATGAACCGGATCATCCTGCGCGACATCACCTTCAACCGCCGCCCGCGTGCCGAACTGTAAACACAGGAGGGAACCCGCCCATGAGCGAGCCAACACTGACCGCAACCCGCCTGTCCGAAGGTGTCTGGGAAGGCGTTTTGACCGGTTACAGCGAAGCACCCGACATCGAAGCGACCCATCTGGGTGTGCCGCTGGATGGCGTGACTGTCACACAGGACGGGGACAATGCCCGCTGGCTGGTGCAAGTGCCCGTTCCCGCTTCGGCTCTGTCGGACGGGTTGCAGACGATTGTCATTTCCGACAGGCGCACTGGCGCTACGCTGAACAGTTTTACCATTCTGGCCGGTAGCGATCTGGATGATGACATCCGCAGCGAAGTCGCCCTGTTGCGGGCCGAACTGGATATGTTGAAAAAGGCGTTCCGGCGCCATTGTGTCGAAACCATGTGACGCCGCGTTTCGGGTGACAGAACGGCAATTCCCGTGCAGCCTGTTGCGGCAATCAAAGGACGTGCAAAATGACCGAATATTCCCGCCTGCTGGCCCCGCTTGACCTTGGCTTTACCACATTGCGCAACCGCGTTTTGATGGGGTCGATGCACACTGGTCTGGAAGAAACCAAAGACTGGTCGCGGGTGGCTGAATTCTACGCCGAACGGGCGCGCGGCGGGGTTGCCCTGATTGTCACCGGCGGCATGGCCCCGAACCGCGAAGGCGGGGTGTTCCCGGGTGCGGCAGGACTGTTTAGTGACGAAGACATCGCCAACCACCGCATCATCACCGACCGCGTGCATGAAAACGGCGGCAAGATTGCAATGCAGATTTTACACGCGGGCCGCTATGCCTATAGCCCCGAATGCGTGGCCCCTTCGCCTATCAAATCCCCGATTTCGCCGTTCCCGCCCAAGGAACTGGACGAGGAAGGCATCGAAAAACAGATTTCCGACATCGCCACCGCCGCCGCCAATGCGCGCAAGGCCGGTTACGACGGGGTCGAGGTGATGGGATCCGAGGGCTATTTCCTGAACCAGTTTCTGGTCACCCACACCAACAAACGCACCGACCGCTGGGGGGGATCTTATGAAAACCGCATGCGCCTGCCGCTAGAGGTGGTGAAACGAGTGCGCGCCGCTGTCGGGGATGATTTCATCGTTATCTACCGGCTGTCGATGATCGACCTGATCCCGAATGGTTCCACATGGGACGAAGTGGTGGAGCTGGCCAAACGGGTGGAACAAGCGGGCGCAACCATCATCAACACCGGCATCGGCTGGCACGAGGCACGCATTCCCACCATCGCCACCTCGGTTCCCCGCCGCGCCTTTAGCTGGGTGACCAAAAAGCTGATGGGGCAGGTCACAATTCCGGTGATCACCTCGAACCGGATCAACACGCCTGACGTGGCCGAAAGCGTGCTGGCCGATGGTTGCGCCGATATGGTGTCGATGGCGCGCCCCTTTCTGGCGGATGCGCATTTTGTCGATAAAGCCGCTAATGGCCGCGCCGCCGAAATCGCACCCTGTATCGCCTGCAATCAGGCCTGTCTGGATCATACGTTCTCGGGCAAGATCTCGACCTGTCTGGTCAACCCGCGCGCCTGTTATGAAACCGAACTGCTGCTGACCCCAGCCCAAGCGCCGAAAACTGTTGCGGTTGTCGGTGCCGGCCCTGCCGGTCTGGCGGCGGCGTTGACGGCGGCGCAGCGCGGGCACAAGGTGACCCTGTTTGACAAGGCCGATGAACTGGGCGGCCAGTTGAACATGGCCAAACAGGTGCCGGGCAAAGAGGAATTTTACGGGCTGGTGGACTGGTACCGCACCATGGTGGCCCGCGAAGGGATCGACCTGCGGTTGGGGCAAGTGGCCGATGTAAAGGCCCTGCAAGGGTTTGACGAAGTGATCATCGCCACCGGTGTTATCCCCCGCGACCCGCAGATCGACGGGCAGGACCGCGACAACGTGCTGTCCTATATCGATGTGTTGCGCGACAAGGCCCCTGTTGGCAAACGGGTAGCAATCATTGGCGCGGGCGGTATCGGGTTTGATGTGGCGGAATATCTGGTCCACAACCCCGATGAACACCTGACCGAAGATCTGGAGGCGTGGAAACGCAACTGGGGCGTGGGTGATCCTGAAGAACAGCGCGGCGGGCTGGACCCGGCAGGGCCACAACCCGCACCCCCTGCCCGCGACGTTGTGTTGTTACAGCGCAAGGCGGAAAAGGCGGGCAAGCGGCTGGGCAAAACCACCGGCTGGATTCATCGGGCCGAACTGAAGATGAAGCATGTGAAAATGCTGACCGGCGTCAATTATGAACGGATTGACGATGCGGGCCTGCATATCTCCTTTGGCGAGGCCCGCGAAAACCCGCAGGTGATTGCCGTGGACACCATTGTTCTGTGCGCCGGTCAGGTTTCCGAACGGGGGTTGGCGGATGCGCTGGCAAAGGCCGGTATCACCCCGCATGTGATCGGCGGGGCCGATGTGGCAGGTGAATTGGACGCCAAACGAGCAATCGAACAGGGCACACGTCTGGCAGCAACCATTTGAACAGGTTTCGGGGTCAATTACCCGCTGACCCCGCCGATTGTTTTCATTCCAGTGCCAAAATTGTGGCATTTCACGGAATTGCCTTGATTTGTTCTTGGTAAAATTCCTGTAAAACAAGGGTGTTCCCCTGTTTCCGCATTCGGGACGATCCCAAACAAACCCCAGTATTGTCCGGCCCTCTCCCCATTCTTGCCTGAATTGGCGGCGATATATTTATCACTGCCACATAACACTACAGGAACAAAGATGGATAGATTAACTGAGATGGAGGCCTTCGCCACCGTTGTGGATCAAGGCGGCTTCACAGATGCCGCCCGCAAGATGGGCATCTCCAAATCAGCCGTATCAAAACATGTCTCATCGCTTGAGGCGCGTCTGGGGGCGCGGCTGCTAAACAGAACAACCCGGCGGGTTAGCCCGACGGAAATAGGACTGGCATATTACGATCGCGCACGCCGCGTTCTGAACGATGCCGGAGAAGCGGATGCACTGGTAACCTCTATGCAAACAGCACCTTCTGGACTATTGCGAATTTCGGTTGCAACGGATTTCGGCGTGAACCATTTGTCGCCGATACTGGGCGAATTCCTACAGGAATTTCCCGATATCACCGTCAATATGGTGCTGAATAACCGCTACGTCGAACTGATTTCGGAAGGGTTTGACCTTGCTGTGCGGATCGGAGAGCTGGAGGATAGCACGCTGCGTGCCCGAAAGCTGACCGAAACCACAAAACGCATGGTCGGTTCACCCGCCTATTTTGAAAAATATGGCCGTCCGCAAAAGATCGACGATCTGAACGAACACAAGCTGTTGCACTATTCAAACCAGTCCAACGGCAGCGTTTGGAAACTGACCGCCCCGTCCGGCGAAAAACGTCAGGTGCGCACAGCTGGCTGGCTGTCGGTGAATGACGGGCAATCGCTGTTGAATGCGGCTGTTTCCGGCCTTGGCATCGCCTATTTGCCCAGCTTCCTTTATGCAGATGCGCTGGCCAAGGGCCTTGTGGAAGAGGCCATTCCGGACCTGCCCAATGAAATGCAGGGGATCTATGCGGTCTACCCACCCGGCCGGTTTACCCAGCCAAAGGTGCGGGCCTTTATTGACTTCCTTGTGCAGTCATTTGCCAGCAAAGGGCCGGATGCGTGGTAACATGCCTGCTACAGGTCTGTGAGCGTAAATGGTGACAAAGTTAGCGGGTCGAGGTGTCTATCACTTCGACCCGTCTGTTTTGGGCACGGCCGTCTTCGGTCATGTTGGTGGCGCGGGGGGATAGAAACCCGTTCCCCTCGGCGCTGATTTGTTTCTTGTCTACGCCATAGTCATTGATCAGGCGGCGCACCACGGATGCCGCACGTTTCTTGGACAGGGCAATATTTCCAGCCAGCGACCCTTCGGCATCGGTATGGCCAACCAGTGCGAATGTGCGGTCCGGATGCGCCTTTATGTAATCGGCCAATGCGGCAAGCGAGGCAAAGTCGCCCACCCCTAGATCGGACGATCCGGTTTGAAACACCAGATCTTCCAGAATGTAGTGCCCTTTTTCCTTTAAAGCTTGCTCCAGCGGCAATGCCGGTTGCTCTGCGGGCGGCGGTTCGGAAATGCTGATCAGGGCGGGGCTGGTGGTCGTGGTGACCAACGCGGTTTCATCTGTGGGTTCACCGACACGCACCAACTGCACAAAACCGGCATTCTGGCTGCGACTGACCAGCAGGGTGACATATTCGGGGGTATCATCCGTTTTGCGTTCGGCCGAAAGAAACCGGAAATCGCCCAGATCAACATGCATCACGGGTTCGGGTATCACATCGGTTTCAAACCGGAAATCGAACCCGCCGCAGGCATCGGTTGCACACTCGAAAACCACCTTGAACCCATCATCTGTCAACTGTTTCTTCAACGGGTCAAGAATTTGCAGCGTTGTCAGGCCGGTTGCTGTGATCTTCCATGCCTGTTGCATCACTTCGCCTTCGGCCTTAACCGATGGCAGTTCGCCATTTTGCCACGCGCCAACCGGCACCTTGTAGCTGCCGCGTTCGTTGATTTTTTCACCTGCAAGCACCGCATTGCCCGGAAAATCCAGCAACGCGGCCATCGTGGCCATCGGCATCAAGGCAACGCAAGCAATGGCCATTATAAAGGTTCGGATACTCATCGGCTTTGTGAATGATACTCGTCATTGGGGCGCATATCCGAGGCCGAAGCCACGCGGTTCGTCATGTTAAAGAACGCAGCCACCGCACCGATATCCCAGATATCGCGATCACTGAACCCGACATCGCGCAGCGCCTGACGGTCGGGTTCTTCGATTCTGGCGCTGTCCTCGGTCAGTTTGGCGGCAAAATCCAGCATCGCCTTCTGGCGGGCGTCCAGATCGGCGGCGCGATAGTTCATTACCATCATTTCCCCGAGGATCGGATCACCCGACAATTCCCGCACCGCAGCACCATGCGCCGCAAGGCAATAGTAACATTTGTTGATCGACGAAACCACGACCGCAATCATCTCGCGTTCCAGTTTGGTCAGCCCGCTGTCGCCCAGCATCAGGTCGTTATACAGCGCCGCAAATGTGTTCAGCTTGTCGATATCAAAGGCATAGGCCTGCAAAACATTTGGGATCAGCCCCAGTTTATCGGTGCAGAGGTCGAAATATTTCTGTGTACCCTCGGGTAATGGCTCGACCATGGGCAGGTCGAGGGCGATCGGTCGTTTCATATCTTTTGTCAAACCTGCTAAGCCCTTATTTTTGATCTTTTATTCTGTAGTGGTAGTATCCCACATTTTCCATCCCCAGGGAAGCATACAGCCGGTTTGCGGGCAGATTATCGCGCAGGCAAATCACGCTGAAACCGGTGGCACCGTTATCTTGTGCCCATTTTGCCGCGACCCCCATGATGTTGACGGCCACGCCCTGCCTGCGCTGCTCGGGCACGACTTCCAGCGCATGCAGCATGGCGGTGGTGCCGTGGATGGCCACATAGGCGACACCGGCGGCGCGGTCGTTCTGGCGGGCAAGGATGGCGGTTTTCGGCCCCCTGGCGCGGGCCATCACGGCCTGACGTCCCGCGCCGATCCCCTGTTCGGTCCAGATTTCATTGATGATGGCCAGCGGTGGCCAGACCGCAAAGGCGGCAAGACGTTCGGGGGCAATTTTGGTCAGGGTTTCAACGGGGCAGGCATACTGGTTTACCGGATCCTTGATGCGATAGCCTTTGGCCTCGAGCAGGGCATCCAGCGCCTCGTCCCCCTGCCGGATCATGAACAGATGCGGTTGCCCCAAGGCATCCTGCGCCTGTTCCGCAACACTGATATCTTCGGACGTTACAGGACCGTTGGCAGTGGCCGACGATACCCGCTGCCCCCCGCCATCACCACGCCGGATGGTCCAGTTGCCCACGGTCAGATATTCGGCAGCGGGCCATGTGGCATCGGTGGTTTGATACAGGATTTGCGGCGTCATGTTCCATCCATCGGGAAAAGGGCGGCCAGACGCGCCATTGCAGCGTCCAGTTCAGAGGCTTCGGTGCCGCGTCCGACAATGTTGGTGCCGTAGGTGCCGTTGCTGTAAAACGGATAGGATCCGAACGAAAGATCGGGAAATTCCGCCGCCAGAGCGGCCAGCGGTTTGGCGATCACCCCTTCGGGCTGCATCAGGCGCAGGGTTCTGGACAGCAGCGGTTTGCCGCCCGACAGGGTGGGCAGCAGAGAGGCCACCATCGCCTGAAAGATCATCGGCACACCGGCCATCACATGCACATTCTTCAGGGTGAAACCAGGGGCGGCCGAAATCGGGTTTTCGATCAATTCCGCCCCGTCGGGGATACGGGCCATGCGCAGGCGGGCCTCGTTCATTTCAACACCGGCCTGTTCGTAATGCGCCATCAGCAGGGCGCGGGCATCGTCGCGCACATCAATCGGTGTGCCAAAGGCTGCGGCAACGGCATCGGCGGTGATGTCGTCATGTGTCGGCCCGATTCCGCCCGAGGTACACACATGGTCGTAATGGTCCGAAAGATATTGCACGGCAGCAATGATCGCACCTGTATCATCAGGCACCACGCGCACCTCTTTCAGATCAATCCCGTGCCCTGTCAGCGCGCCGGCCAGATGGTGCGTGTTGGTGTCCTGCGTGCGCCCCGAAAGGATTTCGTCGCCGATCACCAGCATGGCGGCAGTTGGGTTCATCATCGTGCTTTCCTTGTGCGCTTCTGCGAACAGATATATGCCTAACCCATGCGCTTTCAAACCCCCCTTGTCCCCGCCACCCTGATCCGCCGTTACAAACGCTTTCTGGCCGATGTGCGGCTGGCGGACGGACAAGTGGTGGTGGCCCATTGCCCCAACCCCGGCTCGATGATGGGGCTAAAAGACGAAGGGCTGAAGGTGTGGCTGGAGCCAAACGATGATCCAAAGAAAAAGCTGAAATATGGCTGGCGTCTGGTTGAATTTCCCGATGGTGCCTTTGTCTGTGTCGATACCGGCGTGCCCAACCGTGCAGTGCGGGCGACGCTTGAGGACAGGGTGGTTCCGGAACTGGCCGCCTATAACGTGGTGCGGCCCGAGGTGAAATATGGTGAAAACAGCCGCATTGATTTTCTGCTGCAAGGGGGCGGGTTGCCGGATGCCTATGTCGAGGTGAAAAGCGTAACTTTGATGCGGCAGGCTGGGCTGGCCGAGTTTCCGGATGCGGTGACGGCGCGCGGGGCGAAACATCTGGCGGAACTGGCGCGGATGGTGCAGGCGGGGCATCGGGCGGTGATGCTGTATCTGGTGCAGCGCACGGATTGCGACCGGTTCACGCTGGCCGGTGATATTGATCCGGCTTATGCGAAGGCCTATGCCGGAGCGCGGGCGGCAGGGGTCGAGGTGATTTGTTACGGCACGCGGATTTCGCCCGAGGGTGTTTGGGTGGCAGAACCCGTGCAGGTGATCGAGGGTTGATGCCTCCCGCGGGGATATTTGAGCCATTTGGAAGGGGGTGTCTGGAAGTTTGCCTGCGGCTGTATTATCTAGGGCGAAACAAGCAGGAGAACGGCTGTGACAGACAACGGCGGGCGCGTCACCAAAGACGGTATTCGGATTTACCAGCCGAGCGATTTTGCAGGGATGCATGCGGCAGGAAAACTGGCGGCGGAAATTCTGGACAAGGTGACCGCGCTGGTGGTGCCCGGTGTGACAACCGGCGAGCTGGACAAGTTCATCGAGGATTATGTGAACGATGCCGGCGCGGTTTCGGCAACGATTGGCTATAAAGGCTACAAGCACGCCAGTTGTATTTCGGTGAACCATGTGGTGTGCCACGGTATCCCCGGTGACAAGCGGATCAAGGATGGCGATATTCTGAATATCGACGTGACCGTGATTGTTGACGGGTGGTTCGGTGATACCAGCCGGATGTATGTGGCCGGCAAGCTGGGGCGCAAGGCCGAGCGGTTGATTCAGGTCACCCATGACGCATTGATGAAAGGGATCGAGGCGGTCAAGCCCGGCAATACTTTTGGTGACATCGGTCACGCAATCCAGAGCTATGTGGAAGGCAACCGGATGTCTGTGGTGCGTGATTTCTGCGGGCACGGGTTGGGACGGGTGTTTCACGCGCCGCCCAATGTTCTGCATTACGGCCGTGCAGGCACCGGCCCTGTACTGGAAGAAGGTATGATTTTCACCATCGAGCCGATGGTCAATCTGGGCCGCCCCGAAACCAAGGTTCTAAAGGACGACTGGACCGCCGTGACCCGCGACAAATCGCTGTCGGCGCAGTTTGAACATTCGATCGGGGTGACGGCGGATGGATACGAGATTTTCACCCTGTCACCGGCTGGAAAATTCCACCCGACATGGGGCGGATAAACACCGAGTTTAACCATACATGACGGCGGGACATTCCCTGATTTACGAATTGTTAATCAGTTTACCATTTATAGTTGATTAACCCTTAATCAACCAAGAGTCCCGCCATGCCCCAACCAGCGATACACCCCGTTATCCTGTGCGGTGGCAATGGCACGCGGCTGTGGCCGCTTTCACGCAAAAGCTATCCCAAACAGTTTGCCCGTTTGATGGGCGAGGAAAGCCTGTTCCAATCCACCCTCCGGCGGGTGGCGGCGCAGGATTATGCCTTGCCCATGATTGTGACCGGCGCGCCGGTGCGGTTCATTGTGGCGGAACAACTGGCTGCCATCCAAATGGCGGCGCAGGATGTGTTGATCGAACCTGCGGGGCGCAACACGGCACCGGCGGTTCTGGCCGCGGCGTTGCGGTTGGCGAAGCGGGATGCAAACGCGCTGATGCTGGTGCTGCCCTCGGACCATATGATCCCCGATGCAGAGGCATTCCGGCAGGCGGTTGAAGCGGCTATGCCGCGCGCATTGGCCGGAGATCTGGTGACATTCGGCATTGCGCCAACGCGGGCGGAAACGGGATACGGCTGGCTGGAGCTGGCGGCAGGTGGCAAGGCGAACGGGGATCAACCGCAAGCCTTGGCGCGGTTTATTGAAAAGCCTGATCTGGCGCGGGCAAAACAGATGCTGGCCGACGGGAATTTCCTGTGGAACGCGGGGATTTTCCTGTTCACCGCCAAGGCCATTCTGGCCGCCTATCGCACCCACGCGCCGCAGATGCTAGACTATGTTCAGGATGCGGTGGTCAAGGCACAGAAGGCAGCAGGGTTTACCACTCTGGCCGAAGACCCATGGAGCAAGGTCGAGGATGTCTCGATCGACTATGCGATCATGGAGCGGGCCGGCAATCTGGCAGTGATGCCCTATTCCGGCGGCTGGTCCGATCTGGGCGGCTGGAACGCGGTCTGGCAAGAAAGCGGGCCGGACGGGGCGGGGAATGTCACCTCGGACCGCGCCACGGCGATTGATTGTCACGATACCTTGCTGCGCTCGGAAACCGGCGGGGTGGAACTGGTCGGGATCGGGCTGGACGATTTTGTCGTGGTCGCGATGAATGACGCGGTGCTGGTGGCACGCAAATCCGACAGCCAACGGGTGAAAGAAGCGGTTACCATACTGCAAGCGCAGGCAACGAAACAGGCGCGGGATTTTACTGGCGATGTGCGGCCGTGGGGGCGGTTTGACAGCCTGAAGCGGGGCAAGCGGTATCAGGTGAAACAGATCGTGGTGAACCCCGGCGCATCCCTTAGTCTGCAAAGCCACCGGCACCGCGCGGAACACTGGATCGTGGTAGAGGGCACCGCGCGGGTAACGGTAGGTGGCAGGGTGCGGCGGGTGCGTGAAAACGGGGCCGTTTATATCCCGCAGGGCGCGCAGCACCGGTTGGAAAACCCCGGCAAACAGCCGCTGGTTTTGATCGAGGTGCAGACCGGTGGCTATCTGGAGGAAGACGACATTGTGCGTTATAGCGATGTCTACGAGCGGGTTTAGCTACAGTTCGATCACATCCCCCGCAGCATATTTGCGCGAACCGAATTCATTGTGAAACGCCACCAGCGCGGGGAAATCGACGCAGTGCATCGGCAACAGAACCTCGGGCGCTTCGGCTTTGAAATATGCGATGGTTTCATCCAGCGGCGGGTTGTCCTCGGCCAGCAGGTGAAAGCCGCCGATCACGGCATAGAGCGGCTGGCCGGTGACCTGTTTGGCATAGTCGCAGATGTTGCAGATACCGGCGTGGGAACAGCCCGTCACCACCACCGCGCCCTTATCGGTGCGAAAGGCCAGCGCGGTGTCGTCGGGCATGGAGTCGCCATCAAATTCACCGGCCTCGAAATCATTGCTGCGCGGGATTTCACCCAGAAAGAATGCCCCTTTGGTAAACTCGGTGGCGCCCTTGGCTGGCACTACGTCGAAATCCTGCGTCAGGATACGGTGAATTTCACGATACCCCTTGGCAAAGCTTTTGCTTTTCGGGTTGGCCAGTTCCTTTAACACCCGCGGGTGCATCAGGATTTTCTTGCGCCCCGTAAACCCGTGATGGCGCAAACCGCCGGTGTGGTCATTATGGAAATGCGAAAGCGCCACGAAATCGGCACTGTCCAGATCAACCCCCGCCCGTGCCGCATTATGGCGGTAGACATCGGAAAATCCGGTATCGAACAGGATCTTCTGCCCGCCATATTCGATAAACGCCGAAAAGCCCCATTCGGCCAGCCAGTGCATATCGCAGACTTCGTTTTCGCAAAGCAGGGTGATTTTCATCTGATTGGCCTCCTGTCCCTCTACATCGCAAACCTGCCGCCGGAAAACCAGCCCCTTGACCCGACGGATGGATGCGCCACAGTTAACCCTATGCCCGAACAAATCGAAATCCGCATCCTGAACAGCCTTGCCGACATTCCCGCCGATGACTGGGATGCCTGCGCGGGGGCGGATGATCCGTTCACCAGCTACCGTTTTCTGCGAGCGCTGGAGGACAGCGGATCGGTGGGTGCGGGCACCGGTTGGCAACCGCGCCACCTGACCGCCTATCTGGGCGGTGAATTGATCGCAGCGGCGCCCTGCTATGCGAAATCCCACAGTCAGGGCGAATATGTGTTCGATCACAGCTGGGCCGACGCCTATATGCGGGCAGGCGGGCGGTATTATCCGAAACTGCAAATTGCGGTGCCGTTTTCGCCGGTGACAGGACGACGGCTGTTGGTGCGCGACGGTTTTTCAGAGATGGGACAAGCGGCACTGATACAGGGGGCGGTGCAGCTGGCGGCGGAAAACGGGCTTTCCTCGCTGCACATCACCTTCTGCACCCAAGCCGAGGCCGAAGCGGGCAAGGCGATGGGGCTGATGCACCGGACCGGTTCGCAGTTTCACTGGGTCAATGACAGCTACGGCAGCTTTGACGATTTCCTTGCCTCGCTGTCATCGCGCAAACGCAAGAACATCCGGCGCGAACGGCGGCAGGCACAGGATTTTGGCGGTTCTATCCATATGCTGACGGGGGACCGGATCACGCCCGATCACATGGCCGCCTTTTGGGATTTCTATCAGGACACCGGTGCGCGCAAATGGGGCACGCCCTATCTGACCCGCGCGTTTTTCGATATCGCCCTTGAAACCCTGCGCGACGACATCCTGCTGGTGATGGCCGAACGCAACGGGCGCTGGGTGGCCGGCGCATTGAATTTCATTGGGGCCGATACCCTGTATGGCCGTTACTGGGGCTGCACCGAGCACCACCCCGCCCTGCATTTCGAACTGTGCTATTATCGCGCCATTGATTTCGCGATTGCACAGGGGCTGGCGCGGGTCGAGGCCGGCGCGCAGGGCGAACACAAACTGGCGCGGGGTTACCTGCCGGTCGCCACCCATTCGCTACACTGGATCGCGGACGAGGGATTCCGTGCCGCTGTGGCACAGTTTCTGGACCACGAACGCGAAGCCGTGGACGAGGATATCGAGATAATGACCTCTTATGGTCCGTTCAAACGGGGGTAGCTATCTACCCCAGCGGATCAACATCCGTCATGAACCGTTTTGCGATATAGCCTTCAACACCGTCACCTTCGATGCGGATTTTCACCCAATCAGCGTTAGGGTCGGAAATGATCTCGGCAGCATCGCCATACAGAACCTTGCCCAGAACGGTGTAATTGGTCGAAGGCCCTTCGCGAACATTCACGCGTGATCCGGTAACATACCAGATGATGCGCTCGGGTTCCGGTGCGGGGGTGGCTTCTGCTTCGACTTCGGCCATAACCTCGGCCACGGCTTCGGCAACAACCGGTTCCGCTGTGGGTTCCGGCGAAGCCACAGGCGTCATAACCGCGACCGGTGTGATCATGGCAACAGGCGTGACTTCTGGCGCGGGCGCCGCTACGGGCTGATCCGCGGCCACCACAACGGGTGCGGTTTCAGGTGTGACTTCGGTAAAAACCGGTTCGTCAAATTCAGGCGCAAAGGCCATAACGGCCCATATAGAGCCGCCTAAAAATAAAGTTAAGCGTATCATTTTTCCACCCCAAGGGCTGGCAGGCCCCGAAAACTTGTTACTTGTGCGACTCACTTTCTACAGGATTCGGGACCATCGCGTAAAGTTACCATTGTTTCTTGTCCTTGACCTGTGGCGCGGTTATCACGGGCGGTATGAGTGACACGAGTTCAGACAACAAAGAAAAAACAGGCGAAATCACCGAACCTTTGCGCCACGCGCTGGGTGACCGGTATCTAACCTATGCCCTGTCCACTATTATGCACCGCGCGCTGCCGGATGCCCGCGACGGGTTGAAACCTGTGCATAGGCGTATCCTGTATGCCATGAGCCGTTTGAAATTGAATTCTACGGGCGGATTTTTAAAATCTGCCAAGATTAGCGGCGATACCATGGGGGATTTTCACCCACATGGGGATATGGCGATTTACGATGCCATGGCGCGGCTGGCACAGGATTTTAACGTGCGTTACCCGATGGTGGACGGCCAAGGGAATTTTGGCAATATCGATGGCGATAACCCAGCCGCCAGCCGCTATACAGAAGCACGGATGACCGATATCGCCGAGGCAATGTTGGAAGGGCTAAGTGAAAATGCTGTGGATTTTCGCGATAATTATGATGGTCGCCTGACTGAACCCGTTGTGTTACCGGCCACATTCCCGAACCTTCTGGCCAATGGTTCCAGCGGCATTGCTGTGGGCATGGCCACAAACATCCCGCCACATAATATCGAGGAATTGTGCAACGCCTGTCTGCACATGATCAAGGCCCCGAATGTGCGCGACGAAACCCTGCTGGACTACATCCCCGGCCCCGATTTCCCCACCGGCGGCACGATCGTCGAGCCAAAGGAAAATATCCTGGAGGCCTATCGCACCGGTCGCGGGTCGTTCCGGCTGCGCAGCAATTATGTGGTCGAGGATCTGGGGCGCGGGCAGTGGCAAGTGGTTGTCACCGAAATTCCCTATCAGGTGCAGAAATCGAAACTGATCGAAAAGCTGGCCGAGCTGATCCAGCTTAAAAAACTGCCCATTCTGGCCGATGTGCGCGATGAAAGCGCCGATGATATCCGTCTGGTGCTGGAGCCACGCAGCAAGAATGTCGATCCCGATGTGATGATGGGAATGCTGTTCAAAACCTCCGATCTGGAAGTGCGTTTCAGCATGAATATGAACGTGCTGATTGACGGGCTGACCCCCAAGGTCTGTAGCCTGAAAGAGGTGCTACGCGCCTTTCTGGACCACCGCCGCGATGTTTTGCAACGGCGCAGCCAGCACCGGCTGGATAAAATCGACCACCGGCTGGAAGTGCTGGAAGGGTTCATCATTGCCTTCCTCAATCTGGACCGCGTGATCGACATTATCCGCTACGATGACGACCCGAAAAAGGCGCTGATGTTCGAGGACTGGTCACGCGACCACCCGCGCGCCACGTCGGAGAAGGATTACGTTTCCCCCTTTGCCGGTCGTGCGCCGATTGGCGAGGACGAGGAGCCATCCCTGACCGAAGTGCAGGCCGAAGCCATCCTGAATATGCGCCTGCGGTCCTTGCGACGGCTGGAGGAAATCGAACTGGTGCGCGAGCGTGACGAACTGATGATCGAACGCGCCGAGCTTGAGGATTTGCTGGAAGACGAGGGCCTGCAATGGGCAAAGATTTCCGAGCAGCTGCGCGAGACCCGCAAGAAATTCGGCAAGGATTACGAGGGCGGCGCACGGCGCACCCTGTTTGCCGAGGCCGGCGAGGTCGAGGACGTGCCGATCGAGGCAATGATCGAGCGCGAGCCGATCACCGTGGTTTGCTCGCAAATGGGCTGGATCAGGGCGATGTCGGGCCATATCGACCTGAACCGCGAGCTGAAATTCAAGGACGGCGACGGGCCGCGGTTTATTTTCCACGCCGAAACCACTGACCGCCTGCTGGTGTTTGGCAGCAACGGGCGGTTTTACACCTTGTCCGCCGCCAACCTGCCCGGCGGGCGCGGCATGGGTGAACCTCTGCGCCTGATGGTGGACCTGCCGAACGAGGCCGAGATCGTCGATCTGTTCATCCATAAACCGGGCCGCAAACTGCTGGTTGCCTCGAGTGCTGGCGACGGCTTTGTCGCCGCCGAGGACGATGTGCTGGCCCAGACCCGCACCGGCAAACAGGTGCTGAACGTGCGTGGCGACGTGCGGGCGCTGGTCTGTCGGGTGGTTCAGGGTGACCACATCGCGTGTGTTGGTGAAAATCGCAAGGTTCTGGTGTTCCCGATTGCCGAATTGCCCGAAATGGGACGCGGCAAGGGGGTTCGTTTGCAGAAATACAAGGACGGCGGGTTAAGTGACGCGACGACCTTTGATCTGGCGGAAGGGCTGTCATGGCTTGATCCGGCGGGGCGGACGCGGACCGAAACCGAACTGGCGGAATGGACCGGCAAACGGGCCAG
Organism: Profundibacter amoris; assembly: GCF_003544895.1. Taxonomy (GTDB): domain Bacteria; phylum Pseudomonadota; class Alphaproteobacteria; order Rhodobacterales; family Rhodobacteraceae; genus Profundibacter; species Profundibacter amoris. Next base: position 3,339,788 of record NZ_CP032125.1, read on the forward strand.
CGCCGGTCGAATGGCCCCGCGCGGGTTCCCGCGGGATAACAAGTTTACTTAGGGTGAAACATCAGATGTGTATGTCTCGATGTAGGGCTAGTTCTGAAAATGGCGAACGGTCATTGATGTTAAGCGCAAATAAGGTCGGCTTTGAGCCCAAAATGCCAGATGTTGCGTGACGAGCCAAGGTCCGTAAACGTAGGAGAGGCAACACTGCTTTGGTTTTGAAGTGGATAACTAACCCTCTGACCGCGCGACTCCGATAGCTGGGCCAATAAGTCAAGTTAGCGCTCAGTTCTAAGAAAAGCTTTTGACTGCTTTCCGGACAACGATTTATGATTGCTTGAGCAGGACGGCTGAAACACGTTTTTGCTTTAGGTAATTACACAAAGGTTTGGTGATTAGATGTGGACGTTTTGGGGTAGCGGGTTCGGGTGGGGCAGCGGCGGTTTGTCTTTCGATGCTGCGTGGCATGAATTCTTACCGGATATGACCGGACCTAACCCTGATTTTGAAGTCGAGGAGGTACTCAAGCTGAAGTCCCTCAAACTTTCGATTAACTTCAGTGCTGGAGGCGAACAGGCGGCTCGCAATGAGGTAGAAGCACAGTATCGATTTTTGGGAAAGAGTCTGGATGAGAGTAAGCTGCCTAAGTTTCAATCCTTGGTCTATTTAATTGAAGACCGTATCAGTCTGTGTGTTTACCTTTCCGACAACGAACTAACCGAACTGGTGAACAACTTTAAAGCGTTCGGCGCCTTGTCTGGCCCAAAGCATTATTGGGGGCGTCTGCGGTCGCAGGTCATTGCGGGCTCTCTGTCGATCGGTGTTCAGCCAGAGGAAAAGCGTAGTTTCCTCGAAGGCAAGATTCCGGGGATAATACCATGGGATGCGCCAAGGATATCCTTCGTTTCGGGAACGGACCTTCCCGCGGCGTCAGATAAAGGCTCAACCCTCACGGCGATGCGTCAGCAGTTCTAAGTGCTTTAAGCCCCCCTTTTGTCACCAATTTAGGTGGATATTTCTGAACGGTTGGTTCTGGGAAGCAGCCATTGGCGCAAATGCGGCAAACGGCAGCAAAGTCCGCATCGCCGACATTCGATGCCTAGGCTTCTGCATACGACACGGTTGCGTATTTCAAAGCCGCTCGGTCAATAACCACACCCCGCCTTCGGGCCGTAATGTTAGGATCATCACCGGCTTCGGAACACGCCCCGCAACCGGAGTAAACCGGAACCGCGATAGCATTGTAGCCAGTATGATCACCGCCTCCTGTATTGCGAACCCCGCACCAATACACACCCGTGGACCGGCACCAAAGGGCAGGTAGGCAAAACGGTCAATCTGCGCAGGGTCGACAAAACGGTCGGGATCAAAGGCATCGGGGTTGTCCCACAGCAAATGATTGCGGTGCAGCGCATAGATCGGCAGCATCACGGTGTCCTTGGGCCGGATTTCGCGATCACACAACACATCCGCCGCTTGCGCTGTGCGCGATAGCATGGCGGCGGGGGGATACAGGCGCAGGGCTTCGTCGATGATCTGCCTGATGTAGGGCAGCGTGGGCAGGTCATCCACTGTTGCGGTGCGTCCGTTCAGAACTGATTGTGCCTCGTCCCTTGCGCGGTCCTGCACACGCTGATCAAAGGCGCAAAGGTATAGCGCCCAGGCCAGCGTCAGGGCCGTGGTTTCATGGCCCGCAACAATGAATGTCAGCAGGTTGTCACGCAATTCGGCGGTGTTCATCCGGCGTTTTGTGTCTGGGTCTTCGCCGGACAACAGCAGGTCCAGCAAATCTGGGATGTCGTGTTTGTCCGAATGTGCGCGGTTCTCGATTGCCCGGTCGGCCACCTGCTTCATCTGCCTTAACGCGCCCGAGGACATCAGCCGCGACGGGCGCGGCACCCACGAGGGCACACCCAGAATATCCAGCAGAGAAATCTTGGCGGTCTGGTCTATGTAGCTGTCAATCGCCTTGTGAATCGCCGCGCGGTCAAATCCTTCGTCACCGGAGAAGGTAACGTCGGAAATCACCTCGAAGGTGGTCATCGTCATTTCGTCAAACATATCGACAGCGCCACCTTGGGCCTTGTCCAGCCTATCGCAGGCGTGCTCGGCCGCAAGGCTCATCACGGGGGCCAGATTGCCGATATTGCGGGGCGAAAACGCAGGCGCGGCGGCGCGGCGTTGCCAATGCCAATGCGCCCCTTCGGCAATGAACAGGCTGTCCCCGATTGCCGGACGCAGGATGTTTTTGGTCACATCCGATTTCGGATAATTCCGCAGCCCGTCCTTCAGGATATGCCGCAGCGCATCCGGATCCATCACCATATGCCAGCGCTTGCCGGTTTTCCCCGAAACCATCGGCTGGCGGGTGGCAAGATCGGGCAGGATTTCCAGCACATTGCGGCGTGCGGCAGCAAGCGAACGGAAAATCCCCCAGGGTTCGGTCACCAATGGAACCTTGACGGGAATAGAGGGGGTAGATTGGGGCATCATAGCCACAAGTATAGTGTGATGCACGGGTTTGGCAATTCGCCAAGATTGCGCAACGCAGCTTGCTGATGTATCCCGAACAGGTTGCTGGAAGGGATTCTTTGAATGACGTTTGTTTCTACGATGCGAATTACTGTTTTGACATTTATTCTGGGTCTGCTGGCCGCCTGTGGCACACCGACCGGTGAAAAGGAACCGCCCCTGCCGATGGGGGATTTCCTGCTGGGCCATAATATTGTCATTGCCGATGATGCGCAGGCTGGCCCCTTGTCGCGCAAGGCCGATCCCGATGATTGGGAAGCCGCATTAAAAGAAGCCATCAATGACCGTCTGGGCGACTATAACGGAGATCACTATTTCCACATCGGTACACATGTAGATGCCTATGTTCTGGCGGTTCCCGGCGTGCCGATGGTGGCAACACCGAAATCCGTGCTGATCATCAGCGTAAATGTCTTTGACGACAGGACCGGCAAAAGGCTTACAGACAAACCCAAACAATTAACGGTGTTTGAACGGTCGGAAAAAAGCACCTTTATCATTGGTTCTGGAATACGGAATTCCAAAGCTGTGCAAATGCGCAACCTGTCGCGTAATGCAGCGCGTCTGATCCAGAGGTATTTGCTGGAAAACCCCGAATGGTTCGGCCTGCCCCCGCGCGTTGTGCGCGAAGTCGATGATCCGGCTGCGGCAGCCAGCAACAATTAGGGCGTCAGGATCAGCATGGCCCTGCCATCTGTGACCGAAAACAGCCGCCCCTTGCAAACCTGCAATCAGACACTTGATTTCAGGACACAAACTCAATAAATCCCCGCTTTATATGAACTGGGCCACCTGGCCCCCCAATTACGAGGCGCCAAACCCATGGCTAAGGAAAAGTTTGAACGTACGAAACCGCACGTTAACATCGGCACGATCGGCCACGTTGACCACGGCAAGACCACATTGACGGCAGCGATCACCAAATATTTTGGTGATTTCAAAGGCTACGACGAAATTGACGGCGCGCCCGAGGAAAAGGCACGCGGGATCACCATTTCGACTGCCCACGTTGAATATGAAACCGAGACACGCCACTATGCGCACGTCGACTGCCCCGGCCACGCCGACTATGTGAAGAACATGATCACCGGTGCGGCGCAGATGGATGGTGCCATTCTGGTTGTGAACGCAGCTGACGGCCCGATGCCCCAGACCCGCGAGCACATCCTGCTGGGCCGTCAGGTTGGCATCCCCTACATGGTTGTCTACATGAACAAGGTTGATCAGGTCGACGACGAAGAGCTGCTGGAACTGGTTGAAATGGAGATCCGCGAACTGCTGTCCTCCTATGACTACCCCGGCGACGACATCCCTGTGATCCCTGGTTCGGCTCTGGCCGCTCTGGAAGGTCGCGATCCTGAAATCGGCGAAGAATCCATCAAGAAGCTGATGGCGGCGATTGACGAATATATCCCGACACCTGAACGCGCTGTTGACCAGCCGTTCCTGATGCCGATCGAGGATGTGTTCTCGATTTCCGGTCGCGGGACTGTTGTGACCGGCCGTATCGAGCGTGGCGTGATCAACGTTGGCGACGAAATCGAAATCGTCGGCATCCGCGACACAAGCAAGACAACTTGTACCGGTGTTGAAATGTTCCGCAAGCTGCTGGACCGTGGCGAAGCGGGCGACAACGTGGGTGTTCTGCTGCGCGGGATCGACCGTGACGGTGTCGAGCGTGGCCAGATCCTGTGTAAGCCGGGTTCGGTTACACCGCACACCAAGTTCGAGGCCGAAGCCTATATCCTGACCAAGGACGAGGGTGGCCGTCACACGCCGTTCTTCGCGAACTACCGTCCGCAGTTCTACTTCCGCACCACGGACGTAACCGGCACGGTAACGCTGCCCGAGGGCACAGAAATGGTTATGCCCGGCGACAACCTGAAGTTCGAAGTTGAACTGATTGCGCCGATCGCCATGGAAGACGGCCTGCGCTTCGCGATCCGCGAAGGCGGCCGCACTGTGGGCGCCGGCGTTGTGTCCAAAATCATCGAGTAATCCAACGATACATAACACAATTAAAAGGCTGCCATTTTTGGTGGCCTTTTTTAATGCCTTAAATACATTTATGGTAGAAGATCATAGTATCGCTTAATTGGATCATTGCATGAATATTTCATATACTACTGCCTGGCGTATTTCGTATTTATCTATTTTGGCAATGATCATCACCCGAATGGCCCCACCGTTATCCTGGGCGCAAACACAGTTTCTATTTTCGTATGAAGCCGGATTTCAGCGACGCGCATTGCTGGGTGAATTACTGGTATGGATTTTCCCTCATGGTCTTACCGAGAAAAACACATATGTAATAGCCGCAGTCATAACACTTACCACTGTGGCTGTTTTGTTTTCCTATTTATCGTCAAGCTACTCTCGATTGGAAAATGGTGGCGTATTACTTGTATTGTTTTCTTTCTCTGCCGGGCTTGGAACCCTTATCGGAGACACAGGGTATCTGGATGGAATCCTGTTGATACTGGCGATATTATCATTGATCATTACGATGGATTCCGTGGCGCGTGTTGCTGTTGCATCGCTTGTTTGTATCGTCGGGGCGATGTTTCATGAAAACATGTTGCCCTTTTTTGTGCCGCTGGTGATGTTGAATATCTGGTTGCAAAATGACACCCGGCCAATGCTTCAAAGAACAATGCTTACCGCTCTTCCGCTGGTGGCAACGTCCATAGCGGTTGCACTGTTTTTTGCATATGGCACCCATTCATATGATGTTGCCGATAGTTTGCTTCGCCTGATGCAGTCCAGAAGTCTCGATTTCGATATTCGCATCGACACGCTGGAACCAATGATAGACTTTCCAGACGGGGTTGAACGGCATTTGGATTCGGTTTGGACAAAGTGGTATTATACCTTCCAGCTTGTGGTTTTCGGGGCTGCTGGCTTGGTGCTATTACTGGCGTTTTTCTGGATTCTTAATCGACCAATTGCGCATCGCCCAATTCTGGATCGCGCTTTTATTATATTGGCAATTATCAGCCCGATCAGCCTGTTGTTCGTTGCTTTTGATATTTCGAGATTTATCGCGATTGCATTGCTGAACGTATTCATTGCAATTGCCATATTGTCTCGTCTGGATCAGACGTTTCGGGAGAAATTACCCAAGGCAATAACGCCAACGGTTCTGATTGCCTTGATGGTACTTCAAAGCCACATTGCATTGCGGGATCTGAATGTTCGGGGTCATTACATAACCACTTTTCCGGGCGTGTTGATGCTGCAAAAGTCTTGGTTTTAGAGGCTATTACATGGCCTGCAACGGGATTATTGGCTAATTCAATGACTAGTCAACAACCTTGCAGCCCGTCCCGCCGATCCCGTCATCGGTATCAGTCGGGGTGCAATCCGATTTAAGGCTTCCGGCAACCGGTTCAACAGAAGCGGGTTCTTCGATAACAACGGCTTCTTCAACGGCTTCATAAGTTGTGCATGCTGTCAGGCCCAGTGCCAGCACGATCGCCCCAATAATCCGTTTCATGAATCACCCTCTGTCGTCCGGTAAAAATATCCGCCTGCCCTGAACCTATCCTTTGCATCACCGGATGACAATTTATTCATTGCCGCCGCTTTTCGCCCCAGTCGTTCCAGCAGTTCCATTTGCCCCGCGTCAAACTCGGCCTTCAGTTCGGCGACCTGTTCGGACGTTAGATGCGTGTAATGCACCGCGCGTTCAAAATGCGGTGGCTGGTGCCCCAACACATTGTCAGTCGCCGCATTCAGGTGATCACCGATATTATTCGCCAGATAGGTCAACTGGTCCTCGGACCCCGCCAGCGGCTGATACGAGGGTTGCATCAGGCGCACTGTCTGGTCGGCATCGTTAACCTCGATGGTTCCGGTTTCGACCAGCGTGTCCAGCATGGTGCGTGCATGGACATCACGGCGCACATTGCGCGCCAATGCCTCGAATGACGGCTCAGGGCCGTTTTTGGGCAGGTCCAGAGGTTTGCCATCCGGGGCATAGGTTGCCTCGGTCTGCCACAAGGCCACAAGACGCGACAGATGGGTGGGTTTGGACGGCTTGGGCCGGAAATCACGCAGGCGGGCGATGTCGCGGCGCTGAAGGCCGGTCAGCACAGACAGGCGGCTGTCGGTGACTTTGCCATTTGCCATCCACCGGGCTGCATTGATGTAATGCAGTTTCATCCGCTCGGCAAATTCTGGGAACAGGATACCCCGCGCAACGGTCAGGCGGGCAAAGGCGGCAAACAGGGGATCAAGCAGATTTATCATAATGTGTAATATACACATATTAATTGACACCGCAAGAGATTTACGTTATGTGCGTTTTACACATTAACGGAGAAGCCCGATGTTACATGCCCGATATCCATTACATTTCCCTCCGAAATGGCGCGCGTTATTGCGGCCAGCCGCCGGCATTTCAGCATTATTTCTAGCCGCCTGTAGCCCTGCAGTTTACGAAGAAGCAATGATAGCAGAACCGGTTGTTGTCGAGGATGCGGCCGGTGTTATCGTAGCCCCTTCCCCTGCACCTGCGGCGGCAAAGGTCGTAACGACCATGCCGCGTTACAAACCCGCCACACGAACCCCGCGCAGGGGCGTTATCACAGCCGGTGATATTGACGACACGCTGAACTATGGCGCCTTTCAACGCTATCTGGCCAAGGCCCGCCGCACCACCCACCTGCCCGCCGCCAACCTGTCAAAACCTGTTCTGGCGCAACTGGTAGGTTCAAATGGCAAACCCGCCCCCGGCGTGCGCATTACCCTGCGCAGACCAGGTGCGGCGGACCCGTTTTACAGCGGTTATTCCGGCGTGGATGGCAACATCACCGTGTTCCCGACTGTGCTGGGCGCAGGCCGATTGAATGCGGTCGAACTGCGGGCCTTCCCTGATGGGCAGGGGCAAGCATTTACCACGCGCATCACCACATCGGGCGGGCGCAAACATATCGCGCTGCCCTTTGCGGGTGAATGGAAGCCCGAATTCCTTGATCTGGCCTTTGTGGTGGATACCACCGGCAGCATGGGGGATGAACTGGAATGGCTGACCCGCGAGTTACGCGGTATCGTGGGGGCCGCCCGACGCAGTGCGCCCGGGGTTAGCATCCGCTATGGCCTGATCGTTTACCGCGACAATGGCGACGAATACGTTGTACGCAATTACGGTTTTACCAATCGCCAGTCGCAAATGGTGGCGTGGCTGCGCAAACAGCAGGCGAATGGTGGCGGGGACTACCCCGAGGCCGCCGCTACCGCGCTAATGGCCGGTGCATCGCTTGACTGGCGCCGCGGCAAAGGCGAACGGTTGATGTTCCACATCGCTGACGCCCCGCCCCATGACAGCGACGCCCGCACCTATCTGGCCGCAGCACAGCAAGCCGCCAGAAAAGGTGTGCAGATCTTCGGGCTGGGGGCCAGCGGTGTTGCGGCTGAATCCGAATACCTGATGCGTCAGGCGGCGGTTCAGACCAACGGGCGCTACCTGTTCCTGACCGATGACAGCGGGGTTGGGTATGGCCATGCGGAACCCACCATCTCATGTTACCGCGTCACCAAATTGCGAGACCTGATGGTACGGGTGTTGCGCAGCGAACTAAGCGGTCACCGGATCGAGGCACCGGCCAATGCCGTCATCCGCACCGTTGGCAGCTATCACAACGGCGTCTGCCAAAACTGATTCATTGCCGAACGAATCAAAGGCCGCACCATAACGGGGCGGCCTTTGGCGTTCGCAAGTGGTGGGTGGGTCGTTGCGGTTAATTCCAATACAGCCCGTTCGTGTCTTGCGTAACCAGTCCGGCCCGCAGGCGTTTGCTGCCTTCACTGTCATTGCTGTTGATAATATCCATCAGTTTTGAAAACTGGACATCGGACAGCATGTGAACATCTGCCAATGGCGCGTAGCGATTGATCAACGCCATTTCGGCATCGGTGGGCGCCATCGCAAAGGCAGATGAAGCAAGGGTCGTCAGGGCGATTGTTGCGGCAGTAAGGATGCGTTTCATATCGTGTTCCTTTTCATGGTTGGTGTCGGGTTAAACAGTTGGCCTGTTGATACATCCAAGCTAGGAACGTGCCTGTCATAAGGGAAATCACATCGCGGACACGCCGACTCACGGCAATTTGGACTTGAAACCTGAAATGGCGACTTGCGGGTCAAAACCGCTGCCGTATTGCGCAAACAAATCCCAACTGTTTCAAGGCGATACCGGCAAACACATAACCTCCGCTTTATGTTCCCACTATGTGAACCTTGCCATAATCGCGCTATGACACATTAAAGTGTCGTCACAGGGCTGTGTTGGCCCCGGCTTTTCACCTCACCCGATAATGAGCCATGCCAACCGCACAATGCCGCCCGCGTGAAATGCAGGCAAATTGGCGCCAGTGTCGGGATATTCCGATTCTTTACGCATAGCCCCTTGATTCCCCCCCATATGTGCCGTAATCCCTGCAACGGTCCTAGGGGTTTAGCTCAGTTGGTAGAGCATCGGTCTCCAAAACCGAGGGTCGTGGGTTCGAGTCCCTCAGCCCCTGCCAGGACCACTTTTTCAATTTGATGAATGGTAATACACCAACCGTGACCGGATCAGGCCCCGACCATGCGGTGTCCGGCCTGCCCGTGCCAGAATCCGTTTACAAACGGGGCCGGTATGTCCAGCGCATCCAGTTGCGCGCGTCCGTCCTGTGCATTGGTTTCACCATCCAGAACCGCACGGAAAATTTCGGCAACGGCGACCATATCCACCGTATGCGGGCTTAGGCGGAAATGGGTTACGCCCATATCCTGCAAATCCTGCAATTCGCCGATCAGGTTCAGATAGCTGTGCGATAGCGTCTGGATTCCGTTCACCGACAGGAATTCCTGATTATCCAGCGTGTTCAGCGGCATCCCGTCCGGATCCTGCTCGCAAACAAACTGGCAGTTGTCCTTGATCCGCCCGTGTGCCCGCGCGTGGTAACAGCGTGCCGACAGGGCCAGCGACAGACGGCCAAACACCTGTACCTCGGTGGTTGCGCCCAGCTCTTTGGCCTTGGCCGCCAGTATTGCAACCGAATCCCGTGGCAATTCCGGTGGCAGACTGAAATGGACGGCGCCGCGTGCCGCCAGATAGGCCATCGTATCCTCGTTATAGACATTCATCAGCGGGCCAACGCGGTAGGATTTGTCATTCAGGTGCCACAACGCGGCGCTGTCATTGATTTCCAGCGGGAAATCCTCAAGCGCGCAAAAACCGGCGATCATATGGCGTTCGCGTTTCAGCATCACCTCGGCCAATGTCGAAAACACAACCTGTTTGCCTGCTTTGGTCAGTGCGTCGGCCACCTCGTCATAATGCTTTTCGAAAAACGGGGCGCGTTTGGAACAGACCACTTCGCCCAGATAGACATCATCCACCGGCGCATCCGCAATCCGGTGATAAAAGGCCAGCTTGTCTTCGGCGCTCCAGTGAAACAGGATCGGCGCCATTGTCAGTTTGCTCATTGTTACCGCCATGTTTTGCTTTTGAATGCGCCCTGCGTTTCCTTTTGCCCTTCGGTCAGGGCCAGCAGGTCGCTGATTTGCGGGTCTTGCCCCGCCATGATGCTGTCCACAGCCTTGCGATAGGCCGAGACCACGGATTTTACATAGGCCTTGGAGCGTTGCCGCCCCTCGATCTTCAACGCGGTCACTCCGGCCTTCATCAGATCGGGCAACAGGGTGGACAGGTTCAGGCTGATCGGTTCCTCGAAGGCGTAATAGGGGCCGTCATGCGCGGGGGTCAGATAGCGGCCCTTGCATATGGTTGGATAACCGGCGCTTTCGTTGCAGGAAAAACAGTCGATGGTGTATTCGCCCAGACGGGTCGACAGGTTGCCCGCGTCGTCCTTAATGTATTCCACCTGCGCGGCGGGGGAGCAAACGCCGTCCATGTTGGTGGACAGACCGGTGATATAATTGGTTAGCGAACAACGCCCTTCAACCATCAACCCGTGGTTGCCAAAGATAAATGTCTCGATCTCGCAGGGGATTTCATCGGCCATCAGTTTGATTTCCGGGACCGTCAAAATCCGCGGCAGAACCACCCGTTTTACATTGAATTCGCGGCAATAATAACGGATCGATTCCGGGGTCGAGGCCGCCGCCTGCACCGACAGGTGCAACCGGATATCGGGGTGTGTGTGGGCGATGTAGTCGGCCACGCCGATATCGGCGACAATGAACGCATCCACCCCCAGCCGCGCGCCTGTATCCGCGGCCTCTTTCCACAGATCCACCTTGCCGGCGGGCGGAAATGTATTCAGCGCCAGCAGCACCTTGGTGCCGCCCGCATGGGCGTGGGCCACAGCGCGTTCCAGTTCGGGCACGGTGAAATTCAGGCCCGGAAAATTGCGGGCGTTGGTGGCGTTCTGAAAGCCGCAGTAAACCGCATCGGCCCCTGCATTCACTGCGGTGCGCATCGCCGAAGGGGTTCCGGCGGGGCAAACCAGTTCCGGTCTGATCATTGGGTTTCCTGTTTTTCGTTTATACGTCTAAGGGCCCTCAGGGCCGCATGGCCGGGGCGTCCGAACATATCCGCCACTTCCTCGGCGATGCTGTTGTCGATGTCGTCCAGCGCATTGCGCAGGCAAACCACGGCTTCGGTATTGCCGGTGATGGTCAGGTTGCGCGAAAAGAACAACGCGTCCCCGTCCAGATCGCCATCAACCAGCATCAACAGGTCCAGAAAGCTGCCTGAAATCCGGGCGTCCTGTTCGGGTATTTCATTACGCCTGCGCGCCACCAGCATCAGGTCATCCGGATCAGGGCGCAGCAGCATGACAAATGGCAGGTTCACCGGGTCAATCACAAAAACCGCGCGGTAATGCGGACCCAGGCGGCCAAACATATCGGGATTGTTTTCGGCAATCCTATGCACGATACGGCGCAGCACGGGTTGCAGCAAAAATAGCGGTGCAGGCGGCGCCCAACGCGGGCGTCGCTGCAAAAAACCGGCAATGGCGGGCTTGGATTCGGTATGTTGCATGCGCGCGACTGTAGGCTGTTGCAACATATGCACCTTGATATTAATCAAGTGCACGGCATGATCCAATGTATTTCTTTGTTTTATAAGAGAATTTTGGTAGCGGGAGAGGGACTTGAACCCCCGACACGCGGATTATGATTCCGCTGCTCTAACCACCTGAGCTACCCCGCCGGACCGAGGCTGGATTTATGGGACAGGGGCGGTGCCGTCAAGAGGAAAACAGCACCACCCACTGATCTATCTGTGTTTCGCTACTGCGCCCAGTTCAATATAAAGTCTTTTGGCCAGCTTAACGAAGTGGTCAGGCGCACCGTTCGGGATTCACCCGGTTCAACCGTCATATCCCACGCCGCCACACCGCGCACATCGTCCACATCTGTTTCCGACGGGTTCGGACGGATGCGGGTGCTGACCACCAGATCCTCTTGCTGGGAATAGGGCAATGCGTATAGCGCGCGCACCTCTTGTGGTTTACCGGTCAGGTTCTCGATGGCGAATTCCACCACATCCTCGCGGGTGTTGCTGGTGGTGATAATGCCGCTGTCGCCGGTTTCCTGTCGCAGGGCGGTATAGGTCAACCGCACGCCCTCCATTGCGCCAAAGGGCAGGTCGGTTTCGGCCCCGGCGGGGATCAGGGCAAAATCGCTACGGCCGATGAAGGCCCCGTCGCGGTAATAGGACGCCATGCCGGGCAACAGGGGTTCGCCTGTGTCGTTGGTAATGGCCGCCATGACGAATGCAGTTTCATCCCTGCGCGGGATCGCCAGCAGGCTGGTCTCGACCGGTAGATCGAAACTGTCCAGCACCAGTTGCACGGTTTCGTTGTTCTCCAGCGTCACCTTGCGTGGATAGACATAGCGCAGGCTTAGCCCGTCGAATTGGGCCGAGGCCATGATGACGGCTTCTTCAACCATCACCGGTTCGGCCATGGCCATATCCGCTCCAGATGCCATTCGTGCCGTCGAGGATAGCTTGGCCACGGGCGCATTTTCATAGATCGTGGCCAGATTGCGCCCCGCATCGCTGGGCGCGGATTGCGAAAACGGGTTGGCGGTGGACAGCACCAGATCAATATCGGCCCACGCTTGCCCCGTGCCCTGTTCCACCACCACTTTGCGTTCAACCGTCAATGACGGGTCATCGCCATAGGCCAGACGGAAATCGTAATCGACGCTCCAACGCGCGTTATCGACAATCCGCGCCACTTCGAAACTGGCACTGACCGGTGTGGTCACCTCGACCGAAACGGCCATCATACCGCCCTGACCGGCGGGTGAGGACAGGCGGGCGAACAGGCGTTCGGCCTCGGCCAGATCATCGTTCAGGTCGCGCAATTCCTTGTTCAGGTCGCGCGATTGCTGTTCCAGTTCCAGCCGCCGCACAATCGTCGCTTCGGCCTCGTCCCGCAGCATCTGCGCCAATGCGCGAAGTTGTGTCGGATCGGCATTGGCCAGTTCGCCACCGCTGACAGATTTCAAAAACCCCGTCTGCGTGTCCAGCGCGGCTAATTGCAGGTTCACCGTGCGGGTTTCAATCTGCTTTGCGGTGATGGCATCCTTTGCGGCCTCAACCGCCGCCTTGGCCTGGGCCTGGGCGGGCGACAGCAACGCATCCTGATCATAGGTCACATTGTCCAGATAATTGATCGCCCCGATGGTCACCCCGTCACTGACCTTTAGCTGCGGCGGCGTGAAGTTATAGCCGGACAAATCATAGGGCAGCAATACACGGTGACTGCCAGCGGGCAGGTCCACAGCGGCGCGATAGGTCACGCTGGCCCCTTCGGAATAGATGGTGGCGGCTGTAACATTTAGCGGCGTGGTGAAATCGTCGGCCCACGCGGGCAGCGCAATGAACGAGGCAGAAAGACCCAGAAGAAGGTTACGCATGAAAGCACCTGTTTGTTAGGTTTAAAAAGTCGATTACTATTCTTTGACGTATCTTATCCTATAATCCTTGGTGAACCCTATGAAAAAACCTCGACATGCGCGAAAATGATAGCGCCCGACCTGGTGGGCGCAGAGTGCTTGGGGTTTCGCATATGGAACACTATTGCATGCCTGACCCTACCCCTTGATTGCAACGTCGCTAAGCGCCCTCCATGGGGAGGTCGGGCGCTATCATTTTTGCAAAATGACGGGTGCTTGCGGGATGGGTGGTGATTCAAAACCAAAAAGGGCCTGGCAGAAATCATCCGCCAAGCCCTGCCATCAATTTCGCAATATCCGATAAATCAGCGTTTGCTTAGAATTCGGTTCACATAAACTTCGGCGATCTGCACCGCGTTCAGCGCAGCCCCCTTGCGCAGGTTGTCCGACACACACCACAGGTTCAGCCCGTTATCAATCGTGCTGTCCTGACGGATGCGCGAAATAAAGGTGGCGTAGTCGCCCACACATTCCACCGGCGTGACGTAACCGCCGTCCTCGCGTTTGTCGATCACCATGATACCGGGGGATTCACGCAGAATGTCGCGGGCTTCGTCCTCGTCCAGATGATCCTCAAACTCGATGTTGATGGATTCGGCGTGGCCAACAAAAACCGGCACACGAACGCAGGTCGCGGTGACCTTGATGGCCTTGTCCACGATCTTTTTGGTCTCGGCAACCATCTTCCATTCTTCTTTGGTGCTGCCATCATCCATGAACACATCAATATGCGGAATCACATTGAACGCGATTTGCTTGGTGAAAACCTTGGGCGGTTTGTTATCGACAGGGTTGTAGATCGATTTGGTCTGGTCCCACAATTCGTCAATTGCTTCTTTGCCAGCGCCCGATACGGACTGATAGGTCGAAACCACCACCCGTTTGATCGTGGCGCGGTCGTGCAACGGTTTCAGCGCCACAACCATCTGCGCGGTTGAACAGTTGGGGTTGGCGATGATCATCTTGTTCTTGTAACCCTCGATCGCATCGGCGTTCACCTCGGGCACGATCAGCGGGATTTCAGGGTCATAACGATACAGCGACGAGTTATCGATCACCAGGCAACCGGCCTTGGCGGCCACGGGTGCATATTTCTTGGTGGCGTCAGATCCCACAGCAAACAGCGCAATATCCCAGCCGGAAAAATCGAACGTGTCCAGATCCTGCGTCTTGAGCGTTTTATCACCAAAGCTGACTTCGGTTCCCAGCGAGCGGCGCGAGGCAAGCACGGCAAGTTCGTCCACGGGGAACTGGCGTTCGTCCAGAATATTCAGCATTTCGCGGCCCACGTTACCGGTGGCCCCAACGACGGCGATTTTATAGCCCATGACGGGTCTCCTATATGGGAATCTCTTTGTAACGCTGCGCTGATACCGCAAGCGGGCGTCGGGGGAAAGGGGCAGTTGGTGCGCAGACGCGCGCCTATGACTTATCACTCGCCTGTTGACATTCCCGCCCGCATCCCCGATATGCGATACATCCCGAGCGGTCGCCGCGTGAGCAGCCCGCCTTTATTGGCAGTCGGGACGCCCCGGGGTGCGATAACCTTTCACCAAGTTCCCATTCACGCGGGGTTCTGACGGCCACACTGGTCGCAACCTCAGACGTTGGCCCGCAATCGGGCCTTATGCTGATTCCATCGGCAGGCCCGTTTTGTGCCGCCGAATACATATATGAAAGGGTCATTCCTTGACCACATTTGCAGATCTGGGCCTGTCGCCCAACATCCTGAAAGCCGTTGACGAAGCCGGCTATAAAACCCCCTCGCCTATTCAGGAAAAAGCAATCCCGCTGGCACTGGCCGGCCACGACATCATGGGCCTTGCCCAGACCGGCACCGGCAAAACCGCCGCTTTCGGCCTGCCGCTGATCGAAAACCTGATGAGCGACGGCTACAAGGCCCCGCCGAAAAACACCAAGGCGCTGATCCTTGCGCCCACCCGCGAACTGGTCAACCAGATCGCCGAAAACCTGCGTGCCTATGTGCGCAAAACCCACCTGAAGGTGAACCTTGTGGTGGGCGGCGTTTCGATCAACCGCCAGATCCAGAACCTGTCCAAGGGCACCGACATCCTTGTCGCAACCCCGGGCCGCCTGATCGACCTGCTGGACCGCCGCGCCATCTTCCTTGATAAAGCCCGCTTTTTGGTGCTGGACGAGGCCGACCAGATGCTGGACATGGGCTTCATCCACGCCCTGCGCAAAATCGCCCCCCTGCTGGGCACCCCGCGCCAGACCATGCTGTTTTCGGCCACCATGCCCAAACTGATGAACGAAATCGCCAGTGCCTATCTGAAAGACCCGAAAAAGGTTCAGGTCTCGACCCCTGGCAAGGCCGCCGATAAAATCACCCAGTCGCTGTATTACACAGCACAGGCCAACAAGACGGAACTGTTAAAGGAATACCTGAACAAATCCCCCGATGGTCTGTCGCTGGTGTTCTCGCGCACCAAACACGGTGCGGAAAAACTGAAACGCACGCTGGAAACGGCGGGTTATTCTGCTGTGTCTATCCACGGCAACAAATCCCAAGGCCAGCGTGAACGCGCGATCAAGGCGTTCAAATCCGGCGAGGCCCGCGTGCTGGTGGCCACCGACGTTGCCGCGCGCGGTATCGACATTCCGGACGTCAGCCACGTTTACAACTACGACCTGCCCGAGGTGCCGGAAAACTATATCCACCGCATCGGCCGGACCGCCCGCGCCGGTAAAGGCGGCGAGGCGATTGCCTTTGTTTCCGCCACTGAAATTGGCTATCTGCGTCAGATCGAAAAGCTGATGAAGATCGAAATTCCGGTGGCCGGTGGCATCCGCCCGCAAGAGGAAAAACCGGCGCCCCGTGGCGGTGGCGGCGGACGCCGTGGTGGCGGTGGTGGCGGTCAACGTCGCGGTGGGGGCAAACCCCAAGGCGGCAATCCTTCCGGCGCGCCCCAGGGCAACAAACCCAAACGCCGCCGCAACCGTCGCCGTAAACCGGCGGCCTGATTTGCGGCTGTCCCGGGTTTGATCCGGGAACTGAATCCAAAAGGCCCCGCATCCGGTGCGGGGCAACACCAACCTTGACCAGTGCGATTTGAATCACCACTTACCCCATATGGTTCGTATTTTTACCCGCCTTTTATTCATCCTGTTGCTCGGCATTGCCGCGTTCATCGCCTATGACCGCTACACCCAGGAACCACCGCCCCCACCCGCGCCACTAACCGAACAGATCGACCACATCCTGATCGAAAAATCCACCCGTCGTATGACTGTTTTCCGTGATGGCCAAGCCGTGCGAACCTATAAAATCGCCCTTGGCTTCGCCCCCGATGGGGACAAGCTGCAACAAGGCGATGGCAAGACCCCCGAAGGGAAATTCACCATCACCCGCCGCAATCCGAACAGCAAATATCACCTGTCACTGGGCATTGATTATCCACAAGCGGACGACATCGCCCGCGCAAAGGCGGCAGGGCTGGATCCGGGCGGAGACATATTCATCCACGGGCAGCCCAACGGATTCGGAAAACTCGCAACAATCCCGACGGACTGGACCGCCGGTTGCATCGCCGTTTCGGATGCTGAAATCGAGGAACTATGGCGCGTGGTTCAAACCGGAACCACGGTGGAAATCAAACCTTAATTCCCCAGCAGCGCAATCGGCGCATTCACATCGCGCACGAAATCCAGCGGTGCCTTGTCCTTGGCCACGGTGCTGCGTTTGAATTCGTATACCATCTGCCCGTTATCCTCTTCGGACGCAACGATCAGACACTGATACAGATGTCGTGATCCATCATACAGATCAACCAGCCCGCGCAGATGCGGCGCATTTTCCGCGTCCAGGGCAAAACCGGTCTCCCAAAACCGCAGCACGGGGAAAATCTCGTCATCGGTTTGCACCCGTAAACGGCTTTTGCGTTTCAGATCGCGCTTGCGGGCTGCTTCCAGCCCCTCGCGCACTTCTTTTGGCAGAAATTCAAACATCGCTCGCCCACCCAGTTTCCTGCCCCTACCTTGCCACGGTGTTGGTAAAGGTCAAGTTAAGAATTTGCGACAATGCGGATCAGGTGTTGTTATCCTCGACCAGATCGACCCCGACCACAGGGCGTAAAACATGTGGTTTATCAGGGTTATACAGCGCCGAATCCTTGAATTCCCGCACCTCGCCCAGCGCCGGACCGACCAGGATAAGCGCTGTGCGCGTGATCTTCTCGACCCGTACTTTTTTGCGAATATCCGTCAGGGTGCCACGCAGAATCATCTCGTCCGGCCAGCCCACGCGATAGGCCACCACCACAGGGCAATCCAGCCCGTAATGCGGCACCAAAACACGCTCGATCTCGCGCATGTTGCGCACGCCCAGATGGATCGCCAATGTGGCGCCGGTGCGGGCGAAATTTTCCAGCGTTTCGCCTTCGGGCATCGACGTGGACTGCATGGAAACCCGCGTCAGAACAATGGATTGCGCCACTTCTGGAATGGTCAATTCCTGCCCCAAAGCCGCCGCCGCCGCCGCATAGGCCGGCACACCGGGGACAATTTCGTAAGGGATGTCATCGGCCCGCAATCGCCGAATCTGCTCGGCAATCGCACCATATAGCGACGGGTCCCCCGAATGGACCCGCGCCACATCCTCGCCCCGCTTGTGCGCGGCCAGAATATCGCCGTGGGTGTCATCCAGCGTCATCGCCGCCGTGTCCTTGACAATCGCCCCCTCGGGCGCACCCGCGACCACCTGTTCGGGCACCAGAGACCCCGCAAACAGGCACACCGGACAGGCCGCAATCAACCGCTGCGCCTTGAGTGTCAGCAATTCGGGATCCCCCGGCCCCGCACCGATAAAATAGACCGTCATATTCCGTTTCCTTTTCAATCCGGCACCGTCCTGTCTGGACGAAAACCCGTTGTATTCTGCCACCCTGGAAAAGAACTACTAAACCGGTTTAGTGGATGTATTTTCCAAGTTCTTTCAAACAGTTATTCTGATACCCATGGTTAATTTCCAGCCAGATCCCCATCAATTTTCCGCGCATAGCCACGCGGGGTAAACATGCGCGGGCCTTCGCCCAGTTGCGCCAGTCGTGAATGGCTGGACCCGACCAGAACCACCGTCAGCATATCCACCTCGTCCACCTGCAAATCCGCCAGATTGTGATAGCGGATATGTTCCTCGGGTCGGCCCAGAGAACTGGCCAGCATCACCGGCGTATCGGCGGGGCGGTGTTGCAACAGAATGTCCCGCGCCTCGGCCAACAGAGTGCGGCGACGTTTGGACACCGGATTGTAGAAAGCAATTACAAAATCCCCCTCGGCTGCCGCCTTCAGGCGCTTGAGAATATCCTCGCGCGGGGTCAGCAGATCGGACAGGGAAATCGCGCAGAAATCATGGCCCAGCGGCGCACCGGCCCGTGCCGCCGCCCCTTGCAATGCCGAAACACCGGGGGTCGAGACCACCTCGACCCGCCGCGCCGCATCCGACACGCCATGCGCGTCCGGCCCACGGTCCAGCAATTCAAACACCAGCGCCCCCATCGCGTAAATCCCCGCATCGCCGGAGCAGATCAGCGCCACGTTTTTCCCCTTGCCTGCCTGTTCCAGCGCATAACGGCAACGGTCCTCTTCCCCGCCCAGCGGAAAATCCGAGCGCGTCTTGCCCGCTGCCAGCGGTCCAAGCAGATCGATATACAACCCGTAACCTACCAGTTCCTCGGCCTGTGCAATCAACTGGCTGGCCTCGGGCGTGCGCCAACTGTGCTGCCCCGGCCCGATGCCGACAATCGACAGTTTTCCGCGTTTTCGCCCTTTTTCGTTTGTAATAGGCTCTGCTGCCCGCGCAATCGCACAGGTGCAATTGGTCGTTTTTTGTTTCTCGACAGCCAGTTTCGAATCCGCACCCGCCGCCGCCAGAGCCGCTGCCTCGGATACCCCGCGGCACCCCACTTCGGCAAAAACCACCTCGGACGGATTGGCCAGACGCGCCGTTTCGGCCTCCAGTTCCTCTGCCGTGAACAGCCGCAAAGGCACCCCCAGCCGCCGCGCCAGTTCGTTCATCGCCGGTTCATCCGCCTTCAGGTCCAGCGTATTGACAGAGGCAAGCGCACCGGCGGCAATCCCTGCCTGATCCAGCGCACCCTGCACCAGTTCCCACAGCTCCGCCGGATCAGCCCCGCGCGCACAACCAACGCCCAGCGCAAACCGCTGCGGATGGTAGACTAGCCTAGTGTTAGAGCCTGTTTCCGGCGCCTCACTCACCACCAGCTCCACCGCGCCATCGGGATCATCCGGCAGATCAAAGACCGCTTCGCCCACCTGCCGCGCACCGCCACCGTTCAGCAGCGCCATCATCACACCCTTGGCATCTTCGGGGTTGGCCAGCCGATAGCCCAGTGGCGGTTCGTCCAATGCCACGCCCAGCGCCACATCGCCCGCCGTGGTTACCGCCGCCTTGGCCCGCAACGCTTTGGCAATCTGCCGTGCCAACCGGTTCGCGCCACGATGCCCGCCCAACAGGGGCACCACCACCGCGCCATCGTCCGATACCGCCACCACCGGCGGCTCCACCCGTTTATCCGCCAAGACCGGTGCCACCGCGCGGATCAGTATCCCCGCGGCACAGACCCCGACCACCGGCGTGCCGCTGGCAAACAAGCTGCGCACATGGTCCAGCGCATTGGGGAAAAACGCATCGGCCACATCCACGCGGCCCTCGCGGCCATGCACCACCGCGCCCAGCGCCCGCGCCACATCATGCGCCACGGATTCGCCTGCGCGGGACAGGCAGATGACGACAGGTTTCAAAGCCACGGATCGGCCCCCTTTGTGATAAGTATCATTGAAAAATACGGTGCTTTTTGCGGTGCCTCGGCCAGCGCCATCCGCCGTTCCTGCACCAGCGAGGCCCGCTCGATATAATGCGCCCGATCCAGCAGGCCCAAACCCTCGATCGCCCGCCGGACACGTTCCAGATGCCGCCCGACTTTCATGATCACCACAGAATCCGCCGCCGCAATCAGCACCTTTAGCGCCTCATCCTCCAGCGGCCCCGGGATCACGCTCAATACCTCGTTACGCGCCGCCAAAGGCAGGCCCAAAGCCGCCGCGCTGGCCGTCATCGACGTCACCCCCGGCACCACCTCGACCGTGAACCGGCCCGACAGGCGGGCATACAGATACATGAACGACCCATAGAAAAACGGATCCCCTTCGCACAGCACAACCACGTCCAAACCAGTCTCTAACGCGGCTGAAATCTCGTCTGCGGCTTTGTCATACGCCGCTTGCGCAGGCGCGCGATCCACCACCATCGGCACGTCGATCCTGATCTCCTGAACCCCATCGGCCAACAGTTCCGCCGCAATGGATCGCGCAAAACTTTCACCACCAGCCAGCGCCGGATAGGCCACCACCCGCGCCGACCCGATCAACCGCGCCGCCTTCAGCGTCATCAGCTCCGCATCCCCGGGGCCAAGGCCGATGCCATACAAGGTTCCACTCATCGCTTGATCAGGCTCCACTGTGTCACCGGCCGCAACGGTTTCCAGCCGCTTAACGGCCCCAACGGCTCGACCCGGCTTGCCGCGATTTTCACCAGATCACCGCCAAATTCCCGATGCAGCGCAATCAGCACCGCCTCGCTCTCCAGCGTTACCGCATTGGCCACCAGCCGGCCCAACGGGCGTAAAGCCTCCCAAGCCGCCGCAAACACCTCGCGGCTCAACCCGCCGCCGATGAATATCGCATCCGGCGCTTCCAGCCCGTCCAATGCCTCGGGCACCCTGCCGTCAACCAGTTCCAGCTTTGGCACCCCCAACGCCAACGCATTCGCCGCCGCCATCGCCCGCCGATCCGCGCGCGGCTCGATCCCCACAGCCCGCGCATAGCGCGCGCCACGCATCCACTCCACCGCGACCGAACCACAGCCACAACCGATATCCCACAACAACGCCCCGCGCATCGGCATCAGTTTTGCAAGGGTCACCGCCCGCACTTCCTGCTTGGTCATGGTGCCGTCATGCTGGAACAGATCATCCGCCAACCCCGGCACCCGTGGCAACAGCGCCGCATCGGGCGCGGCCACACATTCCACCGCCAGCGTGTTGAACGGAGGCACCACATGGGTCCAGCTTTCAGCCACCCCGTCAAACCGCGCCTCGTCCTCGCCACCCATATGCGCCAGCACAGTCATCCGGCTTTTGCCAAACCCCCGCTCGGTCAAAAACGCGGCAATCTGTGCCGGCGTTTCTTCACCCGTGGTCAGAATCAACAGCCTCTGGTCCGGCTGGATATAGGCAATCATCTGCTCGACCGGACGGCCATGCACAGTCAACGTTTCCAGATCCGCCATAGACCAGCCCATCCGCGCCGCCGCCAGCTGAAATGCCCCGACCTGCGGATGGTAAACCACTTCGGACGGATCAATCGCCCGCCCGATTTTTGCGCCTACCGAATACCACAGCGGATCGCCCGACGCCAAAACCACCACCCGCTTGCCGCGATTGGCCTTCAGCGTGTCAATCAACGCATCAAAGGGCGAAGGCCAGCTAACCCGCTCGGCCCCCGACAGCCCCGCCAACGCATGATGCCGCATCCCGCCGACAATCACTTCGGCAGCCTCGACCACAGCACGGGTTGCAGGCGTCAGCCCGTCCAGCCCGTCTTCTCCAATCCCGACAATATGCAACCAGGGTTTCATTTCATGCAGTCCTTCCAAATGGCCCCAATATCCCCGCCGGAGGCATAGAATCTCTTCACGCCCCCGCCTCGGGCAATCCCGCCGCCAAGGCATTCACCGCCGCCGAAGCCATCGCCGACCCCCCGCGCCGCCCTCGCAGGGCAACAAAGTCACAACCGCGCGGATTACCGGCCAGTTCCGCCTTGCTCTCGGCCGCGCCAACAAACCCGACTGGGAAACCCAATATCACAGCAGGCTTCGGCCAGCCCCCATCCAGCAGCTCCAGCAAGTGAAACAGCGCCGTCGGTGCATTGCCGATCACCACAACCGCGCCCTCGATACGATCCCGCCACAGCTCCACCGCTGCCGCCGACCGCGTGTTGCCGATCTCTTTTGCCAAGGCAGGCACAACCGGATCATTCAACGTCACCAACACATCATTCCCCGCCGGCAAATACCTCCGGATAATGCCTGCGCCCACCATCTCGCAGTCGCACAACACCGGCGCTCCCGCCTCTAACGCGGCGCGTCCGGCCTGATAGGCGCCGTCGGAAAACGCCAGACGGTCTGCCACCTCGACCATACCACAGGCATGGATAAGCCGGATCGCCACCGCTTCCATCCCCGCACCAAACCGTTCCAGCCGCGCCTCTTTGCGGACCGTGGCAAAGCTCTGGGCATAGATTTCCGAAGGCACCTTTTCATAAGGTCTCATGCGCGCACCTCGCCACAGGCACCAATCAAAAAATAGTGCAAACGCCCCGCAAGGGGCGTTTTCCGTTTGGTTGAACTACGCATCTTTCTTGCGCGCGCTTTCCGGCCCCAAGGGGTGTTTCGCGTGCGGATATTCCGGATGGTGGTGGTGATCATGGTCATGATGGTGATGCCCGTCCCCGTGGTCATGAGCATGATGATGGTGGTGGTGATGATCCATATCCAGTCGACATTCACCGGTGCAAAACGTATCGCATAAATCACAGGTTTCCACTGTCGCACCGGGCGCATTGGCCCCTTGCCCTTCAACATGGTGATGGTGGCTTTCCTGAACCGCGCCCACTTCGGCCTCGAACCCCAGAACCTGCGTGCGGTATTTGCACGTCCCGCAGGTTTCGGGCGGCATGTCGCCCAACTGCTCCATCACCCGTTCGGCAAAGGTTTCCAGCACTTTCGGGTGATCATTCAGATAGCCCGCCTTCACGAATTGGATACCGGGATGCGCCACCGCCACCTTGTCGGTAAAGCCGTAAATCCGGTCAATCAGAATACCCGCAAACAGGAAATACGGAAACACGATCACCCGCTTGTATCCCAGCCGTGTGGTATGCTCCAGACAGGGTTCGACCAGCGGAAAGGTTACGCCGGAATAGCCCACCTCGCACCAGCCAAACCCCATGCCTTCCCACAGCATCCGCGCCACTTTGGCGACATTGGCGTTGGCATCGGGGTCCGAGGCGCCACGCCCGATCACCACCAGACAGGTTTCCTCCAGCGGCAGATCGCCATATTCGGCATTGGCCGCATCCACCGCTTCCCGCACCCGTGCACCGGCCGCGGCGATCATTTTGGGGTCCACGCCCAGTTCACGCCCGTAGGTCACATCAACACTGTGCTTTTTGGCGTAGGTATTCAGCACCGTCGGAATATCGTTCTTGGTGTGCATCGCGGCAAACAGCATCCCGGGAACGGCGATAATGCGGTCGCACCCGGCCCCGCGCAGACGGTCCAGTCCGTCGCGGATCACCGGATTGGCAAACTCCAGATAGCCGTAATCAACAACATAATCATCCGGCAGCAGCGCGGGCAGCTTTTCGGCCAGCACCGCAAATTCATTCACCGCATCCTGTGATCGCGAGCCGTGGCCGCAGATCATCACACCAATCTTGCCCATAATCTCAGGCCTCCTGCGGTTCAGTATCGGGGTCTTCTTCGGTCTCGTCTTCTTGCGAGGCTTCCTCGTCCCGCCCTTTTTTGGCCTGCCACAGGGCAGCCGCAGCAGCAGCGGCAATCGCCGCCAGTCCCAGCCAATGGTTATGGCCTGCGACCTCGATAATATGGGTCGGATGCGCAAAGGCAGGGGCGGCCAGCAGGGCCAGAATTACAGACATCAGGGTTTTCATCGCATATATCCTCTCGTAACCGGCCCAAACAGGTCAGGTGACAGGAACATATGCTCCCGACGACGCTGGTTTTGATCCCCTGTTTGGGTCAATCATCCACCAGCCAACCGTTCTGGCCCTTTGGGCTTCGTCTGATCCAGCTATAGGACGGCAGTGCTGTCACTGCAAACGGATTCACGACAGACAGGGCGCATTTGGCGACATCCCTCTTGCAATCGGGCGGGTAATCCGTTTCATCGGCAAAGGAAGCAAAGGAAACCCGCATGACCACCACCATCACCATTTGCGACACCTGCAAGCGCGAGGGCTGGGATGAAACCACCGGCAAAACCGACGGCGAGGCACTGGCCGACCTGATCGAGACCGCCGCAGCCGGCACCGCCGTGAAAACCCGCCGGTTTTCCTGCCTGATGGGCTGTGACCGTGCCTGCAATGTCACCATTCAGGCCGAGGGCAAGCTGAACTACACCCTTGGGCAATTCACCCCCACACCCGAAGCGGCCGAAGCCATTGTTGCCTATGCCGCCCTGCACGCCGCCAGCACATCGGGACAGGTGCCCTATCGCAATTGGCCACAGGCGATAAAGGGGCACTTTACCACCCGTCATCCACCACTACCGAGCGACGAATGAATACCGCGCTGATCCTTATTCTGGCCATGCTGCTGGACGCCATCCTGGGCGAGCCAAAATGGCTGTGGTCCCGCGTGCCGCATCCGGCGGTGCTGATGGGGCGGGCTGTGGGGTGGCTGGATCAGAACTTCAACACCGGCGTAATCGGTATAGACCCAAAGGAACGCAAACGCAGCGGGATCCTGACCATGGCCGCACTGGTTCTGGCGGCGTGGATTATCGGGGTAATCGTCTCTAACCTGCCGGATTTTGGTATTTTAGAGATCATTCTGGCCGCAATGCTGCTGGCCCAGAAAAGCCTGACCCAGCATGTCGCCGCCGTGGCCGATGCCCTGCGCCTGTCCACCGCTGACGGGCAGTTGATGGTGGCGCGGATTGTCGGGCGCGATACGGCGGCAATGGACGATACCGCCGTGGCCCGCGGCGCAATCGAAAGTGCGGCGGAAAACCTGTCGGACGGGGTGATCGCGCCTGCCTTCTGGTTCCTGTTGCTGGGGCTGCCCGGTCTGCTGATCTACAAAATCACCAACACAGCGGATTCGATGATCGGCTATAAAACCGAACGCCACGCCGATTTCGGCTGGGCCGCCGCACGGCTGGATGATGTGCTGAACTACATCCCAGCCCGCCTGACCGCCCTTCTGATTGCTGTTACCAACCGCGCCCTGAACAAATGGCGCCTGATCCTGCGCGACGCACCGCTGCACCGTTCCCCCAACGCCGGCTGGCCCGAAGCGGCTATGGCAGTCACGCTAGACATCGCCCTGTCCGGCCCACGCAGCTATCACGGGCAGATGCGCGAATTCCCTTATGTCCACCCCGAAGGCCGCCGCACCCTGACACCCGATGACATAGATGCGGCGGTAGAGGTGTTGTGGCGGGCATGGGGTGGAATGGTTGCAATTGTCGCCATCGTGGCCCTGTTCACCTGACCTATTGCCACCGGCCGCAGCCCTGCTAATCTGCGCCCGAATTGGTATTTTGAAAGGCCTCTTTTATGCGTAACCCGATTTTCCCGATGCTGGCGGCGCTTTGCCTAACCCTGACGCCCGCTTATGCAGCCAGTCAATGCGGTGGCAATTTCAGCAGCTTTGTTGCCAATCTGAAAAAAGAGGCCATCAGCAAAGGCCACGACCGCGCCACGGTGGACCGGTTCTTTGCCTCGGTCCGGCAAGACCCGAAAACCCTGAAGGCGGATCGATCGCAAGGGGTGTTCCAGAAAGACTTTATTGCCTTTTCCCGGGCCCTGATCAGCAAATCCCGCCTGAACAAGGGCATCACCAACGCCCGCAAATACGACCGCGTGTTTGACCGTATCCAGCAGCAATACGGCATCAACCGTGGCGTTTTGCTGGCCTTCTGGGCGTTTGAAACCGACTATGGCGCAGTTCAGGGCAATTTCAACACAGTGAATTCACTGGTCACACTGGCGCATGACTGCCGCCGCCCGCAACTGTTTCGCCCACAGGTTTTCGCGGCACTGGAACTGTACGAGCAAGGCGATCTATCCCCGACCAAAACCACCGGCGCATGGGCCGGGGAAATCGGCATGGTGCAAATGCTGCCCGCCGATATTCTGGAAAACGGTGTGGATGGCGATGGCGACGGGCATGTCAGCCTGAAAACTTCGCCTCCGGATGCATTGATGTCGGGGGCAAAAATGCTGTCCGGCCTTGGCTGGAGACCGAACGAGCCATGGTTACAGGAAATTGTAGTGCCGGCCAATCTGGACTGGTCCAAAACTGGTTTGAATCACCAGCAAACAGTCAAGCAATGGGCGCAGATGGGCGTTAAGGCGCGGGCGGGATCACTGGCATCCGGCAAACTGCCTGCCTCGGTTCTGCTGCCGATGGGGCGCAAGGGGCCTGCGTTTCTGGCCTATCCGAATTTCAGCGTCTATTTCGAGTGGAACCAGAGCATGGTCTACGTCACCACCGCCGCCTATTTCGGCACGCGGATCGAAGGGGCCAAACCCTATATTGCGGGCAAGCCCGATCCGGCGCTAACTGGCAAGCAAATGAAAGCCTTGCAGAAAAAGCTGGCCGCGCGTGGTTACGATGTGGGTAAAATTGACGGTATTCTGGGCGCCAAAACCCGCGCCGCCATTCAAGCCGAACAAATCCGGCTGGGCCTGCCTGCCGATGCGTGGCCGACAAAGGCACTGCTTAACAAGCTGTAAAAACCAAAAAGCCCCGCGCGGAATGCACGGGGCTTTTGTATTCTCGGGGTTAGTGGATTACCACTCGATGAAGTCTTCGAAATCCTCGACCAGCAGGCGCCACCAATCTAGATCATCGGCAAAGTTTTCATTGCCCAGACCATCAAAATCCATATTCACATCCATTTCCAGGAACGGGTCACCCTCGTCATCGATATAGGCCTTGGCGAAACGCTTGTCGCGGTTCCATTCATTGATTTTCAGCGCGCTGATACCGTTGTTCAGGTCATAGCCTGCCTTGAACATGATCGAAGCGCAGTTCAGGTTGTCTTCGCAACCATAGAAGTAGACCGAAAATTTGGTGTCGGAAATACGGCTGGAAATCTTGGGATCACCGCCTGAATCTTTGCCCATGGTTGCGACCATGCCAAAATCCTGCATCGCCTTCATCACTGCTGCCGCATTTTTTGCAGTAATTTGCGCCATTGCAGCTGTACTGCCCACAACAAATGCTGCGACTGTCAGCCCGGTAAATAGTTTTGCTTTAAAAGTCATTGGGTCACCTTTTTCATCAAAGTTGGAATTTAGTGCAACTGAAACAAATATCGATCGGATGGTCAATGTGATTTACGGCCTTAGGCGACCATTGCCTCGGCTTTTTTCAGGTCAACACTTACCAGTTGGCTGACGCCCAGCTCGCCCATTGTCACCCCGAACAACCGATCCATCCGCGCCATTGTCACCGCGTGGTGGGTGATGATCAGGAACCGCGTGTCGGTGCGGCGCGTCATTTCGTCCAGCATGTCGCAGAACCGCGTAACGTTGGCGTCATCCAGCGGCGCGTCCACCTCGTCCAGCACACAGATCGGGGCAGGGTTGGCAAGGAACACTGCAAAAATCAGGGCCAGCGCGGTCAGGGTCTGCTCCCCGCCGGACAACAGCGAAAGTGTTGACAGTTTCTTGCCCGGCGGCTGGCACATGATTTCCAGACCCGCCTCGAGCGGGTCATCGCTTTCGACCAGAACCAGTTTGGCTTCGCCACCGCCGAACAGGTGTTTGAACAGCATGCTGAAATTCGAATTCACCTGCTCGAACGCCGTCAAAAGGCGCTCGCGGCCTTCTTTGTTCAGACTGGCAATGCCGGTGCGCAGTTTCTTGGTGGCCTCTTCCAGATCGATCTTTTCGTTCAGCAGGGTGTCGTGCTCTTCCTGCACCTCGCGGGCATCTTCCTCGGCCCGCAGGTTCACAGCCCCCAACGCATCGCGCTGGCGTTTCAGGCGGTTCACATTGGATTCGATGCTTTCGGATGACGGTATCTGATCAGGGTCGGTATCCAGTTCCTCAAGCAGGTTTTGCGGCGTGGTTTCCAGCTCTTCGGCAATCCGTTCGGCGGCATAGGCCACGGTTTCCCGCGCCGCATCTGCCCGCGCTTCGGACCGCGCCCGCGCCTCGCGCGCCTCGGAGGCCGCGCGTTCGGCATCGCGTTCACCGTCCACGGCCTGACGCAAGGCGGTTTCGGCCTCGGCCAGTTTATCGGCGGCGGCACGGCGACGGACCTCGGCATCGCCAATCGCATCAGCCAATTCGTCCCGCTTGGCGGCAATTTCTTCGGGGGCGGCGCTGGCCTCTTTCAACTCGGCCTCGGATTGGCCTTTACGTTCTTCCAACTCAGCAATCCGCTTTTCGGCGGTTTCCAGACGGTGGCGCCAGCCGGAAATCTCTTTGGTGATTTCCTGACTGCGCTTCACGCGGGCCTCGCCTTCGCGGCGCAATTCGTCATGGGCAGAGCGTTTGGACATCATGGTGATCCGCGCGGCCTCGACCGTCATTTTGGTGTCTTCCACCTCGGCGCGCGCGGCCTCCAGATCGCCCAGATCGGCCACGGCTTTGTCCGCCTCGGCCAGACGCTGGCGCGCCTGCATCGCCTCTTCCTCGAACCGCGTTACGGCAAGGCCAAGGTTTTCCAGTTTGCCCGCCGCAATGCTTTGATCCGCCTCGGCGCGGGACAGGGCACGGTTGGCATCAGCCACGGCACGATCCGCCTCGCGGCGGGCCTCGCGGGCCTGCTGATCCTCGAGGGTCAGGCGTTTCAGTTCCTCGGACAGCAATTCATGGGCGCGGGTAGCACCCTCGGCGCGCGCGCTGGCCTCTTCCAGATCGCGTTTCAGTTCGACCAGACGGTTTAGCTGTTGCAACCGCAGGGCCGCCGCACTTGGCGCATCTTCGGCACCGGCACGGAACCCGTCCCAGCGCCATAGATCACCGGCCAGACTGACCAGCCGCTGACCCGGTTTCAGATCTTTTTGCAACCGCGCCCCGTCGGCAAAATCGACCAAACCGATCTGGCTGATCCGCCGTGCCAGAACCTCGGGCACGGTGACGTAGTTCGACAGAGATTTCACGCCATCCGGCAGGGATTGTGCATTGGAATAGCCCGGCAAAACCGCCCAGCCAGACAGCGCGTCCGGCCCGACCTGCGGCGCACGCAGATCATCGGCCAAGGCCGCGCCCAGCGCCTTTTCATAGCCCGATTGCACCCGCACGGCATCCAGCACCTGACCACCCTCGGCGGTGTCGCGTTCAACCAGTTTTGCCAGCGCGCCAACCTCGGCCCGCAGCGCATTCGCTTCGCCTTCGGCCTCGGAGCGTTCGGCGCGGGCATCCACCTCGCGCGATTGCGCTTCGGCGCGGGCGTCATCGGCCCGCAACAGGGCCTCTTCCGCCGCTTCCGATGCCGCCGCCGCCACCACCTGCGCCGCTTGTGCTGTTTCAAGATCCGCCAGGGCCTTTTCCAGCGCCGCCTTTGATCCGGCAACCGCCTCGCGCGCGCGCTCGGCCTCGGCTTCGTTTTTCTCCAGCGTCTTGCGGCTGTCCTCTTGCAAACGGTGCGCCGAATGGTGTCTGGCCGACAGCCGCGCCACATCTTCGGTCATCTGGGTCAGGGCCGCTTCGCGCTCTTGCAACACGCTCGCCGCATCGCGGGCGGCTTCGGCGGCTTCTTCAACCCGCGCCTCGTGGCCTTCACCGGCCTTGGCGATCTGCGCCTGTTCCCATTCCAGCCGTTCAATGGTTTCGCCCGCATCCCTGTTCAAGCCCGCTTCGCGCTCCATGTCATGGGTCAGCTGGCTGATCCGCGCCTTCAGCGTTTCGATCATCTGTAACGCGCGGGCCTCCTGATCCTGCAAGGTATCGCGCTGCACCGTCAAGCGCTGCAACACCGCGGCTGCAATCGCCTCTTCTTCACGCAGCGGCGGCAGCTTCTCCTCGGCCGCTTCGCGGGCCTTGGTCGAGGTCCGTGCAGCCCCTTCGGCCTGTGCCGCCAGTTTGGTGCGGTCGGTCAGTTCGGCCTGTGTCTTGGCCTGCGCCTCGTCCGCCTCTTTCCAGCGGCGATACAGCAACAGCCCTTCGGCTTTGCGCAGATCATCGCCAATGGTGCGATACCGCGCCGCTTGCCGTGCCTGCCGTGCCAGTTGCGCCAACTGGCTGGCCAGTTGCTCGATCACATCCTCGACCCGCGCCAGATTGGTCTCGGTGCCTTTCAGCTTCAGCTCGGCCTCGTGACGGCGCTGGTAAAGGCCGGAAATACCCGCCGCCTCTTCCAGAACGCGGCGGCGGTTCTTGGGCTTGGCGTTGATCAGTTCGGAAATCTGCCCCTGACGCACCAGCGCCGGCGAATGGGCACCGGTCGAGGCATCGGCAAACAGCATCTGCACATCCTTGGCGCGCACATCCTTGCCGTTGGCCTTATAGGCGCTGCCCGCGTCCCGCGTGATCCGGCGCACGATTTCCAGCGTGTCCTGATCATTGAAACCAGGCGGGGCCAGACGGTCGGAATTGTCGATCGTCAGGACCACTTCGGCAAAATTGCGGGCAGGGCGGCTGGAAGCACCGGCAAAGATCACATCCTCCATCCCGCCGCCACGCATCGCCTTGGCGCGGGTTTCGCCCATCACCCAGCGCAGCGCCTCGAGCAGGTTGGATTTACCGCAACCGTTCGGCCCCACAACACCGGTCAGCCCGTCCGCGATCACCAGATCGGTCGGGTCGACAAAGCTTTTAAAGCCATTCAGCCTGAGTTTCGAAAATTGCAAAGCGCCTGTAAGCCTTCTGATTCCAATAGAATGTAAATCTGACGGGGCATTTGGGTGTGAGTCAACGCATAACCACATAATCTGCCTGCTTTGGGCGACTTATCCACAAGATATTGCGCTTTTACGCATAAATCTGCCGATTCAGTAGGGCGCGAAAAAGCTGTTGAATGTCGCAAACCCACTTGACCCGGATCAACAAATGCCTGCAAACAGGGTGGGTAAGGTTCCCCGCACGGGCGTTTCAACGCTTGGGGATGAAACTGGGAATGTGGTGATGGTGACCCAAACAGGGGCCAGATGCCACAGCCGCCCCCGCGACTGTAAGCGGAGAGTGCACGTCAATATCCACTGGGGAGATCCCCGGGAAGGAGGCAGCGCACATCGACCCGCAAGCCAGGAGACCGGCCTGACATTTTTGAAACCGACCTGTCGGGTGTGACAGGACAAGGAGACGCTAAAATGAAGACTTTGAACCAGACCCAAGCCCGCGCAACCGTAGATACCGGCCTACTGCCCATTCTGTCGGCCGTCGCTGCCGGTGTATTCCTGATCTACTTTACCGGCTTTGCGCAGGCTGCACAGTATCACGACTCGGCCCACGATACACGCCACACGCTGGCCTTTCCCTGCCACTAACATATGACCACACGTTTGTTTACCAGCGCGCTGTTTGCTGGGCTGATAGCAGGGCTGATTGCCGTCCTGCTACAGTGGTCGCTTATGGAAAACCTGATTCTTGAGGGCGAGGAATACGAAACCGGGAATAAAAGCCATTTTGGCGGCGTTCTTGTGATCAACGAAACGCAAGAGGCGGCGAGCCCCGATGCTACGCAAGCAGAAGATCCCGCGCCGGCGGAAGACGAAGAAAGCCTGTTTACACGCTATTCTCTAGCCTTCTTTGCCGACTTCACCACCTTTGTCGGTTGGGCATTGCTGATGGTGGCCGGATTTGCACTTGTTGAACGGTTCGGACAACGGATAACGATAAAGGATGCAATTATCTGGGGGGTTGCAGGATTTGCCGCAATCCAGATCATGCCGGGGATCGGATTGGCCCCGGAATTGCCGGGAACACCTGCTGCCGAGCTTGAGGCGCGGCAAATGTGGTGGGTAACAACGGCGATATCCTCGGCGCTGGCCTTTGCCCTGTTCGGGTATGGGCGCACGGTTTTATATGTTGCGATCGGCATTGCGCTGCTGATTGCACCACATCTAATCGGCGCACCGCGGCTGGAAGGCTATGCCGGTTTGGCACCACCGGAGCTGGCGGGGGAATATGTCGCGCGCTCCTATGCTGTGGCCTTTATATCGTGGGTCGTGCTGGGACTTGCCGCCGGTTACTTCTGGAACCGGGGCAACGCCGCGCAGACTGCATAAACATCAAAGCGGGGCTTTCGGGCCCCGTAAATTCTTGGAACTTGATCAGGACTAATCCTTATGGCCGCTAAAATCCCCGCAACTGTTGTCACCGGCTTCCTTGGCGCCGGTAAAACCACGCTGATCCGGCATATGCTGGACAATGCCAATGGAAAACGCATTGCCCTGATCATCAACGAATTCGGTGATCTGGGGGTGGATGGCGATATCCTGAAGGGCTGTGGGGATGAAACCTGCAATGACGACGACATCATGGAGCTGTCGAACGGCTGTATCTGCTGCACCGTCGCCGATGAATTCATCCCCACCATGCAAAAGCTGCTGGAACGCGAAACCCCGCCCGACCATATCGTGATCGAAACCTCGGGTTTGGCCCTGCCGCAACCACTGGTGCGCGCCTTTAACTGGCCCGAAATCAGCACCCGCGTGACGGTGGACAGCGTGGTGACGGTGGTGGACGGCAAGGCCGTGGTAGATGGCCAGTTCGCTGCCAATGTCGCCGCTGTGGATGCCCAGCGGGCGCAGGATGACAATCTTGATCATGAAACGCCTTTGTCGGAACTGTTTGACGACCAGATCGCCTGCGCCGACATGATCGTGGTGAACAAGGCCGATCTGCTGACAGACGAAGAATCCGCCGCGTTAGTGACCGGTTTGCGCAAGGATTCCCGTGATGGCGTGCAGGTGGTCAAGGCCGTGATGGGCGCTTTGCCGGCGGATGTTCTGCTGGGACAGGGCATGGGGGCCGAGGATGATCTGGGATCGCGTCACGAGGTGCATCACCACCATCATCACGATGATGACGAGGACGGCCACCACCATGATCACGAACATGAACACGGTCACGATGAATTCCAGAATTTCGTGGTGAACACGGGCGAAATATCCGACCCCGCCGCCTTTACCGCCAAAATCGCCGATGTGATCCGCACACACAATATCCTGCGCCTGAAAGGCTTTGCCGCCGTGGCCGGCAAACCCATGCGCCTGACCATTCAGGCCGTCGGCCCGCGCGTGGACAGCTATTTCGACCGCCCCTTCGCCGCAGGCGAGGATCGCGGCACAACGCTGGTGGTGATTGGGCAGGCCGGTCTGGATCAGGCCGCCATCACCAAGGCCCTGAGCGCCTGATGCTGATTGTCGAACAGGGTGATCCGCGCGCACCACAGGCCACGGCGCTGTTGCAGGCCAGCCATGCCCTGATGGAACGCCTGTTCCCGCCCGAGGACAACCACTACCTGTCGATCGACGCCCTTTGCACCCCCGACATCCGGTTCTTCATCGCCCGCGAAGGCGATACGGTGCTGGGCTGTGCCGCGCTGGCCAACAAGGGTGATTATGGCGAGGTGAAATCCATGTTTGTGTCCGAGGACGCACGCGGCAAAGGCGTAGCCGACGCCCTGTTGCGCCAGCTTGAGGATTACGCGCGGGAACTGGACCTGCCCGTGATGCGGCTGGAAACCGGCGACCTGTTGCACGCCGCGCACCGGCTGTATGAACGCCACGGCTTTGCGAAATGCGCACCGTTCGGGGATTATGTGGCGAACAAGACAAGCGTATTTATGGAAAAGCGGATCTAATGCACCTTCTTGCGGCAACTCCGGGCAGTATCGACGACGGCAAGGAACCCGTTGATCTGGGGCAAACTCCGGCCGACGTGGTGTTCATTTCCGCCGCCGATACCGAACTGGCCGCTCTGTCAGAGGCTCGCGCGGAAATGGCCGATGCCCCCACCCTGCGGCTGGCCAATCTGACCCACCTGCAACACCCGATGTCGGTCGATCTGCATATCGAGGCCTGCGCCAGTAAATCGAAACTGGTGATCGCCCGCGTGCTGGGCGGGGCGGGCTACTGGAAATACGGGCTGGAGCAATACGCCGCCCATCTGCATGACGCAGGCGTGCCCTTTGTCGCCCTGCCCGGGGACGACAAACCCGACCCCGACCTGTGGCGCCTGTCCACGGTTGCGCGCGAAGATTACGATGCACTCTGGGCCTATATGGTCGAGGGCGGACCGGCCAACGCCAGCGGCTTTCTGGCCTATACCCGCGCCATGCTGGAAGGCACCGACAAACCCGCCGCTGCCACACCACTGTTGCGGGCCGGGGTCTATTGGCCCGGCGCAGGCGTGGCCGATCTGGCGGCAGCGCGGGCGAACTGGACCGATGCCGCCCCCGTCGTGCCGCTGATCTTTTACCGCGCTTTGGTGCAGGGCGCAGGGCTGCACCCCATAAACCGCATGGTCAAGGCACTGTTACGCCAGGGGCTGAACCCGTTGCCGGTGTTTGTGGCATCCCTGAAAGATCCCGTATCGGTTGCCACGCTGGAACAGTTGTTCACCACCGCCCCGCCGGATGTGATCCTGAACTGCACGTCCTTTGCCGTGGGTTCCCCGCATCAAGGGGACCATCACGCGGGGGCATTGAACCCCCTTGCGATGGAGGCCGCCAAGGGTTGCACGGTTTTTCAGGTGGTGCTTGCGGCCTCTTCCGAGGAGGCGTGGGAGGACGGGTTGACCGGCCTGTCTGCCCGCGACATCGCGATGAACGTCGCCCTGCCCGAAGTGGACGGGCGGATACTGTCCCGCGCGATATCCTTCAAGGGCGAGGCCTATTTTGACGAGGCCACCGAATGCCCCATCGCCGCCTATCGGGCGCGGGGGGATCGGGTAACTTTTGTTGCGGAACTAGCGGCAAACTGGACCCGTCTGCGCCGCGAGGTGCCGGAAAAGCGCAAAGTCGCGCTGGTGCTGGCGAACTATCCGAACAAGGACGGACGGCTTGCCAACGGGGTCGGGCTGGATACGCCTGCCGCCACGATGCATGTGCTGGAACTGCTGTCCGATGCAGGCTATTTCGTCTCTAACCCGCCTGAAAACAGCGATGATCTGATGCAGGCCATCCTGAAGGGGCCGACAAACTGGCTGACGGATCGTGCGCAAAAATCCGGCGGTGTGCAGATGGGCATGGCGGATTACCAGATCGCCTATGATCAACTGCCTTATGAGGTGCGCCAGCGGATCGAGGAACGCTGGGGTGCGCCGGAACAGGATCCGTTTTACACGGCGGGCGAGGTCGATTGCGGGTATTTCGCCCTGTCGGTTCTGCAATTCGGCAATGTGATCGTCGGGCTGCAACCGGCACGCGGCTATAACATTGATCCGACCGACACCTACCATTCCCCCGACCTTGTGCCGCCGCACAACTATCTGGCGTTCTATTTCTGGCTGCGGCTCCAGTTCGGTGCCCATGCGATTGTGCATATGGGCAAACACGGCAATCTGGAATGGCTGCCCGGCAAGGCGCTGGCACTGTCGGAAACCTGCCTGCCCGAAGTGGTGCTGGGGCCGATGCCGCATATCTATCCGTTTATCGTGAATGATCCGGGCGAGGGCACGCAAGCCAAACGCCGCGCCCAAGCCGTGATCATCGACCACCTGACGCCACCGCTTACGCGGGCCGAGACCTATGGGCCGCTGAAAGAGCTTGAGGCACTGGTGGATGAATATTACGAGGCCGCAGGCGTTGACCCGCGCCGGATTGAGCATCTGCGCCGTGAAATCCTGTCGCTGACCTCGGTCACGGGGCTTGATCAGGATGCGGGGCTATCTGGTTCGGACGAGGAAAGCGATCTAGCCAAGCTGGATGCCTATCTGTGCGAATTGAAAGAGGCGCAGATCAGGGACGGGTTGCATGTGTTCGGGCAGTCGCCCTGCGGCACGCTGGAACGTGATCTGGTGATCGCGCTTGTCAGGGTGCCGCGTGGGGACGGGGCGGGTGAAAATGCGTCTCTGATACAGGCAATTTCGCAAGATTTGGGACTGGGGTTTGATCCTCTGGATGCTGATATGGCCGCCGCATGGGAAGGGGCACGGCCCGATGTTCTGGCCTCGGTTTCCGGTGACAACTGGCGCAGCACGGGGGATACGATCGAGCGGCTGGAGGTGCTGGCAATTGAATTGATCGAGGGCAGGGCCAGCGCATGCGGGGAAGCTACGACTAAGGTTCTGGAACACATAGAATCTACCGTTTTTCCCCGTGTTAGAAACTGTGGACCAAAGGAAGGGGCGGGTCTTCTCACCGCCCTTTCAGGGCACTTCGTCGCCCCGGCGCCATCCGGCGCGCCCACCCGCGGGCGTCTGGATGTTTTGCCGACAGGGCGAAATTTCTACAGCGTAGACAGCCGCGCGGTGCCAACGCCGACGGCTTGGACGCTGGGCTGGAAATCGGCCAACCTGCTGATTGAAAAGCACCTGCAAACCCACGGTGACTGGCCGCGCACAATGCTGCTGACCGCATGGGGCACCGCCAATATGCGCACCGGTGGCGATGACATTGCCCAATGTCTGGCCCTGATGGGGGTCAAGCCGACGTGGGACAATGCCAACCGGCGGGTCACAGGATTTGAGATATTGCCCCAAGGCGTGCTGGGCCGCCCGCGTGTTGATGTCACCCTGCGGGTTTCCGGCTTTTTCCGCGATGCTTTCCCGCAGTTGATTGCGCTGATTGATAGCGCCGCCCGCGCGGTGATGGCGCTGGACGAGCCGGATGACCTGAACCCCGCCGCCGCGCGGTTCCGGCAGGAAGGCGAGGAGGGCAGCTTTCGCGTGTTCGGCTCGAAACCCGGCGCATACGGGGCTGGTTTGCAGGCGATGATTGACGAACGGCTGTGGGCGGATAAGGCAGATCTGGCCGAGGCCTATCTGGAATGGGGCAGCTATGCTTATGGCAAAGGGGCAGAGGGGCGCAAAGACAGAACCGCGCTTGAAACCCGTCTGGGACAGGTCGAAGCGATTGTGCAAAATCAGGACAACCGCGAACACGATCTGCTGGACAGTGACGATTACTATCAGTTCGAAGGCGGCGCGGCGGCGGCGGTTTCCACCATTCAGGGAAAAGACAGGCCGATCTATCATAATGACCATTCCCGCCCCGAACGCCCTGTGATCCGCACGTTAGAAGATGAAATCGGCCGCGTGGTGCGGTCGCGCGTGGTAAACCCTAAGTGGATCGAGGGTGTCAAACGGCACGGCTACAAGGGCGCGTTTGAAATGGCCGCGACGGTGGATTACCTGTTCGCCTTTGCTGCCACAACGGGAGCGGTGCGCGGGCATCATTTTGATCTGGTCCACGCGGCATTTCTGGAAGACGACGACACCCGCGACTTTATCGCCGAACACAACGCCCCTGCGTTGCGCGAAATAGCCCAGCGGTTGAATGAAGCGATAGAGCGTGGGCTGTGGGTTCCGAAATCAAATTCGGCACGGGTGCGAATTGAATCTCTGCTTTGAGAAAACCTTGGTTTTGTTGGGTGACAATTCGCCTTTGATAGTGGTATTTGTCAATCGGCTGTGACTCTGAATTGCAGACGTTAAACCGGAAAGACCGAAATGATAGATATTTCTGAACAACTGGACGCGATCAATGCGGCATTTGATTCTGTTCGCATCTCCGCATTTGCCGATCTGTCGGTTCAATTGATTCTGGCTGACTCGTCTAAATCCGACATTGGCCAAGAGCTTCTGGATGAAATGTGCATTCAGGCCGCCAATGCGTTTGAATGTCCGGCCATATCATCTGACAATTCATTGATAGACCCACCTGTAGAAGCTATCGTTATGACAGACAAAGGAATCCTGTTAACCCTGCGTTCAACCGAGTTTTCACCAAATGCACTAATATTCGAGTGCGACTATGATATTAATCTGAAGGACATCTTGACGATGGCGCGGGATACTTTGAAAAAAACAGGTGCAGAATGATCAAGTCGCAAGACATCATGAAGCGGCTGAAATCCCTTGGAAACAGATCACGCTTCAACCAGAATAATGCCCGTATTATTGCTTCGGGCAATCCGGATGATAACCTCGGGGCGCTGCTTCAGGAAATCAACGAAACTATTCTTGCCCGGGTTCTGGAATTCCACACCGATACAGGTGCCAAACTATGCCTCGACGTAATCGGGCGGCGTGTATTGCATATTTCCGAATTGCAAATACCGTCAGGTAATGAAACCGCTAATCCAGTGATTGGCACCCTTTTATCCGAATCCGAACATCTGGAACTGTTTCTTCAAACCGTATCCCGGTTCACCAAAGATGCAAATGAACTGTCGGTTATTGCATCAACCCCGAAACAGGAGTTTGATTCAAGCACTGTGGGCCTTCAGGCCGGACGGCTGATTAAAAGTATCCCTGAATTAGGCAATACCGAAGAACCGGCGATCGAAACCGGAAGTGCAGCACTTCAGATTTTAACAAGCACCTCAGATATAACCGACTGGTTGATTTTGAAGGGCGAAGATGCCGGTGTGAATTCAGGCGATTCAACTAATGTTGCCGCACTGGAAAAAGTTGCTGAAAGTAACGTCGATAAATATGAATCCTATCTGGATCAATTCACGACAAACCCCAATGAACCCGCCGCAGCGATTGTTGGCACATTGTCGGGGAATCGGGAATCAATTCTTTGTTTTCGTATCGGCGAGCAACTCGGGTTAGCAGTCATCAATGGGGATGCAACCCCGTTAATCATTAATAAATGGCGCGATTTACACAACTAGGACGGTCTTTTTACACGTCTCAATTGCATTCATAATTATGCCTCAATAACATCCTGTTATATCTAATTGTCGCCTTAAATTTTCCTTAAATAATCATTAGCAGCCAAAGCAATCCCAGAGAACCTGCGTTGTTTCAGGCTGCTCTACCCATTAGTGCCTCCTTGCTTTTGCAATTAACCAGTAGGCCGAATTACCTGTTACAGGAGATAAGACATTGAAAACTTATTTGAACACAGGCCGTAAGCGCACTTTGCGCATGGCTGCTCTCACCACATCATTGCTGCTTTCAAGCGTTGCCTTTGCCGGCGAGGTTACTCTGAAATCTGCCGATGGTACTGTCGACCTGAAAGGTGATCTTGTTGAATTCAAGGATGACAACTACGTCATTCGCACCGCATTGGGCGAATTGGCCATATCATCCAGCCGCGTCCGCTGTGAAGGCGCTTCGTGCCCAACGTTTGATACTGCGGTAACAGATGTACATTTCTACGGTTCAGAAGCCGTGGGCCTTGGGGTTATGCCACTTCTTCTTAGTGGGTATGCCGCCAATATGAATGCCGAAATCAAAATCACCGAAACCCAGAACGAAGATGAAACTCTGGCAAACCTTGTTGCGGACAACGGATTTGGTGACGAGATCGGTTCGTTCCTGGTAACTTCCACATCTTCTGGCGATGCTTTTGACGCTTTGCTAAATGATGAAACTGGAATCGGTATGTCTTCCCGCCGGATCACACCGGCCGAAGCCCGCGCCCTTCGTGCGGCAGGCAAAGGCAATATGATCAGCATTGATCAGGAACATATCCTTGCCGTTGACAGTCTGGTTATTATTGTGAATCCGGACAATGGTGTCGAAACGGTCTCGATTGAAGACCTTAAGGGGATCTACTCGGGCGCAATCACCAACTGGAGCCAGTTGGGTGGCGCAGATCTGCCGATTCAGGTTGTTTCCCGCGCAGAAGGCACAGGGACATACGAAGTTTTCCAGAACCGCGTATTTGGCAAAGATGCTCACTCGGCACCTGAAGGGGCAATTGTCGAAAATGATAGCAATAAGGTTGCCGCTTTTATCAACGAAAACCCCGGTGCAATCGGTTATGTTGGCTATGCTTTCCAACGTGGCGCCAAGCCGCTTAACCTTGTCAACGAATGCGGGATCACTTCTTCGCCGGATCCATTCTCGGCTAAAACCGAAGAATACGCGCTCCAGCGTCGCATGTATCTGTATAACACAGAAAACCCTGCACCAAAGATTAACGACTTTATTTCTTATGCAACTTCGGATGCCGCTGATGGCGTGATTTCCAAAGCCGGGTTTATCGATCTGGGGATTATCAGCCGGGAACAGGCTCTGGACAGCCCGCGCGCGGCTTCTCTTTTGAATGCCGATGTTGATGCATTCGAAGGCAATGTCATCCGTGAAATGCTGGCAGAGATGACCAAATATGACCGCCTGTCCACAACTTTCCGTTTCAACCTTGGTTCATCGCAACTGGATGAACGTGGTCTGATGGATATGGAGCGTCTGGCAAACTATCTGGCGGATCAGCCAAAAGGCACCCGTGTTGAAATGGTAGGCTTCACCGACAACGTCGGTTCGTTCGAGGCAAACAAGAAACTAAGTCTGGGCCGCGCGCAGCAAGTTATTGCAAAGCTGCAAGAGGTTGGTGGCGACCGGGTTGCGAACATTGAATTCGAAGCCTCCGGTTTCGGTGAAATTTCGCCGACTGGCTGTAATAACTCTGAAGCTGGCCGTGGCGCCAACCGTCGGGTTGAAGTGTGGTTGGCCAAAAACTAACGGCACAATCAGCTAAACAAGTTTTACCGAGTGACTGGAGCCTCATCCAGCCAGTACGAGGAATTGGATAATGAAACTGACGAGTAACATAAGCGGATTGCGCACAGCCCTAAGGGCTGTGACGCTATCCACCTTCACCATATTAACTTTTGGACTACCCACATTTGAAGCAAAGGCTGAAACCGCCGCAATCAACAACACAAGCCATGATGATGGTGGCAACCAAAGGATAAACTACTCTGGCAAACTGCGTATGCTTAGCCAAAGAATGCCGGCCGCTGCTTGCGTTATAGCCTATTCTGGCAATTCCGAATCAGCCGTTCAAGCACTGGGCGCAGCCAGCGTCGAATTTGGAAAAATACTGATCTCTCTCAGAGATGGCAATCCAGATATGGGTATTATTGGAGCCGAAAAGAGGCGCAATACGCTAGCCAAACTTGATGAAATCAAGGTCCTGTGGGAGCCTTTCCACGCAGCAATCAATGATATTCTTGAAGGTAAGAACATTGATGCATCCATGAAGTATCTTTCAGAGAACAACATGGCACTATTGGGGGCGGCAAAGGCGTTGGTGACAGAAGAGTCCGCCGAGTATTCCAACCCCGCCGAATTAACTCAGGCTGACGCTCTTCTAATCGATTTTGCCGGTCGCCAGCGCATGTTGACCCAAAAAATTGCCAAAGAGAGCTGCGGCGTCGAAACCGGTAATGCACCGCTGGGGTCAGTTGACGACATGAAATCGACGATTTCAATGTTTGAAATGACTCTGGGTGCGCTTCGGGATGGTATGCCTGCTGCCGGGGTCAAAGCCCCGCCAACCGATGAAATCCATAACAGTCTGGTCGCCGCGACCGAACACTGGACTGAAACCAAATCACTTCTGGAAAGCATTGCTGGCAAAGGCTCGATCGGTAGCGAAAAGCAGGATCAGCTATTTGATTTGCTGACACAGGGGCTAAAAGAAATGAACGCGATTACCGGCCTGTATACCGAGTATTCCAAATCGGCGAATTAAGCCTGCCTTCATTGAAAGCATCAACCAGACGCCCGGTTCACTTGATGGATCGGGCGTTTTTATTTGTCCTGTATGGTCCTCCTCAGGGGTCGAGACGGCATATATATAGGTGGCATGCCACCAAACCCACCCGTGCGTCACAGGAATTGACAAACTCTTGCCCCTCCTCATATCATTCGTGCGCTAACAAAAATAAATCACCGCGCCAACAGGGGGCCATTCGTGACCTATTTCGCGCCCGAGACCTTGGACGATGCGCTTGCGCATCTGGACACCACCGCCATGTCGATTGTGGCGGGGGGGACGGATTTTTTTTCCTCGATGGGATCGGCGCCGCTGGTGATACTGGATGTCAGCCGGATCAGCGGTCTGCGCGGGGTTTCGCAGGATATTGCGAGTTGGCGCATTGGCGCCGCGACAACATGGACCGATGTTATCAATGCTGATCTGCCCGCCGCCTTTGACGGGCTGAAACAGGCCGCACGCGAGGTCGGATCACAGCAAATCCAGAACACGGGCACGGTTGCGGGCAATCTGGTCAATGCCTCGCCCGCCGCCGACGGTGTGCCGCCGTTGTTGACATTGGATGCGCAGGTGGAACTGGCCTCGGTGCGGGGTGCGCGGATTTTGCCATTGTCCGAATTCATCACCGGTGTGCGCCAGACCGCTTTGCAGGCGGGGGAAATGGTGACGGCCATTCTGATCCCGCCGCAGCCGGACCATGCCCGGGCGAGGTTCAGCAAACTGGGAAGCCGGAAATATTTGGTGATTTCCACAGCGATGGTCGCTGCCGTGATTGCCCGCGACGCACAGGGGCGGATTGATCATGCCCGCGTGGCCGTCGGGGCCTGCTCGCCCGTGGCGCAACGC
Source organism: Profundibacter amoris (assembly GCF_003544895.1). Taxonomy (GTDB): domain Bacteria; phylum Pseudomonadota; class Alphaproteobacteria; order Rhodobacterales; family Rhodobacteraceae; genus Profundibacter; species Profundibacter amoris. The sequence goes on from NZ_CP032125.1 coordinate 3,382,513, forward strand.
CTGCCTGTGCTGGAGGCCGACCTGATCGGCACCACCACAGATGTGCAAATCACTGCCGCCCATCTGTCCCCGCTTGCCCCGATCAATGACGTGCGCGGCAGCGGTGAATACCGGCTGGACGCTGCTGCCGAACTGATCCGCCGCACCATATCGGGGGCCAGCGCATGACCGATTTCACCCTGAACGGCAAACCCGTTTCCACCACCCCCGCCACCGGCGAACGCCTGTCCGAAACCCTGCGCGAAAGCCTTGGCGCGCGGGATGTGAAAATCGGCTGCAACGCGGGCGATTGCGGCGCCTGCACCGTGCTGCTGGACGGCACCCCCGTTTGCGCCTGCCTGACCCCGACCCAACAGGCCGAGGGGCGGCAGGTGCATACCTTGACCGGCCTGCAAGGTGATGAAATCACCGCCCGTCTGCGCGACAGATTTCAGGATTTCGGCGCGGCCCAATGCGGCATCTGCACCCCCGGCATGATGGTCGCCGCCGTGGCCCTGCTGCGCGAAAATCCCGACCCGACCGAACAACAAGTGCAGAATGCGCTTGGTGGTGTGCTATGTCGCTGCACCGGCTATCGCAAGATTATCGAGGCCGTTCTAGCCGTTGCCAACCCCGCCCCTGCGCTGGTCGATGCCAAGGGCCACGCCGGCGCCGCCATCCGCCGTCTGGACGGGCAAGCCAAGGTCGAGGGTCGCGAGGCATTCGGCGATGACATCGCCCCCGCCGGCACGCTGGAAATCCTGATCATCCGTTCACCCTACCCACGCGCGACGTTTGAGCTGGGTGATATGGACGGATTTGTCGCTGCGCATGACGGGATAGAGGCCATTTTGACCGCCGCCGACATCCCCGGCCAGAACCGCTTTGGCGTGATCCCCGATTTCGCCGACCAGTCCGTGTTCGCCGTGAACGAAACCCGTTTTCGTGGCGAAGCCGTGGCGGCCATCATCGCTACCCCCGATTTCATCCGCCGGTTTGATACCGGCGATTTTCCGGTGACATGGAAGCAACTGGATGATGTCCAAACCTTTTATCAAGCGCTGGATGCCTCTGCCCCGCAACTGCACGCGGACCGCAAGGGCAACATCATGTGCGGCGGCTTTGTAAAATGCGGTAATCCACAGGCAGCGCTGGACAATGCCGACATCACCGTTCAGGCCGATTTCACCACCAGCTTTGTCGAACACGCCTATATCGAACCCGAGGCCGGATTTGCGCAGATGGTCGATGGCCGCGTCGAAATCCACGCCTGCACCCAAGCCCCAATCATGGACCGCGACGCGCTGGAGATCATCCTTGCGATGGACGCCAGCCAGATCCGCATTGTCCCGACCGGCGTTGGCGGCGGCTTTGGCGCGAAGCTCGATTTGTCAGTGCAGCCCTATCTGGCACTGGCCACCCTGAAAACCGGCAAACCCGTGCGCCTGACCTACAGCCGCACGGAATCGATGCAATCCACCACCAAACGCCACCCCGCGCAGATCAGCCTGCAAATCGGGGCCAAGGCGGATGGCAAACTGTCAGGTTTCAATTTCTTCGGGTATTTCAACACCGGTGCCTATGCCAGCTGGGGGCCGACCGTGGCCAACCGCGTGCCGGTTCATGCCTCGGGTCCCTACCGCATCGCCGATTACCGCGCCGAAACCCAGGCGGTGCACACCCATTGCCCGCCCTCTGGCGCGTTTCGCGGGTTCGGGGTGCCGCAATCGGCGGTGGCGCAGGAAACCCTGTTTGACGAACTGGCGGAGAAACTAGGCATGGACGCGCTGGAATTCCGCCTGAAAAACGCGCTGGATAATGGCGTGCCCACCGTCTGCGGGCAGGTGTTTGAACAGGGGGTCGGGATCAAATCCTGTCTTGAGGCTCTGCGTCCCGCTTGGGATTCCGAACGCACCAAGGCCGCCGCCTTCAATGCCGAAAACGAAACCCTGAAGATGGGCGTTGGCCTTGCCGCCGGCTGGTATGGCTGTGGTAATACCTCGCTGCCCAACCCCTCGACCATAAAATCGGGCATCCGTGCGGATGGCACTGTGGTGCTGCATCAGGGCGCGATGGACATCGGCCAAGGGGCCAACACGGTGATCGCGCAAATCTTTGCCACCGCTTTGGGGGTGCCGGTGCAGCAAATCACCCTGATCGGACCGGATACGGATGTGACACCGGACGCGGGCAAAACCTCGGCCTCGCGCCAAACCTATGTGTCGGGCAACGCCGCGCGGCTGTCAGGGCAGGCCCTGCGCACGGCTATTCTGGCACAGGTCAACGCGGACAAAGCGGCGGCGCTGGCGTTTGGCGACGGGGTGATCACGGTGACCGATGGTAACCAGACCCACCGGATCGACCTGAGCCAACTGCCCATCAATTCCGAGGGCTACACTTTCCATGCCGAAGAAACCTACGACCCCCCGACCAAGCCGCTGGACGAAAACGGCCAAGGCATCCCCTATGCCCAGTTCGGCTATGCCGCGCATCTGGTGGTGGTGACGGTGGACACCGCATTAGGGCTGGTGAAGGCACAAAAATTCGTGGCGGCGCACGATGTGGGCCACGCCATCAACCCGATGCTGGTCGAAGGCCAAGTGCAGGGCGGCATCGCGCAGGGGCTGGGCATGGCATTGATGGAAGAATACCTGCCGGGGCGCACCGAGAACCTGCATGATTATCTGATCCCCACAATGGGCGACATGCCCCCCGTGGAAACCCTGATCATCGAGGCCCCCGATGCCCACGGCCCCTATGGTGCCAAGGGGTTGGGCGAACATGTGCTGATCCCCACAGCCCCCGCCATCCTGAACGCCATTTATAACGCCTGTGGTGTGCGCATCCGCCATCTGCCCGCCACACCGGCACGGGTGCGCGCGGCCATTCTGGAGGCCGGCAAATGACCGCCAAACCCGAAAAAATCCGCTGCGATGCCTGCCCCGTGATGTGTTATATCGCCGACGGCAAAATCGGCGCTTGCGACCGTTACGCCAACCACGGCGGCGATCTGGTGCGGCTGGACCCGCTGACAGTGCTGGAAACCAGCCCCGATAAACTGGTGCCCTTTATGAAAGACACCGGCGGTTCGGACTGGGACGGCGATCTGCTGCAATCGGAGAAATCGTTCATCACCGCCGTTGGGGCCGGCACCACCTACCCCGATTACAAACCCGCCCCTTTCATCGTTTCGCAGGAAGTCGAGGGCGTGGATATGGTCACCGTAGTGACCGAAGGCATCTTTTCCTACTGCGGCGTGAAGGTGAAAATCGACACCGACCGCCATATCGGATTTGAGCGCGAAGCGGTTCTGGTGGATGGCGAGCCGATCGGGCATGTGATGACGTCCGAATACGGCTCGAAAATGCTGTCTTTGGGCGGGGTCGATCACCTGACGGGTGGGTCAAAAAAAGAGGGTCGCGTGACCTGTGACGCCCTGCTGCGGCTGTGCAACCGCGAGCCGGTCGAGATGCAGATCGGTGACATTTCCCTTGTGGTGCAGGCGGGGCAGCCGCCGGTGATCAATGGCGCGCCGGAAAGGCTGATGCGGGTTGGCTGTGGCTCGGCCACCATTGGCATGTTTGCCAAACAATGGGTCGATCATGTGGACGAAGTTGTGGTGGTCGATGACCACATCACCGGCGTTCTGTCGGAACATCAGGCGGGCAAGCTGCTGGATGTGCCGCCGACGGGCATCAAGATACTGGGGCGGCGTTCGACCCCCGGGCGCTATTTTCGGGTGGCGGAGCCGGGCACCGGCTGGGGCGGCACCGATATTGACGACCCGCTGACCATCCTTGGCCCGTTTAACGCAAAAATCGCGTGGGAAGGGCTGCGCCTGTTGATGGTTTCAACCACCGGCGAGCAATACGCATATTTCATGCTGGACGCCGACCTGAAACCGCAACCCGCCGAAATTCCGCCCGCGCTGAAACTGTCGGCGGAACGGATCGCGGAAAATTGCGAACCCTCGCTGTGCTCGGTGCTGTTCATGGCTGGCGCTGGTGGATCGCTGCGGGCGGGGGTCACCGAAAACCCTGTGCGCCTGACCAAATCGGTGAAGGATTCGCTGACCTATGTGTCCTGCGGCGGGGCCGAGGCCTATATCTGGCCCGGCGGCGGCATCACCGTGATGGTGGATGTGATGGAAATGCCGACGGGGTCTTTCGGCTATGTCCCCACGCCCGCCTTGGTCGCGCCGATCGAATTCACCCTGCGCAAATCCGATTACGCGGCGCTGGGTGGCCATATGGAGGAAATCCGCAGCACCGCCGATGTGCTGGCCGCCGACAACCGCACCCTTAGCCATAACCAAAGCCAGCCGCATCCGCATGACCACCGGCATTATCGCTGGAAGGATGGGTCATGACAGGGGTTCAGGCAAGAATGCTGTCCGGCAACCGGCTGCATTTACAGCACGGGCCGATTGATCTGGTGATCGGGGCGGATGGGGACCGTGCACGCGCCTTTGCCGCCGCGCGCAACCGTTTTGACACGATTTTGACTGAGTTAGTGACTGAATTGGACTGTTTACGCCGCCCCATGCACCCCAACACACCCGCCCCCTTAGGAGCAGTTGCCAATCGAATGCACGATGCCTCCCTGCCGTTCAGTGAAGCCTTCGTCACCCGCATGGCCGCTGTCGCCGGTGCCGTGGCAGACGAGGTATTGCAAGCTATGACTGACGCAACCGCCCTGCGCCGGGCCTATGTGAACAACGGCGGCGATATTGCTCTGCATCTAACCAAAGGCGAACGGTTCACCATGGCAATGGCGGGGCTGGATGGCCGTGATCTGGGGCGGATCGAGATCAGCCACAGTGACGGGATAGACGGCATCGCCACCAGTGGCCAAGGCGGACGCAGCCTGTCTTTCGGGATTGCTGAATCAGTCTCTATTCTCGCCAAAAACGCCGCGACTGCCGATGTGGCCGCCACGCTGGTTGCCAACGCGTTGAACCTGCCGAATCACCCTGCCATCCACCGCACCCCCGCCCATGATCTGCATGATGATACCGATCTGGGCGACCGGCCCGTTGTGACCCGCTGTGATCCGTTAAGCGCAACCGATATCGAAACCGCCCTGACCAACGGCACCTGCACCGCCCGCGCTATGCTCGATCAAAAACAAATCCACGCAGCTGCCCTGTTCCTTCAAGGGCAGAGCCGCACTCTTGGCCATCAATTCACGCCCCAACACAGGACCATTGCCCATGCCTGACGTCATCCTGCGCAAAACCGTTTCCGTCGTCGAGGAAATCTATCACGAAGGCGGACCTGTCGCCGAAATCCCGCACAGGCGCGGCTCGGTTCTGGCGATCATCCGCAACCCGTTTGCGCACCGATACGAGCCGGACATTCAGGGCTTTATCGACGATCTGCGGCCGCTGGGCCTGCAAATGGCACAAAAACTGGTGGACCTGCTGGGCGGGCCTGACAAAATCGAAGGCTACGGCAAAGGCGCGCTGATTGGCGAAGGCGGCGAGCTGGAACACGGGGCGCTGTGGCACGCGCCCGGCGGCTATGCCATGCGCGAACTGCTGCCGGTCTGCAACGCCATCGTGCCTTCTACCAAAAAGGTGGGCGGTGTGGGTGCGCGACTGGATGTGCCGATCACCCATATCAACGCCGCCTATGTGCGCAGCCATTTTGATTCGATGGAGGTCGGCTGTAACGATGCGCCGCGCGCTGACGAAATGGCGCTGGCGCTGGTGATGACAACCGGGCCGCGTATCCACAGCCGTTCCGGCGGGCTGGAAGCGGCGGATATTATTGGAAAGGATGGCCTAAGATGAGTGCAAAGATACGCAAAATCGCCGTGTTTATCGAGGAAACCCACCGCGAGATGGAGCGCGAAATCACGCCCCCAACCCGCAAGGCGGTGGCCGTGGCAGTGATCAAAAACCCCTTGGCCGGTGAGTATCACGAGGACCTGACCCCGCTGATGGACATCGGCGCGGAGCTGGGCGAATTGCTGGGGAATCGGTGTGTTCAGGCGCTGGGGATCAAACCCGAACAGGCCGAAAGCTATGGCAAATCCGCGATGGTCGGCGAGGCGGGCGAATTGGAACATGCCGCCGCGATCCTGCATCCGAAACTGGGCGCGCCCTTGCGCAAGGCAGTGGAAAAGGGGGCGGCGCTGGTGGCGTCATCAAAGAAGATGGGCAGCCCCGGTCAGGTGCTGGACGTGCCGCTGGGCCACAAGGATGCGGCCTATGTCCGCAGCCATTTCGACGGCATCGAAGTGCGCCTGAACGACGCTCCGCGTGCGCGTGAAATCATGGTCGCCGTGGCCGTCACCGACAGCGGCCGGCCCCTGCCGCGCGTGGGCGGGTTGGAAGCCAGGGACGCAGTTGGCAAAGACGGTCTGAAGTAGCCGGTTTCGCCTGTCATTGTGATGCTGTGCAAAACCCTTTATTGTTGGTGTTGCATTGATTAAAGCGGGCGCATTATGGCAGATGAAACAGAAAATCGGGACGACTACAGGCTGGACGATCAGGCCGGTTACATCATGCGGCTGGCCAGCCAGCGGCATGCCGGAATTTTCCAGTCTCTGGCGCCGGCCGGTCTGACTCCGACCCAGTTTTCCACCCTGATGCGCCTGCACGAGCAGGGGGAGTGTTCGCAAAACCGTCTTGGGCGACTGGCGTCAATGGATGTGGCAACGATCAAGGGCGTAGTGGACCGGTTGCTTCGCAAAGGGTTGGTCGTATCTAAACCCGACCCGAACGACAAACGCCGTATGCTGATTTCCCTGTCGGAGAAGGGTGTGGCGCTGATCCCGTTGCTGCACGAAACCGGCCATGAAATTACAGCAGAAACGCTGAAACCTCTAACCGGTTCAGAACAGCGCAACCTTTTGAAATTACTTCGAAAATTGACCTAGAGCGTGTCGTACCTGATTGGGTTCGAGTATTCGGATGGCGGGGCGAGGCAGCGTTTGCGAAAGCAAATGCGTTCGCCCTGCCAGCCGAATGCGATTTGGTGCGACATGCTCTAAAGAACAACCTCGGGGAACCGCGTGGCCGGTGGTGTGTTGCGACTGCGATGGCTGGTGACAACCCCGTCAATGATAGTCATACCGATACCCGGCAGGTTGCCCAGTTCCACCGATTCCAGAATGTTTTTTCCGGGCGCATGTTGCGCCTGATCCATCAGCACAAAATCGGCGGCATAACCGACCTCGATCAGACCGGTATCCAGTTCCCGCTGACGCGAGGTGTTGCCGTTGGCAAAGCAAAACGCAATTTCGGCAGGCAGGTCCCCAAGGCTGGACAGCATCGCCACCATCCGCAAGATCCCCAATGGCTGCACCCCTGATCCGGCAGGCCCGTCGGTGCCCAGAATGATCCGGTCCATCTGTTTCAATTCCCGCGCTGTGTTCAGCGTCAGCATCGCGGCGCGCTGGTTGCCGTTGTGGACAATTTCCAGCCCCGCCGTGCAGCTTTCGCACAGGCACATGATCTGATCATCGGGCAGGGCGGAATGTCCGCCGTTGATATGGCCAATCACATCCGTGCCGGTTTCCAGCACCATATCGGCGTCAATCAGGCTGGAGCCGGGCACCGAAGGGCCGCCCGTGTGGATCGTGCTTTGAATGCCGTATTTGCGCGCCCAATCAACCATCTGGCGGGCAGTTTTGCCGTCTTTGACGGTGCCCAGCCCGACCTCGCCCAGCAGTTTCACGCCCGCATCGGCCAGATCCTTGAAATCAGCCTCGACCATGCCTTCTTCCAGGATCGGCGCGCCGGCCAGAACCTTCATCCCCGAGGGGCGGAAATTTTCGTACCAGCGTTGCGAGGCAATCGCCAAGGCCTTTAGCCCCACAATGTCCTTGGGCCGTCCGGGCAGATGCACCTCGCCCGCCGAAATCATCGTGGTGACGCCGCCATGCAGAGTGCTGTCGATCCAGTTGATCTGTTGCTGACGCGGGGTGTAATCGCCGATCACGGGGTGCACATGGCTGTCGATCAGACCGGGGGCCAACGTCACCCCGTGGGCATTGATCACCGAGGTCGCGCCTTCGCCATCCATGTCTTTCTCATAACCAATGGCGCTGATTTTACCATCAATGGCAATCAGGCAATCCGCCTCCAGAATGGGCGCTTCCATCTTGCCGGACAAAAGCAGCCCGATGTTCCGAATGACAAGTTTCTGAGACATGGCATCGCTCCCTGCTGTTTTCGTTAGTATACGAACGGGGAAAACGATGCGTCAAGCGCGGGGTCGTCTGGCAGGGCTATTAAGCGGCGCGAACCAGTATGCTTTCGATATCGCGCCGGACCTGCAACAGTAAGGTCAGGGCATCATCCGCAACAGAATCCGACTGCTCGTGCTGCATCAAGATCAGCGTATCCTGTGCATCATAGACACCCGCGATAACGTCCGATAGCGCCGGGCTTGCCCCGTCTTCCAGAACGCCTGGCAGCATTGCGATGGCTTCTTCGCAAACCTGCAACGCCTGATCATCATCCCATGGATCGGGGTGATCCAGCGAAGCGACCAGATCACGCTCGTAGACAGAAAGCACTGCAAGGGCCTCTTCCAGCAAAACCTTGTCTTTGTCTGCAGATTCAACTGTCTTGTCATCGGATTTATCTGTGTAAGACGGGCCGACAACTTCGAGTTTGGGGGCTGCGACCGTGCGTTGACGTTCCGGTTCAACCGGGGCCTCTACAGGCGGTACTTCGGCCATACGCGGTGAAGTAATGGTCTGTTCGTGCTCTGGTGTATCCACTTGGACAGGAGCATCTTCAGACACCGGTTCGTTAACTTGCGGCGGTGTGTCCACCACAGTTTCGGTTTCCTGATAATCGCAATCGCGACAATACCGCACCAGTATCTGTTCCGCATTGTCGGTGGTCGCCCGCTGTGCTTCTTCTATCTGCCCTTTGATCGCAGAAATCAGGCCGGTGGCCCCACTGGATTTGAACAGGTTCAAATTGAGATTTCGACCAGTGCCGCGTGCCTCAAGGGCCAGTTTGGCCGAGATCGGCAAAATGCGAAGAAACTCGTCCCCGCAATTCCGCGACAGGGTCGCTAGGCGTGTGTTGATCTCGGCTTGACCCATCAGTTGGTCGGTCTTGGTCAGCAAAAGGAAACCGTGGTCTTTCAGGCGGTCAGGTACAACATCCCAGATGTCCTGTTCATCTTCGGTAAAATCTGTCGAACACCAGATAGCGACATCAGCCTGTTTGCAGGCCCATGAAACTGCCTTTTGCTGTTGTTCGGGGACATCCGGAGCAACGACTTCCATAACGCTGATTTTGGCCAAAGCCGGTAGGTTTGCCTGCACAGTCACAAAGGCAGGTTTAAGGCTGGTACAAGCCTCGAAATCTATACCGCCGATGATCTTCTTCGACCCGTCCGGCAAAGTGCAGAGCATTTTTGGCTCGACCCCGAATTCCAGTTTGACAGACGGCATTCCGTCAATCCCGTCGGGCACCATATTCTGACCCAGAAGCAAATTCAGAACGGCTGTTTTTCCAACACCGGAAGCCCCCAGCAATACAATCCGTAGGGGTGTATCAAACCCTTTCAGGACATTCTTTGCCGGTTTGGCCACATCTTCCGGCAAAAGGCCGGTCGAAATAGCAAATTCAAGTTTTTCCCGGGTGGATTTCTTTGACATCTATTCCATCACTTTCCGGTATTCACAGCCCGTATTTGATCGGGCTCAAAAACGTGGCTTCCATTTCCATCATTCGCGGCCTTTGCCATTGTCTGGCGGCGCACCCGTTCAGACATCGGTGTGGCCGTAGCGTCATTCACCTTGATCACACTAAAGGCGATGTTGTCCTGATCGGGATCATCAAGTTTTCCCAGTTCATTTAACAGAACTGCGGCGATTTCAGAGGCCGTTTTACGGCGGTTTTTATTCAACAGTCGCTCGATCTGGGCGTCCGTCAGGAATTGCAAACCATCCGAGGAACAAACGAGGATATCCCCCTCTTTCAGTTCTGTATGCTGTTCAGGGCAATCAACTTTGGATATCCGCTCGCCCATCATCACCGATGTCAGGCAGTTGCGATCAGGATGATCCAGCGCGGCATCGGCATCCAGCAGGCCGGATTGCACCATCAGGTCGATCTGTGGCGCCATTGAATGGTCTTCGTTCAACTGTTTCATCTTGCCTTGACGGAACAGGTACAGCGGAGAATCCCCGACGGATAACCAATACAGACGGTTTTCCATGATGACCGGAACCACGAGTGTTGCCCCCATGCCTTCGGCTTCGGGGTGATGCGCCACATGGGTCGCGATGCTTTCATTCGCCATATTGGCGATTTCACGCAAAATAGCCGGGGCCTCGGCCTCGAATGCATCTGTATCCGCCAACTGGAATTTCAGCTCACCATAGACTTCGGTAAGGACAAGTTTGCTGGAAACATCACCGGCAGCGTGACCGCCCATGCCATCGGCCAGCACTAGAAAACCGGTATCCGAACCGATTGGAAAGTCGCTGACAATGGCATCTTCCTGGTAGTCGCGTGCGCCTTTGCTTATCGCGCTGGCAACATCAAAGCGCGATTCACGCGATCGCCACATCTTCGTCCCCTTCATTGGTGCTTTCCCAATTGAAATCGGGGCCACAGAACGTCTTTAGACGCAATGTGGTTTCACCAATCAGAAATTCGTCGCCATCCTTGACCTGCTCGGTGGTCAGGACAGGTTTTCCGTTCAGGCGGACGATGTTGGATTTGCCGCCATGGCCCAGATAGAACAGGTGCTCGGCCGGATCATAGGCAATCGCAGCATGGTTATCGCGCGAGATGGCCATATCACCAAAATCAAGCGGGATCGTCTGATCCAGACCACGGCCAATTTTTGTCATGCCGGTGAACAAGGGAAAGCTGGCACCAGCACCCGGACCGGCAATAACAACCAGCCAGCCGGTTGGATTCATCGACATCATTGTCTGGGAAACAGCAACGGGTTGTTCGGCTTCGTCAAACGGGTTGGCAACCGACGCATCCTGTGGCTGAAAGCCTAGAATACGGGTCTTGTTGCGCGCCGGGCGACGGGTGCGGCGTTTGGGTTCAAAAGCGGGCTCTTCCGGGGCTGCAAGCGGCACTTCCGGTGTTTCTGTGGCTTCGTCATTGATATCCCAGATATTGACAGCCGCGACTTCTTCTTTTTCATCGGTTGCATCAATAACAGATTGCAATTCAGGGAAATTCTCCAGCGATACAGCCATATCGCCTTCGACCTCGGAAACAGCTTTACCCAGATCGTTCTGCTCATCCACCCAGGCATCGTCCTGATCCGAATGATGTTTTCCAAATAGCTTACCAAGTAGTCCCATGCTCTTTACTTTCCTTACAAAAACCAAAACGGCTTAGTTGTTGTCAGTCAGTTGAATAGGCGCGATCCATTTTTTCCCGCCACGATCAATAATGAAATTCAGTTTAGTGTCGCCCTTGTTGATTTCTCTCAACAGAAGTTCATCCAGAGAAATATCAACACCGATTTTTTCGCCTGTATCCAGATATGTCAGGATAACATCGCCAGCCATGATGCTGTTTTCGGCTTGCTGTGAAGTGATTGCTATCGGGCGAACAGTTCCATCAGGAATTTCCCGCATTTGCAGCTCCAGACCAGCCGGAAGCACAAGGCCCGAAACAACAGCAAGATTTGCCGATTGCGGATCTTCTGTCCCGTTAATGGTGAATTCAGCCTGAACCGAGTCCAGATCGCCCAGATTTTCCATGCTACGCAAGGTCGGGTTGATCTGTGCAAATGAGTCAATTGGCACGCCATTTACCGCTGTGATCTGCTGACCAACCTGAACCCATGTTGGCGCATCTTCACCAATTCGGGCAACAATACCGGGTTGATCCGCACTTTCCGAGAAAGGCAAATAAGCAGATTTGACCGGCAAGAAACCCAAGGTTCCCACGGTTTCAATATTAACCGGTTCGGCAGGTTGATCTACAGCAACTTCTGTCTCGATTGATACCGGTGTAATTTCAGCAATGGGTTCAACATCGGTTGAGGTCTCTAAAGCAGCGACAACATCCGAAACAGCCTCGGGCGTGTCCGCAACCGGGGTATCCTCGACAACAGCAACAACAGCTTCGGTGCTGTCAGCAATTGTTGTATCCGCGATAACTTCAGGTGCATCGGCCACTTCTTCGGCAACAACCTGGGGAATATCGATAACCGGAGTATCCGCTGCAACTTCAATCGCAACGTCTAATGGTTCCTCTACAGGGGTATCCGCCACAACATCGGCGATAACCTCGGGGGTATCTGAAACAGGGGCATCCTGCACAATATCAGCAACAATGTCGGGGGCATCCGCAACGGGCGTATCCATTGCAGCGTCAGCGACAACAACAGGTGTCTCAATCGCAACTTCAGGGGTGATTTCGGGGGTTTGCGCAGTATCCGCAACAATTTCGGTAACAACTTCGGGGATATCCAAAGCAGGAGTATCTGCTGCAGCGTCTTCGGCAACCTCGGGGGTGTCCACAACGGGCGCATCCACTACCTCAACGGCAGAAACCTCGGGAACGTCCACAACGGGCGCATTATCAATAATGTCAGCGACATCCTCGGGGGTGTCCAGAACCGGAATATCTACTGCAACGTCTTCGACGACCTCGGGGGTGTCAACAATGACCGTATTCACCACAACATCCGATGTAACCTTGGGGGTTTCAGCAATTGGACTATCCACGACAACGTCAGTGGTAACCTCGGGCGTATCCGCAATTGCGACCACAGCCTCGGGGGTGTCTATTGCGATCAGTTCTTCGGAGTCTGCAACAGACGCAATAACGGGTGCATCAACTGCTGGCTCCACTTCGTTACCGCTTGTTGGGGCGGCAACCGATTCTTCTGTGGCACTGGAAACTATTTCAGCGGGTGCGGGAGCCATACCCTTCCAAACAGCATATCCGCCGCCTGCCGTAACCAATATGATTGCTGTCGTCATCAACAGCTTCTTCGAGCCGGATTTGGTTGGCTCATCCTCTTTGGTTTTCGCACTGACAGCCGCCGATTTGCTTGCTGTAGGAAGCTCGCTAACACCGCCGCTAATCATTTCCATCCATTCCTTGGCAGTCTGGATGCGGTCCTTTGGCAGCACTTTCAACGCTTTGTCTATCGCAGCCAGGAAGGCCTCGTCATAGCCCTCGATGCGACCTGTCAATGGAACATATGGATCGTCCTCATCGGACGCCAAGGCAGCAAGGCGCGTTTGTGAATCCGTCGGCATATCGCCGGTGATCAGGTGATAAAAACTTGCCGCCAGCGCATACAGGTCGCTGGATGGCCCCTGTTTGCTGCCGTTTACATAGAATTCCTGCGGGGAATAGCCGTCTTTGACCACGCGCAATGCTGACAACACGCGGCTGGCTTTGGACACCTCTTCACGGGCGGCGCCAAAGTCAATCAACAGCGGTTCGCTTGTTTTTTTGTCGATCAGGATATTGTCCGGTGAAATATCACGATGCAGAATGTTTTGCCCGTGCAGATAATCAACCGCGCCAAGGATCTTTCTCAGGATCTTGTTGATCTCGGCCGGGGGCAATCTTTCACCACCATCTTCCAGTGTCTCCAGAAGATCGAAACCCTCGATATAATCCAGCGCCATATAGGCGGTGTCGTTGTCCTCGAACACCTGATGCACACCGACGATATTCGGGTGGTCCAGCTTTGCCAGACTTTTGGCTTCTTGCACGAACAGATCGATGACCGACTTGAATTCGGCCTGATGTGCACGTGACCGCGCACCAACCCGTGCATAGCTGCGACGACACAAGGTGTTGGGAAAACATTCCTTGATCACAACCCGGCGATCCAGAGAATCCTTTGCCAGATAGGTGATACCAAAACCACCACTGTTCAGGAATTCCTCGATGACATACTGGCCATGAAGAAGCTCTGTTCCAGGCTTCAGCTCATCAACAAAGTCGTCTTCACCACCTTGCTCGATAATCTGGTCAATCTGTTTAACCGTAGAAACCATTTGTTGCCCCACCCGGGTTGCTCATTGAATTTGATCCGGCAACAATCCATTGCCAAGACCATCAACTGTCTTAAGAATTTGTCAGAAATATGATGCGATTAAGTCTATTTTTCAGAGAACTAGCCTATAGGTTGATTTTTAAAGGGTTTTTCAACCTGATTAATTCTGACGTTCATACCGTTCAACTGTGCTAAATGCCTTGTTTATTTGATCATGTGGGTAAAATCCCGTGATTCTCTCAGACCAGGCATCAATTATTTACCCAACGTTAACCATTAGGGATGAATCTGGCTGCAAAACAGCGAGGGTCCCGATGAAACGTTTCTATTGGTTAATTATTCCGGCAGTGATTCTATTAACCGGCTGTGACAGCCCCCATCCGCGCTTTGCGCGAGTCGAGGCCCAGAAAGTCACGGTAGACGGCAGCACATTCAAAATCCGTATCCGTGATGGCTATGCCGAAGCCATCCGCACCAATTTCGAACGCCTGCCAAAAATCGGCGATACCTTTCCCAAAGCCGCCAAAGCAATCGAGATTGCCAGCGGCTGCAAGGTGATCCCGAACTCGATGAAGGGCGATCCGGCGCTGATGGTGGCGAAACTGGATTGCAAATAGTCGAAACCGCTCTTGCATCCGGTCCCGCAAAACCGCACTTTGGGGGTCAGGAAACAGGAGTGTGCCAGATGACCCAAGACACCGACCGCCACGCAATGAAAATGGCCAAGAAGAAGGCCGCGCGCGACAAGATCATGGCGACCAAGACCGATCAAAAGGGTCTGGTCATTGTGCATACCGGCAAGGGCAAGGGAAAATCCTCGGCCGCCTTCGGGATGATATTCCGCTGCATCGCGCATGATATGCAATGTGCCGTGGTGCAGTTCATCAAGGGCGGCATGTCCACCGGCGAACGCGATCTGATTATCGACAAGTTTAACGACATTTGCGAATTCCACACGATGGGCGAAGGGTTCACCTGGGAAACGCAGGACAAATCCCGCGACACCGAAATGGCGCAGGCCGCTTGGGAAAAGGCCAAAGAGCTGATCCGCGATCCGGCCAACAAAATGGTGCTTCTGGACGAAATCAACATCGCGCTGCGCTATGATTACCTTGATATTCAGGAGGTTGTCGATTTCCTGCGCAATGAAAAACCCGAAATGACCCATGTGGTTCTGACCGGTCGCAATGCCAAGGACCCTTTGATCGAGATTGCCGATCTGGTGACGGAGATGGAATTGATCAAGCATCCCTTCCGCTCGGGCATCAAGGCGCAAATCGGGGTTGAATACTAAACCGGCTATTTTCGAAAACGGCTCCTTAACTTTTTTGCGCCAAGGATGGCACAAAAAAGAAAGGGATACATATGCCGGTTGCGACTGTTCGGACCTCTGTTGATTTGCCTGTGGTGACCCGCCCGTCCCCCATCGGGGCAAAGCGGGTGATGGATGTCGTTCTGATCCTGCTAACGCTCCCTGTTTGGGGCTCATTGATGCTTGTCATAGCAGGATTGCTGATGGCAAAGGGCAGGCCGGTATTTTATTCCCAACAGCGCGTCGGACAGGGTGGTCGGTCTTTTCGCATTTGGAAGTTTCGCACAATGGTGTCGCAGGCCGACGCCAGATTGCAAGAGCACTTGCAGAAAAATCCTTATGCAGCCCGCGAATGGCGCGAAACGCAAAAACTGCGTCATGACCCGCGCGTGTTTTCTCTGGGCGCGTTCCTGCGCAAATCCAGTCTGGACGAATTGCCCCAGCTTTGGAATATCCTCTGCGGCCAGATGAGCCTGGTTGGTCCGCGCCCGATTACAATGACAGAACTGGTTCAGAAATACCGCAGCCATGCGCCCAGCTATATGAAATGCCGTCCCGGTCTAACCGGACTGTGGCAGGTATCGGGGCGAAACCGGTTACGGTATTCACAGCGGGTGCAACTGGACGTGGCCTATGCCACAGGGCATAACCTGTGGCTGGACCTGAAAATCCTTTGGCGCACCATCGGTACAGTGCTGCGTGGAACCGGTTGCTAAAACTTACGCAACTTATCTTGACCCTTCCTTGCCGGACAAATAGATCCGGCGTGCAGCACGTACCCAAAACGGGGTTGTGATATCTTCACGATACAACATCGTGTCTGGCCGGTTGATACTGGACATTCCAAAGCCGGGTTGAAACTGCACGTGGCGTTCGACAAGCGTGGAATTCACTATCTGAAAAAGTTCTGCCAGAGCCTCGATTTCGTTACGGGTGAACAGACAGCTTTCCACCGCTGATCCGAACTCCAGATCAAAGGCTTCTTGAACGGCTGAAAACAGATCCTCTTCGGCCGGGTGTCCGCCTGCAATCACCAAACCGGCCCAGGTCGGTAATGCGCGGGGCGAGATATTCGAAACCCCGTTGTTGACCATAGTCAAACCCTCAACCCCGAATGGAAGACCCAGAAATGACAGCATCACCCCCAGCACCCCATCGGTCGCGGAGCGGGCAGTGTTGAAATCAACAAAATGGATATCCTTGGGGTGAAACCCGCTTTTCAAATGGTCATACAAGGCCAGATAGTCGCACCATAGCCCGTCCACCATTCCCGTTTGAAACGCCTGTTCAATCAAAACAGGAGGGCGGGGCGGAATCCGGCTGCGGGCGACTTCCAGATAAACCGATTGCAAAAACTGCCATTGTTCCCGTAAAAAACAAATCAGGCTGACACTTTCAAACCCGTCAAAAATTCCGGCCAGCGCCGCCATATCCACCTGACCACCCGCACCGCCGCCGCGGGAAAATTCCTCGCTCGACAACAGCAGGGTGACATCGCTGTCCACATATTCAGCTGCCAGCGCCTGCAAGGTTCCGATCCCGCCATTTGGTAGATCATAGGCCAGCGGCAGCGCAATCCAGTCAGTCAGCAATCCGTGGTGTCCGCTGTGTTTGCCCAGCGCCGGATAGACCACCCCGTGTTGCGCCAGCAAATCACGGTTGGCGTAAAAGGTGTCCTGAATGGTTGTCGTCGCTGTTTTATGGGTTCCGATATGTAAAACCAGTCTAGCCATCGCGCAAAGTTTCCTTCAATACATCCAGATACAACCTGCCAAAAGTCTCGCTTGGTTCCAGCACCGCCTTCTCGGCCCATTCATTCCATGCATTAATGAACAGTTCGCCGCGATAGGAGTCGTTCAACCGGTGTTCCTGCACCGACCGCAACCATTGACGGAAACTGGCCGGATTGGCCCCATGCGCAATATGTGCCTTTGGTCCGCGCCTTGCTGTGTTGTCCCAACCGGGCATGATCCCTGCGATGGTGTTGTTGGGCAATTGCCGCCGATACGCCGGTTTGACCGACCGTCGTGCCACAGCGTTGTAATCGTAAATCAGACCGCCAAACCCGTCTGCCGGTGTAGATCCACCCATCTGATTGCCAAGCGGCCCGCCATACAGGAAATCTTCGCCTTTAACCAACCCATGCGGAGGCATCTCGACCCAGAAATCAAATAGGTCTTGGGCCACCTCGCTTTTGCCTTTTACGTGGAAGGAGACCGCCCCCAGTTCGACCTCGCCAATGCCGGCCTGCCTCCATGCCTTGCGCATCCGCTCAATATTTCGCACCGGATCGGGCATATCCTCGGGCCGGTAAATCACAAAGCGGGGCCGCGTACCGTCGGGCCGTTGATAGCGATCATCGCGCATATAGGGCAGGGTGGATTTTACCAGCCCATCCTCGAACCCCTCGCAGTAACTTTGATCAAGCAGCACCTCGCCCGACAATCCGTCCCAGTTCCGCCGCCAGCTTTCGTTTGCCCAGCACAGATAGAACGGGAACGCCACATCAGGGCGTTTCAGCAGGTTGTCCAGCGGTGTTTCCAGCACCCGTTTGCCATCAAACCAGTAGTGATAGACGCAAAACGCATCGATCCCCGCTTGCACCGCCAATTCGGCCTGCTGCCCCATAACTTCGGGCGCACGCAGATCGTAATAGCCCAGATCCGCCGGCAGCATCGGTTGTAAATGCCCGGGATACATCGACTGTGCCCCGAGGGCCGCCCGCCATTCGGTATACCCCGCACCCCACCACGCATCGTTTTCCGCAATCGGATGGAACTGCGGCAGGTAAAATGCGCTGGTGTAATTCGGTTTGGCAAGTTGACGCGCCACAGCCTTGCGACCGATTTCACTGCTTTGACGCACCGCCATACCTGCCGCCAGCGCCAACCCGCCAATCGCACGTTCAAAGGCATGGGCAAGAGTGCCGTCTACCTGACCTGTTTCCGCCTCGAACACTGTGGAATCCAGCCGCAACGCGCGGATCATGCCCAGCATCAGCGGCTTGACCCAATACATAGACCCCGCCGGAAACGACAGATCATCCGCCGCCCCGTCCAGTTCCAGTCGCCGCAGTAACATGACGGTTTTTTCCCTGTTCGACCCCCACCATTGCGCGCCCTTGAAATGCTGCCCGTCCGCCACCCAGAAACCCGCATCCGCGTCGGTCAAAAACCCGTCCAGTTTTGCCGCCAGCCCTTCAGGTGGCAATATCCCGTCAATCAGATGCTGGCGCCATTTGGCCCCGTCATTACGATGTGGGGATTTTTTGGTATGGATTTTGCAAACTGCCCTGTAGCCATCAAATGCCCCTGCGTTCAGCAAGGTGACAAACGGTAGAATATCACGTCCCTTGTTGGCCACCGGCACAATGGTCGACTTGGGAAAATCCGCGCTGATCTCGGCGGCCAAACCATCCGTTTCTGCTCCCCGCCATGTCACCGTAATATACAGGTCATAGTCAATTTCCAAGGCCTTCAACCGCGCATAAAACTCGGCCCACAGGTCGGGATAATAGACATGCACAACCACCGCCACAGGTGCCCGTTTGCGATGCGGGTCAAACCGCAATACCTGTTCCGGACAATCGGGAAAACGGTCAACCGCCGCGGTACGAGTTAGCCGCCCCTCTTTGCGGCCGCGACTCAGGAAATGTCGAAAAGGGCGCATTCCGCTTTCGGCGACATCCGGGTTCAGACGCAGATAGGACTCGGGCGAAAACTCGGGGTTTGGCTGCATTCCCGCACCCTCGCCCAACAAAATAAAATGGTGCAGGGGAAACAACCGGTAAAACGGATGCAGTGCCGGATTGGCCCCACGATAGAAGGTTGCGTCAAACATCCCGCTGGTTTTGGCCTGCCACAGATAGGCCCATTCCGACGGCCGCAGCACCAGCGTACGCACAGCTTTTTGCAGACGCCGCAGCATCACCTTTGCACCTGACATGCCCCCTCCTTCGACATTCAATCCGATTCCCCGACACCCTAGACCCCGACAGTTAAGCAACGGCTAAAATCACCCCTCGCTGATCAATCGTCGCGCATGTCGGCCCAGAAATATCAACGCTGGCACCATCGCCAGCAGGGTGACAAGCACCGGATACAGTGGTTCGGAAAATCCGGCCGGATATGTCGAATATATACCCGCCCGCACCAACCCGATCACATGCACCAGCGGATTGAACCACAGCCAGTCGCTGAACGGGGCGGGCACTGCCTCGGGCAGAAACAACACGCCGGACAGGATAAACAGAGGGCGGTTCAGGATGGACCAGAGCCGCTCCCAAAGCGGGAACATTTCAAACAAAAACGCATTCATCGCCCCGATGCCAAACCCCAGAAACGCCGCCAGAACCAGGCCGGCGAACAGGGGCAGGAACGACAGCGAAACGGGTTGGCCCGACATCGCCAGTATCCCGCCGATCACCAGCGCAAACACCAGCAGATGTGTCAGCGTATTCAGGATGAACCGTGCCAGCAGCGCGTCCCACCATGTCACTGCCGGATAGGCCAGTAGGGGCCGCGAAAACCGCAGGGCCACGCCGATTTTCTGCGCCAGATCACTATAGAGCATGAACGGCAGGTAACCGCTGGCATAAAACAGCGCGAAGCTTTTACCCAAAGGCGGCTGGTCAAAAACGAAGGTAAAGACAAAGGTCAGCAAAGCCACCGCCGCCACGGGTTCAAGCACGGCCCAGAAATACCCCCCCGGTGTGCGCCCGAAGGTGGTTGCCATTTCACGCAGGATCAGGGCGCCTGTGGCGCGAAAAGATGCAATCCGGTGCAAAACATACCCCCGCTGGTTAGCTGTTTCTTCAGGTTTTGGGCTTAGGCCAAAGAAATGAAGAAGCAATTACCGCAAAAGGGATTCCTTTTATGAACAGTCCTGTCAGGCTTCCGGTTGCGCCCGCTCAGGCCGTTCCTGCGCCCGAGCAAAACCGGATGGCACCGGCACACCGGTTGCCCCCGCCAGTGCCCCAGGCCCGCGTTCAACGCCGTCACCGCTGGATACATGCCAGTTTCATCCTGTTGGTCATTGCACCGCTGATCATGGCTGCGTGGTACCTGTATACCCGCGCCGCTGATCAATATACCTCCACTGTCGGATTTGCCGTGCGCACCGAAAAGGCGGGGTCGGGGCTGGACCTACTGGGGGGAATTCCCGGTCTGTCGGCCCTGTCTTCGACCAGTTCTTCGGATACGGATATTCTGTATGAATTTCTGCTGTCACAGGCACTGGTGGCAAAGGTTGATCAGCGCCTGAACCTGCGCAAAATCTGGTCGCGACCGGAAAACGACATTGTATTCAGGTTTGATCCGGATGGCACGATCGAGGATCTGACGAAATACTGGTGGCGCATGATGCAGGTTTCCTATGATCCGGGAACGCGGCTGATCACGCTTCAGGCCCATGCCTTTGCCCCAAAAGAAGCGCGCGATATTGCAGCGGCGGTGCTGGAGGAAAGCAGCGGGATGATCAACCGTTTGTCGTCGATCGCACAGGATGACACCACGCGTTATGCACGCGAGGAATTTGACCTGGCCAAGGAGCGGCTGGAAAACGCACGGTCGGCCCTGAAGGCATTTCGCAGCCAGACCCATATCGTTGATCCGCTGGCCGATTTACAGGGTGAAATGGGGGTTCTGGGGCAGCTTCAGCAAAAGCTGGCGGATGAACTGATAGCGCTGGATATGCTGCGCAGCACGTCGCGCAATCTGGCCCGTCCCGACGGGCGCAGTGCCGAAACGGTGGATGTGCGGATTCAACAGGCGGAACTGCGGGTGCAGGTGATCCGCGAGCGGATCGATAGCGAGCGCGCCAAATTCGGCGGCGGGGATGGCCGGCGGGACTATTCCGCCCTTGTTGGTGAATTCGAGCGGCTGAATGTCGATCTGGAATTTGCCCAGAAATCCTATGTCGCGGCATTGGCAACGCTCGAGGCCGCCCGTGCCGATGCCCAGCGCCAAAGCCGGTATCTGGCGGCATATGTCACCCCCACACTGGCGGAAAAACCGCTGTATCCGAAACGGGCGCAGATACTGGTGGTGATGGCTGTTTTGCTGGGGTTGGGCTGGGCCGTATTGGTGCTGGTCCTTTATAACCTGCGCGACCGGCGATAGGTTGGGGTCGGGCCGATGATTGCACTGCAAAACCTTTCAAAAACCTTTGTTGCCCAAGGGGTGCACAAGGTGGTCGCCAATGACATCAGTTTTACCTTTCCCGACCGCGAGGCTGTGGGACTGTTGGGGCGCAACGGGGCCGGTAAATCCAGCCTGTTGCAAATGATTGCGGGGGTGATCGATCCGGACGCCGGTGAAATAATTTCGGATGGGCGTATTTCCTGGCCAGTCGGGTTTCAAGGCAGCTTTCACCCCGATCTAAGCGGCGCCGAAAACGCCCGTTTTGTTGCCCGCCTTTACGGTGTTGATACCCGCGGCATGGAAGCGTTTGTTCAGGGTTTTGCCGAATTGGGCGATCATTTCCACCTGCCGTTTCGCAGCTATTCTTCGGGTATGCGGGCGCGGCTGGCTTTTGCGGTTTCGATGGCTGTGCCGTTTGATACCTACCTGATTGACGAGGTAACATCCGTTGGCGACGCCGCGTTCCGCACCAAAAGCGAAGCGATGCTGCACAAACGGCTGGAGCAGAGCGGGGCGATTGTGGTGTCCCATTCGATGGACCTGTTGCGACGTATTTGCCGATCGGGGCTGGTGCTGGAAAACGGGCGCACCTTTTTCTATGCCCGCATTGAACGCGCGATCGAGCATCACAATTACCTGATGCAAGGCCAGCTTCCACCGTGGATGCGCTGATGGATAGCGATCCGATCACCGTTCTGATGGCCACCTGCAATGGTGCAGCCTATCTGGAGCAACAATTGCGCAGCATCACAATCCAGTCCCGTCGACCAACGCAGTTGATCATTTCCGATGATGGCTCGACCGATGATACGCCAGATATTCTGGCCCGATTTATCAACAGCGCCCCGTTTCCCGTCACCACAATCACCGGCCCGCAAAAAGGCGTGGCGCAGAATATGCTGGCGCTACAGGCCCTCGCCCCGCAAGGGTATGTTGCCTTTGCCGATCAGGATGATGTCTGGATGCCCGACAAACTGGCCCGTTCTGTTGAGGCGCTGTCGAAAATCCCCGCTAACCGCCCCGCGCTTTATACCGCCCGCCGGATCATCACCGACGACAGTTTAAACCCCCAGGGCATTACAAGATCCCCGCGCCGCGGCCTCGGATTTGCCAATGCACTGGTGCAAAACATCGCCCCCGCCAATACCATTATGCTTAATCCGGCTGCGCTGGCTTTGGCCCAATCCGCAGCGGGTGAATTGTCCACCCACACCCCGCCGTATCATGACTGGTGGCTTTACCAACTTGTGACGGGCGCCGGGGGCAAGGTATTTTTCGACCCCCGTCCCGCCCTTTATTATCGCCAGCACAAGGGCAATTACCTTGGAGCCGGTAAGGGGATATCCAAACGGTTACAGCGTCTAAAGGCACTGTTTGATGGCACCTATCGTGGATGGCTAATGGCGCAGGCCCATGCGCTGGAATGTTCTTCTGATCGCCTGACCGCTGAAGCCCGAGATCAACTGGCCCTATTTTTGCAAGCACTGAACGGGACTGCCCGTATCCGGCAACCCGTTCGGGTATACCGGCAATCATTCCCCGAGCAGGTATTGTTGCGGATATCCCTGGTGACACACCGGTTTTAACATGTGTTAAAAACCCCTTTATCGTTTCCAGACAACTCTAGAAAAACTGGCTGATTAGGCCCAAAGGCGGCCACATTTACGCCCCGTCTTTTCCTGTATTCCCCCACATCCTGATTATTGATCCAAAGCGGGGGTAAAGTGTGACCGGATTTAACTACAAAGCTGTCTTTCAAAGCGATGCCTGGGCCTATCTGAACGGGATCACCAGTTTTCAACTGGTGCCGGACGGGGTTGGATACAGGCTGTATGGCGGATCGGGGTCCTATGGCGGGATCATCGGGTTTGATCTGAGCGCGGGGGCCGTGGCCAGCCATATCGGCGACTGGCTGGTGGATGATGGCGGCAACAGTTTCCGCCTGTCGGATTTTACCATGATCGGCACAGACCTGCTGGTGGCCGAACTGGGCAGCAGCCATCTGGAACGCTACAGCTTTGATGCAGGCGGCAGCCTGTTTAATCCGGCGCCTGCCAGCTATGGCGGTGGCACCCCGGTGCTGACCCCGCAAATTACCAGCCTTTCGGTTGGTGCAACAACCTTTGTTGTGACAGGCGGTGGCGCGGGCGGGCCGGAAGGATTGAATATTTACGAGGTGCAGGGTGGCACATTTGTGCATCGTGATACGGTTACCGACCATATCAAAGTCACCGTCGGAGACATAGCCGACCTGATCAATGTCACTGTTGATGGCACCACTTATCTTGTTGCCGGCTCTACCGCGGAGGGGGGAATAAGCACCTTTACAATTGACGCCAGCGGGAATGCGCATCTGGTGGATGCCATTGGCGCAAAAGAAGGGCTGTGGCTGTCCGGTCTGGACAGCATGACAGCAACCGAGGCAAACGGAACCAGCTATATCATTGTGGCTTCGACCCTATCCAGCTCGATTTCTGTGGTGCGCATCAATCCGATGGGGGTTTTGTATGTCACCGACCATATCACCGATACATTGGGCACCCGGTTTGACAATGTGGATGCAATCGACAGTTTTACGGTAAACGGGCGTGGATTTATTGTTGCCGGTGGCAGTGACGACGGCCTGACCCTGCTGGAAATAATGCCCGACGGCAAGTTGCTGGAACATGACAGCATCGAAAATCAGAACGGCTGGACGCTGGAAAACATCACCGCGATTCAAACCGCGGTTTTCAATGGCGAAGTGCAGGTTTTTGCTGCAGGCAGCCGGATGTCGGGGATCATGCAGTTTACAATTCCCACCGACACCTTGGCCACGCCGATCAATGGTGACAGCAGCAATAACACGCTGTCCGGCACCGCACTGGATGACCTGATCTACGGCGAGGCAGGGAATGACACCCTGTATGGCAATGGCGGCGACGATATCCTGTTCGGCGGCAGCGGGCTGGATCAACTTTATGGCGGGGCCGGGGCGGATGTATTTATCATTGATAGCAGCCCGGATCAGGACCAGATACGTGATTTTGAACTGGGTCTGGACCGGATTGATCTCAGCCGGTGGGGCATGGTTTATGATCCGTCCGACCTGACCATTACCTCGCATGCTGGGGGGGCGACTATTCAGTTTGGTGATCTTTCTTTGGATATCATGACAGATGACGGCAGCACATTGACCGCTGCAGACCTGACCGCCGACAGCTTTGTTTTCTAGCAGGTGTCGCACCTAATAAGATTCGAGCATTTGCCAGCCCGACCGAGGCAGCGTTTGCATAAGCATATGCGTTCGGTCGGGTCGGGTCGGGTCGGGTCGGGAAATTCAATTTGGTGCGACATGCTCTAGCAAGGAATACCTGCACATTTGAATAAAACCTTTCCTTGATTGGAGAACCGGATTCAGATTTTGGCAATCTGATAATTTTATGATCGTGAGTGGGTAAACGGGGGAAGTGGTATGCCAGTAAGCGGTAATGGAACGGTTGTAACGGGGTTGGGCGGGCCGAAAGGCTATGGCGAAATCAGCCTGCCGCGCAGCGATGACGGGACATTACAGGTCGATGTTTCAAATGTGTTCTCGTCCGGGTTTAACTATTTCGGCACGCATTTCTCGGGAGCGCAGTTTTATGTCAACACCAACGGAACAGTCAGTTTCGGAACTGATCTGGACCAATACCCCACCGATGGAAACACTGCCCTGTATGACAATGTTATTGCTCTTTACTGGTCCGATGTTGACACAAGGATTGATGGTGAAGGCACCGAGAGCGGACAGGTATGGGTCGATCTTGACCCGATCACGGGCACCGTAACCATCACATGGGAAGACGTAGGCAGCTATCGTCGGGATGCGGACCTAACCAATTTGTATCAGCTACAGCTAATTGACCGTGGCAACGGGGATTTCGATATTGTTATCCGCTACGAGAACATTGAATGGACAACTGGTTCCAGCCTTGATGATGCAGGAGCACGGGCAATCATTACAGCATTGCGATTGCCCGAGACGCTGGAAATAGAAACAGACCCGGCCACACTGGATACGACACTTGGCAATACAGGTGTGACCGGAATGTGGGTATATGAAATCCGCAATGGCGGAACCGGAACCTATCAGCCGGTGACAGGCATGGTGCTGACCGGAACCCCGAATGGTGATGTATTGGAAGGCGCGGGGAATGATGATCTGCTGCGCGGGCTGGATAGCAACGACATTCTGCGCGGCAATGATGGCAATGACTGGCTGTATGGCGGTGACGGGGCGGATACCCTGAATGGTGGCGCGGGGGATGATTTCATCTTTGGTGGCGAAACCGAAAACGATTTGCGCGATGTCATCTATGCCGGTGATGGCAATGACACGATTGACGCCGGATACGGCAATGATCTGGTTTATGGCGGCAATGGCAATGATACGATCAATGGCGGTTTTGGCTCGGATGAACTGATCGGGCAGGGCGGCAATGATGTGATCAACGGTGCCGCCTTGTCCGACCTAATATTTGGCGGCGACGGCGATGATTTTATCAACGGCGGGTTTGGCTATGATCGTCTGAACGGAGGGGCGGGGGCAGACCGGTTTTATCATCGCGGCATTGCCGACCACGGGTCTGACTGGATTCAGGATTATAGCGCCGCCGAAGGGGACGTGTTGGTCTGGGGTGGCGCGGCTGCATCAGCCAGTGATTTTCAGGTCAACTATGCCGACACTGCGGGGGCAGGTGCCGCCGGCGTCTCCGAGGCATTCATAATTTACAAACCCACAGGGCAAATCATCTGGGCGCTGGTTGATGGCGATGCGCAATCCGAAATAATCATCCGGATCAACGGTAGCGATTACAATCTTATTGCATAGGACCCCGACCTATTGGGCGAAATTCTGCGTGATGTAATATGTCCCGCAATACTGTGCTTTGCGGTCAAGCGCGATTGCTGTACCAACTTTGGTCATGCGTCGGTCCATTATATTATGCCTGTGCCCGGGCGAACCCATCCACAGTTTAACAATATAGCGCGCAAGTGACTTATAGCTATGCGGTTGAATTTTACGTCCGGTTGAATTGGTAAACTGGCAACTTGAATTATCCCCATAAAACCGTTGGGCTTCCAATTGGAAACGATGAACCATTCCGATATTTTCGGCAGCAGCCTTCCACCGGATTCCAGAACGCTTTAAACGGTCTCCTAAAGTCCGACGGCCGGAAACAGTAGAGGTATGTGACATATTCCTGGCCCGCGCCATCCATTTGCTATGGCCCTTGGCCAGCTTGCGCAAACCCGAATCCGAACGCACCGGACGCAAACCTGCACGGCAACGGAAATAGTTCACTTCGACCCGGACCGCCGCATCCAAAAGGGATTCATTGATGCGCTGCTCGGGCATGATCAATTTATCTGATCCCAGAACTGTCCTGCGGGAACAGGCTTGTGCGTCAAATGTAAAAAGAAAGGTGGCAGACAAAAACGCAATGATTGTTATCAGTTTCTTACTCACGCACTTGTACTCCGGTTTTGTGTTTGCGTCTTTGGACAACAAGATCATGGCGACTTGGTGGCACAAAGCTGGTCAAAAATGTGATTTCTTTTCTCGGGTCCCCAATCATCGCAATATTTCGCCGAGCGGAAATCAGCCACCCGCTTGCAAGACGCAACATCATCTTAGCTGGTCAGCACAAAAGGCTTGATGTTTTGCGATTCAATCTGAAAATCAACCAACCAGCCGAATTGAATCAACTTTTTGTGTGTAATCGCACTTTATAACCCGCCCAACGTCTTGCAGGGGTGTTACACCCTCCTTATATACCCCGTGAAGCACTGTCGGGGCTTGGCCCTGATGGAAATTGGGATCGGCGCGCTGATGCCTATATCTAGGGTCACGGGCCACAACATCGCCTAAGAGAAGGAACAGAAAACATGGCAAAAGTCATTGGGATCGATCTGGGGACAACAAACTCTTGTGTCGCCATCATGGACGGCTCGCAACCGCGGGTCATTGAAAATGCAGAAGGCGCGCGAACAACGCCATCTGTCGTTGCCTTTACAGACAACGAACGTCTGGTTGGGCAGCCTGCAAAGCGTCAGGCCGTTACCAACCCCGAAAATACAATCTTTGCAGTCAAGCGACTGATCGGTCGCCGGATTGATGACCCTGAAGTGGTCAAGGATAAAAAACATGTGCCCTACAAAATTGTCGATGGCGGCAATGGCGACGCATGGATCGAGGCGAACGGCGAAAAGTACAGCCCCAGCCAGATTTCCGCGTTCATTCTGGGCAAGATGAAGGAAACCGCCGAAAGCTATTTGGGAGAAGAGGTGAAACAGGCCGTTATCACAGTGCCTGCCTATTTCAACGACGCCCAGCGTCAGGCCACCAAAGACGCCGGTAAAATCGCCGGTCTGGAAGTGCTGCGCATCATCAACGAACCGACGGCCGCAGCGCTGGCCTATGGTCTGGACAAGAAAGAAAGCCAGACCATCGCGGTTTATGACCTTGGCGGCGGTACTTTCGATGTGACTATTCTAGAAATCGACGACGGTTTGTTCGAGGTTAAATCGACCAACGGCGACACCTTCCTAGGTGGTGAAGACTTTGACATGCGTATTGTGAAATACCTGTCGGAAGAATTCAAAAAGGAAACCGGTGTAGACCTGTCCAAGGACAAAATGGCCCTGCAGCGCCTGAAAGAAGCCGCTGAAAAAGCCAAGATCGAACTGTCCTCGGCCACACAGACCGAAATCAACCAGCCGTTCATCAGCATGGACCCGAACGGTGGCCAGCCGCTGCACATGGTGATGAAGCTGACCCGTGCGAAACTGGAAAGCCTGGTTGGTGATCTGATCAAGGCGTCGCTGAAGCCTTGTAAGGAAGCGCTGAAAGATGCGGGCCTTTCAACCAGTGACATCGACGAGATCGTTCTGGTTGGTGGTATGACACGGATGCCCAAAGTGGTGGAGGAAGTCACCAAATTCTTTGGCAAGGAACCACACAAGGGTGTGAACCCGGACGAAGTGGTTGCCATGGGTGCCGCCATTCAGGCCGGCGTTCTGCAAGGCGACGTCAAAGACGTTGTTCTGCTGGACGTGACCCCGCTGTCGCTGGGCATCGAAACGCTGGGTGGCGTGTTCACCCGTCTGATCGACCGCAACACCACGATCCCGACCAAGAAGTCGCAAGTGTTCTCGACTGCCGAGGATAACCAGAACGCCGTAACCCTGCGTGTATTCCAGGGCGAACGCGAAATGGCCGCCGATAACAAACTTCTGGGTCAGTTCAATCTGGAAGACATTCCGCCAGCCCCGCGTGGTCTGCCGCAGATCGAGGTCACATTCGACATCGATGCCAACGGTATTGTTGAAGTTGCCGCCAAGGACAAAGGCACCGGCAAAGAGCAAAAGATCACCATTCAGGCATCTGGCGGCCTGTCCGACGAAGAAGTCGAGGCAATGGTCAAAGAGGCCGAAGAAAACGCCGAGGCCGACAAAGAGCGCAAAGAACTGATCGAGGCAAAAAATCAGGCCGAAAGCCTGATCCACTCGACCGAAAAAGCGATGGAAGAGCACTCCGACAAGGTGGACCCGACCACCATCGAAGCAATCGAACTGGCCATCGTTGCGCTTAAGGACCAACTGGAAACCGAAGATGCCGAGAAGATCAAATCGGGTATCCAGAATGTAACCGAAGCTGCGATGAAACTGGGCGAGGCCATCTACAAAGCCGAGCAAACCTCGTCCGGCGAGGAAACCGAAGCAAATCCGGAAGACGAAGTTTCCGGTGTTGACGACGATATCGTCGATGCCGACTTTGAAGATCTGGACGACGACAAACGCGCATAAGGCGGTAACCAACGCCATGGGCCGGCCTGATATAATGTCGGGTCGGCCTTGGCGTTCCCAAGGGATAACATAAATGTCAAAGCGCGATTATTATGTTGTATTGGGCATCAGCAGAACTGCAACTGCTGAAGAAATCAAAAAGGCTTATCGCAAGAAGGCCAAAGAATTTCACCCTGACCGAAACTCTGACAACCCCGATGCCGAGGCCCAGTTCAAAGAAGTGAACGAGGCCCACGAGGTATTGAAAGACCCCGACAAACGGGCCGCTTATGACCGCTACGGTCATGGCGCCTTCGAGGGTGGCATGGGCGGCGGACGTGGTGGGCACCCGGGACAGGGCGATTTTGCCTCGGCCTTCTCGGATGTGTTTGACGATCTGTTCGGCGATTTCATGGGCGGTGGTCGTGGTGGCAGCGGGCGTCCGCGCGCCACACGTGGTTCCGACCTGCGCTATAATCTGCGTGTCACCTTGGAAGAAGCCTTTGCCGGCATTCAGAAAACGATCTCGGTGCCAACCTCGGTGCCCTGTTCCGAATGTGCCGGCACCGGCGCCGAAAGCGGAGCCGAGCCTGTCACCTGCCCTACATGTTCCGGCATGGGCAAGGTGCGGGCACAGCAGGGGTTCTTTACTGTTGAACGCACATGCCCCACCTGTCAGGGCGCGGGCCAAATGGTCAACAACCCTTGCAAATCCTGTAGCGGCGCGGGCCGCGTCGAAAAGGAACGCTCGCTTTCCGTCAACATTCCGGCAGGTGTTGAAACCGGCACCCGTATCCGGCTGGCTGGCGAGGGCGAAGCGGGTCTGCGTGGCGGGCCATCCGGTGACCTCTATATCTTTATCGACGTCAAGGAACACAACCTGTTCCAGCGCGACGGCGTGAACCTGTTCTGCCGCGTGCCCGTCAGCATCGGCACCGCAGCCCTTGGGGGCGACATCGAGGTTCCGACAATCGACGGCGGCCGCAGCCGCGTCAAAGTGCCTGCCGGTTCGCAATCGGGCCGCCAGATGCGCCTGCGCTCCAAAGGTATGCCCGCCCTGCGCGGCAGTGCCACTGGGGACATGTATATCGAACTGGCCGTTGAAACCCCGGTCAACCTGACGTCACGGCAAAAAGAAATCATGCGCGAATTTGAAGATACAAGTGCCGACAATAACCCCGAAGGCTCCAGTTTCTTCTCCAAGGTGAAAACCTTCTGGGAAAGCATGAAAAGCTAATACAGGGGCGGGTCCTCCGCACCTGTTAACCAAATTTTCACCATATCGGTCCAGCGTGTCCACATGGCACAGCAGAACCGTTTTTCCGAAATGCCTCTACCCCTGTTTGACGGGGCGGACGAGGTGCGCGTCCCCATATCCGGCCCGCAGCCATCCTATATCCGCGATCACCGCAAACGTCTGCGCGAACGGTTTCTGACCGGTGGTGCTGCGGCATTGCCCGATTACGAACTGCTGGAACTGGTGCTGTTCCGCGCCATCCCAAGGCAAGACGTCAAACCGCTTGCATGGCGTCTGCTGGATCGTTTCGGCGATTTCAACCGCGTGATTTCTGCCCCCCGCGAACGGCTGATCGAAACCAAAGGTGTGGGCGATGCCGTGGTGCTGGAGCTGAAAATAGTCGAGGCCGCCGCCCACCGCCTTGCCCGCGCCCGGGTGATGCAGCGGCATGTGCTGTCCGGTTGGGATGCCCTGCTGGACTACTGCCGCACCACAATGGCCCACCGCGAGACCGAGCAATTCCGCGTGCTGTACCTAGACCGCAAAAACGTGCTGATTGCAGACGAGGAACAGGCCAAGGGCACCATCGACCATGTGCCGGTTTACCCGCGCGAGGTGGTAAAACGGGCGCTGGAGCTGAATGCCTCAGCGCTGATACTGGTGCATAACCATCCGTCCGGTGACCCGACACCGTCGGAATCCGATATCCTGATGACCAACCAGATACAGGACGCTGCCCTTGCGCTGAACCTGACGCTGCATGATCACCTGATCATCGGCAAATCCCGCGAATTGTCGTTTCGGGCCGAAGGGTATTTGTAACCTACTTCACCCAGACCTCGACCCGCCGGTTAATGTCGCGGCCCCAGTCGCTGTCATCACAGGCCATCGGCAGGGCCTCGCCAAATCCCTCAACGCTTAGGGGCAATTCCGACGGCTTTAGCGTTGTCGCGACATTGGTCACGGCCGTGCGCACCGCTGCCGCGCGGCGTTTGGCGATTTTGCGGTTTACGGCCGCGTCGCCTTCGCCATCGCTGAACCCGACAAACATCAATTCGCGTCCGCCGAAATACCCCGCCTCCAGCAGCCGCGCCAGCAATATTACATTGCCCCGAGATTGCGCATCCAGACGGGTTGAACCGGTTTCAAACCGGAACGTCACAGTCAACCGTTTTGCAGGCCGCAGCACTGTGACCATGCGTTGCAATTCATCCAGCGGCGTTTCCTCGCCCGCGAGGGCAATCGCATTGGCCAGCCGCTGCCCCTGCCGTTCAATACCGGTTTCGCCAACCTGCTGATCGACAAAACCGACGCGCTGCACCACCCGCTGTGCGGCAGGGGATCGCAGAAACGCCAGAAACTCGCGGGCGGTTTTGGGCAGACGACGGGCAGGAGTATACAGAAACAAAGGCATCGTCAGCGGGTAATCCTCGGTTTTCAGGGATTGTCGCGTGGCGGAAAAATCCATCCCGCAGGCTCCGCGCAACGCAACCTTGCGGGCATTGCCCAGTTCGGAAAACCGCGAAATGCCGATGGCAAAAGGATCCCGCGCAACCGCATCAACCAGTTCCGCCGCTGCCCCGTGCCGCACCACGTTTCCGGACAGTTGCAAATCACTGCGCCCCATCACCTTACGCATAAACTGTTGCGCCAGACCCGAATCCGCCGCCATCATGTGCAGATAGACCGGCGCATCCGGCCCGCCGATTTCCTGCCAGTTGGTAATTTGTCCCGCAAACAGCCGCGCCAGATCATCCAGTGATACAGCCCTGACGGGGTTGTCCGGCGCCACCACCGGCACCACCCCGTCCAGCCCCACAATCCGGCTGCGGGCCGGTTGGGTCATGTCGCCCAGTTCCGCGGCTTTCGCGGCCTTTGCTTCGGTTTGTGTCACTTCGCGGGTGGCCAGAACCATATCTGCCTGACCCGCCAGCATATCTGCAAAACCAACGTCCGTGTTAGTCAGGCGAAACCCGATCCGTGCCACCGCGCTGCCCGTGTCGGATAGGGATAGAACATAGGTGAAATGCGCGTCATCCGTAACGATACGTTGCAATGTCATGCTGCTTTGGACGGCAAAGCTTTCGATCAGGGCAGGCAGCAGGACGTCACCCATCGTCTTTGACCCGACAATGGTGAACTCGGCCACAAAGCCCTTCAAATCGGGGCAGCCAACACCCGCGCAGGTCACGCCGCTACCATCCAGTGTCAGGGCGCCAAATTCTGAATCTATCCGGAAATACTCGCCATCATAGGTTAACAATTTACCGCTGATCGAGATTTTCCCGTCCCGCGAGGTCAATGTCACATCCTGCGACACGGCGGGCAAACCCAGCCCGATTGCGAAAACTGTGGCGAAAAACGCCACACGCAAAAATCCCATTAACCATCCCCGGTGTTCAGTTTTGCGCAATCTTTAAGTCCCTGATTATATTTTTCAACACCAGATTGCGCACACCACTATCACAGGCGGGCATATTCAACACCAGATCAACCAGCGTATTGCCGCCATTTACCCCAGGCTGAAGCGTTTTCACCACCCTGTTCTTACCGCAGGTATACGGCGTTACAGCAGCCGACAAAGCCAGCCGCACAACACCGGATTTCCGTATCTTCCGTCGGGGGAAACTATAGATTTCGGCTTGTTTTGCCTCGGGAAAATCCGTGCTGCCCAAGCGGGTGACATATCCGCCACGCCCTTTTATGGCGACTGAAATGTTCTGCGGGGCATAGCCCCAAACATGCGCACCGGATGGTTCATAGGCGTGAATTTGCAAGCCCGTATCCCCCGACCACATCACGGCAACATGATCATAATCATTCGCCTCTTGCACGAGTGCCTCTGTGGAAATCGTTGAGCCATCGGGCATCTCGACGCTAAAAACGGCCTGTCTGCTGAACACAGGGATATTGACAGTAACCCGCCCGATGTCCGAGGTCACAACGGTAAAAAACAATCCTTCATGGCGGAAAGTTACAGGCACACCCATCTGACAGGGGGCATCAAGTTCTAGAGTTACCTTGTCCCCCCGAAAATGCGTTACATCAAGGGATATACTACAGGAAAACCCCAAAAGGCTGTATTGCGCATTGTCGGGTTCAAGGGGTTTATAGTTTTGTTCAGATTGACCAACACGTCTGGCCAACGCCTGACCAACGGCCGGCAGGGCAAGTCTGGCAATATCGCGCGGGATGGATTTGGGCGCGATCACAGCCGGTTCAACGGCTACAGGCTGTGATGGTTCAATGGTGCCGGGTAAGGGAACCGTTCGGGTCATAAATTCGTATCCAACGATCAGAATAGCCAGTAATGCTATCCCAATCGCTGGATAAATTCGCTTCCCCGACATTGCAGCCCCCGTATCAAAACCCCTTTACAGTAACTGCAACACTATCCTTAAACCAGCCGCCCGTGGCAATGTTTGAATTTCTTGCCCGAACCACAGGGGCATTTGTCGTTCCGGCCCGGATTTCCCCAGGTCGATTCGTCATTTTCATCAAAACCTTCCAGGGCTACGCCTGTCGGTTCCTCTTGCGGTGCAAGCTGGGCCAATTCCGGTTGTTCCGCCATAGCCTGCTGCATCATGGCCTGCTGTTCTTCTTCGGACAGCGGGCGAATTTGCGCCAGTTGCTCGGTCACATCCTCGCGTAGGGAATCCAGCAGGCTTTCGAACAGTTGGAAGGATTCGGTTTTGTATTCATTCAACGGATCGCGCTGGGCATAGCCGCGGAACCCGATGACCGAACGCAAATGTTCCAGCGTCAACAGATGTTCCCGCCATTTCTGGTCAATCGTCTGCAACAGAATCTGCTTTTCAATCGACCGCATGGTATCCGGCCCGAACTGCGCCGCCTTTTGCGCCATCATTTCATCGGATGCGTCACACAACCGATCAATAATCGCCTCGTCGTCGACACCCTCTTCTTTTGCCCAAGCGATTACCGGTACGTCCATGCCCAGACGCTGCATAACAGCGGCATACAACCCTTCTGTATCCCACTGGTCTGCATAGCTTTTCGGTGGAATATGGGTGTCAACCAGATCTTCGACAACCTGATGGCGCATATCCTTTACGATTTCCGACAGATCCTGCGTTTCCATGATTTCGCGACGCTGGGCAAAAATCACTTTTCGCTGGTCGTTCATCACATCATCGAATTTCAACAGCTGTTTGCGAATGTCAAAGTTGCGTCCCTCGACCTTGGCCTGCGCCCGTTCCAGCGATTTGTTAATCCACGGGTGAACCAGTGCTTCGCCTTCTTTCATGCCCATCTTGGACAGAACCGCATCCAGTTTCTCGGATCCGAATATGCGCATCAAATCATCTTCCAATGACAGGAAGAAACTGGAACGCCCGGGGTCACCCTGACGGCCGGAACGACCGCGCAGCTGGTTATCAATCCGGCGGCTTTCGTGACGTTCGGTGGCAAGAACGAACAGACCGCCCGCCTCGATCACCTTGGCTTTTTCCTCGGCGTGCGCAGCCTCAACCTTGGCGCGCAACTCGTCCGGGTTGGCTTCGGGATCGGTTTCCAATGCCTCCATCACAACCATATCGACGTTGCCGCCCAACTGGATGTCGGTGCCGCGGCCGGCCATGTTTGTTGCGATTGTGACCGCTCCGAATTTACCCGCATCGGCAACGATTTTCGCCTCTTGTTCGTGGTGGCGCGCATTCAGAACATTATGCGTGATTCCGGCCGCCTTCAGCATATTCGACAGCTCTTCGGATTTTTCAATCGACGTGGTCCCAACCAGCATAGGCTGGCCTTTTGCGTGTGCCTCTTGAATGGTCTTGACCACACCTTCGTATTTTTCTTTGGCAGTACGATACACCTGATCGTGGTCATCAATCCGCGCGATGGGGCGGTTGGTTGGCACTTCGACCACGCCCAGACCGTAAATTTCCTGAAATTCCTCGGCCTCGGTGGCGGCGGTACCGGTCATGCCGGCCAGTTTATCATACAGGCGGAAATAGTTCTGGAAGGTCACTGACGCCAGCGTCACATTTTCCGGCTGGATCGTCACGCCTTCTTTCGCCTCGATTGCCTGATGCAGACCATCGGACAAACGGCGGCCCTGCATCATACGGCCAGTGAATTCGTCAATCAGCATCACTTCGCCATCGCGGACGATATAGTGCTGGTCCTTCAGGAACAGAATATGCGCCTTCAGGCCCTGATTGACGTGATGCACGATTGTGGTGCTTTCAGGATCATACAGGCTTTGATCTTCGGGCAGGATACCGGCGGCTTTCAGCCGTTGCTCGATAAATTCGTTCCCTGCTTCGGTGTAGGTTACGTTGCGGGTTTTTTCGTCCAGCTCGTAATGTTCATCGGTCAGTTCGGGAATCAGTTTGTCGATGGTGACATACAGTTCGGAACGGTCATCGGACGGGCCGGAAATGATCAGCGGTGTGCGGGCCTCATCGATCAGGATCGAATCCACTTCGTCAACGATGGCAAAGTTATGCTCGCGCTGCATCATTTCGGACAGGTCCATGCGCATGTTGTCGCGCAGGTAATCGAAACCCAGCTCGTTGTTGGTGGCATAGGTCACATCGGCCAGATAGGCGGCTTTCTTTTCGGCATCGGGCATATTCGGGTAAACCACCCCGGTGGTCATGCCCAGCTGGGTATAAACCTTGCTCATCCATTCGGCGTCGCGCTTGGCCAGATAATCGTTCACCGTAACGATATGCACACCCTTGCCGGTCAGCGCGTTCAGATAGGCCGGAAATGTCGCCACAAGGGTTTTACCCTCACCGGTTTTCATTTCGGAAATGTTGCCCTGATGCAGGAATATCCCGCCCATCAGCTGTGTATCAAACGCCCGCAAGCCCAGCGCCCGATGCGCGGCCTCGCGGCAGTTGGCAAATGCTTCGGGTAGCAGATCATCCAGGCTCTCGCCCTTCATCGCCCGGGTGGCCAGCTCTTCGGTCTTTTGCTTGATCTCGTCGTCCGAGAGTTTCACAAACTCGGGTTCAAGCGCATTGATCTTCTGGACCAGCGGAAGCGTCGCCTTGATTTTCCGGTCATTCGGGGTGCCAAAAACTTTCTTGGCGATGGTTCCGATACCTAGCATTTTATCTCTGCCTTTTGGTCTGTTTTAAAAAGATCGTGAGCGACTGTCTCTTGCCCCTGCCCCTTGTGCATCCTACATACGAACAAGAAGTTAAGTGCAGCCTGCGCCAAAGACCCTTTGGCGATGTAAGCAGCTGTTAAGGTAGTGTCAATGTTACGCGCCCGTGTAACCCGATCTGAGGACGAAATAGATGTTAAAACGCAATAAATTCTGGCTTTCTGCGGTACTGGTTGCAGGTCTGGCCCTACCCGCCTTTGCGGAAGAACCTACCGCCGACACCGTTGTCGCAACCGTGAACGGCGAAAAGATCACTGTCGGCCATGTTCTTGCGGTCAAAGCGAGCCTGCCGGAACAATATCAGGCCCTGCCAGACGATGTTTTGTTCACAGGGCTGGTCGAGCAGTTGATTCAGCAAGTTGCACTATCGCAATCACTAAAAGGTGAAGTGCCTTTGCGCATCAAACTGACAGCAGAAAATGAATTGAACGCCCAGCGGGCCGGTTATGTGATGGACCAAAAACTGCGTGCCGCCATCACAGACGAGGCCATTCAGGCCGCCTATGACGAACGCTATGCCAATATGGAGCCGGAAACCGAGTATAACGCCTCGCACATTCTGGTCGAAACCGAAGACGAAGCCAAAGCGATCAAAAAGCAGCTGGACGAGGGCGCCGATTTTGCCGAGCTGGCCAAGGAAAAATCAACCGGCCCATCTGGCCCCAATGGCGGTAGCCTGGGCTGGTTTGGCAAAGGCATGATGGTCAAGCCGTTCGAGGATGCCGTTGTCACAATGAAGGCAGGCGAGATATCCGATCCGGTTCAAACCCAGTTTGGCTGGCATGTTTTGATCCTGAACGAAACCCGCATGAAAGACGCCCCCCCTCTGGAAGAAGTCAAAGGTGAGCTTGAGGCCGAAATTCAGCAAAAACTGGTTGAACAGATCATGGCTGACGCGACCAAAGGGGCCGAGATCACACGCGCAGACGAAGAAACCGTTCCCGCATCGGTTCTGAGCCATCCTGAACTGATCGACAACTAAAGGCCGGTTTTGATGGGCAAAGTCAAAAAACTGAAGAAGAAGATCAAGAAGCTGAAAAAGCAGTTGAAACAGGGGCACAGCCATGCCTCTGTCTCTCCGCTTGCCCCCAGGGGTGGCTTTCCTGATCTGCCTGTCATTGAAGGCGTCGAATTTGCCGCGATCGAGGCAGGCGTGCGGTACAGCGGGCGAACCGATGTGATGCTGGCGCGGCTTTGCCCCGGAACCGCGGTTGCCGGCGTGTTCACCAAATCCGCCACCCGTTCCGCCCCTGTGCTGGATTGTCAGGCAAAAATCGGTGGCGACCCATCCGCCGGTGCCGCGATTGTGGTGAACTCGGGCAATGCCAACGCCTTTACCGGCCAAAGCGGGGTGGACGCCGTGGCCGGTATTACCGCAGCCGTGGCCGATGTGCTCGACCTGCCACAAAACCGAGTGTTTTCCGCCTCGACCGGCGTGATCGGTGAACCCCTGCCGTTTGACCGGATCACGGTCAAACTGGCCGATCTGGAAAACGGCCTGTCGCCCGACAGCATACAGGATGCCGCAGCGGCGATTATGACAACCGATACCTTTGCCAAAGGGGCCAGCGCGGTTGTACAGACCAATAGCGGTGACATCCGGATTGCCGGTATCGCCAAAGGATCCGGCATGATTGCCCCCGATATGGCAACGATGCTGGTCTATATCTTTACCGACGCCAAAATCGCCCAACCGCTATTGCAGGATATGCTGGCCACGCTGACCAATAAAACCTTCAACTGCATCACGGTGGATAGCGATACCTCGACCTCGGACAGCCTGTTGCTGGCAGCGACCGGAAAATCATCCGCCGATCAAATTACCGACATGAACGGCCCGTTCTATGATGCACTGCATGACGTGATGCGCGATCTGTCGCATCTGGTGGTCAAGGATGGCGAAGGCGCGACCAAATTTGTCGAAGTCCGCATCACCGGCGCCTATAATGACACCGATGCGCACCGTGTTGGCATGGCGATTGCCAATTCCCCGCTGGTGAAAACTGCTATCGCTGGCGAGGATCCCAACTGGGGCCGGGTGGTGATGGCTGTTGGCAAATCCGGCGCCATGGCCGATCGCGACCGCCTGTCGATTTCCTTTGGCGATGTGCTGGTGGCCGAAAACGGTCAGGTATCACCGGATTATTCCGAAGAAGACGCTGCCAAACACATGAAAGGCGATGAATTGCTGATTGCCGTTGATCTGGGGATCGGCACGGGCAAGGCCACCGTCTGGACCTGCGATCTGACCCACGGCTATATCGAAATAAACGCGGATTACCGCTCGTGAAAACGCTTCTGGTTTCTGCCGTAGCCCTGATTGATCACGACGGGCGTATCCTGCTGGCCCAACGCCCCGTGGGCAAATCAATGGCTGGTCTGTGGGAATTTCCGGGCGGAAAAGTTGAAACCGGTGAAACCCCCGAAGCTGCCCTGATTCGCGAATTGGACGAAGAACTGGGCATAAACACATGGTCCAGTTGTCTGGCTCCGCTGACTTTTGCCAGTCACAGCTATGATGATTTCCATTTACTGATGCCGCTTTTTGCCTGTCGAAAATGGGAAGGTACCCCGCAACCAAAAGAGGGGCAGACCCTAAAATGGGTTAATGTCAAAGACTTGCGCAATTATCCCATGCCGCCAGCCGATGTGCCTTTAATACCTGTGCTGCGGGATTGGCTTTAGGCAGGCGCTTGCCGTTTCCATTTTAGGAACAATTTAACCGAATTACTGGTGACTTCGTTTTTCCTCGTGTTAGGGTTGTCTTAACAAGATTCTTCGCCTGGGGAGGTATACGAAATGGTCAGAACAATCATTCTAGGAAGCTGTGTTTCTGTGCAGGGTGTCTTTGTGCGCGCCTTGTCGAACGGCAAAATTGCCGTGCGTGTCGATAACAAGGTCTACGAAGGCAAGCCGGTAAACGCCGGCTGAAATACCATACCGCCAAATAGAAAAGGGAAGGCCAAAGCCTTCCCTTTTTGTCGTTTTAAAGTGATGCTAACCTAGTCCAGATTGCGCTCGATCTCTTCGCGCTCGAAGATTTCGATCACATCATCCGGGCGAATATCGTCGTAGGCTTCGAATGCCATACCGCATTCCTGCCCCGACTGAACTTCGGCCACTTCATCCTTGAAGCGTTTCAGCGTTTTCAACGTGCCCTCGTGGATCACCACATTGTCACGCAGCAGGCGCACACCGGCCGAACGACGGGCAACGCCTTCGGTCACGATACAACCAGCCACACGGCCAACGCCGGTTACCTTGAACACTTCTTGAATTTTCGCGTAGCCAATGAAGTTCTCGCGAATTTCGGCACTCAGCAGACCCGAGGCAGCGGCTTTCACGTCATCCACCAGATCATAGATGATCGAGTAATAGCGGATCTCGATCCCCTTCTGGTTTGCGGCCTTGCGGGCAGATGCATTGGCCCGCACGTTAAACCCGATCACCGGCGCACCCGATGCTTCGGCAAGGCCGATATCGGATTCGGTAATCGCGCCAACACCCGAATGCAGCACCCGAACACGCACTTCGTCATTGCCGATCTTGGCCATCGCCTGAACGATCGCCTCGGCAGAGCCTTGCACATCGGCCTTCACCAGAATTGGCATTTCGGCGACGTTCTCGTCTTCCTTGGCCTTTTCCATCAGCTGTTCCAGCGTCGTGGCAGCACCGGCAGCGGCGCGTTTTTCCTTGGCAGCGTGGGCGCGGAAATTGGCGATTTCGCGGGCCTGTGCCTCGGTTTCGACCACATCCAGAACGTCGCCGGCTTCGGGTGTGCCGTTCAGGCCCAACACTTCGACCGGAACCGATGGGCCGGCTTCCTCGACACGTTCGCCCTGATCGTTGATCAGCGCACGAACGCGACCATATTGTTCACCGACAACAAAGATGTCGCCACGATGCAGCGTGCCGTTCTGAACCAGAACCGTTGCAACCGGGCCACGGCCCACGTCCAGCTTGGCCTCGATCACGGCGCCTGTGGCGGCGCGGTCGGGGTTGGCGTGCAGGTCCAGCAGTTCGGCTTGCAGGCTGATTGCCTCTAGCAGTTTATCCAGACCGGTGCCGTTGATGGCCGAAACCTCGACATCCAGAACGTCGCCCGACATTTTCTCGACGATGACTTCGTGCTGCAACAGATCGGTGCGCACTTTGTCAGGGTCGGCATTCGGGCGGTCAATTTTGTTGATCGCCACGATCATCGGCACACCGGCCGCTTTGGCGTGGTTAATCGCCTCGATCGTTTGCGGCATCACAGCGTCATCCGCCGCAACCACCAGCACAACAATATCCGTCACCTGTGCCCCGCGGGCCCGCATCGACGTAAACGCCGCGTGGCCGGGTGTATCAAGGAACGTCAAAATCTGGCCATCATCGGTTTTCACCTGATAGGCGCCGATATGCTGGGTAATACCGCCCGCTTCGCCGGTTACCACCTTGGAGTGGCGGATAGCGTCCAGCAGGGATGTTTTACCGTGATCAACGTGACCCATCACAGTAACGACCGGCGGACGTGGTTTCAGATCTTCGGGCTTGTCCTCGACGGCCTTGATCACATCTTCTACGTCAGCATCGGATACACGGCTGATCTTGTGGCCAAACTCTTCGACAATCAGCTCAGCGGTGTCTGCGTCAATGGACTGGTTTTGCGTAACCATCATGCCCATATTCATCAGCGATTTGACCACATCGGCGACACGTTCGGCCATCCGGTTTGCCAGTTCCGAAACCACAATGGTTTCGGGCACTTTAACATCGCGGATCACTTTTTCATGCTCGACCGGACCGCCCATTGCCTTAAGGCGGGCGCGTTCCTGCTTGCGTTTCATCGCAGCCATCGAACGTTGGCGTCCACCGCCACCCGAAAGCGCCTGATTCAGCGTCAGCTTGCCCGAGCGGCGGCCATCATTGCGGGCCTTGCCACCCTTGTTCTGGCGGTCGCGGTCATAATCCTGTTTGCGCGGTGCAGCGGACGGTTTGCCAGCACCACCGCGTGGTGCGGCGGCGGCCGGATCAGCAGCAGGCGGTTGCGCTGCTGCTACCTTGGCGCGGGTCTCGGCTTCGGCAGCCTCGGTGCGCTTGCGCTCTTCTTCTTCGGCTTTGGCTTTCAAGCGGGCTTCGCGTTCCTGCTCTTCGCGTTCCTTGGCCTCGGCCTCGGCCTTGCGGCGGGCACGTTCAGCGGCACGGGCTTCATCTTCGGCATTGCGACGGGCCGTATCTTCGACCTCTTGCGCCTTGGCAAGTTTCAGCGCCTTCAGGCGACGTTCCATTTCCGCATCGGATATACCGGCGGGCCGTTTGGAAGGATCGCTTTTGATAACCTTGTTCTTGCCGCCCACAGTTGGCTTGCTCATGCCCGGCTTGGGCACGACAACGCGCTTGCGTTTGGTTTCCACCACGACATTCTTGGTGCGCCCGTGGCTAAAGCTTTGCTTTACATTCCCGGGGCGGGCACCGCCGATGCCCAATGTCTTTTTGCCGTCATTCTCACTCATGTGGTCCTCAAACCCTTCTCGTCGGTGTTTTCACCAACATTTCCGCGCAAGCCTTTCAGCTTTGCTGCTTCCTCTACAACACGTTGTGTGAGTCCACCAGCCGCAAGCGCGCCATGTATCACATTTTCCCGTCCAAATGCCAAACCCAATTCGTTCGCGGTCAGAATCCCGATGAAAGTATCCTTTCCTTCGGGCGAGCGCAGCTTGGATTTGCCACGACCGGAACCGTCAACGGCCTGTATCAGCACCCTTGCACGTTCCGTCATCAGCCAGCCTTTGACCTTTTCATATCCGGTCACGGCGCCGCTGGCCTTGCGGGCCAGTGAAATCAGGTCAACGACCCGCTTTACCAGCCCTGTTTCAACCGCATCGACCAGATCATCGGGCACAGTCACCGCCTGTTTCGCACCCCGCGCAAAAAGACCCTTTTTAACGGCCTTTTCCAGCGTTGCGCGATCAGCAGTGACCCAAATGCCCCGACCGGGCAATTTTTCTAGCAGGTCCGGCACAATCACATTGTCCGGCCCGACCACAAAACGGATCAGGCCGGCCTTGGGCTGTGTCTCGCCAGTGACGATACAGCGCCGTTCGGCATCATCCCGAACCTTTTTGTGACCACCTCGTGCCATTTTTCAAACCCTGAGGCCTGAAAAATCAGACCCCGGCCTCCGCAGTTGTTTCACCGTCTTCGGTTTCTTCTTCGTCGCTTTCCAGATCAGCCGGATCAACCCAGCCCAACTGGATCCGCGCGGTCATCACCATGTTTTGCGCTTCTTCCAGCGAGACGTCGAATTTCTCCAGCACGCCTTCGTCTTTGACGCGCTCGCCATTAACCGTGGTCCAGCCGCCCGACAGTTCCCAGTCAGCGCAGGTTGCGAAATCTTCCAGCGTTTTCACGCCATCCTCGCCCAGCGCTTCTAGCATTTGCGGGGTCAGACCCTCAAAAGCCACCAGACTGTCCTCGACGCCCAGTTCACGGGCATGCTCCATGGCCTTTTTGTTGGCTGCTTCCAGTTTGTCACGGGCGCGGGCCTGCAATTCGTTGGCGGTATCGTCGTCCACGCCATCAATCACCAGCAGTTCGTCGATTTCCACATAGGCAACCTCCTCGAGCGAGGTAAAGCCCTCGGCGACCAGAAGCTGCGCAAAGAATTCGTCCACATCCAGCGTTTCCATGAACAGTTGAGTGCGTTCAGAGAATTCTTTCTGGCGGCGTTCGGATTCTTCGGCCTCGGTCAGGATGTCGATGTCCAGACCGGTCAGCTGGCTGGCCAGACGCACGTTCTGGCCACGGCGACCAATTGCCAGCGACAGTTGTT
Source organism: Profundibacter amoris (assembly GCF_003544895.1). Lineage (GTDB taxonomy): Bacteria > Pseudomonadota > Alphaproteobacteria > Rhodobacterales > Rhodobacteraceae > Profundibacter > Profundibacter amoris. Next base: position 3,425,919 of record NZ_CP032125.1, read on the forward strand.
CGTCCGGCACGACAACCTCGATCCGTTCGGCTTCCTCGTCCAGAACCACCTTGGAAACTTCGGCCGGTTGCAGCGCGTTCACCAGGAAAGTCGGCGCATCCTCGTTCCAGGGGATGATGTCGATCTTTTCCCCTTGCAGTTCGTTCACAACGGCCTGCACACGGCTGCCGCGCATACCAACGCAGGCACCGACAGGATCAATCGAGCCATCATAGGAAATCACGGCGATCTTGGCACGCGAACCTGGGTCACGGGCAACGGCCTTGATTTCGATGATGCCATCGTAAATTTCCGGCACTTCCATCTTGAACAATTCGGCCATGAACTGCGGATCGGTGCGGCTCAGGAAAATCTGCGGGCCGCGAACCTCGCGGCGCACATCTTTGATGTAGCAACGGATGCGATCATTCGGGCGATAGCTTTCGCGGCCGATTTTTTCGTTACGGCGCAGGATGCCTTCGCCACGGCCAACGTCCACGATGACGTTGCCGTATTCCTCGCGTTTGACCACACCGTTGATGATGGTGCCGGCGCGATCCTTGAATTCTTCGTACTGGCGATCACGTTCCGCTTCGCGCACCTTCTGCAAGATCACCTGTTTGGCGGATTGCGCGGCGATACGACCCATTTCAACCGGCGGAACCTCTTCTTCGAAGGTGTCGCCGATTTGCGGATCATCCATATATTCCTTGGCCTGCTCTACGGTGAACTCGGCCTGATAGTTTTCCAGCTCGTCCTCGGCGACAACCGTGCGAAACCGCTTGAATGTTGCCTTGCCTGTTTTACGGTCAATCGACACACGGATGTCCATTTCCATGCCGTAACGCGACTTGGCAGCACGCGCGAGGCTTTCTTCCATCGCCTCAATCACCAGCTCGGGGTCGATCATCTTTTCGCGCGCGACCGCCTCGGCGGTTTGCAGCAATTCTAGTTGGTTTGCACTGGTAATAGCCATTTTCAGCCCTCTTCCGTGTCCGGGTCAGTGGTTTCGATCTCGTCGAAATCGTCTTCGTTAATGTCGCCGCTTGCCTTGCGTTGGCGCAGCATCTCGGTAATCAGTTCATCCGTCAGAACCAGTTTGGCATCCGACAACCAATCGAATTTCAGGCCGATTGTGCCCTCATCAATAGTGATCAGAACCTCGTCGTCGTTGGTGCCGGCCAGCACGCCCTTAAAGCGGCGGCGGCCATCGACCAGTTCTTCTGTTTCGATCTTGGCCTCGTATCCGTTCCACATGTCAAAGTCTTTGAAACGGGTCAGGGGGCGGTCGATGCCGGGGCTGGAAACCTCCAGCGCATAGGGGTCTTCGAACGGATCTTCGACATCCAGTATAGCAGAAACCGCCGTCGAAATCTTGGCGCAATCATCCACCTCGATTCCGCCTTCGGGACGCTCGGCCATGATCTGCAACGATTTGGTTTTGCCGCCCATCATGCGAATACGCACCAGCTCGTAACCCAGCCCCTCGATGACGGGTTGGACAATTTCTGCCAGCTTGCGGTCAATCGCCGCTTTTGCGATCAGGTCGTTCATTCGTTCCGTTCTTATATCTTTGGTGGTGGCCGTTTTCCGGCACATTTGCTGTATTTGCAAAAGCACAAAAAAACGGGCGCGCGGCCCGTTAAGAATTCCGGTGGGCGTTGGGGGTGGAAGCCAGCGCGCCGCTGTTGACCAAGCATATAGGGCAAGGCGGGCGAGTCTGCAAGGGGCGATTACAGGCGCCGTGTCAGGATACGTTATAATACTCCCGATACCACGCCACAAATTTCTTTGCCCCCGTGCGCACGTCGGTTTTCGGTGCATACCCCGTCAGCCGTTTCAACAGGGATATATCGGCCCAGGTGGCGGGCACATCGCCGGGCTGGATGTCCATGAAATTCTTTTTCGCCTCAACCCCGATGGCGGCTTCCATCGCGGAAATGAAATCCATCAGCGGCACGGGTTCGGCATTGCCGATATTCACCTGCCGGAACGGCGCAACGGGGCTAAGGCTGTCGCCGTCCTCGATCGCATCCCCGGAAACGGGGCGCACCGGCACCGCATCGATCAGGCGCAGGATGCCTTCGACCAGATCCTCGACATAGGTAAAGTCGCGTTTCATTTTGCCGTGGTTGTAAACGTCTATCGCCTCATTTGCATAAATGGCCTTGGCAAACCGGATTGGCGCCATGTCGGGACGGCCCCACGGGCCGTAAACGGTGAAAAACCGGAACATGGTGGTCGGGATGCCATACAGATGGGCATAGGAATGGGCCATCGCCTCGTTCGCCTTTTTGGTGGCGGCGTAGAACGACATCTGCGTGTCCACCTTATCGGTTTCCTTATAGGGCATCTGCGTATTGGCGCCGTAAACCGACGATGTCGAGGCCATCAAAAGGTGTTTTGGAGGATAGGCGCGGGCGGCTTCCAGCAGTTCATAAGCGCCCAGCAAATTGGCCTGCACATAGGACTTCGGATCCTCGATCGAATAACGCACACCGGCCTGCGCCGCCAGATGGACAACCACATCCACCCCTTCGTCGCGCATCAGGTTTTTCAGCATATCGGGGGTTTCGATGCGCGCATTGATTGCGGTGAAATGCGGTGATTCCAACAGCATTTCGTGACGCCGTTCTTTCAGCGACACATCGTAATAATCGGTCATGGCATCAACACCGATCACCCGGAATCCGGCCTCGAGCAGCCGTTTGCTGGTAAAGTATCCGATAAATCCGGCAGAACCGGTAACGAGGGCTGTGCGCATAATAAGGGCCTTGCTCTTGCGGGTTTCTTATGGGGACAGAAACGTCACGCCATCCATTTGCTTGATGCGGTTTACATCGTCATCGTAAATCTTTGTCAGTGCTTCTACAGTTTCATCCGTCCAGCTGGGCAAGTCGATTACTTCTTCTACGGCATCGCTTAGATAAAACCGTTCCAGAAAAACAATTCGTAAACGCCGGCGTTGGGCCTCGGTCAGATTGGGACGATCCGCCAGATATTTCGCCAGAAGGGCCTGGCCTTCTTCGGAAATGATCATGTTAATGATGTCATTTTCCCCCTGTAAACTTATCTTGGGGTCTATTGCAGCAATCTTGTGCAATATAGCTGACCAGATTACGGGGCTGTCTTCATTGCACCAAATAGTGATCGGGCAATCGGGGTTTGCCTCCTGGATTCTGGCGATTACGTCAGACCAGCGCACTGTTGCCAAATCGGTATTTTCCATAAACTGCGGATATTTCTTTTCTTTCTGCCCCCTGAAAACATTCGGAATAAAGACAGCGGGATTGGCAACTCCAAGGAAAAATTCGCAAGGGTTGTCGGGGAAAAGGTTTCTGATAGCGGCTGTATTCTTACCTGCGTTATCGTAAAATCTGCCGCCGTAAAACATCCATGCCGGAACCCCCAGAAAGCTGGGGTTTGTCATGATCAAACGCTTGACCTTCTCTTTCCCGACAATCGCATTCAGAAGATTTTCCTGATCAGTAACCGACGGTTTTTCGCCCTGCAGTTCCTGAACCATTTCCGCAATCAGCGGGCGATACAATTTTGGGCGACGCAGATACACATTCTTTTCTGACAAAAGCACTGCATCCTTGCGCAGGGACCACGTCACCTGTTCATTATCCGTAAAAGGCGCCCCCAGATGGTAAACGATGTTGATATCTGTGCGCATAATTGTCTGCGGTCCGCTCTGGTTACTGCCTGTCAGCATATCACCTTTTCAAAGGGTGCCTCAAGGCGGGTTTGATTACGTTCTATTTAACTATGATCATTCGCAATTCTAGTCAGCATTTTCCGGAAAAACCTGTCATTGCGTTGTGCCAACACATAGCGGCAAACCCGGCGCGCCAATTCGGGGCGGCCGCGGTCCAGTGCAAGGTTTGCCAGTTCCCGTTGATAACGCGAAAAATCATGGCGTTTACGCAGCAGCTTATAGAACGTTAGCCGGTCCAGTTCCCCCAGAATGGATTTGCGGGCAATTTCCTGCAAAATCCCCATCTGCTGCAATGACGATCCCAACCGGTGCCCCAACAGCGGACAGCGCCAATGGGTGACATTATCACCGGTAAACCGTGCGGCATGGGCGGCGTCAGCTGCAACATAGGGATCATACATCAAATGAACATTGGCCGCACTTTGGCTGCTGATTGATGCGTCCCCGTAGGGGCCGGAAAAATCACGGCTCCAGACTTTTTTATAGCGCATTTCCCAAGGGACGATTTCTTTGTCCAGTGTCGATTGCGGGCTGATCACAAAAACGGTCGATCCTTTGGCCGCCGCCGAATAGGCCGCCGCGCCATAACCCCCCATCGAGGCCCCGTAGAACACCACGCGTTTGAACTGATCAAAAAAGCCGCTGTCGCGCAGGCGGTCAAATTCGGCCACCACCGCATCATCGCGAAACCATGTCCAGCCGTTTGCCATCACACCCAGCATCGACCAGCCTTCGGATTCGATAAACGAAAACCCCCAAGGGCGCCGGTCATCACGTTTGGTCATTGCAATATCAAGGTTGTCAAAGGTCACCACCAACGTATCGCCACGCGGGATATACAGGAACGAATGTTCGCCACAGTCGGTAAAAAACCCGTCTTTGCCCGCCAGCTTTGTTGCGATTTCCGACCATTCGCCGGCCGGTTGCGTTTTCGGCTCGACCGACATGACAACAATGCCATTGGTATCCTTTGTTGGCTTCGTCAATGTATTGCAACCACCATAGGATGCCAAAAACGGATATGTGCCCGATCCTTTGCGCACCTCTAGAACCAAACGGCTTTGAGAGTGCAACACCCTGTCCATAATCGCTGCCAGCGCCTTGATATTATAGCGCGCACCGAAACTGTCTATTGAAAGTAAAACATCGCAGGATTCCAGATTGCGCCATTTCGTGATGACACTGACCGAAGATTCGTCAATACCTGCAGCATGTAACCGGCTTTGGTAATCCGATAGTTTCTCTGCGTCGATCCTGCCAAGCCTCCCCGCAGGTGCAACACCGATCAATATAATCCGACAGCCGTATCTGTGATGCAACGCAATCGTCAGTTCGGGTGCGCCGCAATTAATATCGATCACACTGTCCACATCATCCAGGTCCAGCGCGCCAAACACACGGGCCGTATCAACCGTGGTCACGATCATAAGCCTTTAATTGCCATTTGGGTATTCTTCGAAAAAGAACCGAGCCACCCCGGCTAACCTGCTGGTCGTATGCAAAACCACATTCTGACAAAGCATCGAAACACATCTTGATTCCGATCCGCTTGATCTTGCGTGTGTGAATTTCAAGGAACACCTTATCGATACCTGACAAGTCCAGCGGTGAAAACAAATCCTTCTCCCCCCCCTCGATATCGACTATAAGGGTGTTCGCGTTGAATTCCTTTATCAACGAAGACAAATGGACTGTCGGCACCTCGACTGATTTCACATATTCGTCTTCGCTATCAAGCGATGACGACCAGAACGGCTCGCGCACAAAAAAATCTGCCACACCGGGGGTGCCCGCATCGTTCAGGGCAACAACATTGCGCACCTCGGCCGTGGTAATCCCGTTTTCTTCATGCACCTTTTTTATGAAATTGCATAAATTCGGGTCGGCCTCTATGCACATAACGTTTTTCATACCCAGTGCTGTGCTGATAAACGAAGATATAAACCCGATACCGGCCCCCAGTTCGATCACCCGGTCATCGGGCTTGATAAATTTGGGGGTCCCGGTGACCTCGTCGTTTTCATACCGGCCCTTTTTGATCGAGCGTGCAATTTTAGGGGTGATGATCAATGGATCATAGGGAATACGAACACCCTCTATTTCCAGTATTTCGGTCATTATGAGCCCTCTGTTTTTACCACGACCGTGGAGTATTTCGGGTGTTTAACCAGTACATCTACCTTGCCATAGGCCTTCATTGCACCAATCCCGCCCGATCCTTTGCGAATATCCAGAACTATGGCCCCGCCTTTTTTAATCTGGTTTGCAAAAAAGCCGTCATAGGTGGCAACCGGATAATGAAACCCGCAAGACGCCAGACTGATTGCCAGATCGAAACTGCCAATATCCGCCACACTTTCCTTGTTTGGATTCACCAGCTGGATCTTTTCCTTTGGTACCCCGTTGCCGGTCAGAAACCTGAATGCCTTGTCCAGGCTGGCATAACCGGCGCCCGAATTTGCAAAACCAAAATGGCGATCCTTGCTTTGTTCGATGTCAATCAAGGTGATGTCAGCCTGATAACGGTGATACAGAAACAGATCCGCAAAAGCATAGCCACAACCAATATCGGCAATGCTCGCAGGGGGGTGCGTATCAAGCGATTTGACAAAATACTCACATTCGCGACGCGCGACCTCCAGGGCTTGGGTAAGAATTTCGTCACGGTTATCCCGTGCGTATTTCTGTAAAGGTATGTCATTGCCATCCATCCATTCACGGATTTCCTGCCTGACAGCCCCCACTTCGGACCGCTGCAAAAGCAGATTTGCAACATCCGCATCATCAAACATGGAAAAATCCACATTTTCGATTGGTTCGATTACATTTGTTTTTTTCATCAAGTGGGCCGTTTTCTGTGGATCTATCTTGTGACGTTTGCACAGCATGGCAACATAGCTGTCCTTATGGGGTATGCCATCGTATTTTGCGGCGATATTCCGAAACCGGCGACCCCAGAAATGTATCGAAAGAGTATCGTCACGGATCATATTCTTTGCCTTGTTGAACCTGTTCGGATTCAGCATCACACCGGCAATGGAAAAAGGAACTGGATAGATTACATGGCCGGGTCGGGAATGCTCTATTTCACCGGTTGCCTTCAGAAACCATGTTAGAGCATCCGGCCCCCAAACGCCCCAGGGCAGCAGAGACACATGGACGCCTTCACCCACCTCTTTCAGATTCCGCAGTTTTTTTTGCCTTTCAGGGCTGTACCAAGGCGGAATCGGGTATTCGTCACTGGTGAAATCCAGCATATCCCTTAACGTTTTACTGTCCTTTGGTAGACGTAAAACACCATTGTTTACAATCGGTTTCTTGTCCGAAATCCAGCCGTGAAAATGCGCGCCCTTTTCCACATCCCAAGGCTGACAGCAAAACGCATCGGTATCAGCCCAAATGTTATCGGTCTGTTGCAGCATGTGCAGACGGAAAATATCTGCATGATAGGCAGGGCTGCCGGTATTGGCATGGCGGATGATGTTGTCCGACGGCAGGATGTCATTGGCATCCGCCATCCGCACCCCCTTGGGCACATTTTCAACATTGTCATAGGTATACAGCACCACCTCGTGCCCGTGATCCAGAAAGGATTTCAGGCAGAGTTGTTCCATCCAGCCCAGTTCAGGACCAATCCATAATGTGCCGATTGTCGGAAGGGCCATAGAATTCCTCGATACTTCAAAACATCCAGCCAATAGATGGCTGCGTTACATTACCTGCTCTATATACGTCGGGAAACATATCAATTGCGGCAGGCGGTTTGTCAACGAAAGCCCCATCGTTTACCCGAACTGTTGTTAATGCGCCGTTTCACCATCTTCGACTGTAAAGAAAAATTTCTCGTCAGGGTCTTTGTCAGCAATCTCGTCCGGAATGACGCTCGGCCCTTGCAAAAACACGTTGCGCCCGAATTGCGAATGCATCCGTGACAGCTTTTCCAGCTTCGGGTCGGTCAGCTCTTTGTAAAAGGCCGCATAGCTGTCGCCGGCTTTCAGTTCTTTTATTTTGGCGCTGTGCTTTTCCACCGAATAGGCGTGGGCTGCGGCAATGTCCGGATCAGCCAGCAACCGGTCCATTTCCGCCCGCACAGCCGGAACTATTCGCTGGATCGACCGTTCTTCTACTGCGTTGTTGTTCATCCGGAACCAGTAAACCAGCCCCTGATCACGATCGACATGGTTCACCCGCCCGCGATCCCGTTTCACAAGGAAGCTTTCAGCGGACCGCACAGCGTAATGGTTCAACTGCACCAGATCATAGCCATAGGTCGTCACGGTGGACCGCCAGCCATTGCGATACATTTCGCTGGGCATTTGCCTGCCCGATCCGTTCACCCAGTTGATGTCTTCCCACAGTTGCGGTTTCAGGCCCTTGGGCCGATGCACCCCCATCTTTTTAAATATCCCGACATTGTGATACAGCGTCTTGAATCCCCAAGCCTGATGCGGTTTGCGGATGAATTCCTCGGCGCAGCGGGTGAATTGCTCGATGATCAGGCCGTCTTTGAATTCATGCACATCGTTGTTACCGAACAACCGCCATGTCAGCGAAATCATATTGGCATCCCCGATGGCATCATACAGCGCATTCAGCGTGCCATCACCGCATTTGATGTCGATAAATTCGTCCACATCCATGCAGATCAACCAATCGGCGTTCTTCACCATCGGTTCATTATCGGCCGCCTGCAACGCGGCGTGTTGCGGTTTCAGGCCGGATTCGCGGAACGGGTTTTCACGGTGCTGCACCAGCCCCTTGCCTTGCAACATCTGCAACATGGTGTCGGTGCCGTCGGTGCAGTCATTCGTATAGACCAGAAAATCCTGCACCCCGATCACACGGTGATAGGCCAGCCATTCCAGAATGAACGGCCCTTCGTTTTTCATCGTGGTAACAATGCAGGTGCGGGTTTCGCCTTTCTTGCGTTTTTCGGCGTTTTCCTCGGGCGTTCGGACCGGTTTATAGTTGAAAATATTCTGTGCCAGTTCCAGCAGATGCCGGTCCTCGATCAGGCTGGTTTTGGGCACGATTTTCGACACCGTTTCGGTCGGATGACGCAGGGCCATGCACCGCAGATATGGCGCGGTTTCATCCGCTGCGGGCGGCGCGCCCACCACACGGATCAGACGCCAGACGGTGTTTTTCTTGGCCACAGCAGGCGCCACACACCAGCGTTTGCGCGTTCCTTTGGCATCGAACTGACGGCAAATGTGGTCCCCGAACCGCGCCGGTTGGTTCGGACGCACACGCCATGGGTAAATCTGGTGGCCGTCCAGCTGGATACAGCCATGACTGGCCTTTGTGGCGCGATCAAACACATTTGGCCCTTTGCGCTTGACCAGCAGGTCATACATCTCGATCGTCATCACCGCTCGGGCAGTGTTCAGAAACCGAAGGCGGGCCAGTTCGAAAAGTTGCAATTCTCCCAGCGGGGACGTCCAGGGATCGGCGGGCGGGATCTCCATCCGGTCCTTGCCCGGCGCACCAGGCACATTATAGGGATGTGCCTCGGGCGGTAAATCGGGTTTGCCCAGCGGCACAGGCGAATCCAGCAAGACAAGCCGTTTCAGCCCTTTGATCCTGGCCGCTTTGTTTTTCAGTTTGTTCGCATAGGGTTTATCACTTTCCGGCGCGGCACGATCCAGTATCAACGCCGCGTTCATACCGTGGTGTTCGACGTGGTATTGCAACCAGTCCAGCGTGGTTTCCAGTGTTTCGCCATTGCGAATTGCGAACCCCACGTTCAACCCTTCGAACAGGTCGGTCTCGGCCTCGGACAACCCGATTTCCATTTCCGTTTCACCAACTGAAACCGAAACCGGCGCATCCCCCGATATGGTGCAAGTCAAAATCGGCGCATCGCCCACGCTGCGCATATCAACGATCTCGGTGTCTTTTCCGGCCAGAAATTGATCCATCGGCGTATTGGCCGCAAAAAACAGCCGCGCGCCATCCGGCGTGGGAACGGCATCCAGCACGGTAACATCACCGAAGCGTTGCACATTCAGGGTGCGTTTCTGGAACATGCCGTTATTTGCCATCGTTCTGTATTGCCTTCAAATAGCGGTCAATTTGCGTGCGGTATAATTCGTAAGCGGGTGGTTTGCTGTCACCACAGATCGCCAAATGCCAGAACAGTTCGATATTGTCCTGATCCTCGATCATCTTCTGAAACCGTGATTTATGGGAAAGAAAGGCATTTTCATGCAGGTTAGAGACTGATTCAATCTCCATCAGCTCTTGCAGCTTTGCCTTGGTGGCGGGCAGCATTTGCAGGATGCTGTCATCCTCAACCGTGTTGAAATTGCGCTCGATCCAGTAGCCCAGCCCGATTTCACGATCCGTCCGGTTGGGCAACCCGCGCGCGCGCTTCACCATAAAGGATTCCGCCGAACGCAGGGAATAGTGGTTCAATTGCACCAACGCATTGCTGACCCCGAGGCCGAACAGATTGATCCGCGCATCCTTCTTCGCAAACCATCCGGGCAGGGGGTTCCCGCCCCCGTCCACCCAGTTCGGCACGCGGTCCTTGTTTCGCTTGGGGCGATGCACCCCCAACTGGCGAAACGCGGCGGGGCGAAACAGGGATTTGAAAAAATGCGTGGTGGGCAACCAGTTGCCAAGCGGCGCGGCGCGCAGAAAGGTCTCGGTCGTCAGCGCGTCCCGCATTTCGATCTGCCCCGCATTGCCAAACAGCCGCCACGGCATCGCCACCGCATCCGTTCCCTTGGGCAACCTTGTAATCATATCCTGCAATGTGGCCAGCGGCGGGCGCAGGTTGATAAATTCATCGCTATCCGTGATCAGAACCCAATCCGCATCCGCCACCAGCGGATGATCCCCCGCATGTTTCAGCGCCTGCCATTGCACGGTACGTTTTCCGGTGGGTTTTTGCCGGATATGTGTCACTAATCCGGCGTTTTGCAGCGCGTCCATGATCAGATCGGTACCATCGTCGCAATCATTGGTGTAGATCAGGAAATGCCCGACCCCCGCCGCCAGATGGTGGGCGATCCATTCCAGGCAATGCGGCCCTTCGTTGCGCATGGATGTTATCGCAAGGATATTCACGAACTGCCCTTAATAACCAATCACTTACCCCATAATCGGGGTTTTAGCCGTCTTTGTCTATGCGCATGTCTTTGCGACCAATGGAAACATAAGCCTGAAAGCCGGCGCGCTTGGCGTCTTTGGGGCTGTAGACATTGCGCAGGTCAGCCATGCGGGCTGTGTTCATCTTGCGGGCCATACGCTTCAGATCCAGTGCGCGAAATTCGTTCCATTCGGTCAGAATCACCACCACATCGGCGTTATGCGCGGCCTTATAGGCATCCTCGACCCAGTGAACGCCGGGCAGCAGATGTTCGGCCTCGCGGTGGCCTTGCGGATCAACCGCCCGCACCTTGGCCCCGCCACCGACGAGTGCGGGCACAATGGTTAACGCAGGGGCGTCGCGCATGTCGTCGGTGTTCGGTTTGAACGTCACGCCCAGAACGGCAACGGTTTTGCCATTCACACTGCCGTCGCACAGGTCCATCACCTTGTCGATCATCCGGCGCTTGATTTCGTCGTTCACCTTGATCACCGTTTCGGTGATCTGCATCGGTACCGCATGTTCCTGCCCCATCCGCGCCAGCGCGCTGGTGTCTTTGGGAAAGCACGACCCGCCATAGCCCGGACCAGCGTGCAGGAATTTGTCGCCAATCCGGCCATCCATACCCATGCCCTTGGCCACATCTTTGACATCAGCGCCGGTGCGTTCGCACAGCGCGGCAATTTCATTGATAAAGGTAATCTTGGTCGCCAGAAACGCGTTGGCGGCGTATTTGATCATCTCGGCTGATTCCAGATCGGTGTAAACCACCGGAAAATCGCGCAGGGATAGCGGGCGGTAAATATCGTCCATCACATCCTTGGCGCGGTCACTATGCAGACCAACCACCACACGATCCGGCCGCATGAAATCGTCAATCGCCGCGCCTTCACGCAGGAATTCAGGGTTCGAGGCCACGTCGAATTCCGCATCCGGATTGGTCTTGCGGATCACCCGCTTGACCTGCCGGTTGGTGCCCAGCGGCACAGTCGATTTGGTGACAACCACGGTATAACCGGTCAGCGCATCGGCAATTTCCTCGGCCGCGGCATAGACATAGGTCAGATCGGCATGGCCATCGCCACGACGCGTCGGCGTGCCAACGGCAATGAATACGGCATCCGCACCGGCCACCGCCGCCTTTAGATCACCGGTAAAGGACAGCCGCCCGTCACGGACATTTTTCGCCATCAGGTCATCCAGGCCCGGCTCGTAAATCGGTACCTCGCCACGTTCCAGCATGGCAATTTTATCGGGGTCCTTGTCAACGCAAACCACGTCATGCCCGAAATCGGAAAAACAAACACCTGACACCAGCCCGACATACCCTGTGCCAATCATCGCAATACGCATACCCAAATCTCCGATAAAGTTATGGGCCGTGGTATCGCATCCGACACAGCCCCGACAAGGCAAATCGCCGGTTTACATCCCCAACACATCACGTTTGCGCCGCAACAGGTTCATCGTGTGAACCAGTGCGGCAGTAATTTCGGGTTCAGACAGGGCATGGCCGGACATGGGAATCATTTGCAGATCGGCCTTGAGCATGGCCTGCGCAACCGTCCACGCCGAAAGCGGCGGGCAGATCATGTCAAAACGGCCCTGAACAATTGTTGCCGGAATATGCGATATTTTATGCAGGTTCTGTTCGATCCAGCCATCATGTTCCAGAAACCCGCCATTAAAGAAATAGTGGTTTTCCAGTCGCGAAAACGCCAGTGCATATTCGGCGGGGGATTGGGCAGTCGGGCCATTGCTGATGATCGAGGCAAGGGCATTTTCCCAAGCGGCCCATGTGCGGGCAAAGGCAATCTGTGTGTTGCGGTCATCGCCAAACAGACGCTTGTGGTAGGCGACAATCAGATTATCCCGTTCGGATATCGGCACCATTTTGGCGAAATCTTCCCACAGGTCGGGCCAGAACGCACCGGCCCCGCCACCATAAAACCAGTCCAGTTCGCGCCGCGTCATCAGGAACACCCCGCGCAACACCAGATAGGCCACGCGGCTTGGGTGGGTGATGGCATAGGTCAGCGCCAGCGTGGCGCCCCAACTGCCGCCAAACACCAGCCAGCGATCAATATCCAGCGTTGTGCGAATCCGTTCGATATCCGCCAGCAGATGCCATGTGGTGTTATTTTCAACATCCGCATGCGGGGTCGAACGCCCGCACCCGCGTTGATCAAACAGAATGATACGATAAACCGCCGGATCAAAATAGCGGCGCATCGCAGGGCTACAGCCGCCGCCGGGTCCGCCATGAAACACCACCACAGGCACGCCATCGGGGTTGCCGCATTGCTCGATATAGATGCGGTGGCCATCGCCCACGTCCAGCATCCGCGTATCAAACGGTGCGATTTGCGCAAAAAGATAATGGGCTGCGCTTTTTTGCCCTGCGTTCCTGTCCATAAAAAGCCTATAGGTTTGTAACAGCCCTAATTGAGCATATGGAGTTCAGAATGCAAGCCGCGCAGACAACAGTTGATCCCGCAGAAGTCGCCAAATTCGAGGCAATGGCCGCGGAATGGTGGGATGTGAACGGGAAATTCAAGCCGCTGCACATGATGAATCCCTGCCGGCTGGACTATATCACACAGCAGATTGCCAAACAATTTGACCGCGATCTGACATCGCCGGAACCCTTCAAAGGCCTGCGCCTGCTGGACATCGGCTGTGGTGGCGGGTTGCTGTCCGAACCAATGGCGCGGCTGGGGGCCGAAGTTGTGGGGGCTGACGCCGCCGAAGGCAACATTCCGGTGGCACAGATCCATGCCGAACAGCAGGGGCTGGATATCGATTACCGCCACACCACCGCCGAAGCACTGGCCGAAGCAGGCGAGCAATTCGACGTGGTGCTGAATATGGAAGTGGTCGAACATGTGGCCGACCCACTGGCCTATCTGACGGCCTGTCAGAAATTGCTCAAACCGGGCGGGTTGATGCTGTGCTCCACCATCAACCGCAATCCGAAAAGCTATCTGGTGGCGATCATCGGGGCGGAACATATCATGCGCTGGCTGCCCAAAGGCACCCACGAATGGAACAAGTTCATCACGCCGGGCGAATTGGTCGAATTGATCAAAAACGCAGGGTTAGAGCCTGTTGACCGCACCGGTTTCGTATTCAACCCGATTGCGTGGTCATGGTCCCTGTCGGATCGGGATCTGTCGGTGAACTATGTCACGGCCAGCGTGAAACGCTGATTGTCTTGCAATTATTCACTGTTCAACGGTAAGTTGCTGAAAACAGTATATAGAGCAACAATTCGAGCAGGCGATTATGAGTAAAACAATTTCTGACACGCCAATGCCCAATGGCATGATGGCACGGGCCCGTTGGGCCGCGGAACGCACCCCCGAATCCCGTAACCGCGCCGTTGATCTATACCGCGCTGTGGCCATCATGTTTGTTGTGCTGGGACACTGGTTGCTAGTCGCACCGGTGATCCGCAACGACGAAGTTACGTTGACCATCCTGCTGGCCGAACAACGCTGGACCCAATATGCCACATGGCTATTTCAGGTAATGCCGGTGTTTTTCTTTGTCGGCGGGTTTTCCAACCGGTTGTCCTGGGAATCGGCCAAACGGAATCCGGAAAAGAAACGCGTCTGGGCCTCGACCCGATTGGCGCGGTTGCTGAAACCCACCTTGCCGCTGGTGCTGATCTGGGCGGTGGCGGCCTATATCGCCGGACGTATGGGTGTTAACCGCGAATTTATCGGGGATGCTTCGCAAGCGGCTCTGGTGCCGGTATGGTTTTTGGCCGTTTACATCATCATCACCGATGTTGTGCCCGTCACTTCGGCGGTGTGGGACAAGCTGGGGATGTGGTCGGTCGCCATTCTGGCGCTGGGCGCGATTGCGGTGGATACGATCGCCTTTGGCTATGATCAGGGCTGGTTGCGCTGGACGAACTACGGGTTTGTATGGCTGGCTGTGCATCAACTGGGTTATTGGTGGCAAGGAACCCACAGGGCCAAAACATGGGCCGTGGGGTTCATCGTGCTGGGTCTTGTCTGGCTCTATGTGCTGATCGCCAAACTGGGCTTTCCGATCGCGATGGTCAGTGTACCGGGCGAGGAAATTTCCAACACCCGCCCGCCGACCACCGCGATGTTGGCGGTCGGCAGTGTGCAAATCGGCACAATCCTGTTGCTAACTGCACCTGTTTCTAAATGGCTGCAAAACGTGCGCCCTTGGGCATGGGTGATCGTTTTGAACCAGATGATCATGTCGATTTATCTGTGGCATCTGACTGCGATGATTGCTGTTGTTGGTATCGCCGTTTGGCTGGGTGGCCCCGGCCTGCGGGTTGAGCCGGGTATCGGTCAATGGTGGATGATGCGCCCCGTCTGGGTGGCATTATATATCGCGATGCTAATCCCGCTGGTGCTGATCTTCTTGCGATTCGAATCCGGCAGCCGCGCGACGGAAAAGGGCCAGCCTGGTCCGTATCAGGCCATTCCGGGGGCGTTTCTTACCTGTGGTGGCCTGATCATGATGGCGATGAACGGAATCTCGGCGGATAATTTTATCGGTGTGAACTGGATTGCCGTTGGCTTGGTCATACTTGGGGTCGGGGTGGCAACGAAACGCTTTTAGATGCTTTCGTCCAGCTGATCGCGCAATTCGCGCAGAACCGGCAGGGCGCCGCGCACCTTTTCTGGACCGATTTTTTCAACAACCTTGGCAATGATCGGCGTGATTGCGTTCAACGCCACTTCGCGCGCCACACGGCCCGAGGGGCTGATGGTCACATGTTTGCGCCGCGCGTCGTCCCAGTCGGGGCGGATGTGGATATGGCCGGCCCATTCCAGTTTGTTCAGCGTGTTGGTCATCGCCCCGCGGGTGACGTGAAACGCCTTGGCCAGTTGCGCGGGGGACCGTTCGGCGTTCACATTCGCCAGATGGTTCAGCACCGAAAAATGCGACAGCTCCATCCCCTTTGGCAACGCCTTGGACAGGCGGTTGCGGGCCAGTTGGTCAGCCATGAAAATCTCGCTGAACAGGGCAACGGCAAGGGGATCGTTTGTATCGCTCATTGTGGCCCCCTGAAGGCGCGATCATGGGACAAAGACGGTATCTTGCGCCGCGCCGCGTCCACCTCGGCCAGATCGAAATCAACCAGCGTCAGACCCACATTTTCGCCACCATCCGCCAGAACCTCGCCCCAGGGCGACACGGCCAGCGAATGCCCGTAAGTGCTGCGGGATCGCCCCTTGGTGACCGGATGTGTGCCGCATTGGGCGGGGGCAAAAACATAGCAGCCGGTTTCAATCGCGCGAGCGCGCAGCAGGGTTTCCCAATGGGCCTTGCCCGACACCGGCGAAAAGGCGGCGGGGCCGGTCAGGATTTTCGCGCCACTCTGTGCCAGCGCACGGTGGAGATGCGGAAAACGCACGTCATAGCAGATCGTCATGCCCACCCAGCCGAAATCCGTATCGGCAATCACCGCACGGTCACCGGGCCGGTAACCACCGGATTCGCGGTAAGTTTCGGTTTCGCTGATCTGCACATCGAACATGTGGATTTTATCATAACGCGCCACGATGTCACCTTTGGGCGAAATCATGAACGACCGATTGGCAAACCGCCCGTCCGCATCGCCGGTTTTCAACCCCAGCGACCCGATCAGCAACCAGACACCCAGCGCCTCGGCCTCGGCCCTCAGGGCGGCAAGGGTGGGATCATCGGCCTCGAGGCTTAGCACCTCTTGCTGGTGCGCGCGGCTGTCGGAAACACAGTTCGTCACCTCGGGCGTCAGCAGAAACCGCGCGCCCGCACTTGCGGCCTGTCGCATGAATTCCACCACCACCGGAATATTTTCCGATGGCTGGTCAGACGAATTCAACTGGATCAGGGCCGCTTTCATAACCTACCCCGCCAACATCGCGTCAAGTTTTCCCGCGCGTTCCAGCGCGTGCAATTCGTCACAACCGCCAACGTGTTTGTCGCCGATAAAAATCTGCGGCACCGTGTGGCCGCCATTGGCCCGCGCCATCATTTCCTGACGCAACGCTGGGTCGCGACCCACGTTGTATTCGGTAAATTCTACCCCTTTGCTTTTCAACAGCCGTTTGGCGGCCACACAAAACCCGCAAAAGTTCGAGGTATAGATTTCTACTGTCTGCATTCTTCCATTCCCATAGTTTCGCCGAACTATAGGGATTTATGCATCCTTCGCAACGCGTGCCAGTGTCACGGTGAAAACATCTTTGGCGCCGGCGGCCAGACAAGCCTCGGTGCAGGCGGCCAGAGTGGCACCGGAGGTCATGACATCATCCACCAGCAGGATCGAGCGGCCAATCAGACGGTGGCGGCGTTTCGGGTTGACCGCAATTGTATCGGCCAGCATCCGGAAACGGGCATCGCGCCCCAGACCATCCAGCGACCGCGTGCGTTTCCTGCGGGTCAGCAGGTCGGGACAATCGGCCAACCGCAATTGTTTCGCCAGGGCCTGCGCCAGCAGGGCGGACTGATTATAGCGACGTTTCAGCAGACGCATCCAGTGCAGCGGCACCGGCGCAATCAGCATTTCGGGTTGCAGTAGCGGCACAACCACCTGCGCCAGCCATGTTGCAGCAGGGTTTGCCAGATCCAGCCGGTCGCCGTGTTTCAATGCCAGCACCAGTTTGCGACCGTTGTCCCTGTACAACAGCGCCGAGCGCCCCCGCGACCACGGCCGCGCGATGGTCATGCAGTCGTCACACAGAATATTGTCGTCGCTATCCTCGCCCGGCAAGGGGGTTCCGCATTTGTCGCAAACCAGCCCGCCGATAAACGGCGTATCCCGCCAGCAGGGGCCGCACAACGCATCATCCCCTTCAACCAGATCGCGACAGGATATACATTGCGACGGGTAGATCAGTTGAAGTGCCGATTGCATTTCCTGTCAGTCCTCATACATTGCGCGGCAAATCCAAAAGGATGTGCCACATGCAAAAGCCCCCGCCGCTAACCGACCGCGCCGCATTGTTGCGGTTCCGGGCGCGTGCCACAGATTCCGCGATGTTCCTGCAACAAGAGGCATTGTTCGAGATCAAGGAAAGACTGGAACAGGTTAACAGGACGTTTACGTCGATCGCAATTATCACGCCTTTTCCGAAAATTTGGGAAGAATTTGCAGAAAATGCCCTGATTCTGCCGGATGACGAGGTTCTGGCACTGGAACCTGCCGCGCATGATCTGGTGATTCACGCGATGGCGCTGCATTGGGCGAATGATCCGGTTGGGCAGTTGATCCAGTGCCAGAGGGCGTTAAAACCGGACGGGCTGTTTCTGGGGGCCTGTTTTGGCGGGGAAACCCTGACCGAACTGCGCGTGGCACTGGCCGAAGCCGAAGTGGCGCTGACCGGCGGGCTGTCTCCGCGCGTGCTACCGATGGGCGAGATCCGCGATTTGGGAGGCTTGTTGCAGCGGGCCGGATTTGCCCTGCCGGTGGCCGATACCGATCTGCGCACGGTCAGCTATGGCGATATGTTTGCCCTGTTGCGGGACCTGCGCGAAATGGGCGAGGGCAATGCACTGGCCCAACGGCGCAAAGTCTTCGCGCCGCGTGATCTGTTCACCAAAGCTGCCGATATATACGCAGGCAATTTCACACTGGACGAGGGGCGGGTGAAAGCGACGTTCGAAATGATCTATCTGACCGGCTGGGCGCCGGATGAAAGCCAGCCGAAACCCCTGCGCCCCGGATCGGCCACCGCGCGGCTGGCGGATGCGCTGAATACGGATGAAATGCCCCTGCCGGACTCCGCGCCAAAGGGGCGCATGTGATATACACAGGGGAAACGCTATGCCAGTGGGACCAACGAACAGGAAGCTGCGATGACCAAGACGAATAAAGTGGGTGTTCTGATTGCCAACCTTGGCACACCGGACGGTTATGACTACTGGTCGATGCGCCGGTATCTGAACGAATTTCTGTCGGACAAGCGGGTGATCGATTATCCGGCATGGAAATGGCAACCGCTGTTGCAACTTATCATCCTGTCCAAACGCCCGTTTTCATCGGGCAAGGCATATGAATCCATCTGGAATCACGAGGCCGGAGAAAGCCCCCTGATGACCATCACCAAAGCGCAGATTGCCAAGCTGAAAGCGGCTCTAACTCAGCGGTATGGTGACGATGTTGTGGTGGATTTCTGTATGCGTTACGGCAATCCGTCCACCAGTTCCAAGGTGCAGGCATTGCAGGAGGCAGGCTGTGACCGCATTCTGTTTTTCCCGCTTTACCCGCAGCACGCCGGTGCCACCACCGCCACCGCCAATGACGCCTTTTTTCAGGCTATGTGTGCGGCCAAACCACAGCCACAGGCACGGCTGGTTCCGGCCTATTGCAGTGACCCGATGTATATCGACGCTTTGGCGAAATCGGTGGAAACGGCCTATGCGAACATGCACCAACGCCCCGATATTCTGGTGGTGTCCTATCACGGTATGCCCAAACGCTATATCGAAGAGGGCGACCCCTATCTGAAGGATTGCGAGCTGACCTCGAAACTGTTGCTGGAACGGCTGGGCTGGGATGAAACCGAAATGGTCACGACATTCCAGTCCCAATTCGGACCCGAGGAATGGTTGCAGCCCTATACGGTGGAAGAAGTTGCACGGCTGGCCAAAGCCGGCAAGAAAAATATCGCCGTAATCGCGCCGGCCTTTTCGGCGGATTGCATCGAAACGTTAGAGGAAATCAACGAGGAAATCGGTGACAGTTTCAAAGAGGCGGGCGGCGAGGTGTTTACCTACATCCCCTGCCTAAACGATGTCGATGCCCATATCGCGGTGCTGGCAAAACTGGTGCAGGATAACCTGAACGGCTGGCTGGAATAGCGCATGAAAAAAGGCGGCCGGAAAATCTGCCGCCTTTCAACGTGATACAGGGTTTCAAAAGCTGTTCAAGGCTTTAAATAAGCAACACTTGGGTACCGACCTTGCACAGCTCAAACAGTTCGGCAATGTGCCGGTTATAAAGACCGATACAGCCATTCGATGACCGGCGCCCGATTTTGCGCGTATCGTGCGTTCCATGTATCCGGTAATACCGCCAGCTTAGATACATCGCATGGGTGCCTAGCGGATTCTCGGGGCCGGGTGGAATGTAATGCGGCCATTCAGGGTTTCTTTTCAGCATCGAGGCCGTCGGGCGCCAGCTGGGACCAACAACTTTCTTTACAATACTGGTTCTGCCACGGCGGGTCAGGTCTTCGGTCATTGGGACGCTGGTTGGATACAGCTTGTAGATCGACTCATCCTCGGACCAGTAATGCAGGGCGCGGGATGTTGTATCAACCAGCACAGCCCCTTTTTTCAGGTTAGAGAAATAGGGTTGCCACTGCAACGACCGGAAACTTGAAATGTTCCGGGTTACGGACCCTGAAATATCTGCTTCCAGTTCGGTTGATCCTGGTTGCGCCAATGCGGGTGCAGCCAATGTGCCCAGTGCCGCAACGGATGTCCCCAGAAAAAGACGCCGATTAAGTTTGTCGTTTGATTTGGTACTCATTTTTCGAAACTCCTATTCGGATTTCTCCGTTTTTCACCGCCTATATATGGCGCGAAAGCCGCAGTCGCAAATCAAACAAGCGTTAACCTGCCATATCACTTGAATGTGCGTTTGATCTGCAACGCTGTTCCATATACAGACATTCGAAGCAACCAACAACAAAATGGCTTATTATATGTCCCGTTTGATCATTCTTGCCTTTGCAGCTCTTTTTGCCCTTTCCGCCTGTGAAACGGCCGGCCCTAGACTCGGCCCGGACGGTAAACCTTTACCACAGGTTTATAGAATATCAGCTGGCAACAAGTCCAAGATCCAGCTGCGTGTTCTGGATTCTGTTAATACTTTACGTGATGCAGCAGGTGCTCCGCGTCTAAATCTGAACGCGCAACTGACGGCAGCTGCCGCCACCCATTCGCGCGATATGTCGGTGCAAAACCGCCCGTGGCATTTTGGCTCTGATGGCTCTTCGCCGCTGGATCGGGTCAAACGTAGTGGTTACCCGGGTATGATGATGGGCGAAAACATTTCGGAAACCTATGAAACCGAACTGGAAACCCTAAGCGCATGGATGGGAAAACCCGATACACGCGCCGTTATTCTGGACCCGAACGCCAAGGACATGGGTTTTGCCTGGCATCAGGATAAAAACGGCAAGATCTGGTGGACGATGGTTACTGGTGGGTAATTACCGCCAGCCACCTTAGGGAAAAATGGAAATCGACGTGCCGTCATTGACCATCGCATAGATGTCACGCATCTGTTTGTTTGAAACCGAAATGCACCCGGCTGTCCAGTCGGGGCGTTTCGGATCCCCCGGGCGGCGGCCACCGTGGATAAATATATCTCCACCCGGCGATTTTCCCAAGGCCCGTGCTGCGGCCCGGTCATTTGCATTGGGGTAAGAAATGCCAATCGACAAATAAAACGCACTATTCGGATTTCGGCGATCAATCGTGTATTCACCTTCGGGTGTGCGCCCATCGCCTTCGAACTCTTTATGGCCGGCAGGTGCAAAGCCCAGCTCAATATCATAAGCCCGTAAATAATTATCCCCGTTCATCAAATACAGCTTACGCTGTTCTTTGAAAATCAGCACACGGGTAACTTCCGGCCCGTTGTAGGTTTTGAATTTTGATGTGCAGGCGCCCAGAGTCGCCACGACTGTAATTAGAATAAGAATTTTGAAAATACGCATTTTTGCCTGCTTTGCTCTATTTTTTCGATAGCAATATATCAAGTCAGCCGTACGGCAAACCTAATTTTTCACCGGATTCCCGTCACTTTAAGGTGAAAGCAGCAGCCATTTCGACATGGGTGGACCAGCGGAACTGATCAACCACCGTCACCGAACCCATTACATATCCCGCCTGAATCAGTATTTTTGCATCACGGGCAAAGGTAACGGGATTGCAGGAAACCGAAGAAACCACAGGCACCTGTGCGCTGGCAATCTCCATCATCTGGTATTCCGCACCGGCGCGTGGCGGGTCAATCACCACGGCGTCATAGCGCTTCAATTCATCCGGCAGCAACGGGCGGCGATACAGATCGCGGGCCTCGGTTGTCACGCGCTTCAGGCCGGTTGCCATACGCCAGGCCTGATCCAGTGACTTTAGCATATCGGCTTCGCTCTCAACTGCATGGACCTCGGCGTTTTCGGCCATCGGCAGGGCAAAGGTGCCGCAGCCGGAAAACAGGTCGGCAATGTGTTTTGCACCTGAAACAGTCTCTAACACGGCACAAAGCAGGGCATTTTCGCCCTCTTGCGTGGCTTGCAAAAACGCACCGGCGGGCGGATTCACCTGCGCCTTACCAAAGGATTGATAGGGTGGCCTGATCTCGGCGATCATTTCGCCGTTCCACGTCAACCGCGCCAACCCGTGTTCACCCGCCATCGCGGCCAATGTCATCAACATCTGCCCTTCCAGCGGCTTTACCCCCTCGACAGACACATCCACGCCAGCATCCGAGCGCGTTACAGTAAAGCGCACTTCGCCTTTGCGCGACGCCCCGAAAACCGTCAGCGCCCGCAGCGCCGGAACAGCGGTCAGCAGGTCAGGGTGCAGCAACTGGCAATCCGGAATTTCGGTAATCACATCGGACGCCCGCGCGTGAAACCCAACCAAAGCATCCTTTTTCGTGCGCCGTCCGGTAAACACCGCGCGCCGCCGTGCACGGGATGGGGATGTGTGAACCGGCAGCATTTCGGCTGCAATATCCTGCGCCGCCAGCGCGGTGCGCACCACGTCCTGCTTCCATTCGGCCACAAACCCGTCCGAAGCATGTTGCAACGCACACCCCCCGCAGGCTTTGTAATGCCGACAGGGTGCTGCTACGCGGTCGGGTGATGGCGTGACAATTTTCGGTGTCGCAATCCGGCCCTCGGCAATCTCGCCGTCAACCTCTTCGCCGGGCAGGGTGCGGGGGGCAAAAACCGGACCTTGGGCAATGCCGTCGCCATGATGGCCCAGACGTGTGATGGTGACGGTCATTTGCTTTGATCCTTTGATTTGCCCAGCAACTGCTCTTTGCCCAAAGCAAAGCCAGAGGCAACCCATTTACGCTCCAACTCCTTCAGTTTCTCGCCCAGCGCGGCCCCCTGATAGGCCGGCATCAGATCAGCCGCCTTGATCGGGAACTGCACGGCCGCACCTGCTTTGGCCTGTTCAAACGCGGTTTCATCCAGCGGGGTTTCCATCAGGACCGCGCGCAACAGGATAACATCCCGCGCCATATCGGCCCCCAGATAATAACCCAGCGCGGCAGGGCTTTGCAGGCTGCCGATTTCTGTGCGTAATTGCGCCAGTTGTTTTGCCTCGGCATTGGACAGACGCAGCTTGGTTTTTACGTTTTCCCCGCCCAACACAGCCAACCGGCGGATTGGATCAGAGGGTGTGCCGGTTTGCTGTTCCAGATGCACCAGAACCGGCAGATATTTCGCGTCTGCCCCCGGCAATATAGCGTTCAATACCCCGCATGCCGCCATCGACGCCGTACTTGCCGCGGGATCAGCCGCAGTCAGCAATTTCTTGACCTCGGAGCCGACACGCTCCTTTGAAAGTGTCTCTAACCCTGCCAAATTCGCCGCACATGCGGCCAGCCCTTCGGCGTCCAGCCCTGCATTCACATCGCCATACCACGCGTGAAACCGGAAAAACCGCAAGATGCGCAGGTAGTCTTCTTTGATCCGCCGATCCGCATTCTCGATAAACCGCACACGGCGCGCCAGCAGATCGGGCAACCCGTTCAGCGGGTTCACCACCACACCTTTCTGGTCTGCATAAAGCGCGTTCATGGTGAAATCGCGGCGTAGGGCATCGTCGTTGATGCTGTCGGCAAAATCCACCACAGCACGGCGGCCATCGGTTTCGACATCGCGGCGGTAGGTGGTGATCTCAAACGGAGTGCCACCGGCAACAACGGTCACCGTGCCATGGTCAATCCCTGTCGGCACCGGTTTCAGCCCTGCCGCCGTGGCCAGTTCAATCACGTGATCCGGCCGTGCGTTAGTGGAAATATCAATGTCGTTTACCGGCACATCCAGCAGTGCATTGCGCACACAACCGCCAACGAAATAGCATTCATAACCTGCCCCCGTCAGCATCTCGCAAACCTGTTGCGTGTGCGGATCATCAATCCAGCCGGCTGTGATCTGTGTCATGGGTTCATCCCTTCGGCCAATGCCCGCAGTATCCGCGCGGTGGCGCCCCAGATGTAATAGGGGCCATAGGGTACAGTATAATACGCGCGGCGTTGTCCGCGCCAGCGGCGGCCCTGAATTGAATAATGCGCCGGATTGGCAACATGGGACAGGGGAACGGTGAACACCTCGGCCACTTCGTTATGGTCGGGGGTTGGGGTAAATGTGGCTCTAATCAGGCCCAAAACGGGGGTAACGGTGAAATTTGTCACCGTTTCATGGGTCGGCATTCTGCCCAGAATATCGACATCTTGCGGCGGCAGGCCGATTTCCTCGTCAGCTTCGCGCAGGGCGGTGTGTTCAAGGCTACTGTCCGCCTGTTCCTGCTTGCCACCCGGAAAGGAAATCTGTCCCGCATGGTGTTTCAAATGCGAGGCCCGTTTGGTCAGCACGACGTGTATTTCCCCGCCTACTTGTTGCAACGCTACCAAAACGGCAGCGGGGCGCAGGGTGCGCACCGGATCAAGCTGCACGTCAGGGTTCAGGTCAAAATCACTTGACCCCTGATGCAACCTGCCCAGCGCGGCGGTTATTTTGGCGCGGGTTTCATTCGCCATCATCGGCAGGCTCGGTCGCCTCGAACCCCAATGTTTTTGGGTTCATCTCGTAATGCTTGCCGCAGAACTGGCAATCGGCCGTCACCACACCATCCTCGGTCGTCATATGCGCGATGTCCTTGGCCGAATAGATCGACAGGCTTTGCCGGACCTTGGCGGGGGAACAGGTGCAGCCGAATTCCACCATTTGCGGATCGAAAATGCGTGGCTGTTCCTCGTGAAACAGACGTAGTAACAGATCTGTGGGGGCGACAGAGGGGCCGATCAGCTCCAGTTCCTCGACCGTGTCCAGCAGGATATTGGTGCGGGTCCAGTTTTCGGCGTCGTCCTCGTCCGATGTTGGCGTGTAATCGGCGCCCACCATTAAAGGCGAGGCATTGGGCATATGTTGCAGCATAATGCCACCGGCCAGCCAGCGTTCATCTTCGCCAGGGGTTTGCGAGCGGCCAAAGGCCAGTTCAAAGCGTGTCGGGATCTGTTCGGACTGCTCGAAATAGGTTTCGGCACAGTCGGAAAGCGATTGTTTATCCAGCGGCGTGACGCCCTGATAGGGTTCGGTGCCTTCACCCTGATCAATCAGGATCGCGAAATAACCTTTGCCGATTTGCGAGAACGCAGGTTGATCCGCCGCCATTCGGTCCGCGTCAAAACTGGCGTAGGCGCGCATACGGGCAGGTGCGCCTTCTTTCTCCGGCGCGTAGTAATCGGCGGCAAGGATGCGGGCAGGGCCATCGCCGCGCACCTGAATCGACAATTTCCAGCGCAGTTTTATCGTCGGGCCAATCAGCGCGGTCAGCAGGGCAACCTCGGCGATCAGGGCTTCGATTTGCGGCGGGTAGTTGTGTTGTGACAGCACCTGTTCCAGCACACCATCCAGACGGGCAACGCGGCCACGTATATTGGCGCGGTCCAGTTGGAACGGCAGGATGGTGTCATCCCATGCGATTTGCGCGGTCTTTGTCATTTCATTCGTCCTTTGGCGTTCTGTTTTGGCATAGCGCGGCTGATGCGGCAGAGCAACCTGACAGGTTTTTGCGATTGTGGTTGATTCCGCGCCTTAGCAGTTTCACAACAGATGGGTATTGAGGGAGTGGATGAAAAGATGATCCGGCGATTTGGTGAACCAGTGGTGGCGGGGAAACACTATGTGATGCGGCCCGGGGCCTATGCGATTTTACCGCTTGGGCGAAACCTGTTGTTAACCCATCAGGAGGAATCGACGCCCGAATTTCAACTGCCCGGCGGCGGGGTCGATGCGGGGGAATCGGCCATTCAGGCGCTTCACCGTGAAGTATTCGAGGAAACCGGTTGGCGGATCGCCGCGCCGCGTAAAATTGGCGTGTTTCGGCGGTTCACCTATATGCCCGAATACGATCTGTGGGCAGAGAAGTTGTGCCATATTTACACAGCGCGCCCCGTGCGGGCATTGGGACCGCCGAGCGAGGCAGGACATATGGCGGTGTGGATGAAACCGATTGAGGCCGTAAACCGTCTGGCGAACGAAGGTGACCGGTATTTTGTGGAAAATCTTTTCAGTTAAGGCCCGTTAAACTCCAGCAATACTGCCGAAATATCATCAGGGAAGTCCTGATCCCCCGCATAGTTTGTCAGATCCCACATCAACGCCTCAAGAAATCCATTGCCGCGCACCTTCACATTGCGGTTCAACAGATCGGCAACGCCCTTTTCTTCCAGCATCGCGCCTGTTTCATCAGGGCATTCGGTAATCCCGTCGGACATCAGCAACAACCGGTCACCTGCATTCAGTTTCACTTGGAAATCTTCAAACTCCGCCCCCGGTATCAACCCGACCGGCAAACCACCGGTGCCGCAAAACTCGACAGTTCCATTTGCCCGCTGGATGGCCGGATGGGGATGGCCCGCCTGTGTGGCCGTCACCACACCCGTGGTCAGATCGATATGTGCCAGCAGCAGGGTGAAATAATGCTCGGTCTCCATTTCCTCAAGCACAATACGGTTCAGGTGTTCAGTCACCGCCGCCGGACTACGGGCTGTGTATCCACCACTGTTATCCTGCCGTAGCGCCAAATTCTGGTCCGGTGTCGAACCCGACAAAAACCCAGCCAGCCGTGCGGTCATCAGGGCCGATGTAATCCCGTGACCGGAAACATCAATTGAATACAGACCGATCTGCGTCTCGCTCACCGGAAAAAACCCGACCAGATCACCGCCCACATGCCCGCTGGACCGCAGCAGCAACGAAACCTCGGCCCTGCCAAAATTGCGATAGCGTTCTTTGACCAGCGATTGTTGCAGTTTCTTGGCCTCGATCAGATCGCGGTCGATAATATCATAAAGGCACTGGATTTCAGCCAGTGCGTCAGTAACCAGCCGGTTCTTTTCCGTCAATTCGCGCTGCATTTTCTGCAGGCGTTCACCGGCGCGGATACGCGCGCGCAACTCACTGGCGTTCACCGGTTTCGTCAAGAAATCATCCGCCCCCACATCCAGCCCGTGCGCCACCTCGTCCTTTTCGCTTTTCGAGGTCAGAAGGATGAAATACCCGTAGTTGTCCTGCTCCAGCTCGCGAAAGGCGATGCAAAATTCCAGACCGTTCATCCCCGGCATCATCCAGTCGCTGAGGACCAGATCCAGTTGCTCGCGTTTGCAGATTTCCAGTGCCGCGTGGCCCGAATCCGCTTCAAGCACTTCATATCCCCAGCGTTTCAGGGACGACGATAGTATCCGGCGTTGCACACGACTGTCATCGACAACCAAAACCCGTTTGATTGCCTCGTCTTGTTCAAGGTCAGCCTCGAACTGTTGCATGTTTTTTGCAGTGGCCGAATCAGCCATATTTTACGCCCTTTTGCGGAGTAATTCCTTCGCTTGACCGTTTTGTGCCAGCAATCCTTTAAGGCCGAGTGAATCATAAAATTTGAATGATTTAGGCCCATGGCGGGTTACCTGCTGTTAAGATTGCCCGCCGTATAAATATACAGATGCCAGATTTTCAGGAGTATTGTTTTGATTAGTTGGGAGCGGGTAAACGAATTGCGCGACGAAGTCGGGATCGAGGATTTCCGCGAAGTCGTCGCCATGTTCCTGGAAGAGGTCGAGGATACCATGGTGCGGATGATCGCCGTGCCGGACCTGTCACGACTTGAGGAAGACATGCACTTTCTTAAAGGCAGCGCACTTAATCTGGGTTTTTTGCAGTTTTCCGAATTATGTCAGGCCGGGGAAAAAGCGGCTGCCGGCGGGCAGGCTGATACTGTTGATCTGGACGAAATATTCGAATCCTACGCGGCCTCGAAATCGGTATTCAGCAAAAAGTTCGGCTGTATGAAGGCGGCCTAGATGATGAATTCGGCCACGGTTTCGTCATTGGTGATATCACTATAGGTAAATCCGGCCTTGTCCATTTCCCTGAACAGGCGGGCGAAATTTCCGGCGTTATCCGTTTCAATCCCGATCAGGACCGAGCCGAAATTCCGCGCTGATTTCTTCATGTATTCGAAACGCGCGATATTGTCATGCGGCCCAAGGATTGACAGAAAATCCTTTAGCGCACCGGGGCGTTGCGGCAAGCGCAGGATGAAATATTTCTTCAGACCCAGATAGCGCTGGGCGCGTTCCTTGACCTCGGGCAGGCGTTCAAAATCGAAATTGCCACCGGAGGTCACACAAACTACGGTTTTGCCTTTGATCTGCTCGGCCAATATAGGCAGGGCATCAACCGACAACGCCCCTGCGGGTTCCAGAACGATGCCCTCGACATTCAGCATTTCCACCATCGTGGTGCAAATCCGGTCCTCGGGGGCCAACAGGATATTATCGGCGGATATGTCTTTCAGAACCTTGAAGTTTTCCGCGCCGATACGGGCCACGGCGGCACCATCGACAAAGCTGTCTACCTTGTTCAACGTCACAGGTTTACCCGCAGCAATCGCGGCGGTCAGGCTGGGACCACCCTCGGGCTCAACATAACGGATTTCAGTCCCGGGGGACTGTTCGGCCAGATAGGACTTGATGCCCGATGACAACCCGCCACCGCCAACCGGCAACACCACCATATCCGGCGCGCGGCCCAGTTGCTCCAGCATTTCCACCGCGACCGAGGCCTGACCCTCGATCACATCCGGATCATCAAATGGTGGTAGAAAATGCGCGCCCACTTCGGTGCAATAGGCCTGTGCCGATGCAAGCGTGTCGTCAAAATAATCCCCGACCAGCCGGATTTCGATGTTGTCCCCGCCAAAAATGCTGGTCTTGTTCACCTTCTGCTGTGGTGTGGTAACAGGCATAAAAATCACCCCCTTCACCCCGAAATGACGGCAAACAAAGGCCACCCCCTGCGCATGGTTCCCCGCACTTGCGCAAACGAAAACGTCCTGATGATCCACCACCTTGCGCATCGCATTCAACGCCCCGCGGATTTTATAGGACCGCACCGGCGACAGATCCTCGCGCTTTAACCAGATATCGGCACCATAACGGGCCGACAGATGATCATTGCGCTGCAACGGAGTCGGGTCAAACAGGGTGCGCATTGCGGCGGTAGCAGTGTGGGCGTTTTCGGTAAAGCGCGACATTCTAAAGCTCGCGCTTTTCGACATAGACACCGTAAAGCGTGGTCAGAACACTGATGCTACCCATCATGATAAACCAACCGATAACATGGGTATAGACAAGATTCAGGAGCGAGGACGGGTCAGAATTGAACAAACTGGGCAGTTTCAGAACCCCGACCGCAATCAACCCGATAACCATCAACTGGATAATCGCCCCCGAAGCGGGTTTTGTCAGCTTCAGGGATTCTCCGATGCCAACCGGTTGGCCCAATGCGGCGGCGGGCAAGGATAGGCTTAGACGATAGAAAACATAGATTACCGGACCCATGACCATTATCTGAAGCAAAAGCTGCAAAACCGGTCCGTTTTGTAAACTGACAAGACCGGCCAGAATAACACCGGAAATCATGCCAACGATCATCGCTACAAAGGCGATAATCAGGCCAAGTAGAATGGAGGCGAAAAAATAGGCAAGAATCCGTTCAAAATTAAAGGGTGGCAACATTGTACCGGGATTTTCCTCTAAGAGTATATAGCGATGCCAGCTAACGGCAATCCACAGGCTGGTGATTCCCCCGATAAGCATAGTTACAAACCACGCCCCCCAGAAACCCTGTGGAGCCAAAAACAAATAGCCGGATTCCATACCATTCAGCACATCTCCGTATTTGCTGCCAAAATAGATCCCAACAACGGAGTTGATCAGATACAGCACCAGTGAAATCTTTAGGGCCGCGCCCAGATTGTTGAATACCATCCCCAACGAATGCGTAAAAATCTTCCAGCCCTGCATTATCCAACCCTTTTCAAAAACCAAACTTCCCCGTTGATACCCACCGCAATTATAGCGGGTCAACCGCACATGGCTTGCCCTTTGGCCAAAATGGGGATAATCGCCAATAAAACCCGATGGATGTTGGAGAAAAACATGTCTGCGCCTAAAAAAGTTGTGCTGGCCTATTCCGGTGGCCTTGATACTTCGATCATTTTGAAGTGGCTGGAAATCGAATACGGCTGCGAGGTCGTTACCTTTACCGCCGATCTGGGGCAGGGCGAGGAACTGGAACCGGCC
Organism: Profundibacter amoris; assembly: GCF_003544895.1. Taxonomy (GTDB): domain Bacteria; phylum Pseudomonadota; class Alphaproteobacteria; order Rhodobacterales; family Rhodobacteraceae; genus Profundibacter; species Profundibacter amoris. The sequence goes on from NZ_CP032125.1 coordinate 3,456,090, forward strand.
CGCAAAAAGGCCGAGCTACTGGGCGTGAAACCCGAAAACATCCATATCGAGGATCTGCGCGAGGAATTCGTGCGCGATTTCGTGTTCCCGATGTTCCGCGCCAATGCGCAATACGAAGGGCTGTATCTGCTGGGCACCTCTATCGCGCGGCCGCTGATCTCAAAACGGCTGGTCGAACTGGCCGCAGAACATGATGCCGATGCCGTGGCCCACGGCGCAACCGGCAAGGGCAATGACCAGGTGCGGTTCGAACTGGCCGCCTATGCGCTGAACCCTGAAATCAAGGTGATCGCACCGTGGCGGGAATGGGATTTATCCAGCCGCACCCGTCTGCTGGAATTCGCCGAAGCGCACCAGATTCCAATCGCCAAAGACAAACGTGGCGAGGCCCCGTTCAGCGTGGATGCCAACCTGTTGCACACATCCTCCGAGGGCAAGGTGCTGGAAGATCCGGCCCAACCGGCCCCCGATTACGTTTACCAGCGCACCGTCAACCCCGAAGACGCACCGGATACACCGGAGTTCATCGAGATCACCTATGAAAAGGGCGACCCCGTTGCGCTGGATGGCAATCCGCTGACGCCCGCCGAAATGCTGACCGCGCTGAACGAATTGGGCGGCAAACACGGCATTGGCCGCCTTGATCTGGTCGAAGGCCGGTTCGTCGGCATGAAATCACGCGGCATTTACGAAACGCCGGGCGGCACCATCATGCTGGAAGCACACCGCGGCATCGAAAGCATCACGCTGGACCGTGGCGCGGCGCATCTGAAAGACGAACTGATGCCGAAGTATGCCGAACTGATCTATAACGGTTTCTGGTTCTCGCCCGAACGCGAGATGTTGCAGGCGCTGATTGACAAATCGCAAGAACACGTCACGGGCACTGTGCGGCTGAAGCTGTACAAAGGCATGGTGCAAACCGTTGGCCGCTGGTCGGATCATTCGCTTTATTCCGAAGAGCATGTGACGTTCGAGGATGACGCGGGCGCCTACGATCAAAAAGACGCCGCCGGTTTCATCAAGATCAACGCGCTGCGGCTGAAATTGCTGGCGGCGCGGGACAGGCGGGTAAAGTAATCGCTGCCCCGCATTTGATGCGGGGCCTCACGGTGTTTGTCAGGAAGGCCCCGCATCAAGTGCGGGGCAGTGTGATCCTGCAAGCCGCCAGTTTCCGGTAAAACGGCAGGGCCTGTTCGGTTAGTTCCGAATAGGCCCCTTTCATCTCCGGCAACGGCCCCTCGACCCCCGCAAACCCCGTGCTGTTATGCACTGCGCCATACCAGTGCGGCGCCCATGCGCCATCGTCCTTGTGACCCCCCGCAGACCACGATAGCATCGCCGGATCAAACGGTAAGTCCAGCGCCGCGCACAGGGCGCGCAGCATTCCTTCGGGGTTTTCGCGGATGTCGTGGGAATCGATCACGACCGGATCATCGCACATGTCGAACAATTCCGCCTGTTGCCAGAACCCGATATCATCCAGCGTCGGGTTATCGCGTTTGGCCGCATAGCTGGCAATCACACGGGCCGGATGACGGATCAGGAACACATTTTTCACCTGTTTCATCCAGCCATGGTCAACCCCGTCAATCATATGCTGGGTCATATGTTTCTGATAGAAATGCGGCTTACCGTCGGGGTGCGGCCCCGTCAGACGCGCCGCAACCTTGGCCGCGTCCGTTTCCCCTGCGGCCAGAATTTCGGCCCGCATCGGATGCTCCAGCCCGGTCATTTCCAGATAGGCCGCATAAAATGGCTCGTCCCAGACGGCACAATCGGCCCGCGCCCCGAAAGAATACATCATCGCCGTCGAAAGGTTCCGTGGGCCGGACCACATTGCTATCTTCATTTCGCAGTTTCCTGCTGGATTAGAGCCTTATACAGACCCCTGATACGTTCCGTCACCGGCCCCAACTGACCGCTGCCAATCACCCGCCCGTCAATTTCGCTGACAGGGGATTGCGCGCCAAAGGTGCCGGTCAAAAAGGCCTCGTCCGCACCATAGGTATCGACCAGCGAATAGTTGCGCTCGAACACCTCAATGTCATTGGCGCGGCACAGGTCGATCACCTTTTGGCGGGTGATGCCGTTCATGCAATAGTCGCCGGTGCTGGTCCAGACCTGCCCTTTGCGCACGATAAAAAAGTTACAGGCGTTAGTGGTGTTCACGAACCCATGCACGTCCAGCATCAATGCCTCGTCCGCACCGGCCTTTTCGGCGGCGATACAGGCCAGAATGCAGTTCAGCTTGGAATGGGAATTCAGCTTGGGATCCTGCGTCATCGGCAAACCACGCTGGTGCGGCACTGTGGCCAGCCGGATCGGACGCGGGGCCTTGGGTTTGGAATGTTCCATGATGATCACCATGGTCGGACCGGAGACCGAAAGCGATGGATGCTGAAATGGCAACCGTTTCACCCCGCGTGTCACCATCAGGCGCGCGTGGACATCGGTGTGCATGTCATTGGCGGCGCAGGTTTGCTCGAGCGCAGCAAAAACCTGATCCCGCGTCATGCCGATATCCAGATCAATCGCCTTGGCGGCCTCGAACAGCCGGTCCAGATGTTCATCCACAAAGGCCCAGCGCCCGTCATACAGACGCAGCCCCTCCCACACACCATCGCCCAGCATGAAACCGCTGTCGTAAACGCTGACCATGGCTTTGGCCCTGGGTTTCATTTCGCCGTCAACGTAAATCAACAGCGATTCATTGCGTGCATCTTCCTGCGCCTGATGGGTGGTGACGTGATCGGACATGTGAACCTCCTTGTTTGGCCAGACGGTAACGCAGATCGGCCACATCGCAAGCGGTAAATCCTGTTCACTGTGGCGTGAGGCGGGTTGTGCAGACCGGATACATAAAACAAGCTGTTGAAAAGCTAAGGAGACCAAGCATGGGCCTAAAATCATATTCGCTCAAAAGCATCATACTGTTTATTGCCATACTGGCAGGCATCGCCCTGAACCATTCGCGCGCCTACGCGGCGCAGACGAAAACAATGGTGGTGGCAGGCGGCTGTTTCTGGTGTGTCGAATCCGATTTTGAGCGGGTGCGCGGGGTGATCAAGGCTGTGTCCGGTTTCACTGGCGGGCATACAGAAAACCCGACCTACAAACAGGTCAAAACAGGGCGGACAGGCCATTTCGAGGCCGTGCAAATCACCTATGACCCTGCCAAAATCAGTTATGAATCCCTGTTGAAACTGTTCATCATGTCGATTGACCCCACAGATGGCGGCGGGCAGTTTTGTGACCGTGGGGATAGCTATCGGACGGCTATATTCGTCTCTAACCCTAGGGAAAAAGCCATTGCCGAAGAAACCATCCGTTACGCAAAACGCAGTTTGCGCCGTTCAATCCGCACCCAGATTTTACCGGCAGCCCGATTCTATGTCGCTGGTCCGCCACATCAGAATTACTACAGGGGCACAAAACGTGTCTTGACGCGGTTTGGAATAAGAAAGCAGTCCGAAGCATATCAAGCCTATCGCAAAGCCTGTGGCCGCGATAAACGTGTGCAACGCCTATGGGGCGCCAACGCGCCTTTTATCACCCATTAGCGTTCAGGAAGTTTGCAACTTCATCTGCGGACGGGATCACATCCGCCGTCCCCTTGCGCGTCACCTTCAATGCCGCCGCCGCCGATGCCAGGCGCATGGCATCCTGCACGTTCATCCCTTGATCCAGCCCCGCCGCAACATAACCGGCAAAGGTATCGCCTGCCGCAGTGGTATCAACCGGTATAACTGGGAACGAAGGGGTATAGCTGGTCTCGCCGGTTCCCGGCTGCAACCACATCGCCCCGTTTGACCCTTTGGTAACAATGATTTCCGATACAGGAAGCGAGGTCAGATCAGTCTCTAACCCAGCGCAAAGCTGTTCGGATTCAACCTGATTCATCATCAGAATTGTAACATATTCCATCACATCCCTGACCGCATCAACCGAAAACGGGGCGGCAGAATAGATCACCTTCAGCCCGCGATCATGGGCAATCTTTGCGGCCTCGACCTGCAACGTTGTTTCGTTTTGAAGCAGCAGGATATCGCCCTTGCCAGCCCCGCCCAGAACCTGTTCGATCTGCGCAACAGACTGGCAATTGTTCGCGCCGGAAAAGATCACAATCGCGTTTTCGCCATTTGCATCGACGTTGATAATCGCATGGCCTGTCGGCGTTTCCACCCTGCGGATATGCTGCGTCTCGACCCCGAAAGCGGCGATCCGGTCCACCGCCCATTGCCCGTCCGGCCCGACAGCGCCGATATGCACCACCTTGGATCCGGCCAGTGCAGCGGCAACCGACTGGTTGATCCCCTTGCCGCCCAACCCGGTCGAAAACGCATTGGCCGCCAGCGTTTCCCCGGGTTCGGGCAAATGCGGCACTTGATAGAAATGATCCGCGTTGATCGAGCCGAGGTTATAGATTGTCATTTAGCCCACCTTGCAGGCGGCCAGAATAGCCATGTTCAGAATGTCGTTAGATGTGGACACTGTGGAACAAATCTGGATCGAGGCATCAATCCCCGTCAGGATCGGCCCGATCACCGTTGCCCCCGCCATTTCCTGCATCAGCTTGACCGAAATCGACGCCGAATGTCGCGCCGGAACCACCAGCACATTGGCCGGACCGGTCAGGCGGCTGAACGGATATTGCGCCATCGCCTTGGCGTTCAAGGCCACGTCTACAGTCATCTCGCCTTCGAATTCAAACGACACGCCGCGCTTTTCCAGTACCTCCGGCGCCAGGTGCATTTTCTCGGCCCGCTCGGACACCGGATAGCCAAAGGTCGAGAAGCTGACAAAGGCTACACGCGGCTCTAACCCAAGGGATTTTGCCACATCTGCCCCGCGTTCGGCAATGGTGGCCAGATCTTCTTCATCGGGCCATTCATGCACCAAAGTGTCAGCAATCAACACAATTTTCCCGCTATGCAGAACTGCGGTCACCCCGACAGCCCCGTCCGCCGCCGAAGCATCGAAGACATGGTTTATCAACTGCATCACATGGGCCGATTTGCGTGTTGCACCTGTCACCAGTCCGTCGCCATGTCCGTGCGCCAGCATCAGCGCGGAAAACACATGGCGATCGCGTGCGGCAAGGCGATGTATATCGGAGCGGTCATAACCCTTGCGCTGCAAGCGTTTGTAAAGGAAATCCTTATACATCGCGAGGTGCTCGGTTTTGGCGGCGTTCACCACCTCCAGTTCGCTAACCGCATCGCCCATGCCGGCGGCTTCCAGTTTGGCCTTTACGTCATTATCACGCCCCACCACCAGCGCATGACCAAGGCCCGCGCGTTGATAGGCAACCGCGGCGCGCAGAACCCGCACATCATCACCTTCGGCAAAGATCATCCGCCGTTGCGCCGCCTTGGCGCGCGCGTGGATACCACGAAGGATAGACGCCGTAGGATCAAGCCGCTCTTTCAGCGATTCCCGATAGCCGTCCATATCGACAATCGGACGACGGGCAACACCGGTATCCATACCCGCTTTGGCCACCGCAGGCGGGATTGTGTAAATCAGACGCGGGTCAAACGGAGCGGGGATAATGTAGTCACGCCCGAAACTCAGCGCGCGACCATAGGCCATCGCCACTTCGTCTGGCACATCTTCGCGGGCCAGTTCGGCCAAAGCATGGGCACAAGCGATTTTCATATCGTCATTGATGGCGCGCGCGTGGATGTCCAGCGCCCCGCGAAACAGGTAGGGAAAGCCCAGCACGTTGTTTACCTGATTGGGGTAATCTGAACGTCCCGTGGCAACGATGGCATCCTCGCGCACCGCGTGGGCCTCTTCCGGTGTGATTTCGGGATCTGGGTTAGCCATGGCGAAAATAACCGGATCTTTGGCCATTTCGGAAACCATTTCCTGCGTCACAGCCCCCTTAACGGAAACGCCCAGAAACACATCCGCACCACTCATCGCCTCTTCCAGTGTGCGCAGGTCGGTATTGGCGGCATGGGCCGATTTCCATTGGTTCATACCCTCTTTGCGGCCCTGATAAATCACGCCTTTGGTGTCGCATAACAAGCAGTTGTCATGCTGTGCACCCATGGATTTAATCAGCTCGATACAGGCGATACCGGCAGCACCGGCCCCGTTTACAACAATGCGGCAATCCTCAATCTTTTTGCCCGACAGGTGCAGCGCATTGATCAAACCGGCGGCGCAAATCACTGCCGTGCCGTGCTGATCATCGTGAAAGACGGGAATGTCCATTTCCTCTTTCAATCGCTGCTCGATGATAAAGCATTCCGGCGCCTTGATATCTTCAAGGTTAATCCCACCAAAAGCAGGCCCCATCAGGCGCACCGCGTTGATGATTTCGTCAGGGTCGTGGGTGTCCAGTTCGATGTCGATAGAATTCACATCGGCAAAGCGTTTGAACAGCACCGCCTTGCCCTCCATCACTGGTTTGGACGCCAGTGCGCCCAGATTGCCCATACCCAGAATGGCCGATCCATTGGTGATCACCGCAACCATATTCCCCTTATTTGTATAGTCATACGCAGTTTCGGGGTTTTCCGCGATCGCCTCGACCGGTACCGCCACGCCGGGGCTATAGGCCAGCGACAGATCGCGCTGGGTGGTCATCGGTTTGGTTGGGATAATCTCGTATTTACCAGGAACGGGGTTCAGGTGGTAGGCCAGCGCCTCTTCATCGGTGAATTTATTATTGTTGGACATCGTCGGGCTTTCTATTTTCGTTTATACCCCAATAACGCCGAATTGGGCCGGTCACAACATCGGCCTTTTGCGGGTTCCACATCGGGCGGCGAATTTGTAGTATCGCGGCAGTTTGAACCGGGGGGTTAGATGAATATCGCCAAAACATCCGTCACGCCAATGATGGCGCAGTTTCTGGAAATAAAAGCCGAATACAGGGATGCGCTTTTGTTTTACCGGATGGGCGATTTCTATGAAATGTTCTTTGACGATGCTGTCGCAGCGGCCGAGGCACTGGACATCGCCCTGACCAAACGCGGCAAGCATCTGGGCGAGGATATTCCGATGTGTGGCGTGCCTGTGCGTGCGGCCGAAGGGTATTTCCTGACGCTGATCCGCAAAGGGTTTCGCGTTGCGGTGTGCGAACAGATGGAGGACCCCGCCGAGGCGAAAAAACGCGGCTACAAGGCTGTTGTCAAACGCGAGGTTGTGCGGCTGGTCACACCGGGCACATTGACCGAGGATTCATTGCTGGACGCACGACGGCACAATTTTCTGGCCGCCTATTCCGAGGTGCGCGGCGAGGGGGCTTTGGCCTGGGTCGACATTTCCACCGGCGTGTTTCATGTGATGCCTTGCCCACAGGTGAAACTGGGACCGGAACTGGCGCGCCTGTCTCCGCGTGAACTGGTGGTGTCCGAGCAGATGGAAGCGGAATTGGCCGAGTTAGTGACTGATATTGGCGCATCCCTGACTGCCTTGTCCCCCGCCAGTTTCGATAGCACAGCGGCAGAAAAACGGCTGACGGAGCTGTTCAAGGTCGGCACGATGGAGGCTTTTGGCCAGTTCTCCCGCGCGGAAAATTCAGCGATGGGTGCGATTGTTGAGTGGCTGGACATTACCCAGAAGGGGCAGTTGCCCCTGTTGCGTCCACCGGTGCGCGAAAGTGCTGACGGGGCAATGCAGATTGACGCGGCAACGCGGCGTAATCTGGAGCTGACCCGCAGTTTAAGCGGCGGGCGTGAGGGATCGCTGATTGCGGTGATTGACCGGACCATCACAGCGGGCGGCGGGCGGTTGCTGGAACGGCGATTATCCAGTCCGTCGCGGAACTTGCCCGCAATACATGCGCGACAGGATGCGGTTTCCTTTATGATCGAAAACAGCGCCTTTGCCGATGCCCTGCGCGACGATTTGCGCAAGACCCCCGATATGGACCGCGCGGTTTCACGTCTGGGACTGGATCGGGGCGGGCCGCGGGATTTGACAGCGGTGCGCGACGGGCTGGCACAGGCCGGCAGTATTGCGGCGCGGGCAGACGGGCTGGAACTGCCCGCAATTCTGGCCGACGCGGTGGATGCCCTACGCGGGCATGACGAATTGCTGGACCTGCTGGAACAGGCGCTGGTTGCCGATCCGCCCTTGCTGGCCCGCGATGGCGGATTCATTGCACCCGGCTATAACGCCGATCTGGACGAGGCCCGAACCCTGCGCGACGAGGGGCGCAGCGTGATTGCCGGAATGCAGGCCGAATATATCGAACAAACCGGTATTCAAGCGTTGAAGATCAAGCATAACAATGTGCTGGGCTATTTCATCGAAACCACGGCGAAACATGCCGATCTGATGCTGTCTGCCCCCCTGTCCGAAACATTCATCCACCGGCAAACCACGGCCAATGCAGTGCGGTTCACCACGGTGCCTTTGTCGGAGATGGAAACCAAAATCCTGAACGCAGGCAACAGGGCGCTGGAGGTTGAAAAGCGGCTCTATTCCGTGCTGAAAGACGCTATTCTGGCCCAATCCGGCCCCGTTAATCTGGCCGCTGCCGCGCTGGCGGAAATTGATCTGGCCTGTGCCTTTGCCGATCTGGCAACCGGCGAAAACTGGTGCAAACCCATTGTCGATGACAGCCGCGCCTTTGAAATTTTCGGCGGGCGGCATCCCGTGGTGGAGCGGGCCTTGCGCCAACAGGGGGGTGCGCCGTTTATTGCCAATGATTGCGATCTGGCCGATGGTTCGGACGGGGCAGATATATGGCTGCTGACTGGACCGAATATGTCGGGTAAATCAACCTTTCTGCGTCAGAACGCGCTGATTGCCCTACTGGCACAGATCGGATCCTATGTTCCTGCGAATCATGCCCATATCGGGCTGGTGTCACAGTTGTTCAGCCGTGTCGGGGCGTCGGATGATCTGGCAAGGGGGCGCTCGACATTCATGGTGGAAATGGTCGAAACCGCCGCGATCTTGAATCAGGCGGATGACCGCGCGTTGGTCATACTGGATGAAATCGGGCGCGGAACGGCGACATATGACGGGTTGTCCATCGCATGGGCCACGCTGGAACATTTGCACAATGTCAACCAGAGCCGCGCCTTGTTCGCCACGCATTACCATGAAATGACGGCCCTTTCCGACAAACTGGACGGTGTGGAAAACGCCACCGTGACGGTCAAGGAATGGGATGGCGACGTGATCTTCCTGCACGAGGTCAAAAAGGGTGCGGCGGACCGGTCATACGGGGTGCAGGTGGCACGATTGGCGGGATTGCCGGAAACCGTGGTTGCCCGCGCGCGGGTGGTTCTGGAAATGTTGGAGAAAGGCGAGCGCGAAGGCAAAGTCGGGCAAAAGGCGTTGATCGACGATTTGCCGCTGTTTTCAGCGACACCCGCGACGACAGCACCGATGCAGGCGAAAGAGTCGGAAATCGAAAACCGCTTGAAGAACATACTGCCGGACGAGCTAACCCCGAAAGAGGCGCTCGCCCTGTTGTATGAGTTAAAAGAGCTGGAAACCTAGCCCTTGGGCGTAGACGAAACGCCAACTTGCGCGGGGCGCAGCAGGCGATCGTGCAGCATGAAGCCTTCGGCGGATACCTGAATGATGTCGCCGGATTTGGTGTCGGGCAGGGGGGCCTCGAACATGGATTCATGAAAATTCGGATCGAACCGGTCACCAACCTTGGGCGCAATCCGCACAATCCCGTGCTTTTCAAACACATGCAGCAGTTCACGCATGGTCAGCTCGATCCCTTCGATCAAGGGGCCGGATACCGCGCGTTGTTCGTCCGTCACCGTTTCCAGCGCCCGCTTCAGACTATCATAAACCGGCAACATATCGCGGGCCATTTTGGACCCGCCGTATTGCTCGGCTTCGCGGCGGTCACGCTCGCTGCGTTTGCGCGAATTTTCAGCATCGGCAAGCGCCCGCATGAAACGGTCTTTCATCTCGTCCCGCTCGGCGCGCATTTGCTCCAGCTCGTCTACCTCGGCGGCTGCGTCTTCTTCTTCGATCCGGTCCTGCTCGGCTTCGAGCGACTCGATATCGTCCAGAAATTCGTCTTTGTTTTCGTTTGCCATTTTCTTTTCCTTAGCCCTGATCCGAAATCAGTTTTCCAACCAGTTGCGCTGTGTAATCGACAATCGGTACGATCCGCCCGTAATTCAGACGCGTAGGGCCAATGACCCCGACCGCACCGATAATCTTTCGGTCAGAGTTCATATAAGGGGAAACGACCAAAGATGAACCCGAAAGTGAGAATAATTTGTTCTCGGAGCCAATAAAAATGCGCACACCTTCGCCTTCTTCGGTCAATTCCAGAAATTCGGCGATGTCGCGTTTGCGTTCCAGATCGTCAAACAGGGAACGGATGCGTTCCAGATCAACAGATTCGGAATCATCCAGCAGGTTTGAACGCCCGCGAACGATCAGACGTTCATAGTTGTCATCGTCATTGTCCCACAGGGCAAAGCCGCTTTCGACCAGCGCGCGGGCAAGACTGTCAATCTCCTGACGCCGGTTCTGAATTTCCTGCCCGATGGTCTGGCGCAATTCCGACAGGGTGCGCCCCTCGGCCAAGGCGTTCAGGAAATTCGCCGCCTCGCGCAGGGAAGACGGGGTTTGACCGACCGGCGGGGTAAAAACGCGGTTTTCCACGTTGCCATCAGCGAACACCAACACCACAAGGGCGCGATCGGGAGCAAGGCTGACAAATTCAATGTGCTTGATCGGGGCTTCGTGTTTGGGGGCCAGAACCAGTGATGCGCCATGGGTCATGCCGGACAAGGCCGAGCCAACACGGTCCAGCAGGGAATTCACATCGCTTGCCTCGCCCACTGTTGCGTCGATTTTCTGGCGGTCGTCCGATTGCAAATCGCCCACTTCCAGCAATCCATCCACAAACATCCGCAAGCCATGTTGCGTCGGGATACGCCCCGCCGACACATGCGGTGAATCCAGCAGGCCCAGATGTTCCAGATCCTGCATCACATTGCGAATGGTCGCTGCACTTACCTTTTCGCTTAACGAACGGGTAAGCGTGCGCGAGCCAATCGGGCCACCCGTTTCCAGATAGCTTTCCACCACCAGCCGGAACACCTCGCGACTGCGGGCGTTCATTTCGGCAAATATTTCGCTGCCATCACTCATCGGGCACTTTCAGGTTGCTTTTGCGCTGTTAGCACAGGTATCTCAGCATAGCTTATATATAAAGGACACACCATGCGCCCCTCTGGTAGAAATGTAGACGAAATGCGCCCGATTTCAATCGAGACCGGCATAACAAAACACGCCGAAGGATCCTGCCTGATAAAATGCGGCGATACCCATGTGTTGTGCACCGCCACGATCGACCCCGGCGTGCCGCGGTTTTTGAAGGGGTCCGGTCTGGGATGGGTCACGGCGGAATACGGCATGTTGCCCCGCGCCACCAACACCCGGATGCGCCGCGAGGCCAAGAACGGGCAATCCGGACGCACACAGGAAATCCAGCGTCTGATTGGCCGGTCCTTGCGCGCCGGTGTCGATCGGGTGGCTTTGGGCGAACGTCAGATCACTGTGGATTGCGATGTGATTCAGGCCGACGGCGGTACGCGCTGTGCCTCGATCACCGGCGGTTGGGTGGCGCTGCGGTTGGCGGTGAACAAACTGATGAAAGCGGGCGATGTTATATCCGATCCGCTGGTTGATCCGGTTGCCGCCGTTAGCTGTGGCATTTACGCGGGCCAGCCGGTGCTGGATCTGGATTACCCCGAGGATTCCGAAGCGGGCGTGGACGGGAACTTTGTTCTGCTGGGCAACGGTCAGATGATCGAAGTGCAGATGTCGGCCGAGGGATCAACCTATTCCCGTGACCAGATGAATACTCTGCTGGATCTGGCCGACAAGGGTGTTGCCGAACTGATGGCCGCGCAACAGGCGGCAGTTGCCTGATATGCGCCGGTTTGACGGGGATAGGTTGGTGATCGCCACGCATAACACCGGGAAACTGGTGGAGATTGCCGAGTTGCTGAAACCTTTTGGGATTTCGGTGACATCCGCGGGCGAACTGGGGCTGGAAGAACCCGAGGAAACCGAAGACACATTCGCCGGCAACGCCCGTATCAAGGCGCATTTTGCAGCCAAAGCCAGCGGTTTACCTGCCTTGTCCGATGACAGCGGCATCACGGTTGACGCGCTGGACGGTGCGCCGGGGGTTTATACTGCCGATTGGGCCGAAACCCCGACGGGACGCGATTTTCCGATGGCGATGAAAAAGGTCTGGGATTTGCTGGAAAGCAAAACCGCCCCCGAGCCTCGCACAGCCGCCTTTAACTGCACCCTATGTCTGGCATGGCCGGATGGTCACGACGAAATCTTCGAAGGTCGCGTTGAAGGGCGGCTGGTTTGGCCGATGCGTGGGAAAAACGGTTTCGGGTTTGATCCGATATTCCTGCCCAACGGCCATGATCTAACCTTTGGCGAAATGGACCCCACGGACAAAAAGGCCATCAGCCACCGTGCCGATGCATTCGCCAAACTGGTTCAGGGCTGTTTTGCCTGAGGATTGGCAGCAGGGGGGCTTTGGCCTCTATATCCACTGGCCGTTTTGTCAGTCAAAATGCCCCTATTGCGACTTCAATTCCCATGTAGCGGCGGAAATAGACCAGCAGAAATGGGCCCAGGCCTATGTTTCCGAAATTGGCCGTATCGCGGCAGAAACAGGCTCTAAACCGCTAAAAAGCGTGTTTTTCGGCGGCGGCACGCCCAGCCTGATGTTACCCGAAACCGTGGATGCCATCCTGACGAAGGTGCGGGAATGCTGGACGCTTGGCAACGACATTGAAATCACGCTTGAGGCCAACCCGACCTCGGTCGAGGCCAGCCGCTTTGCCGGTTACAAAGACGCCGGTGTGAACCGCGTTTCTATTGGCATTCAGGCGTTGAATGATCCCGATCTGCGCCGCCTTGGCCGTTTGCATACCGTGGCCGAGGCCCGCGCCGCCTTTGACACCGCTGCCAACCTGTTTGAGCGGATCAATTTCGACCTGATCTATGCACGTCAGGACCAATCTTTGCCTGAATGGCGCGCGGAACTGACCGAAGCATTAAATATGGCCGCTGACCACCTGTCGCTTTATCAACTGACCATCGAATCCGGCACCGCCTTTGGCGCCCGCCATGCCGCCGGTGGTTTGCACGGCCTGCCGCAAGAAGATCTGGCGGCGGATATGTATGAATTGACGCAGGAATTGACCTCGGCTGCCGGTTTTGAGGCCTACGAAATATCGAACCACGCCAAAGCCGGTTCGCAATCACACCACAACCTGATCTACTGGCAGGCAGGCGATTACGCCGGGATCGGCCCGGGGGCGCATGGGCGGCTGACTTTGAACGGGGTTCGCTATGCCACAGAATGCCCGAAGTCGCCGCAACTCTGGCTGGAATCCGTTCTGAAATCCGGCAACGGAGAACTGCCACGTCACGCCCAGAGTCCGAATGAACGCGCGGACGAATATCTGATGATGGGGCTGCGCGTGACGGACGGGATAGACCTGTTGCGATATGAAAATCTGGCGGGTAAACAATTAAATACTTATAGTATCAATATGTTATCTGACTACGGCCTTGTTAACCTACAAAATGACCGTCTGATTGCCACCCCGCAGGGCCGCCCCGTTCTGAATGCCATCATCAAAGAACTGTTAACGGAGTAAGCGCATGAAACTGGTTTGGTTACTGCTTGGCCTTGCCTCGCTTGCGTTAGGCATCATCGGTGCCTTTCTACCGCTGTTGCCTACGGTACCGCTGGTGCTGCTTTCGGCGTTTTTCTTTTCCAAATCGTCCGACAGGCTGCACGACTGGATGCTGGATCACGCTGTTTTTGGCCCTTGGATCCGTGAGTGGCGCGAAAACGGCGGGATGAGCAAACGGGTCAAAATTTACGCAACCGCGTCAATCCTTGTCGCCTTTGCGATCCCGTTCATCATTGGCCTGAAGGCCTATATCATTGCCATTCAAGGCGTCGTTTTATCCGGTGTTCTGCTGTATATTTGGACGCGCCCTACGTCGTAGCCGAAAGCAAGCGGCACAGGTCGTCCAACTCCTCGAGCGTTTTATAACTGATGGTCAGCTTGCCCGATTCCTTGCCAGCCCTGTGATCAACTGAAACCTTCATCCCCAGATTGGCAGACAAATCCCCCTCCAGCGCACGGGTATCCGCATCTTTCACAGGCTGCAATTTCACCTTTTCCGGTCGGGTTGTCGGCCCCTTCGCCAGTCGCTCGGTTTCGCGAACCGATAGCCCCTGTTTCACCACCTGCCGGGCCAGCGCAATGGGGTTTTCTGTGGTGATCAGCGCCCGCGCATGACCGGCAGTCAGCTTGCCTTCTTTCAGCAAATCCAGCACCTCTTTGGGCAGTTGCAACAGACGCATCAGATTGGCGATATGACTGCGGCTTTTACCCAAAGCAGCGGCCAGCTTTTCCTGTGTGTGGCCGAATTTATCCATCAACTGCTGATAACCAGCCGCCTCTTCCACCGGATTCAGATCGGCACGCTGGATATTCTCGATAATCGCGATTTCCAGCACTTCGGTATCGGTGTAATCACGTATAATAACCGGCAGTTCATGCAGCTTGGCCATTTGCGCGGCACGCCAGCGCCTTTCGCCCGCAACAATCTCGTAACCTATTGATTTTAATCGAACAATTAAAGGCTGGATAACACCTTTTTCCTTAATTGACGCTACCAGATCATCCATATCCTGCGTCGGAAAATCACGCCGTGGCTGGTCCGGATTCGGGGCAATCTTTTCGATCGGAACAACCTGTTCGGCCCGCACTGCTGACCCGCCTTCAGATGCCGGTGCCGTATCCGCCGCCACGTCCGACATCAGCGCCGAAAGCCCGCGCCCCAAACCGCGCCGTTCATGTCTTTTGCTCGCCATCTCAGCTTCCTTTTCTGCTTGGGGTTACGGTGTTTTTCCGCGCCAGCTCATGCGCCAGTTCAACATAGGCCATCGCGCCTTTTGACATCGGATCATATTCGATCACCGGCATCCCGAATGACGGCGCTTCGGACACACGCACATTGCGCGGAATTATGGTTTTGAACACCAGCTCGCCCAGATTATCGCGCGCGTCTTTTTCCACCTGCTGCGACAAGCGATTGCGGCTGTCATACATCGTCAACACAATCCCTTCGATCCGCAAATTTTCATTTGCGGTCTGCCGAACCTCGCGCACAGACAGAACCAGTTGCGATAGACCTTCCAGCGCAAAAAATTCGCTTTGTAACGGCACCAAAACGGAATGGGCCGAAACCATCGCGTTTACAGTCAAAAGGTTCAGGGAAGGGGGGCAATCAATCAGGATAAAATCAAGGCCAAGTTTGTCTATGTCCGGTTGACGCAATGCCTTATGCAAAAGGAAACTGCGCTTTTCATTCGACAGTAATTCAATATCTGCCGAACTGAGGTCCGTCGTTGCCGGAACAATCAACAAACCCTCAACCTCTGATTCTTGCACAATATCTTGTATTGGGACATCACCTATTAACAAGTCGTAGGTATTATAGTCGCGCTGTTCGTTTTCAATTCCCAAACCTGTCGAGGCATTTCCCTGCGGATCAAGATCCACCAGAAGCACATTGAAACCTTCGGCAGCTAAAGCTGACCCCAGATTTATCGTGGTCGTGGTTTTCCCGACTCCGCCTTTCTGGTTTGCGATTGCGATAATGCGTGGCCCCTTGGGGCGGGTCAGATCAGACACGCGATATGCCTCCAATTTTCAGAATTGCGCCGGTAGGATTCGTTCTACTGGGAATTTCCTCTAGATCAAAGTGCCAATTCGCCTTTGCCTGGGCGATTTCCGCCTGAAACCTGTCTCCTTTTGGAAAAATAGCAATGCCTGTCGGGCTTAGATGCAGATTTGCAAATTCCAGCAACTTGTCCAGGGATGCCAGCGCGCGCGCGGTCAAAATATCTGCATTCAGTCCAGCGGTTTCCTCGATTCTTGCTGTAATTACAGTGGTATTCAGTCCAAGATCACGGATAACCGTGCGCAAGAAAGTGCATTTCCTAAGATCACTTTCAACCAGGGTAAACCGGGATTCAGGCGAATCCTCTTTTGCCATCGCAGCCAAAACCAACGCCGGAAATCCACCACCGCTGCCCAGATCGGCCCAATGACATGGGTTTTCCGGCTGAAACTGGTAAATCTGTGCCGAATCGTGGAAATGGCGCTGCCAAAGGGCATTGATTGTGCTTTTTGATACCAGATTAATCGCCGGATTCCATTTTCTCAGTAAAGCGGCGTAATCATCCAGCAGGGCCATTGTTTCACGTGAAACATTGAAGTCGGCCTGAAACTCATCACGGTAATCCATGCGTCTCAGGCCTTTTTCTTTCTGTTAGCTTGTTTCTGCACAGCCAAGATCAGCGTCAGAGCCGCTGGCGTCATTCCATCAATACGCCCGGCTTGCCCCAAGGTGGCTGGCCGCACGGTTTTCAGTTTTGACTGCAATTCATTCGATAATCCGATTACAGCCGAATAATCGAAATTTGGCGGAATACTATGCGCTTCGTCACGCTTGATGGCTTCGACATCTTTACCCTGCCGCACAATATAATGTGCATAAGTGGCCTGCCGTTTGATTTGTTCGCCAATCTCGGACGCAACTGATCCCAGCTCTGGGCGCATTTTCACCAGATCGGGGAAATTCACATCCTGAAAGGCCAGCAGTGCATAGCCATCCCGCCGTTTGCCATCCTGGTTGATCTTGACCCCCTGTGCTGCAACTTCTTTGGGCGTGAATGTCATTTCTTTTAGGCTTGATAGCGCCTTGTTCATCGCGTTCATTTTGTTTTCAAACGATTTTTTCCGAACCTCGCCAACACATCCCGCCTCTATACCCTTGGGGGTTAGACGCTGGTCCGCATTATCGGCCCGCAAAGAAAGCCGAAATTCCGCGCGAGATGTAAACATGCGGTAGGGTTCTGACACGCCCCGTGTGATCAGGTCGTCAATCATCACCCCGATATAAGAATCAGAACGGCTGAACAGCACAGGTTCACCATCTATTGCGTTGCGCGCGGCATTCAGACCAGCGACCAATCCTTGCGCCGCAGCTTCCTCATATCCTGTGGTTCCGTTGATCTGACCCGCAAGATATAGACCAGGCACGTTCTTTACTTCCAAAGTCGGGCCAAGGGCGCGGGGATCAATATAGTCATATTCAATCGCATAGCCCGGTTGCAGGATCTTTGTATTCTCAAGGCCGACAATGGAATGGACGTAATCCTCCTGCACGGATTCTGGCAAAGATGTCGAGATTCCATTAGGATAAACCGTGTGATCGTCCAGCCCTTCAGGCTCCAGAAAGATTTGATGCGAGATTTTGTCGGAAAAACGCACGATCTTATCTTCGATCGAGGGGCAATAGCGCGGGCCAACCCCGTCGATACGTCCGCCATACATCGCTGATTTGTCAAGATTTTCACGGATAATGTCGTGCGTACCCTCATTCGTATGGGTAATCCCGCAGGAAACCTGCCGCACGGCTGGCCGATCCGACAGAAAGGAAAACATCACGGGATCATCGTCACCCGGCTGGCTTTCCAGAATATCCCAATTGATTGTGCGCCCGTCCAAACGGGGCGGGGTACCTGTTTTCAGACGGCCAAGGGCAAGGTCGAAACTGTCCAAACGCTCGGCCAGCTTGACTGACGGCTTGTCGCCCATACGTCCGCCAGGGCGGGAAACGTCACCGATATGGATGATGCCGCGCAGAAAAGTACCGGTGGTCAGAATAACAGAAGG
The DNA here is from genome assembly GCF_003544895.1 of Profundibacter amoris. Taxonomy (GTDB): domain Bacteria; phylum Pseudomonadota; class Alphaproteobacteria; order Rhodobacterales; family Rhodobacteraceae; genus Profundibacter; species Profundibacter amoris. The sequence continues at coordinate 3,473,843 of NZ_CP032125.1, forward strand.
GGCGGCAATTTCAGAGCCATCTGCAAGGGAAACGCCTGTAATTACGGCATTATTCATCAATAGGTCGGTCACTTCGCCCTCGATGATTTGCAGGTTTTCTTGCGCCTCGATCTCGGACAGTATCGTTTGGCGATAGATTTTCCTGTCTGCTTGTGCGCGCGGCCCTTGAACGGCAGGTCCTTTGCGACGGTTTAACAGGCGAAACTGGATGCCCGCCTTGTCCGCCACACGGCCCATTACGCCATCCAGCGCGTCTATTTCGCGGACAAGGTGGCCTTTGCCCAAACCGCCAATTGCCGGATTACAGGACATCACGCCGATACCGGATTTTGACAGGGTAATCAGCGCCGTTTGCGCGCCCATACGGGCCGCGGCGTGGGCGGCATCGCTGCCAGCGTGGCCTCCGCCAACGACGATTACATCAAAGTTCCGATGTTTCACGTGAAACATTCCTTATTTACCCAAGCAAAAACTGGCGAATATTTCGTCCAGTATGTGTTCTACATCAACACGACCAACCAATGAATCAAGGGCGCGGATGGCGGTGCGCAGTTCTTCGGCGGCCAGTTCGGAACGATCTATACCATATTCCAGCTCGGTTTTCGCTGATTCCAATGCGGCGAGGGCAGTCAGAATGGCGGTTCTATGCCGTTCGCGGATCGCGGTGCTGGCCCCGGCGGCGCGGTTTTGCAGGATTTCGGTGATGCGGTTGGTCAGTTCGGACAGGCCCTGACCGGTTTTCCCTGATATGGAATCGGCCTCACCATCGTATAAATCCGCCTTGCTGTGCAGTATGATGTCATCCTTTTCCGCCTGCAAAGGCAGGTTCAGCGGCTCCGTATCATAGAGGAATACCCGCAGATCGGCGTTTCCGGCCCGCTCCAACGCGCGCTCAATACCTATCCCTTCGACCGTGTCGTCTGTTTCCCGCAGGCCGGCGGTGTCCAGAATGGTGACGGGCAGGCCGTTCAGATCCATCCGCACCTCGATCACATCGCGGGTGGTGCCGGCAATTTCCGAGGTAATCGCCGCGTCACGACCCGCCAGACGGTTCAGCAATGACGACTTGCCGACGTTGGGCGCGCCCACGATAGCGACCTCGAATCCGTCGCGGATTCGTTCGGAAATCTGCACGCCGCTGGCCTCGACGTTAAGCGCGGCTGTGACCGAGTCCAGCAGGTCGGAAACCCCGGGCGTGACATCAACCGGCACATCTTCGTCGGCGAAATCTATCGTCGCTTCCAGCAGGGCGGCGGCACGGATCAACTGGCTGCGCCAGCTTTCGGCCTTGTCGCCCAGCGCGCCTGAAAACACCCGCAACGCCTGTTTGCGTTGGGCCTCGGTTTCGGCTTCGAGCAGGTCGGACAGCCCTTCAATCTGGGCCAGATCCAGACAGCCGTTTTCCAAGGCGCGGCGGGTGAATTCGCCCGGCTCGGCCATGCGCAACCCGTCGATATCGCCCAGCGTTTGCAGAACTGCTTTGATGGTGGCAGGGCCACCATGCAGGTGCAGTTCGGCCACGTCTTCACCGGTGAAACTGTGACCCGCCATGAACGTCAGAACCAGCGCCTGATCCAGCAATACACCGTCGGAATCCTTGAGCAACCGCAGGCCAGCGACACGCGGTTCAGGCAACGATCCCGCAAGGGTTTTCGCCGCGTCCAGCGCGCGGGGACCGGACAGCCGTATGACGGCCACGCCGGATTTCCCATGCGCCGTTGCCAGGGCGTAAATCGTGCTCATTTTTCATCCAACTATTTGTTATTAAACAAAAAGTTAAGTGTTCATTGAATCGAAGAATTCCGCGTTTGACTTGGTTTGCTTCAGCTTCGACATCAGGAATTCGATTGCATCTGTGGTGCCCATCGGGTTCAGGATACGACGCAGGACATAGGTTTTTTGCAAGTCTTTTGCGTTGACCAGCAGTTCCTCTTTCCGGGTGCCGGATTTCAGGATGTCCATCGCCGGGAACACGCGTTTATCGGCCACCTTGCGGTCCAGCACGATTTCCGAGTTACCCGTGCCTTTGAATTCTTCAAAGATCACTTCGTCCATCCGGCTGCCGGTATCAATCAGTGCGGTTGAGATGATAGTAAGCGAGCCACCTTCCTCGATGTTGCGTGCAGCGCCGAAAAAGCGTTTGGGGCGCTGTAGGGCGTTTGCATCAACACCGCCGGTCAGGACCTTGCCGGACGAGGGCACAACCGTATTAAAGGCGCGGCCCAGACGGGTGATTGAATCCAGCAGGATCACAACGTCGCGTTTATGTTCGACCAGACGCTTGGCCTTTTCGATCACCATTTCGGAAACGGCAACGTGACGCGAGGCGGGTTCGTCAAAGGTCGAGGACACAACCTCGCCCTTAACGCTGCGCTGCATGTCGGTTACTTCTTCTGGGCGTTCGTCAATCAGCAGCACGATCAGGTAGCATTCCGGATGGTTCGCCGCGATCGAGGTCGCGATGTTTTGCAGCAAAACCGTTTTACCGGTGCGGGGCGGGGCTACGATCAGGCAACGCTGTCCCTTACCGATGGGCGCGACCAGATCAATGATACGGGCGGATTTGTCTTTGACGGTGGGATCTTCCAGTTCCAGATTGAACCGTTCGTCCGGATAAAGCGGGGTCAGATTGTCAAAGTTGATTTTATGCTTGTTCTTCTCGGGTTCCTCGAAGTTGATCTTGGTCACTTTGGTCATCGCGAAATAACGCTCGCTATCGTCAGGTGCGCGGATCACGCCTTCGATCGTGTCGCCGGTACGCAGCGACAACTGGCGGATCATTTCGGGGGAAACATAAATATCGTCAGGACCGGGCAGATAGTTAGCCTCGGTCGAGCGCAGAAATCCAAACCCGTCTTGTAGCACTTCCAGCACGCCGTCGCCGGAAATTTCCCAACCTTCCTCGGCCCGCTCTTTCAGGATCGAGAACATGATCTCACCTTTGCGCATGGTCGAAGCGTTTTCGATTTCCAGTTCTTCTGCATTTTCCAGCAGGTCTTTGGGTGTTTTTGCCTTCAGATCGGCAAGGTTCAGGGTTTCTTGGGTCATGGGAACGAATCCTTGGGCGCCAAACACTGGCGCGCGGTCATTTTATAATGTGAAAAACCACCCACCGGACGGCGGGGTTACGGGCTAAATAAGGATGTGTGATGCAGGAGTCAACAATAGCTAGTATTTCAGCACCACGGAAAACACGATCAGGAACATCAACAGCGTTGGCACTTCGTTCATCATGCGGAATTGTTTACCGGTTCTGCTGTTGCGCCCCTCGGTAAAATCAATACGGCGCGCAGCCAGCCAGAAATGGAACCATGTCATGGTCAGCACTGACGCCGCTTTTACCCAGGGCCAGATTTCCAACCAATCGACAATCCCGGGTGTGAAGACAAGCAGCAGGCCGAAGGTCCATGTCGAATACATCGCAGGGCGCATGATCACATGAAGCAGCTTTTGTTCCATCGTTTGAAACAGCGTATCCGTTTCCGATCCGGTTTTTACGGATTCTGTGTGATAGACGAACAGACGGGGCAGATAGAATATTCCGGCCATCCATGTAATCACCGAAATGATATGTAGGGTTTTGGTCCAGAGATAATAATCGCTAAGTATATCCGTTATCATATCCCACATGGGTTTTCCTCACACCTTGGTGGGCCTTTCTAATAATATATATATAGAAAAGAAAAGATGATGTTTTTGTTGGGTGAACGGTTTCTGTGGATTAAATTGTTATCTGCCGGATTATCCGCAGGTTGGAAAACTGTTGATAAACAGGTGGATTGAATCCGATTGGGGCGCAAATACAGGGATGTCCGGATTGCCTGTTCTATGGATAAAATCTTTGATGCCGGTTTACCCACAGCAGATATTTATCCTTTTCCACCGTGGGCAACTGTGGTGAATAGGTGGGTAACTGCCTTGTTATCAACCGCCACGCGGCGCTTCGGGGTTATCCCTTGGCCCGCACAGTTTTAACCCCACGAGTTACCCACAGGGATATGCCGATGAGTGATCGAATTATTCTGGCCTCGAAGTCGGACATCCGCCAGACATTGCTGCGTAATGCCGGTGTGGTGTTTGATACAGTGGTGGCACGGATTGACGAGGTAATAATTCGCGAGTCCATGCAGGCCGAAGGTGCCCGGCCACGGGATGTTGCCGATGCTTTGGCCGAATTCAAAGCGCGGAAGGTGGCGATGAAAGAGTCGGATGCGCTGGTGATCGGTTGTGATCAGGTGCTGGATTTTGGCGGTCGGATATTGGCAAAACCTGTTGATCAGGCGGAGGCAAAGGAACAGTTGCAGGCCTTGCGTGGTCAGGAACACCGGCTGTTTTCTGCCGCTGTGATCTATCATCACGGCAAACCTGTTTGGCGTCATATGGGTGAAGTCCGGTTGCAGATGCGCGATTTTTCCGATGCCTATCTGGACAGTTACCTGTTGCGCAACTGGGACAGCATCCGCCATTCCGTCGGCGGTTATAAACTGGAAGAAGAAGGCGCGCGCCTGTTCGCAAAGATCACAGGTGATTATTTTGTCGTTCTGGGGCTGCCTTTGCTGGAATTGTTGTCGTATCTTTCAACGCGAGGGGTATTGGAAACATGAGTGACCACAGAATTCCATTGGCTGGCGTGATCGGGTCTCCGGTTGCGCACAGCAAATCACCGGTGTTGCACGGGCATTGGCTGAAACGCTACGGGATTGACGGGTATTACATCCCGATGGACGTGGCACAAGATGATCTTGCCGAGGTGATCCGCACCTTGCCTTTGATGGGGTTTGTCGGGGTGAATGTGACGATCCCGCACAAGGAAACCGTGCTGGACCTAGCCGATATCGTAACGGACCGCGCAGCCCTGATCGGGGCGGCGAATACGCTGATTTTCCGCAAGGATGGCAAAATCCATGCGGATAATACCGATGGATACGGGTTCATCGAAAACCTGCGACACGGGGCGCCGGGCTGGGATCCATTGGCGGGACCGGCGGCGGTGATCGGGGCAGGCGGGGCCTGTCGTGCCGTGGTGGCGTCATTGCTCGAGGTCGGGGTCAAGGAAATCCGCCTGTCCAACCGCACCCGCAATCGCGCGGACATATTGAAACGGGAATTCGGGGCCAGAGTGAAGGTTTTCGACTGGGTGAAAGCCGGAAACATGATGGAAGGCGCGGCAACGGTGGTGAACACCACCTCGCTGGGCATGATGGGCAAGCCTGAATTCCGTGTGCCGCTGGATGCTTTGTCACCAAAGGCGGTTGTGACCGATCTGGTATATGCGCCTCTGGATACAGCCTTTCTGGTCAAAGCGCGGGAAAAGGGCTGTGTCACCGTCGATGGTCTGGGCATGTTGCTGCATCAGGCGGTTCCGGGGTTTGAACGCTGGTTTGGCGAACGCCCCGAAGTGGATGATGATTTGCGCAACGCGGTGCTGGCGGGATGAGCGGCAAGCCGTTCCTTATCGGTCTGACCGGCTCTATCGGCATGGGGAAATCCACCACGGCTGCAATGTTCGCCGATTTTGGCGTGCCAGTGTGGGATGCGGATGCGGCGGTGCACCGGTTGTATGATGTGAATGGTGCCGCGGTTGAACCTATCCGCGCGCTTTATCCCGATGCGGTGCAGGGCGGTATAGTTCGCCGCGATGCCTTGAAACAATGGATTGCCAGTGATCCCGATGCGCTGCGCCGGATTGAACAGGTGGTTCACCCGCTGGTCGCCGCCGATCGCGCCGCGTTTATTGATAATGCCGATGCCGATGTGGTGCTGCTGGACATCCCTTTGCTGTTTGAAACCGGTGCCAATGAAATGATGGATGCCGTCGTGGTGGTTTCCGCCCCGCCGGAAATCCAGCGCCAGAGGGTTCTGGAGCGTGCGGGTATGAGCGAGGCGCAGTTTCAAACTATACTGGACAAACAATTGCCTGATGCCGAAAAACGCGCACGGGCGGATTATGTGATTGAAACAACCTCGCTTGCCGATGCGCGGGCGCAGGTTAAATCGGTGTTGGAGCAGATAAATGCGTGAAATCGTGCTGGATACGGAAACCACAGGTTTCAAACCGGAACAGGGCGACCGGATTGTCGAAATCGGGGCAGTGGAACTGTTCAACCACATGCCAACCGGCAATACATATCACCAGTATATAAATCCCGAACGCTCCATGCCCGAAGATGCCTTCAAGGTGCACGGATTGGGGGATGAATTTCTGTCGGATAAGCCGGTATTTAAACAAATCGCGCAGGATTTCATGGATTTCATCGGGGATTCCCGTCTGGTGATCCACAACGCCGCATTTGATATGAAATTCCTGAATGCCGAATTGGGCTGGATCAACTTTCCGCTGATTCCGATGGAGCAGGCGCTGGATACGCTGGCGCTGGCCCGCAAAAAATTCCCCGGCGCGCAGGCGTCACTGGATGCGCTTTGCCGTCGTTTTGCGATTGATAATTCGTCGCGCACCCTGCACGGCGCATTGCTGGACTCGGAAATTCTGGCCGAGGTTTATCTGGAATTGCTGGGGGGGCGGCAATCGGGGCTGGAATTGTCCAGCACGGCCAGAAATTCGGACGGAACAGATGTTGGCAGCGATTGGCGGCCACGCCCGCGGCCAAACGCTTTGGCCCCGAAACTGACAAAAGAAGAAGCCGCCGCCCATGATGCTTTTGTCAAAGACATGGGCGACGGCGCGCTTTGGGTTAAAGGCTAGGCAGTGCCCTGAGGTTGCTCGCTTTCGGCGCGACGGGACAGTTCCGAACGATACAGTGCCAAAAAGTCGATGTTTTCCAGATTCAGCGGCGGGAAGCCACCGTCACGGGTCACATCGCTAACGATCCGGCGAACGTAAGGGAACAGCATCCGCGGGCATTCGATCAGCAAGAACGGGTGCAACTGGTCTTCTGGCACATTTTCGATCTGGAATATGCCGCCGTATTCCAGTTCCAGTAGGAACAGCGGTTCACCACCGGATTTGTTTTTCGAAGTGATGTTGAATTTGCTGATCACTTCATACTGGTTATCCACGCCGCGTTTCTTGGCGTCCAGATTGACCTGAACCTGAATGTCGGGCTGAACCTCGCCTTCGACACCTTTCTGGGCGACAGCGTTTTCAAAAGACAGGTCTTTGATGAACTGCGCCAGAATTTGCATTTTGATTTGGGGTGCTTCTGCTTGGGCACCATTGCCGGTTTCGGCCATATTAACTCTCCTGAAAGGAATTTACGTCGCGGGTGGTTTAGCAGGTCCGTTAACGGTCCTCAATCCTTGGTCCAGCCTGAAGGCTTGTCATTTGGATTAATTTCGATGAAATCACCGTCAATTACGTTGTCCGGCTGGCGCGGTTGGTGGGGTGGGGGGGTTCCGGTGGTGAATGTCTGCACTTTCACGCGCTTTTTGAAGTATCGAAACGCCGCTGCACGGAACGGCGGGAACAACAGCAAAAATCCGATGGCATCGGTGAAAAACCCCGGTGTCAGCAACAACGCGCCGGCAAACAGGATCATCGCGCCATCTGCCAGTGGCTGGGTCGGATCCTGTAATTGCGAAAAGGACCCCCGCAAACGGTTCATCGCCGCCACCCCTTGGGTGCGGACCAGCCAGGTGCCCAGAAAAGCAGTGGCAACAACGATGCCAAGGGTTGGCCAAAGGCTCAGAAACCCGCCAACTTTGATAAATAGTGCAATTTCAATCAGCGGAACTGCGACAAACAGTAGAAATAACCACATGGCATCCTCATATAGACGTTAAGGGTGCAGTAGACTTGCGGGCACCCAGCCCTTACATAAGGGCGAACACATCTGGTTTCCATGTTTTCTGTCTGAATAGAGGTTTTGATGAACAGCCCCACGATCCAACTACTTGTTTTGGCCGGAATTGCCCTATTCCTGATTATCAAGCTGAAAAGCGTTCTGGGCACGCGCGAGGGGTTCGAGAAACCCCCGACACAGGCGTCTGATAGTCTGCCCCGTAATTCACGCCCGCAACTGGAAGTGATCGAAGGCGGGCCTGATCGCGATATTACCGACCACGTAGAAGAAGGCAGCGATGCGGCCAAAGCGCTGGCGGCGATGAAAAAGGCCGACCCCAGCTTTTCGGTCAGCGAATTCCTGCAAGGCGCGCGCGGCGCTTATGAAATGATCCTGATGGCCTTTGAACGTGGTCAGCTGGATTCAATCGTGCCCTTCCTGTCCGAAGATGTTTTCGAGGCTTTTTCCGAAGTGGTCGATGCCCGCGAGGCAAAGGGGCTGACAGTCGAGGCGAATTTCATCGGAGTTCGGGAAATATCGCTGGTGGATGCGGAATTTGATGAATCGACCAGACTGGGCGAAGTTACCGTGAAATTCGTTGGTGAATTGAATTCAACCGTGCGTGACCGTGCCGGCGATATTGTCGAAGGTGGCAAAAATGAAGTGAAGCGTCAGAAAGATATTTGGACCTTTGCCCGCACAATGGGGTCGGATGACCCGAACTGGAAACTGGTGGCAACCGGGGGATGAGACGTGTGTTTCGGACGTTTGCGGTATTGGCGGCGATGGTCATGACCCATCCCACCGATGCCCCTGCGGCCGAATACAAGCTGTTGCAATTCAATGATCTGGCGGGCTGGCATGATGATGATCATGCCGCCGCGTTGACCACTTTTCTTGAAACCTGCTCACAGTTAAAACGCGGCGATTGGTCGTCGTTATGCCGTCTGGCCAAAACCCGTCCCAGTGCGAAAACCTATTTCGAAATGTTTTTTCGCCCTGTTTTGGTCGAGGATGGTAAACCGGCGCTGTTTACCGGCTATTTCGAGCCCGAGCTGAACGGCTCGCTTACTCCGACCCCGCGCTATCGCTATCCGCTTTATCGTAAACCCCCCGAAATTCAGGACGGCCAACCGTGGTTGACCCGTCGCGAGATCGAGGAGACCGATGCCTTAAGCGGGCGTGGTCTGGAACTATGTTGGGTCGATGATCCGGTCGAGGTTTTCTTTCTGCAAATTCAAGGCTCGGGCCGGATACGCCTGACCAACGGGCAGATGATGCGTGTCGGTTATGGCGGATCGAACGGACGCAATTACCGCTCGATCGGGCAGGAACTGATCCGGCGCGGGGTGTATTCCAAACATCAGGTCTCGGCGCAAGTGATCCAGAACTGGGTGCGGCGCAATCCTATGCAGGGGGCCGAACTGTTGCGGCATAATCCGTCCTTTGTGTTTTTCCGCAAAGTTACCAAAGTACCCCCCGAAAAAGGACCAATCGGGGCGATGAACCGATCAGTCACGACACTGCGTACGCTGGCGGTCGATCCGCGTTATACTCCGCTGGGTGCACCGGTTTGGCTGGAAAAAGAAGGATCCGAGGCACTGCGCCGTTTGATGGTGGCGCAGGACACCGGATCAGCAATCAAAGGCGCGCAACGCGCCGACATTTTCTTTGGAACCGGCGATGATGCAGGCCGCATGGCCGGACGGGTGCGCGACCCCGGGCGGATGGTGGTTTTGCTACCGATCCAGACGGCATTCGCTTTGGTGCCGGAGGGCGAAGAGTGAGCAGAAAGCCCCGTGGATTGCGCCCGGATGAACGCGAGTTGTGGCAAAGGGTGGCGGCGCAATCGGTGCCGATGCATCCCGAACGGACACATCCGGTAAAGCAGGCGGTTGAGCGCATCAACGGTAAACCCGCCAAACCCCGCGTGCAGGATTTTCGCATCGGGCAGGATGCGCGTGTGGCCCCGCCATCGCATGATCTGGCCCCGCATATCACGGATCATTTGCGCAACGCGCCGGTGCAGATGGACCGCAAGGCCTATGGCAAAATGAAACGCGGTAAACTGGGGATCGAGGCGCGGATTGACCTGCACGGCATGACAATGGCCCGCGCCCATCCGGCGCTGAACGGGTTTATCCAATCGTCCTATGCGCAGGGGAAACGGCTGGTTCTGGTGATCACCGGCAAAGGAAAACGCGAAGCCACCGGCACCGGCCCCATGCCCGAACACCGCGGGGTGTTGCGGCGGCAAGTGCCGCATTGGCTGACCTCGGCCCCGCTGGCGGTGATGGTTCTGCAAATCACGCCAGCGCATTTGAAACACGGCGGTGACGGGGCTTATTACGTTTATCTTAGGCGTTCGCGTTAGGGTGTTTTTGTTGAAACCGGCAGCAGGATAATCTCGGTTGCCTTTTGCACCACCAGAACCGTTCCCGGCAAAAGACCGGATCGCCCCGATCTGTCACGCCTAAAGGCAGCATCGATTCCGGGCAGACTGGCAAAAATCCGGATCAGGGCGGGGGATTTGGCGGTGGTAAAGTGACCGGCGGCACCGGTCGAGAATTCCGATACATCCACCAGCGTTACCTTCAGGTCTGCCAGAAGACGTGCATCATCTACATTTCCCAGCCGCGCCTTTTGTCCTGTCAGCCGTGCCGACAGGCGCAGGGCACGATCCTTGCGTGAAGTGAATATCACAAAGGGATCAGGCAAACGGCCAATCCGTCGTGTCTGCTGTTTGAACAATTCAACATCAATATCGGGTGAAAGCAACGCCACCCCGTTTATCAGGCGGCTTGCCTCGTTCGGGTTCTCGATTGAAATTTGCCGTAAGGTCTCCATAACCAGCAAAGCGCCCATTGAATGACCGACCAGCAAAATATCCTTGGCGCCCGCGCGATCAACAGCCTTGATCAGTTCTTCCAGCCCGTCACGGGCAAAAAGCATACTGTCACGGTCATATCCGTAACCCAACGGATTGCCGGCGCTGGGCCATGAATAATGTATTGTCGGCTGTGCAAGGTCAAAATCATGCGAAAGCTGGGCCATGCGGTACAGGCCTTCGGCAAAATTGTTGTTGAATCCATGCACAAAAATCACCACTTCGCGTTGCGATTGCTTGCGGGCGCGCAGGGATCTGGACAAGGCAGATACAAATTGCGACGAGGATTGAAAGCGGTCCTCTTTGGTAACCAGAAAATCCTTTTGCGGATCGGGCGGTAGGGTCGGCCAGTTGATTTCGCCCGGATTGTGGGCCGGTGGAATGGAAATGTTGTAGTGCAGATAGGAAACCACAGGCGAGCGGCGGCTAATAAATTTACCATCAACCGTCTGCGCACGTGTTGTGGCTACAAAAATGCTTTGCAGCGCACCAATCTTTTCAGCGTCGGGGTAAATGGTGATCAGGCCACGTGGCGTACAAGCAGCCACCAGGACCAGAAACAGAAGTGGTACTATCCGCATATTTTCCCCGAAAGGTTGAAGGGTTTTCAGACCTTTCTAAAGCACATAGCGGCTGACGTCCATCGAACGGGATAGTTCGCCGAGGTTCTTTTCAACAAAAGCCGCGTCCACCTTTACCGCCTCGCCCGCCCTGTCAGGGGCGGTGAACGACAGTTCCTCGAACACCCGTTCGATCACCGTATACAGCCGCCGCGCGCCGATGTTTTCGACCGACTGGTTCACATCGGCGGCAATTTTCGCCAACGCGGCGATGCCGTCTTCGGTGAACTCCACAGTCACCTCTTCGGTCGCCATCAGCGCCGTATACTGGCGGGTCAGGGCGTTGTCGGTTTCGGTCAGGATACGCACGAAATCCTCTTCGGTCAGGGCGCGCAATTCAACGCGGATCGGTAAACGCCCCTGAAGTTCGGGCAACAGATCGGACGGTTTGGCAACGTGAAACGCGCCTGATGCGATAAACAGGATGTGGTCGGTTTTGACGGGGCCGTGTTTGGTGGAAACCGTTGTGCCTTCGATCAAAGGCAGCAAATCGCGCTGCACCCCTTCGCGGGAAACATCGGCGCCGCTGGCGTTTTTGCGCGCGCATACCTTGTCGATCTCGTCCAGAAACACGATGCCGTTTTCCTGCACTTCACTTAGCGCCTTGCGGGTGACGATTTCATCATCCAGCAGTTTGTCGGCCTCTTCCCCCACCAGCAATTCATAGCTTTCGGCGACCGTCATCTTGCGCCGCGTGGTGCGTCCGCCCATGGCTTTGCCAAACAAATCGCCAAGGTTCATCATACCCATGCTTTGGCCCGGCTGACCGGGAATATCGAACATTGGCATCGGATTGGATGTGTCCGCAACCTCCAGTTCGATTACCGTGTTGTCCAATTCGCCCGATTTCAGTTTCTTGCGAAACATTTCGCGGGTGGCGTCGCGGGCATCCTCACCGGCGATGGCTTCGATCACCCGTTCCTCGGCAGCGTCGCGGGCGTTTGCCTTGACCTCTTCGCGCATGGCCTCGCGGGTCATGGTTATGGCGCTGTCCACCAGATCACGGATGATCTGTTCCACGTCGCGGCCAACATAGCCAACCTCGGTAAACTTGGTGGCTTCGACCTTGATAAAGGGCGCATGGGCCAGTTTGGCCAAACGGCGGCTGATCTCGGTTTTACCCACGCCGGTCGGCCCGATCATCAGGATGTTTTTCGGATATACCTCGTCACGCAGGTCATCGCCCAGTTGTTTACGCCGCCAGCGGTTGCGCAGGGCCACGGCCACGGCGCGTTTGGCGTCATTCTGGCCAATTATAAAACGGTCCAGTTCGGATACGATTTCACGGGGGGTCAGATCAGTCATTTTGGCCTCGGATATAAGGAGGGAAACGGTCTTTGAACGGGAAGTCGGGCAGCAGGCGCATCAGCCATGAACGGATTTGCACCCACCATGTGCCAAGGGCCGTGATAAGGGCACCAAGGATCAGAAGTGTGAAAACCATGCCGGTTTCACCGCTGGCATATTGCGGAGTCATCCACGGAATCAGCAGTGCAAAATAACCAATACCCGCTGTCAGAAACGAGCGCCGGTCGATCACCAGCGACAGGATGGTCACGACAAACAACAACAGCGCGGTTAGCAGATACCCTTGGGTGCCACCGCTGTTGACAAGTGTCAGGGCAATGGTGTTGACGATCGCCGGTGCGGCCAGAATATGCAGCCAGAAACCGGTGGCGGAATAGCGGCTGATGCGGTGTGGGTCTTTGGTGTCAAACCAGATGCCCAGCGCAAAAGCGGCAAAGCCGAAGATCAGCGAGCCAATGGCAAAACCGGAATTGTTGCCAAGGTCAAACAGACCATCCGGAAAATCGAAAATCGAGAATTTGGCACCCTGCATGCCCATAATCGCATAGACCATGATCAGCCCGAAAATCCCGAAAACGAACATCGTGAAGGGCAGTTTGAACGCGCGGTAATAGATCAGCATCCCGACCATCCCGATCCCGGCCATGATGATAACATGGTATCCTGTCAGCTCATCGCCCATTGCGAAAATGCTTAATACCGTGCCCGCCAGAAAAACGCCAAACCCTGCCGCCAGCGACATGCTGGGCAGGTTCATCCGGCGCTTTTTGGTGAAATAAAGGGCAAAGACCCAGGTCAGGACCATGCCCAGAACGCCAATCCCGACACCACCTTTCAGCACGGCGCCCAGACCGATAACGCCGGACAGCAAAAGCCAAAGGCCGACAGTGACAAAGATTTCGCTGAACCCTTTGAAAAACTCGAAGGGTTCGTCCTCGTCCATCAGATGATCGCGGATACCCAGCCGTTCCTGCGCCAGTGTTAACAGACCAACCGCCTGTTGTTCATTCAGAACGCCAGCCGCTACAGCGGCGCGAATGTCCTCTTTGGAAAAATTACTCAAACCGGATTACCCTTTAATTGTTTCCACGGTCAGATTGCCGTTGGTATAAACACAAATATCGGCAGCAATCGCCATTGCCTTGCGGGCAATTTCTTCGGCCGACAGATCCGTATCCATCAAGGCCCGCGCCGCCGCCAGCGCATAATTTCCGCCCGACCCAATGGCGGTCACGTCAAATTCGGGTTCCAGCACATCGCCGGCACCGGTGATCACGAAAATATCCTTGCCGTCCGACACAATCAGCATCGCTTCCAGCTTTTGCAAATACTTGTCCGTGCGCCAGTCCTTGGCCAGTTCCACCGAGGCCCGCGCCAATTGTCCCGGCGTCGCCTCGAGTTTCGCTTCCAGCCGTTCCAGCAAGGTAAAGGCATCGGCGGTTGATCCGGCAAAACCGGCCACCACGTCAAACCCGCCGGGCGACAGGCGCCGCACCTTTTTGGCGGTGCCCTTCATCACGGTCTGGCCAATACTGACCTGCCCGTCACCGGCGATTACAACTTCGCCATCCTTGCGCACCCCGATAATTGTAGTGCCATGCCATCCCGGAAATTGATCGTCGGCCATCGTGCCCTCCTGACTGGTTCTATTCTATATGGAGGTGCAAACCCCGTTGCACAAGTTTCAATGAAAAAGGGGCGCCAAAGCACCCCTAGATCAATCTATTCTATCTGCAATCAGATGGATTCTTCGATCCAGCTTTGCAATGCGGCTTTGGGGGCTGCACCAACCTTGTTGGAAACAACTTGACCGCCCTTGAACAGGAACATCGAGGGGATACCGCGGACACCCATTTGCGCAGGGGCACTTGGGTTTTCGTCGACATTGACCTTAACGATCTTGACCTTGTCGGCCATTTCTTCGGACAGTTCTTCCAGCGAGGGGCCGATCATTTTGCACGGGCCGCACCATTCGGCCCAAAAATCCACCACGACCGGCAGGTCGGATTTCAGGACTTCTTCTTCGAATGTAGCGTCGGTTACTGCTGTTGTGGCCATGATTGTTCTCCTATGGCGAATACGTTGGGCCGAACCTATGCAGCCACCCCTTTGCCGTCAAGGTATCGTGGTGGCGCGCAATGCCGCAGTAACGGCCTTGTGCTCCAGATACATAAGGACTCCCGTGCGAGTCCACAGGATAGCGGTTTCGATTTTATGGTCGGGGTAAACCATCCCTAATGCGGCCTGATAGGCCCCCATTTGCCGCAATAAACCGTCTGGAATACCGTCTGGATTTTCAGGCACAATGGCGTTGGATTTGAAATCGACGGCCAGAATTTTTTCCGGTGAAACAACCAACCGGTCAATCTCGCCATATATCCGCTTGCCGCCCAGATCAGGCAGGTTGGCTGTGATCGGTACCTCGGCCAGCGTGCTATCGTCAAACAGAAAGGCCAGATCGGGGTTGGTCAGAAGGGCGGTGACTTCGGCCAGAATATCGGGTGCCGCATCGGGCAACAGCATGGCGGCAATATCCGACCATTCGGTTTGCGGATGGGCGGGCAGGTGTTCCAGCAATAGGTGAATATCGCTGCCCCGTTGCTTGGCCGCATCCTCGCTTAACCCGTCGCCATCCCCCAACAGCACCTTGGCCCCGCCCAGTTGTGATGGCGACAGCGTTTGTGCGGGCCGGTCGGGGATTTCGGCATCCGTTTTGGCCCAGTCCGGCAAGGTGACGTCGGATTTTTCATCCGGCTTGTTGGCCTTAACCTCGCCGCCCCAATCGCCATATTCCAGCCGCTGCCAATCACCATGCGGAACCGCGCCAGCGGTTTTCATCCCCGCTTCGATCATCGCATGCCAGCTTTTGCCATCTTTCCCCGGATCGCCCGCGCCGCAAACGATCAGCCACTTTTCCGCCCGCGTCATGGCAACATATAGCAGCCGCAAGCGTTCCTGTTCCTGTGATAGCTTCAACCGTTCACGCGCAGTGTTCATTACCTTGGGGCTGGCATCCGCTTTGACCTTCCACATCACATCATTGCTGTCGGTCAGATACAATTCATCCCGCGGCGCACTACCACGGCCAACGGTATCGGGCAAAATCACGATCGGCGCTTCCAGCCCCTTGGCGCCATGCACCGTCATCACCCTGATCCGGTTGCTTTCGTCGTCCATCTGGCGTTTGATCTCGACCTCTTCGGCCTGAAGCCATGTGATGAACCCCGTCAGGCTGGGCACATCCATCCGCTCGTAATTCATCGCCTGGGTCAGCAGCGCGTCAATGCCGTCCTCGGCTTCGTCCCCCAGCCGCGCCAACAGGTTATTACGCCCGTGAAAACGGGTCAGGATACGTTCCAGCAACTCATAGGGGCGCTGGAAATCGGCGTCCTTGCGCAGGGCGTCCAGCATGGCCATTGTGTAGGGGTATGTGTCTCTAACGTTGCGCAAAGCCGACCAGAGAAAGGTTTTTGCAGGCCGCTTATGCGCCAGATTGAACAGCTCCTGTTCGCCCCAGCCAAACAGGGGCGAGCGCAGAGCGGCGGCAAGCGACAGATCATCTTCGGGCGTGGCCAGAAATGCAAGAAGCGCGGTCAGATCCTTCACCGCCAGTTCACCGCCGATTTTCAAACGGTCCGCGCCGGCAATCGCCAGATTGCGGGATTTGCAGGCGCGGATGATTTCGTGAAACAGGGCCGAGCGGCGCTGCACCAAAATCAGGAAATCACCCTCGGTCACGGGGCGCATTTTATAGGTGCCGGTGTTGTCCACATCTTGCGGAATCACCGCGCCGTTGCACATTTCGGCAATCCTGTCGGCGATCCGGTTGGCCAGCAGAATGGTTTCGTGATTCTTGGCAATCTTGTCGGTCGGATCATGCCAGTCCTTTTGTTCCGGCGCTTCGGTTTTCGGGATGACCGGCCACAGATCCACCCGTCCGGGCATGCCGGTTTTAAAGGCGCGGTGCCTGATACTGTCGCCCAGACCCTGACCTGCGTGGTCCTGAAGCGTGCAATCCACCAGCCGCATGATTGGTTCGGCCGAGCGAAAGGAATATTCCAGTTGCAGCGACTGGAATGGCAGATTTGCGGCCTCTAATCTGGCCCCAAACTCCAGCCGCATCCGGCCGAATTCCTCGGGGTCGGCCCCCTGAAATGAATAGATCGACTGTTTGCGATCTCCGACTACGAAAATCGTGCGCAGCCTGTCGGGCATCGCCCCCTCGCCCGAGGTAAACTCCTGCGCCAGCCGTTCGATCACGTCCCATTGCTGCGGACTGGTGTCCTGTGCTTCGTCCACAAGGATATGGTCAATGCCGCCATCCAGCCGGTAAAGCACCCATGAGGCAACCTGCGGATCATGCAGCAGTTTGGCTGTCAGATTGATCAGGTCGTCAAAATCCAGCCAGCCGCGCAACTGTTTCTGCTGCTCGTAACGGGGCAGGAAGACAGTGGCGAATTGGTGTAGAGCAAGGGTTTTCTGGGCAGAATAGAGACTGAGTCTGGCCTCGCGTGCTGTTTCCACCCGCGCCATCAGGTTGTTCAGGTCATCCAGATGTGCACCCAATGTCTTTTGCGTGGCCTTGGTCGGGAAACTGTCTATTTTGGCGCTGAAGGGTTGTTTGGTTTTGGGGCCGGTCAGGAACACCGATTCCAGTATTTCCAGATCGGCAAAACCGATATTGGCGGGGTCCAGCGCGGCCAGTTTGGCGTGGGCTTTGACATCATTGGCGGAACCGGCCTGTAGTGCGGGCATCAGGGCGGCAAACAAATCCGCCTCGCTGCCCAGAACGACATCCGACAGAATGTCCTGTTCGGTCACATCGGGTTTCAGCCCGAACATCTGCCAGACTTCGGCCTTGTCCTTTGGTGTCGAAAACCGCGCCGCGTGTTTTGCCACCTCGCCGGTCAGCCGCTCAAAATCGCTGTCCGAATAATGCGCTGCCAGTGCGTCTATCGCGTCAACATCCGGCCCGTCGGCCATTTCCTCGACAATCTCGGCGCGCAACAGTTTTGCCGCGCGGTCGTCCATTTCGATAAATTGCGGAGACACGCCCGCCTCGAGCGGAAAACGCCGCAGGATCGAGGCACAGAATGAATGGATCGTTTGTATCTTCAACCCGCCCGGCGTTTCGATTGCGCGGGCAAACAGGGTGCGGGCGTTGTTCAACTCGTCCGCATCAATGCGCCGCTCGATCCCCAACTCGTGCAGTTCTTTAGCCAGTGTTTTTCCGTTCTGCATTGCCCAAGCGCCCAGCCGTTTGAACAGGCGGTTCTGCATCTCGCTGGCGGCGGCTTTGGTGTAGGTCAGGCACAGGATGTGTTGCGGCGACACCCCTTCCAGCAGCAACCGCGCCACCCGGTCGGTCAGCACCCGTGTTTTGCCCGACCCCGCGTTGGCCGATAACCAGGTCGAGGACGTGGGCGCGGCGGCTTGCACCTGCCGTTCGGTGGCTTCATCGCGGCGGGTCATGTCAGCGCCTCCTGTTCTGGTGTGTCGCTTTCGTCCCATTCGCCATAGCGGGCCAGATGGTCATAGTCGTAGGAATAGCTGGTTTTCTCCATCGCGCGGCGGGATGTATAGCCCTTTTCGCCGGCGGTATAGGTGGAAATTAGCGTCTCTAACTCGGCCCAGATCGTGTTCAGGTCGGTTTCATCCAGCGGGGCGGGCACCACCTCGGGGCTGGCCCCCAGCCCGATGAAAGCGGCGCCGCCAACGCGGGTATCGGCCAATCCCTTGAACCCCGCCCGTTCTACCATCGCAGCCGTCAGCAACATTTGTTTATCAAACTCGATCTGCTGCTTTTTCGTTGGTGGTTTGCCGGTTTTGTAATCATAGATATAGGTCAGCCCGTCGTCCGAACGGTCCAGCCGATCGGCCCGCGCAGTCAGGGTGAAATCCAGCGTGCCGACTTTGGCCGCACCCGTCTGTTCCAGCTTGAATACTTTGGCCAGTTTAGCGCGATCTTCTTCCCCTTGCAAAAACCAGTCCGCAACCCGCGCCAGTTTCGCCCGCCAGACACGGCGCGCGGCGGGCCACGGTGCGTCGGTTGCAAGCACCTCGTCGGCAATTTGCATCAGGCGTGCTTTGGCCTGATCACGGGTTTCTTCGGTGCGTTCCTTGATGAACCGCTCAAGGATCTTGTGCACTACGGTGCCCGCCAACGGCGCATCGGGTTGCTGGCGGATCGGGTCCAGCGGGTAAATGCGCAGCACCTTGCCCGCGTAAACCGCATAGGGGTCGCGGATCAGTTTTGTGATGCCAGTGACCGACAGGGATTTGGGCTGTGCGGAAGTTGGCGGAATGGGTGAGGGGCGCTTTTCAGGCGGTTTAGAGACTGATATGCGCTCCATTTCCGCCACCATACCCAGCCACCCATCCCCGCGCGCCTGCATGGTTTTCAGCGCATCGGCACCACCGGTTTCCTTCAGGCCGCCCAGCAGGTTTGTCAGCCGGTTCAGCCAGCGTGACGGCACGGTCTGGGCCTCGGCATCGCGCAGGGCGCGGGTCAGCCAGACTTCTTTCGCGCCAATCGCCTGTTGGAAATCATGCGCCGACAGGCCAATCTGGCGTTCGGGCAGCAACAGCCCAGCCTTTTGCCGCATGGCGCGGTTCATCCACGGGTCGGGGTTGGGCGCGGCAGGCCAGATGCCGTCATTCAGCCCGCCAAGTATCACCAGATCGGCACCCTGAACGCGGGCCTCGAGCGTGCCCCAGATCATGATATTCGGATGCGGGCGGGTCGGATCGTGGACTTCGGCCTGATTCAGCAGGTTGCGAAACAGGGTGTTGTAATCGAACGGAGCCAGCACGCCGCCATGACCGGCGCAGCGTTGCAGTTCGCTGACCTGCTCCAATGCCTTTTGCCCGGCGGGTTTTTCCCACAACTCGCCGCTGCCGGTATCGTCGGGGCCGGCGGCCAGCGTGCGGGCAAGGGCAAGGTGGTGTTCCAGATGGTCGGTTAACGGGCGGGCGGTGACGGTTTCCAGCCCGTCCAGCAAATCGCCCAGCCAGGCCGCCCATTCGCGTCTGCCGTCATCGGCCTGCGCGTTGGCCCAGGCGCTCAGGCTGTCTTTGGTCGGGAAGGGCGGGCCGTTTTTGCGGATGTGCAGCTCCAGATCGCGGGTCCAGCGCAAGTGGTCGCCCCGCCCCGCCTTGCCCGAATGGGTCAACGGATGTTTCAACAGCGTCAGCAGGGTTTCCGAGGTCAGCACCTGTCCGAACAACCCCGCGATATGCAGCAGGAACCGCCCCGGCGCGGACATGGGCAGGGGCAATCCGGCACTGTCGTCCGGCTCGATCCCCCATTGGTCCAGCGCGGCGGTGACCTGTCGGGTCAGGGTACGGTCGGGGGTGATCAGGGCAGCCGTCTGGCCGGTTTCGGCGGCCTGCCGCAGTTTCAGCGCAATCGTCAGCGCCTCGATCCGCGCCGAGGGGGCCTGAACCAGCGTCATGTTTTCGCAAGCTGTTTGCAGATCGGTCAGTTCAGGTCCTTCGGCCATCCATTGATCGGTCACAGGGGCCGGGCGCAGGGCAAGGGAAACCAGCCGGTTTCGCGCGGCGCTGGGCGGTGTGGTTTTGGTCCATTCGGCAATATCGCTGCTGTCGATCCCCAGCGAATTCTGCAAGGCGCGGAAACGGAATTGCGGATGATCCGCAGCACTCATCGCGTCATCCATCGCCGCCCACACATGATCGGGCAGATCAAAGTCGTATCCGGGTAGAACCAGCGCCCCTTGGGGCAGTTTGGCAACCGCCTGCATCAACATATGCGTGGCTCCGCGTGAACCGGTTGAACCGGCGATGATAATCGGGTTTTGTGGCGGGTTAGAGACCCATTTTTCCGTTATCCTTTCCACCACCAACCGTTGCCGCGCTTCGCTGTCGGGGTGTTCATTGGCGGTTTCGCCGAAATAGACCTGTGTGAGTCTGACAAACCGCAAGGCCCGTTCCCAATGGCCGGATTGATCGGAAATATCGAGGGTTTCGATCACTTCGGGCGGCACGCCTTCGCTTTGCATTTCGTCCATCAGGCTGGCAAGGCTGTCGGCCAGATCATAGACCGAGGCACGCGGGGCCAGGTCGGGTTGTTTTTCCACCAGTTTGGCGACCAGTTGCGCCAGTTCCAGCCGCCGTTGCAGTTTGGGAACTGCGGGGGGCAGGCCGGTCAGGGCGGTGATCTGGCCAAGGTCGGTGATCAGGCGCACGCGTGGTAACAGGCGGGCGGGGCCAGCGTCGAAAATCTCGCGGATGCGACGTTGCATACGGCGGGTGTTGACGTAGATTTCCACCGTTGCCAGAAATTCGGGCGGGCGGGTTTTGCAACGCTCCAGCACGCCGTCGATCAGGGCCTTTGGGAAATCCGCGCCCGGGGGCAGGCCGAATACGCGAAGGGTGCCGGTGGGTTCAAACATCGCGTGTTCCGATCATGGTTTGGGCAATTTCGATGCCTTGAGGCGTGCCGACATCGCACCAGTTACCGCTGTGCGGGATGCCGAACAGGCGGCGGGATTTGATCATCTCGTCCCACAGCAGGTTCAGGGAAAATTTGGTCTGCGGAATGGCGGGCAGGGTATTTGTCTTGATGATCTGCGCACCGGAATAGACCAGCCCCGCGCCACGGGTCAGGGTGCCGTTTTCATCGGGGATGAAATCGCCTTTGCCCCTGTGCCCCTTGGCTTGCGGCAGCGGGATCAGCAGCAACAGCGCGTCCATTCTGTCAGGATCCCAGGCAGCGGCAAGGGTTTGCAGCGGGTTGGGACCGGTCCAGACGGCATCGGTGTTCAGGGTGAACACGGGATCAGGGCCAAGCAGCGGCAGCGCATGGCGCAATCCGCCACCGGTTTCAAGAATTTCGTCCTCGTGCGACAGGGTAATATCGCATCCGCCAAGGTGGGCCTGCATCATGTCGGGCAGATAGTGGGTGTTTACCACGATGTTGCCAATGCCCGCCTCTGTGGCAATGTCCAGCGTGTGGTCGATCAGCGGTTTGCCCGCGACAGGGATCAACGGTTTCGGGCGGTTGGCGGTCAGGGCACCCATGCGGGTTCCGAAACCGGCGGCAAACAGCATCAGGGCGTTCGGGGTTTGGCGCATTGGCTTTTTAACCTTTGTAAATGGTCCGGTGTGGGTTCCGGCAGTGTTTCCAATACCAGCGTTTGCAGCGTGGTTAATGCGGGGTGGGTCAGCAATTCGGTTAACTGTGTCCAGACGCGCGGGATCAGGTCGATGTAGTGCGGTTTTCCAGCGTTGATGCACAGGCTGGCGAATATCCCGAGGATGCGCAGATTGCGCTGCACGCCCAGCGCGGCATAGGCGGCGCGGAAGGTATCGGGGTTGGTGCCTGTAGTGGTGATGTAGCGGTTAATCATCGCTGTTTCGATTGCGGCAGGCACATTGCGGCGGGCGTCTTTTAGCAGCGACACCAGATCATAGGCGGGATGGGTTCTGACCGCGTCCTGATAATCGAGCAGACCGACCCGTTTTATCCCGTCCCGATCCGGCAACCACAGCAGGTTTTCAGCATGGTAATCGCGCAGGCTCATTACCGGAGGGGTGGTGCAATATCTGGTCAGCACCGTCTGCAATTCGTTCTGGATCGGGGTGGCTTCGGCGGGGTGATACCATTCAAACAGCGGCGCGATGTAGTCGGCCATCACGGCGGGGTTGTAATCCAGAAGGTGATCGGGTGGCGGGGATTGGTGCAGTTTGATCAGCACATCGGTGGCGGCGCAATAGAGAGGCAGTTCCATTTCGGGGCTGGTCTGGATCAGCTTTGCAAACAGGTCATCGCCCAGGTCTTCGATCAGCAGGAACCCGTTTCGCGCGTCTTGCGCAAGGATGCGGGGGGCGCTGAAGCCGAGGGTCAGCAAGTGGTTGGTGATGGCGACAAACGGCCGTATGTCTTCGCCGTGATCGGGTGGGGCGTCCATCAGAACGGCGGTTTTGCCATTCATTTGCAGGCGCTGATAGCTGCGGTTCGAGGCATCACCGGCAAGATGGCTGCGGGTGGCGTTGCCCCAGCCGCTGCCGGCCAGAAAGCGGGTGATCAGGGCGGTGCGGTCAGACATCCAGCGACTCCAGCAGGGGGAACCATTTGGGATCGGTGGCGGTTATCACGGCGTTGCGTTCCCCGGGCATGTCGGTCAGCGAAAGGGCCAGTGTTAGCGCGTCGGGTGGGGTCAAATCGCCCAGACGGTCGGGCCATTCAATCAGGCAAACGGCATCCTGGAACGCGTCTTCGATGCCCAGTTCCTGCACCTCGTAAGGGGTGGACAGGCGATATAGATCGCAATGCCAGATCTCGAAATCGGGGGCGTCGTAGATTTGGACCAGAGTGAAGGTGGGTGACGGGATGTCTTCGGGTACAGGTAGCAGATCAAGGATCAGGGTACGGGCGAAAAAGCTTTTGCCGGCCCCGATCGGCCCGTCCAGCAACAGCACATCACCCGCAGTCAAAAGCGGTGCGATATGGCGGGCCAGACTGGCGGTTTCGTCGCTGGAGGACAGGGTAAGGGAAACGGAACGACTGCACATGGCGCGACCTTAGCCTGCCAAACGCGCGGCGAAAACCCGTTCATGTCTTGGCAGGGGTTTTTCGTGGGGTATTGCGTTTTTTGGCGGGTTTTTTCGGGGCTGGCTTAACGTGGAATTTGACCATTGTCGCGCCACCGGCCAGCGGGCTGATTTGGCATTCCAACTGCCTGCCATCGTCAAGCGTGGCGTCACCGAACCAGTTGCGCCGATCATCCGGATCACCAACGAATTCACGCAGGTGGCCCCACAGCGGGGTCGGGTCGCAAATATCTTGCCAGCTGCGGGTGGCGTCGGTGATGCTCATCTCGGCAAAGGATGTGCCGGGGTCGACCCCCCACAGGCTGGCATAGGCGGCGTTGGAAATGGTGATCATACCGGTCTGGGAAAACACCACGACGGCATCATCCAGCGCGTCCAGAACGGCCTGTCCAATCTCCAGCTCCTCGCGGAAATTGCGGGTCAGGGATATTTCGGCGCTGATGTCTTCGAACAACAGGGCCACAGCCCCGTCCGGATGCGGCCGTCCGTTCACGCGGTAGGTTTGACCGCCGGGCAATGTCCAGGTTTCCTCGTAGGTACCATCTGCTGCGGCTTCTTCCAGTGCCAGCATCTGGTGGCGCCAGCTTTTGTAATCCTTTGGTTCCGGCATCATCTGGTTTTCGCGCAACCGGTCAAGGAATGCAAAAAGCGTTGGGCGGATGCTGAGGAAATCAATCGGCAGGCGGGTCAGGTCGGTCAGGGCCGGATTGAACAGGGCCAACTGGCGGTTTTTGTCAAACACGGCCAACCCGATGGACAGATGGGCAAAGGTTTTGGTCAGGGTTTGCACGAACCCCTTGAGCGAGGTTTCCGCCTGCACGATTGAGTCCGCCGGTGTGGCAAAACACAGGGTTGTTTCGTTGGTCTTTTTGCAAACCAGATCGAACCACAGCACCTCGTCCGGTTTTTTGCCCTTGATAGAGACACGTTTCATTTCCGGCTGCGGGGATGTGCTGGCCTCGGCCAAAAGGGTGAACAGGCGTTTGGGTGGCCAACTGTTGGCATTTTCGGGATGCAGGGTGGTGGCCAGATCCAGATAGGCGGTGTTGGCCCAGTTGATTTGCCCGTCACGGGTTTCCTTCCAGACCAGATAAGGGGCCAGTTTGGCGGTATTGCGCAGGGTTTCCAGTTCGGATTCAAGCGCGGACAGGTTAACGGGATCAATCAGCGGTTTTTCGGGGGCGGGGCCGGTTTCAAAGATGGTAAGGCGGGCATAACCATCCTGCCATTCGGCATTGATGCGGGTTGGATCATCCGGATCATCCGGCAAGATGGTCATTGATCCGGTTTGGGCGAGTGTCCTTAGGTCATTGGCAAGAGTTGAAAACCGAGGAGAGAAAGCGGTGATAAACCGTTGCCAATCTGTTTCGTCACCGGTTTGGCGGGGCAATTGTTTTCGGGCGCTGGGCGAGGCGTCGATCAAAGTGGTATCGTCAAACAGATAGGTGGTTTCGGTTTTATCCAGCGGTATGATAGCGTGGCTGTTCTTTTGCTGTGATGCCATTCCCCGCAATAAAAACCAGTATGCGAACCCCGCTGCGATTAGTGACGTTATGATAATCACCAATAAGGTGGTTGGTTCTATGTCGTGCATTTATCTTGCCCGCTGTGGTTGAATGACCTGCGGACAGATAGACCGTAAAATAGTTAACGGCCCGTTAAGGTTAACGGGGAATCAGACCTGCATTGGCTGGTTTTCCCCGACATCGCGTTTTGCTTGCGATTTGCTTCGGCTGATCACGGTGCGGGGCCAGACCACCTGCACGATGGCACCACAGCGTTCGGGGCGTTCGCTTTTGCTGAGGAAGGGATCACAACCGTTGGCAAAGCTAAGGTCCGCGCCAGAGCGTTCCAGCAGGGTTTTGGCGATGAACAGGCCCAGCCCCATGCCCTCGTAACCCGGGCGTTTATGCTGGTTTTCCGGGGGGCGGCGGGTGTGGACGAACGGGTCGCCAATGCGGCGGATCAGGTGCGGCGGGAATCCCTTGCCATCGTCGATGATCTTGATGGCAATACGGCTATCGCTCCATTGGACATCGACCCAGACCCGGGTGCTGGCAAAATCCACAGCATTCTGGATCAGGTTGCGTAGCCCGTGGATGATTTCGGGCTGGCGGCGCACATCCGGTTGGCCACTACCGGCGGTGCCTTCGTCCGGTAGAACGGTAATGGTGACGGGCTTGCCACGGTTCATATGCGGGGCGGCGGCCTCTTCCACCACGGCGGACAGGGGGGCGTAACGCAGGTGCAGATCGTCTTTGCCGATCTGGCCCATGGACCGCAGGATATCGCGGCAACGGTCGGTTTGATCGCGGATCAGTTCAACGTCTTCTTTTTGCTGAGGCATGTCGGCCAGATCGTCGATCAGTTCGGTGCTGACCAGTTTGATCGTGGCAAGGGGTGTGCCCAGTTCATGCGCGGCAGCGGCAACCACGCCGCCCAGATCGGTCAGTTTCTGTTCACGCGACAGGGCCATTTGTGTGGCCAGTAGCGCATCGGCCATCGAGTCAATCTCGGTGGTGACGCGCCGCTCGTATAGACCCAGAAAAACCGTGCCGATGATAATCGCGACCCAGAACCCGAAAATAAACACATCCGGCATGATCAGCACAGTGCCATCCCCTGTGCGCAACGGGATGTGATAAAACCCGATCAGTGTGGTAAAGGTGATTGTGACAAGGCCCAGAATAATCGTGGGGCGGGCCTGAAGGATCGAGGCGGAAATCGCCACCGGCACAAGCACAAGCAGGGAAAACGGATTGTGCAGCCCGCCGGTCAGGAATAACAGCAGCGACAGTTGCGAAATGTCGAACAGGAACATCAGCAAAAGCTGGGTTTCGGTCAAATGCTTGTTCTCGGGGTAAACCGCCATTGCCACCAGATTGGCCACAGTCGAGGCACCGATCACCACAAAACACAGACCAAGGTTCAGTTGCAGGTTATAATAGCGCACCGCAACGGTGATCGCCGCAATCTGCCCGAAAATTGCGATCCAGCGCAGCACAATGAAGGTACGCAGGCTGATCCAGTCGCTCCGGCTGTGGCGGATATAGGGGTCGGCAGAAGAATCTGTCATGTTTTTCCTGAATTTGCTATGCGGCAACCTGTGCTATTGTTAGTCAGGTTGGATAGGACGATCAATGCACAGGTATTCCAGATCAGGAGACATGAAACAATGCGTATGTTTTCAGCCATAGCGATTGCGGTAGTCGCCGCTTTGTTGGGCGGGTTGTGGTATATAACCGCCACCAAGAATTCCGGCGATATTTTCGCCCAGTGCCGTGTGAACGGTGTGGCTGGTGGATCCAGCGTGATTGGCGGGCCTTTTGAACTGGTGGATGAAACCGGCAAAACCGTGACGGACAAGGATGTGATCACCGGCCCGTCCCTGCTGTATTTCGGCTATACGTTCTGCCCCGATGTCTGCCCGCTGGACAACACCCGCAACGCCGAGGCTGTGACCCTTCTGGAAGAGCAGGGAAAGATTGTAACGCCGATTTTCATCTCGATTGATCCCGAACGTGACACCCCCGAAGTTGTGGCGGAATTCACCGATATCATGCACCCGCGCATGATTGGCCTGACCGGTACGCCCGAACAGGTCAAGGCAGCGTCCAAAGCTTATCGCACCTATTATAAAAAGCAGGATGAGGGCGATCCGGAATATTACCTGATGGACCATTCGACATTTACATATCTGGTGCTTCCGAAATACGGTTTTGTCGAGTTTTTCAAGCGTGATGTGTCACCTGATCAGATGGCCGAACGAGTTGGCTGTTTTCTGGACGCCGCCGAGAACGCAAATTGACCATTCTGGCCATTGGGCATAGGGTGGGGCCTTAGGGAAACGTATCCGAAGGGGAAACACATGGCCGAAGGTGATCTGAGCGAGATTGGCGAAGATAAAACGCTGCTTCTTGTTGATGACGACGAGCCGTTTCTAAAACGACTTGCCCGCGCAATGGAAAAGCGCGGCTTTGCGCCGGAAATGGCCAGTTCGGTTGCAGCCGGCAAGGCGATTGCCACGGCGCGCCCGCCGGCCTATGCGGTGGTTGATCTACGGCTCGAGGACGGTAACGGGCTGGATGTGGTCGAAGTGCTGCGCGAAAAGCGCCCCGATTGCCGGGTTGTGGTTCTGACGGGCTATGGCGCGATTGCAACAGCGGTTGCGGCTGTGAAAATCGGCGCGGTAGATTATCTGTCCAAACCCGCCGATGCCAATGACGTTACGGCGGCCCTGCTGGCCAAGCCAGACGAATTGCCCCCGCCCCCCGAAAACCCGATGTCGGCGGACCGCGTGCGCTGGGAACATATCCAGCGGGTGTACGAGTTGTGCGACCGGAATGTTTCCGAAACCGCGCGGCGCCTGAACATGCACCGCCGCACCCTGCAACGTATCCTCGCCAAACGCAGCCCGCGGTGAAACGCGCTATTTTCGCAGTGGTTGTTGCCCTGTCGGGTTGTGTATCCCCGCAACCTGAGCCGAAACCGATGCCGCAACGGATCATTCCCTATTCCGGCGGGTTGAAGATTGCCGATAGTGGCGGGCTGGAAATCAGCTTTGGCCGCGCGCAGGCAGGTGTGGAAAAGGCGATTGACCGGCTGGTTGGCTCGACAATTATTGACGGTGTGGATGATGGGGCCGGTTGCGAGTTGCGAAGCTGGTCCGGCACGGGGTTATCGCTAATCTTTGACAAAGGGGCGTTTGTCGGCTGGATCGCAGGGCCGCCCACATGGCCAGCGCCCAAACGATCAGCAGGGAATACCTGCGGTTGGGGTTAGGGTTTATCAGTAGCGTGAATATTGTCACCACCTGCACCCGTCATTTTTGCGTGTGGGTGTGTTTTGTGGAATTCTATTGGATAATATCCTACAATTTCAACCGCTTACTAAACCTATCAACCAATGTCCCGTCGTCCAGCGGCACCGCTTTGGCGACCGAGTGATCCTCAAACCCCATCTTTGAATAATAGGCCAACCCGCCGGTATTGTCGGCGCGGATGGTGGCGTCCAGCTCGGTAAAACCCAGCGCGGGCGCGGCCTGACGGGTGGCGGCGAACAGGGCGGTGCCGATGCCGCGTGTGGTGCGTCCGACCTTTGCAAAGGTGGCGATGATGCCAAGGGTTTTGGGCAGATCGGGATAAGCCTCGAGCGATTGATAGCCCAGCAAGGCATCTGTTTCGCGGTCCCGCGCGATATGGATGCAGCCGGTTGTTTGCAGTTTGCGTATAAACCCCTGCATATCCTCGGTTGTCCATTCTTTTTGAAAGGCGGTTGTGCCACCGATGCGGATGATTTCATTCAACAGCACGGCCATTTCGGCGGCATCATCGGGTGTGGCTTGGCGTATAATCATGATGCCTACTTACAGCACTTCAGCCATTTGATAAACACCGCCAACTTGTCCGGCATCGCCTCTTTTCGGGTGACCAGATAATAGCCCAGTGAGCCGGATTTTGCGCTGAACAGCTTTACCAGCCGGTTGTTTTCCAGATCATGTTCCACGACCGCTTTGGTCAATATCGCAACACCGTAACCGGATCGTGCTGCAAGATGCACCAGCGTGGCGGTCGGGAATTCGGTTGTGTCCAGATGCTCCAGTTCGAAATTCTGTTCCGCGGCCCATAGCATCATTTCCCGCCGGTCGGATTCGATCAGCCATTTGGCGTCTTTCAGGTCATCAAGACTGCGGATATTCCGATCGCCGATATAGTCCTTTGAGGCAACCACGATGAATTGCGCCGAGGTCAGATATTCGCTTTGATACCCCGCCCATACCCCGTTGCCATAGCGGATCGCCAGATCCACGCCATCACGGCGCAGATCGACCAGCTTGCGGCCGGGCAGCAGGGCCAGTTCTATCTCGGGATGGTCCGCCCAGAAATCGCCAAGACGCGGCATTAGCCAGCTTTCGGCAAAGGTCGGGGTCAGGGCGATTTTCAGAGGGCGGTCATCGGTTTCGGCTTTTAGGTCATTCACGCCGGCCTGAATGGTCAGGAATCCTTCGTTCAGGGATGTGGCAAGGCGCTGGCCGGCGGGGGTCAGTTCCATCTTGCGTCCCTGCCGGAAAATCATGCCTTGGGCAAAGAAATCTTCCAGCCCGCGCACATGCTGGGCGATGGCGGCATGGGTGACATTCAGCTCGCGCCCTGCGGCGCTGAAACTGTTTAGCCGCGCGGTGGCCTCGAATGCGCGCAGGGCCGACAGGGATGGGATTTGGCGCCAGTCCATAAATTACCTTTGATAGTTAAACTTACATATTGAAAATCTTACAGATTCGATCTGTCAACGCAATATCGATAAATCTAGTGCATCACAGGAACGAAAGGAAACGATATGTTAGGAATATTTGCAAGTGCGATGCGTATCGCCACCCGCACAGAAAAGAACCATGAGGCCGCCATGCGGCGCTATCGGGCCAAGCAAGAGGCCGAACAGCGCAACAGGGAATATTACCGCCGCTGGTTGCTGACTTCAAAAGATCGCTGGTAACTACAGATTGCGCATCAATTCGTTGTGACGGGCGGTAAAATCCCGTCGTACGGCCAGCGGTGGGCGCAAATGGATGCGCAATCCGTTGACAAGATCAGAGGCGGGCTTGCCGAACAGTTTGTCCGCCTCTTCTACTGTAAAACCGGCGATCTGGGTCGCTTCCAGCCATGCGCTGATTTTGTCGGCTTTCTTGATTTGCTTTTTCACCGCAACAGGCAATGCCGCAGGCAGGCCAAAGCGGATGTGAATCGCAGCGGTCAGGCGATCATCCAGCAGGCCATAATCCGGCCCAACGGCGGATTTCACTGGCGAAATCATATCCCCGATCACATATTCCGGCGCGTCATGCAGCAGCGCGGCCAGCCGCCATTTCACCGGTGCTTTGGGCTGGATCAGGGCGTAAATTTGTTCCACCAGCAGCGAATGTTCAGCCACGGAATAGGCGTAATCGCCGATGGTTTGCCCATTCCAGCGCGCCACAAAGGCCAGACCGTGTGCGATGTCCTCGACTTCGATGTCCATCGGGGTCGGGTCCAGCAGGTCCAGCCGGCGACCGGAAAGCATACGTTGCCATGCGCGGGGTTGTTGGGCCATGTTTGATATTCCTTGGTGTTGTCCAGAAACGGCTCGCAAAGAGTGACGCATTTGTGTGCGGTAGTCATTCGCAAATTTCGGCTAGCAGGTCCATTTTATTATCAGGCGAACCTGAAATCGCCTGTAACCCGTCCCGGCTGTTCAATATGCTTTTCAGCGGGGTCATAACCCAAAGGAGACCAGTTATGTTTAAACGTATCGTCACCGCCGCCCTTGTATTTGGCACGCTTGCGCTTGCGCCCCCGGTGCAGGCGCAGGCCCTATGTGCAGAAAGAAGTGTTATCACCGATCGTCTGGAAAGCCGTTTTCACGAGACCTATCAGGGGGCCGGACTGCAAAGCACCACCAGTCTGGTAGAAATCTGGAGTTCCGATGAAACAGGCACATGGACGCTGTTGTTGTCACGCGCAGACGGGACAAGCTGTGTGATTGCCTCGGGTCAGAATTGGCAGTTCGACCAGACCGAAGAAGTGGCGGGAATCGCCAGTTAATCAGTTGATAAGTTGCCCTTACTACCAAGCGGTGTTATTTGCGCCCTCAATCTGTATCTGAACCGCAAGGAAAATGCCCAATGGCAACCGATTATATTGTAAAAGACATCGAACTGGCCGCATACGGCCGCAAGGAACTGGATATCGCCGAAACCGAAATGCCGGGCCTGATGGCGCTGCGCGAAGAATATGGCGACAGCAAGCCGCTGAAAGGCGCGCGGATTGCCGGTAGCCTGCATATGACCATCCAGACAGCGGTTCTGATCGAAACACTGGTGGCGCTCGGGGCCGAAGTGCGCTGGGCATCCTGCAACATCTTTTCTACGCAGGACCACGCGGCGGCTGTGATAGCGGCAGCGGACATTCCGGTTTTCGCCGTCAAAGGCCAGTCGCTGGTTGAACACTGGGATTATCAGGATCGTATCTTCCTGTTCGAAGAAGGCACTTGTAACCTGATTCTGGACGATGGTGGCGATGCCACCCTTTATATCTTGTTGGGCGCCCGCGCCGAAGCAGGCGAAACCGAATTGCTGGAAAACCCGCAGTCCGAAGAAGAAGAAGCCATCTATGCGCAGATCAAAAAGCGCATGGCCTCCAGCCCCGGGTGGTTTACTGCCCAGCGCGACGCGATCAAGGGTGTTTCCGAGGAAACCACAACCGGCGTTCACCGCCTGTATGAACTGGTAAAACAGGGTCAGCTGCCCTTCCCGGCGATCAACGTGAATGACTCGGTTACCAAATCGAAATTCGACAACAAATACGGCTGTAAGGAATCGTTGGTTGACGGTATTCGCCGCGCCACCGACACCATGATGGCCGGCAAGGTTGCCGTGGTTTGCGGTTATGGCGATGTTGGCAAAGGGTCCGCCGCGTCCCTGTCCGGTGCCGGTGCCCGCGTGAAAGTGACCGAAGTTGACCCGATCTGCGCCCTTCAGGCCGCGATGGACGGGTTCGAGGTGGTGCGTCTGGAAGATGTGGTCGACAGCGCCGACATCTTTGTCACCACCACCGGCAACAAGGACGTGATCCGCATCGAGCATATGCGGGCGATGAAGGACATGGCGATTGTCGGCAACATCGGCCACTTTGACAACGAAATCCAGGTTGCCGCGCTGAAAAACCACAAATGGACCAACATCAAGGATCAGGTGGATATGATCGAAATGCCATCCGGCAACCGTATCATTCTGCTGTCCGAGGGTCGTCTGCTGAACCTTGGCAATGCCACCGGTCACCCCAGCTTCGTGATGTCCGCGTCCTTTACCAACCAGACGCTGGCCCAGATCGAACTGTGGACCAAAGGCGACGAGTACAAGAACGACGTTTACATCCTGCCCAAGCATCTCGATGAAAAAGTTGCCCGTCTGCACCTTGCCCGCATCGGCGTGAATCTGTCGGTTCTGGACAAAGAGCAAGCGGATTATATCGGCGTATCGGTTGATGGCCCTTACAAGCCGGAACACTACCGCTACTAATCAGCGCAAATAAACCGCAGAAAATATCGGGCATCATGTCCGGTATTTTTTTTGCCTGCGATTCCAGAGCATGTCGTTCGACCCGATCACAGATGTGAATGAATCGGGCGCAAGGGCCAATAATTAGAATGTATCCGACGGAATACGCTACTTCCCGCTAACCGGATTTCCCCCAATTGGCCGCAGTTTGCCGAATAACACATCACCGGCTTTGTGATTTGTTTCGTCCTTTGGTCTGCCGATAGGCAGGGTTTTGACCTGTGCAACGGGATCACCCTGTTGTCCGGTCAACAACAAAGTAACGAGGAGAAAATAATGAAACACATAAAATCGGCAGCCCTCGCAATTGCCCTTCTGATGCCTGCGACTGTTATGGCACAGGACTGGGGCGGCTTTTACGGCGGCCTGCAAATCGGTCGCGGAGATTTCGGACTGGATGGCACGGCAACCACGACAGATAACACATATGGTGTTTTTGGCGGCTATAATCAGGATTTCGGAAGCTATGTTCTGGGTCTGGAACTGGAAGCCGAAGGCTCCAACATCACGACCTCTGGCGGCACCGATCTGGACAGTCAATACGGCGCCAAGGCCCGCGCCGGTTACAAGGTTGGCAACGGGTTGATTTTCGCAACGCTTGGTTACGCGGTTATCGACACATCCAATCTGGGGACTGGCCGCGGTGCGACCTATGGGATTGGTTATGATCATACCATAACAGACAGGATGTTTTTCGGTATTGAATACCAGCGCCATGATATTGGTAATCTTTCCGGTGCAATTCCCGATGCCGAGCTGGATCAGGTTTCCGTAAGGGCAGGTTTCCGCTTCTAGTCTGAATAGAAAAGTCAGGCGCTGGAACGGCTTGCGCCTGACGCATCATATGTGACAAACATGCCGAATTTTTCCCTTTGTGCAGGTATATTCTTGGGCTATCGTGTCGTCACGCGCCGTTTTGGCGTTTTGTAACACGGCAGAAATGCCAAATTGGTGGGAGTAAAACCTTATGGGTAAAAGAGACGACCTGATCGCGCAGTATGCAGATGATCTGAAAAACAAATGCGGCATGACACCTGACATGGATCTGCTGACAAAAGTAACCATCGGCTGTGGCCCAGCAATTTATAATGCCGATGCCTCGACTGTTGCAGGCAGCGACAAATCCGAGCTGGAAACAGTCAAGAACAACTTTCTGATGAAGAAGTTGGGACTGTCCGACAGCCCCGCACTGATGGAAGCAATCGATTCCGTGATTGAAACGTATGGCCGCTCCGAGCGCAACAAATACCGCGCTGTAGTTTACTATATGCTGACCAAGCATTTTGGCAAAGAGTCCGTATACGGTTAAACCCCGATAACAGTTTTTGCAAAGCGCCCGCCATTTTGGCGGGCGTTTTCGTTAACGGAACAGGTTGGATTTGAACCATATTGGCGACACTTGGCGTTTGAATGGAATCGCCACTTGGCCTAGGGTTATCTGTATCGGGCCAGGATGGCCGGAACCTTTTTATATTCACGTGTGGTGCTAAGGGAGCACGTGGGGTGATGGGGGGTTCCGGGGGGTCGGGACCCCCCAGTTTTTTCCAGCAACAGTTTTAGAAATCACCTTCTGCGGCGCGGGTCAGGATGTCTTGCATGATGTCTTTGACTTCCAGCGCTTCTTTCAGCAGTTCCGGTGGCAGGGTTTTGCCGCCATAGATCATCATGTCCATATCCAGCGTGTATATCCATAGTTGGCCTGTTTCATCCTCGACCAGTGACACACGACAGGGCAGATAGGCGGCATAGGCCAGATCATGTTCGATCATCTTGGCGGCGGTCAGCGGGTTGCAATACAGATAGATATTCAGTTTGCGCCAAGATGTGCCTTTCATCGCAGCCACCTGATCGCCCAGCGGCAGTTCACCAACGCCACGGATATTCCGGTCAATCGCCACTTGTTTGATCGACTGGTCCACATCCTCAAAGGTCAGACCCTCGGCCACCTTGGCCTTCCAAACCGTCGCGGCGGCACCGTTGCCGGTTTCGGCCAGCCGGTCCATCATGCCTTTGTAGGTGTCAAACGCCTGATCGTCGAACCCGTCAAAGGCGGTTTTGTATTTATACAGCGCCGGCCCCAGCCAGACAGCAAGCCCGATGGCGACAACCCCCAGAAGGGCAAGAATGTTGCGGATAAATGTCATTGTAAGTCTCCAGATTGCCTGTTGGCGGTAATATATTAGAATACATGAATATAGAGATTGGGCAAATGGCTGTTTCAGAATTTTTCTTCAAGTCCGCCAAGTTCGCAAACAATGCGCCATTCTTCGGGTGTGACCGGCTGCACAGAAAGGCGGGAATTCCTGACCAGCACCATATCGGCAAGTCGCGGGTCATCCTTGCACATTTGCAGGGTGACAGGGTTTGGCAATGTTTTCACCGCTTTGATGTCCACACATTCCCAGCGCGGATCATCCGTGGTGCTGTCCTGATGCGCCTCGGCGATCACTTCGACAATGCCGACGATCATCTTGTCCTTTTGTGACAGGTAGAAAAACCCCAAATCCCCCACCTGCATCTGCCGCATGAAATTGCGTGCCTGATAATTGCGCACGCCATCCCATTCTTCTCCTTCCTCGCCTTTGGCCAACTGGTCTTCCCAGCTCCAGGTCGAGGCCTCGGATTTGAACAACCAATAGGACATCAGCCAATCACCTTTTTCCATTCGCGCAGGGTGGTAGATTGAAACAACCCCGTCTTGGCGTAGGGGTCATTTTCGGCCCATGTTTCGGCCTCGGACATATTGCCGACGTTCAGGATCAGCAGCGAGCCGCACATGTTGCCATCCGCATCCAGAAACGGGCCGGCAAGGTCCACGACACCGGTTTCCGCAACATAGGCAAGGTGTGCTTCGCGGTTGTCCATACGGATCTGTAGGGCGTCGGGTTTGTCGATGGCGATCAGGCAAACAAGCATCGGGTCACTCCTTTTTCAACGGGCGGGAAAGCAAGGCCTCCATCGCCTTCTGGATGGTGGTTTTTTCGGTCAGAACGGCGGCAATCACCTCGGTGATCGGCATTTCAACATTACGGTTTTTGGCAAGGTTAGAGACTGCCAGAGCCGTTTTCGCCCCCTCGACTGTGATATTCGGGTCAAAGGGTTTGCCTTGCCCCAGGGCCAGCCCGTAGGAATAGTTTCGCGACTGCTCGGACGTGCAGGTCAGGGTCAAATCTCCGAACCCCGACAGGCCAGACAGTGTTTGCGCCTTGGCCCCCATGTCCTGCGCCAGCCGCTGCATTTCCGCATAGCCGCGCGTCATTACCGCAGCGCGTGCGCTTTCACCCAGTCCGGCACCCATTGCGGCGCCGCAAGCTATGGCGACCACGTTTTTCAACGCCCCGCCCAGTTCGGCGCCAGTGGTGTCGGTGGTGCGGTACAGGCGCAGATTTTCGGTGGATAGTCGGGTTTGCAACATCGCGCCGATCGTGTCATCCGCGCAGGCCAGTGTCAGGGCGGTGGGCAGGCCACGGGCGATGTCATTGGCAAAGCTGGGACCGGTCAGGATGGCGGGGGTCGCTGTGGGACAGATTTGTGCCAGCGTAGCAACGGGGCCAAGGCCGGTTTGCAGATCGACCCCCTTGCAACAGGCGACAAGCGGGTGGTTGGCCAGCAGGTCAGCGTGTTCGGTGGTGAAACGGGCCAGTTGTTGCATCGGGGTTGCCAGCAGCAGGATTTCAGCCTGTGTGGCGATTTCAATATCGGCGGTGACAGTCAGGGAATCGGGAAAGCGATGGCCGGACAGGCGTTTGGCATTTTCGCGGTCCGCTTGCATCATTTTCGCATGGTCCGCATCCCGCGCCCACAGGATGACGGGTTGACCACTCCGCGCCAGTGAAATTGCCAGTGCGGTGCCGAATGCACCTGCGCCAAGGACGGAAATGCTCATGCCTTTGCCCCTTTCTTGCCCGATCCCAACATGGCGGGGCTGGTCCGGTCAAGGGGCCAGCGGGGGCGGGCGGACAGGGTCAGATCATCACGATGACCCGCGCGGAATTGCTCCAGCCCTGCCCAGGCGATCATTGCGGCGTTATCGGTGCATAGCGCCAGTGGCGGGGCGGTGAAGCTGGTGTTGTTATCGGCGCAAACAGTCTCTAACACGGCGCGAAGTTGCTGATTTGCGGCAACTCCTCCAGCCACTGCCAGGGTGGGCTGCGCAGGGTTCAGCTCCTGATACAGCGTCAATGCACGGCGGGTTTTTTCGGCCAGAACATCGGAAACAGCGGTTTGAAAACTGGCGCACAGATCGGCGCGGTCCTGCTGGCGCAGGCCGCCGTGTTCCGCCACCAGCTTGTCGCGGGTGCGCAGCAGGGCAGTTTTCAGGCCGGAAAAGGACATGTCGCAGCCGGGCCGGTCCAGCAGCGGGCGCGGCAAGGGGAAACGTTTTGCATCCCCCTTGTGCGCCTCGGCCTCGACCGCAGGGCCGCCGGGTTGGGGCAGACCCAGCAGTTTGGCGGTTTTATCAAACGCCTCGCCGGGGGCATCATCGATGGTGCCGCCAAGGCGGGTGAAATCGTCCACACCCTTGGCGATCAGAAACTGGCAATGGCCACCGGATACCAACAGCATCAAGTAAGGGAACGCGGCTTCGTCTGTCAGGCGCGGAGTCAGGGCGTGACCGGCAAGGTGGTTCACCCCGATCAGCGGCTTGCCGGAACCGGCGGACAACCCCTTGGCACACATCACGCCGGACAGCACACCGCCAATCAGGCCGGGGCCGGAGGTAACGGCGATTGCGTCGATATCCGTCAGTGTTAGAGCCGCTTTTTGCAAGGCTTGTTCAACACACAGGTCAATCTTTTCCGCATGCGCACGGGCGGCAATTTCGGGCACGACGCCACCGAAACCGGCGTGCAGGTCAACCTGCCCGACCACCACAGAGGACAGGATTGCGGCCGCATCCCCTGCCGTTTGGCGCACCACGGCGGCGGCGGTATCGTCACAGCTGCTTTCCAGCCCCAGAATGGTAAGTGTTTGTGTCATGGCCCTGCCGGTTGCGATATGGATCATAGGCAGGTAACACCGAAGGGGCCTAACAGACAATCCCGACAGGTAATTATGCTCGATCACCGCCCCACTGTCCTATTGACCCGCCCGCAGGCACAGGCCGAACGGTTTGCGCAGGCCCTGCGGGATGTTCCGGTGGTGATTTCCCCCCTGATGCGGATTGAACAACAGCCGCTGGATGTGGACCTGACGGGGTATCGCGGGCTGGTGTTTACCTCGGAAAACGGGGTGCTGGCCTGTCCGGTTTGCACCCTGCCTGCCTATTGTGTTGGCGACAGGACAGCGCAGGCGGCGCGCGCGGCGGGGATGCGCGCGGTTTCGGCCAAGGGATCGGCGGATGATCTGGTGCGCCTGATTGTGGATCGGGCCATTGAAGGGCCGCTTCTGCATGTTCGCGGGGAACATACGCGGGGGGGTGTGGTGGGTAAATTGCACGCGCTGGGGATACAGGTGGACGAGGTTGTGGGTTACCAGCAAATAGCCCAACCGCTAAACCAACAGGCGCGGGAATTGTTAGGGGGTGAAAGCATTGTGATTCTTCCCCTTTTCTCGCCACGCACGGCCAGGCTATTTGTTGTCGATGTGGGCCGGATCGGGGCGCATGTTCGGGTTGTGGCGATAAGTGATGCCGTCAAGGCGGCTTTGGCAGGCAGCGGGCTAAGCGATATCACAGTCGCCAAAGCACCG
This sequence comes from Profundibacter amoris, assembly GCF_003544895.1. Taxonomy (GTDB): domain Bacteria; phylum Pseudomonadota; class Alphaproteobacteria; order Rhodobacterales; family Rhodobacteraceae; genus Profundibacter; species Profundibacter amoris. Next base: position 3,511,754 of record NZ_CP032125.1, read on the forward strand.
GATGCCAAGGGAATGATTGCAGCGATACAGGGACGTATCGACGCATGAGATGCGCTTGAGGATGGTTCGATCCAAGAGTAGGCTGGTGCCGTAAAACGGTATTTGATTTCAAATCGATTCGAGGGGGTTTTCGTCGTGGCTACTGCAAAGAAACCGGCGCGGGGCAATGGTACCAAAGGCGGGAAAGACGCCAAATCCAAAGATATGATCGAGGATGCGGTGGTGGTAGAGAAACCGGCCAAGCCTAAGAAGACCAAGGTCGAGGACAAACCGGCGGGCGCCAACGATACGCCAAAAGATGATACACCAAAATCTGACAAGCCGAAATCGGTATTTATGCCGATGCTGTTGGGGGGTGTGTTATCCGGTGCAATCGGGTTTGGCGCGGCGAGCTATTATTTCATGAATCGCCCCTCTGATGTTGAACAGAATCTGGCCAAGGTTCAGGCGACACTGCAAAGCCAGCAAACCGCGCTAAAAGATGTGACGACGCAGGTTGGCGGTTTGCCGGATGCCGTTGAGGGCGCAAAGATCGAAGCAAGTGCGGCGGTTGCTGCGTTGGCATCGACCACCGCTGACAAGGATAAAGAGCTTTCCGCAACCTTGGCAGATTTGACCAGCAAGCTTGAAGATATAGAAGCACGGCTGACCACGCTTGAAAAACGCCCTGTAGCCGAAGGCGGCATGACAAGCGAAGCCGCTGCAGCCTACGAGCGTGAATTGCAGACCATGCGTGATTTGCTGGCGACCCAGCGTGCGGATATTGAAAAACTGGCGGCCGAAGCGACAGCGAAAATCGAAGGTGTGGCACAGCAGGCAGCCGAAGCCGAGAAAAGCGCCGAGCAAACAGCCAAAGCGACAGCCGTCAAAGTGGCCGTCGCGCAATTGCAATCGGCGCTGGACAATGGCGGTGCGTTTGAAGCCACCGTCACGAATTTGGCCGAGGCCGGTGTGGATGTTCCACAGGTGTTAAAGGACGCTGCCAAGGGTGGCGTGCCAACCCTGCTGGATTTGCAGGAAACCTACCCACAGGCCGCGCGGGCCGGTTTGGCCGCGTCAGTCAAGGCGACAACGGGCGAGGGCGTGGGCGACAAGATTGGTGCGTTTTTTCGGTCTCAGGTCGGGGCACGGTCGCTGGCACCGCGCGAAGGCGATGATCCGGATGCCGTTTTGTCCCGTGCCGAGGCGGCACTGGGCAAAGGCGATATTGCCGCTGTGGTTGCGCTGATCGGCGCCCTGCCAGAAGAAGGTCAGGCGGCGATGACCGGTTGGGTAGAACAGGCCGAAACGCGTTTGCAGGCGGTCGAGGCCGTGCGCGCGCTGGCTGACAGTTTAAACGGTAACTAAGGAAATAACATGCTCTGGTCCCTGATCAAAATTCTGCTTTTTGTTGCCGCGATTGCGGGGGCAACCTTTGGTGCCGGTTATCTGATGGAAACCGGGTCCAGCGTGGTGATTACCGTTGCCAACACCGAATTCGTTATCGGTCCGCTGATGATGGTGCTGCTGGCCGTGGCGCTGCTGGTCGGGGTCTGGTTGCTGCTGAAGGTCATGGGCCTGCTGATCGCCACGTTCAAATTTCTGAACGGCGATGAAACAGCGATTTCCCGCTATTTTGACCGCAACCGCGAAAAACGTGGCTACGAGGCATTGTCCGAAGGGATGCTGGCGCTGGCTTCCGGCGAAGGACGGGTTGCGATGGCCAAGGCGGCCAAGGCCGAAAAGTATCTGAACAAGCCCGAGCTGACCAATCTTCTAAGCGCGCAGGCCGCCGAAATGACCGGCGACAAACGCAAGGCCGAAGAAGTTTACAAACGCCTGTTGCAGGATGACAAAACCCGTTTCGTCGGGGTGCGCGGGATCATGAAGCAAAAACTGGCCGAGGGGGATACCGAAACCGCCCTGCTGTTGGCCGAAAAGGCCTTTGCCATCAAACCCAAGCACGAGGAAACGCAGGATACCCTGTTGCGCCTGCAAGCCAGCAAAGAGGATTGGGGCGGGGCACGCAAGACCCTTGGTGCCAAGCTGAAAACCGGCACCTTGCCGCGTGATGTGCACCGGCGGCGCGATGCGGTTCTGGCCCTGTCCGAGGCCCGCAATGCGCTGGCCGCTGGCGATACCGCCAAGGCAAACGAGGCCGCTATCGAGGCCAACCGCCTGTCGCCCGATCTGGTGCCCGCCGCTGTAATGGCCGCCAGTGTTTATACGGAAATGGGCAAACTGCGTCCTGCCGCGCGGGTGATCAAAAAGGCGTGGGAGGCAAACCCCCATCCCGATCTGGCCGCCGCTTTTGCCGCGATTGCGCCGGATGAAACGCCCGAGGCCCGTCTGAAACGGTTCCGCGCACTGACCAAGCTGAAACCGGACCACCCCGAAACCCGGATGTTGCTGGCCGAACTGAACATCGCCGCCAAGGATTTTCCCGCCGCCCGCAAGGCGCTGGGTGATCTGGTGGAGACCGATCCGACCGCGCGATCGCTAACCATTATGGCAGCGATTGAACGTGGCGAAGGGTCGGACGACACAGTTGTACGTGGCTGGCTGACCAAGGCACTGACCGCATCACGCGGGCCGCAATGGGTTTGCGACAATTGCCACAGCGTCCACAGCGAATGGGCGCCGGTTTGTCATAACTGCGAGAGTTTCGATTCCCTAAGCTGGGTGGTTCCGTCCGAGGGCGAAGTCGCGATGCCCGCCTCGACCGAAATGCTGCCGCTGATCGTTGGCGCACTAGAGGACAAGGTAGAAGACCCCGTTGAGGAGCCTGTGGTAGAAGCCGAGGTTCTGTCCGAATCCGAGCCTGCCCCGGAAGAACCCGAGGTGGTTGCCGATGGCGAGGTTGTGGCGCTGGGCGGGGATGAAAAACCTGTAAATTAGGGCTACCGTTTTTTGGGAAAGCTGGGTAAAACCACGCCAATGCCGCATTAGCTCAGCTGGTAGAGCAATTGCTTCGTAAGTAATGGGTCGGGGGTTCAAGTCCCTCATGCGGCACCACTTATATTGTAAGTGATTCCTGTTCGGATATTACATAAGGTAATATGCTGGCTACAAAGGCCTCGATAAATTCCAGCGTGATGATGGATGGCGACGTGGTAATTGGTCTGACCACGGACAGGGTATGCGGGACGACGGGGCGAAACGGGCGCATATCGACGTTTTTGTCCAGAAATTGCACCGCATCCAGTTCGCTGATCACAGACACGCCGTTGCCTTGGGAAACAAAGGTGCAGGCGGCTGTAAACTGGCGGATTTCGATCCATGTCGGAATCTTGATGCCACGGCTGGAAAAGGCCTGTTCCAGCGATTTGAAAAACGCGCTGTCGCGGCGTGTATGGATAAGGCGCTCACCGGCAATATCTTCGGGCCAGATTTCGGTTTTTTCGCCCAAGGGATGGCCTTTGGGGAAAATACAGACCGTGCGTATGCCGTAACTTTTGCTTTCGGTGGCGGGGTGGCGGGGGCGCCCGTCGGTGATGCCGCAGTCGTATTGTTCACCGATGATCCATTCCATGATCCGCTCGGGACGGTCCGGTTCAAGGGTAATTGTGACCCCCGGTTTGCTTTCTAGAAATTGCGATAAAACCTTGGGTAAATGGCTGGTTGCGAACCCCGGCAGGCAGGCGATGCGCAGATGGCCTGCCGCACGTTCGGGAATGTCGCGCTTCAGGGTTTCAAGGCGTTGCAGCCCTTCCAGAACCTGCTGCACTTCGGTCAGCAAATAGCGGGCTTCGGGTGTGGGTTCCAGACGGCCGTGATGGCGGGTGAACAAGGTGAATCCGACAGAATTTCCGAAGCTGGACAACAGACGGCTAACGGCGGGTTGGGAAATGCCCAGTTGTGCGGCGGCACCGGTGACACTGCCAAGGCTGGCAACCGAGTTGAATGCTTGTAACTGTCTAAGGCTGAGTGACACGTTTTATTCCTTGATCAGGTAAATGGTTTTGAACGTCATTCATATAACATTATGTTATAATTAGAAGCCTGAAATAGTGTTTGCATTATCTTTTTGGGTATGTTCCGATGATCCTAATCTTGCGGTTCATCGGGGCTACAGATCATGGGGAAATTCATTTTTCTGTTGTCATGATTCTGTCACCGGTTTGCAGATAAAGAACGAGTCATGTGACACATGGCAAACAAAGGGAGAATGCTATGAATTTATTCAAGAAACTTGCGGTCGGTGCAGTGACATCCATGTCGCTGATGGCCAGTGCCGCATATGCACAGGTCGAAATCCAGTGGTGGCACGCGATGGGCGGTCGTCTGGGCGAAGTGGTTGAAGAGATCGCGGCAAAATACAACGCGTCCCAAAGCGAATATGTTGTGGTTCCGACCTATAAGGGCGGTTACGAGGACACAATGACAGCGGGTATCGCTGCGTTCCGCGCCAAGCAGCAGCCGAATATCATCCAGATTTTCGATGCCGGTGCCGCAACCATCATCTATTCCAAGGGCGCCGTTGTTCCGGTGGCCGATCTGCTGGAAAAATATGCCGGTGGCTTTGACAGCACCGACTATATCGAAGGTGTTCGCTATTTCTATGCCGACAACGAAGGCAAGATGATCGGCATGCCGTTCAACTCCTCGACACCTCTGCTGTATTACAACAAGGATATTTTTGCCAAGGTCGGTCTGGATGGCCCGCCCGCGACCTGGGAAGAGCTGGAAGCAATGGCGCCGAAGCTGAAAGAAGCCGGATATCAGGCGCTGGCCCAAAGCCACAGCCCGTGGATCTGGGCCGAGAATTTCATGAGCCGTCACAACCTGCCATTGGCAACCGCCAACAACGGTTATGATTCAACCGATGTGAAAATCCTCTACAACACGCCTGAACTGCGCATGCACTGGACCAAGGTCAAGGAATGGCTGGACAAGGGCTGGTACGGTTACTATGGACGTGGCTGGGGCGACAATCAGGACGCATTTGTGCAGCAGAAAGTTGCAATGTGGCTGGGTTCGTCCGGCTCCTTCGGCGGTTTGACAAAAAGTGCTGAATTCAAATTCGGCGCGGCCTATCTGCCTTACTGGAAAAGTGTTGTAGACGAGCCGACATCGACCTTCATCGGGGGTGCGGCCCTGTTTGCCATGGCCGGCAAGAGCGAAGAGGAAAACAAAGGCGTTGCCGATTTCCTCAAGTTCCTGACCAATCCCGAAATGCAGTATTTCTGGCATCGTGAAACCGGCTATGTTCCGATCACAAACGCTGCTTATGAAATGGCCAAGGCTGACGGCTATTACGATACTACACCGGACGCCGAGATCGGTATTCTGCAGCTGACACAGAAAAGCGGCGAATGGACCAAGGGCTATCGTCTGGGCTTCTATGTGCAGATCCGCGAAGTTATGTATAAAAACTTCGAGGATATCCTGTCTGGCAAAGCATCGGTAGAAGATGCCTTTGCCGCAATCGAGAAAGACGGTAACGCATTGTTGGCCCGCTTCCACGATACATATAAATAAGCCATACTGTGGCCAGCGGAGGTAAGACTCTGCTGGCCATTTTCAATACCCGGAAAGCATCTGCTGAATGAAACGCGTCCAGTTTGAACACAGCCCGATCCCCTATCTGTTTGTGGCACCGCAGCTGCTGATTATTGCCATCTTTTTCCTGTGGCCTGCCGGTCAGGCCGTTTACCAGTCGTTCCTGCTTGAGGACGCTTTCGGGCTGTCCTCGCAATTTGTCTGGTTCCGCAACTATTCCGATACGATTTTCAACGAAAGCTGGCTTCAGTCCGCATGGTTCACCGCGATCTTTTCCACTCTGGTGACGTTTCTGTCGCTGGGTCTTGCCCTGTTATTGGCCGTAAAGGCGAACGAGGTAATCCGCGGTGCGAGTACCTATAAAACGTTGTTGATGTGGGCCTATGCGATTGCGCCGCCGGTGGCCGGCCTGATGGGCAATCTGATGTTCAACCCGCTGATCGGGGACATGTACCATTTCATGAACTCGTTCGGGTATGATTTCGATCACAAGCTGCATGAAACAGACGCTGCATTTGTCGTGATCCTGATTTCTGTCTGGAAACAGGTCAGCGTGAATTTCATCTTTTTCCTCTCCGGCCTTCAGGGCATCCCGAAATCCGTAACCGAAGCCGCGACGATGGATTGCAAAAGCCCGACGCGCCGGTTCTGGACCATCACCTTTCCGCTGCTGGCACCGACAACGTTTTTCCTGATGGTCACCAACATCACCTATGCGTTTTTCGAAACCTTCGGCATCATCGACACCACTACGCAGGGGGCACCGGGCGGGGCGACGACAACGCTGGTTTACAAGGTGTTTCAGGACGGCTTTCGCGGGGCGGACATCGGCGGGTCATCCGCGCAATCAGTGGTTCTGATGCTGGTGGTTCTGGTTCTGACGGTGATCCAGTTCCGGTTTATCGAGCGCAAAGTGCATTATTAGGGGGATGGGAAAAATGAACAGACATACCGCAATCACCCATTTCATCCTGATCATCGGGGCCATGTTCATGACGCTGCCGGTCTGGGTGGCCTTCATGACATCCACCCACGCGCCGGAAACCATCCTGCGTGAAGGGCTGCAATTCTGGCCCGGCGGGCATTTTCTGGAGACCTATAACGAAGTGCTGTTCGAGCCGGGCGGCGTGATGAAAAAGGTCACAGCACTTGGCATGATGAAGAACAGCCTGATACTGGGTATCGGGTTTTCGGTGGGCAAGGTGATCATTTCGATGTTTGCCGCTTATGCCATTGTCTATTTCCGGTTCCGCATGGCGAATTTCCTGTTCTGGATCATCTTCATGACGCTGCTGCTGCCGCTCGAGGTTCGCATCATTCCGTCCTACAAGGTGGTTGCCGATCTGGGCCTGCTGGACACCCACACCGGCCTGATTGTACCGCTGATTGCCTCGGCCACGGGGACATTCTTTTTCAGGCAGTTCTTTCGCTCGGTGCCCGATGAAATCCTGGAAGCGGCGCGTCTGGACGGGGCCAGCGCATGGCGGTTCTTCATCGATATTCTGGTGCCCCTGTCGAAAACCATGATTGCGGCCATTCTGATCATCATGTTCGTGGTCGGCTGGAACCAGTATTTGTGGCCGCTGATCATGACCACCAAAGAAGAAAACTATACGCTCGTGATCGGGATCAAACAGATTTACCAGGTGTTGAACGAAGGCGGCGAGTTGCCGCAATTCCAGAAGGCATTTGCGCTGACCATTCTGGCGACATTGCCGCCGGTTCTGGTGGTGCTGGTATTTCAGAAATGGTTCGTCAAGGGCCTTGTGGAGAGTGAGAAATAATGGCTGGAGTTGAACTAAAGGGTGTTCGCAAGGTTTACCCGAACGGGGCCGAGGCAATCCGTGGCGTGGACATGCAGATCGCGGATGGCGAACTGGTGGTCTTCGTTGGCCCGTCCGGCTGTGGCAAGTCGACTTTGCTGCGGATGGTGGCGGGGCTGGAAACCATCACCGAAGGGGAAATCTCAATCGGGGATCGGGTGATCAACGATGTATCGCCATCGGATCGCGATGTGGCGATGGTGTTCCAGAACTACGCCCTGTATCCGCATATGACGGTTCGCGGGAACATGTCCTATGGTCTGAAAAACCGCAAAATCCCCAAGGACGAGATTAGGCGGATCGTCGAGGAAACCGCCAGGATGCTGAGGATTGACGATTATCTGGATCGTCAGCCGAACGAACTGTCCGGCGGCCAGCGCCAGCGGGTTGCGATGGGTCGGGCGATTGTGCGCAACCCCAAGGTTTTCCTGTTTGACGAACCGCTGTCCAATCTGGATGCCAAACTGCGGGTGCAGATGCGGATCGAAATCAAGCGCCTGCAACGGCGGATGAATGTCACCAGCATCTATGTGACCCACGACCAGACCGAGGCGATGACTCTGGCCGACCGTCTGGCCGTGATCAACGAGGGCCGCGTCGAGCAGATGGGCGCCCCGATGGAGCTGTACTCAAACCCCAGAACCCTGTTTGTTGCGTCCTTTATTGGCGCGCCGCAAATGAACCTGATCCCGGTCCGGTTTGACGGAACGGATCTGGGGGATGGTGTCAGCCGTTTCGCGGGCTTTTCCGATCTGCCGATGGACACCGATCTGGTGCTGGGTGTGCGGCCGGATATCCTGTCAATCACTGCCGATGGCCAACTGGATTTTCGCGTGGATCTGGTGGAACAGCACGGTGGTGAAAACCTGATTTACGGCACGATTGTCGGATCGGATCAGGGGACCGCGCACGGGTTGGAAATTTGCCTGAAGGCCAATCAGCAAATGTTGCCCAAGGTCGAGGATACGCTGCAATTGGGGTTTGACCCGACAAAGGCGTTCGTATTCCGCAAAGACACCGGTGAACGCCTGATTTAAGTTTAGGTGAACTGCCGATAGGCTTTGATGGCAACGGCTGAAATCACCACCCAGACACCGGTGCGGATTATCATTGCACCGACGGTGCGCATTTCATAGGCCGTGCCCTGCATGACAACCACACCGAAGGCCGCAAAGACCAAAGCGGTGGCAATGGCAATCCAGATCGACAGCTTCAGCCCCCAGTCCAGCCGTTTGGCCAAACCATAAGCCGCCGCCAGATAGGCAAAGCCGGCGATAAAGTTGAACCACAGCACAAAGGGCACGGCATTGCCGACCTCTTTGTTGCCGCTCAGGGCCATGCCGCCCGAGAACACTGTCAAAAGGCCAAACAAGGCAGCAACAACAACGACGATTTTCAAGGACAGGCTGAAGGGGCGCGGATTGGACATGATAGATTCCTTTTCGGGCAGGAAGGGTTTTAGTTATAGAGCGCTAACTAAAATATCCTTGTTCAAGAGTCAATGCATCAGGTTGCACTGATAGCAATATACCAACAATTTGAAAGGTTAAGCGTGTGTTTACTTGCGCCTGCTACTCCTGTCCTTGGGTGAATAAAACGAGGTGGTGGGATGAGTGCGCAACAAAACGCGCCAGTCATTATCATCAAGCGTAAAAAAGTCATAGCTGGCGGCGGGCACCATGGTGGTGCATGGAAAGTTGCCTATGCTGACTTTGTGACGGCCATGATGGCCTTCTTTATGCTGATGTGGCTGTTGAACGCGACAACTGAAAGTCAACGCAAAGGGATCGCGGACTATTTTAGCCCGTCAATTCCATTGGCCCGAATATCGGGCGGGGGTGATGGTGCCTTTGGCGGGGACAGTGTCTTTACCGAAGAAACCCTTGCCCGCAACGGGACAGGGGCGGCGGTAACGATGCCTTCTGCGATGGATGGGTCTGATGGCCACAACAGTGAGGAATCGGACAATTTATCCGAGGTGGAATCACTGTTATCCGGTGGCGGTGGCGAAAGCATGGTGATGGATAACGCCATGCGCCACATTATGACCCGCGTAACGGATGAGGGTCTGATCATCGAGATTTTTGATCTCGAGGATGAACCCCTTTTTGAACAGGGCACAACAACGCCTACCCCAATGCTATTGGATATTACACGAATGATGGCCGAAGTATTCGGGATTGTTACCAATGATCTGGCCGTAAACGGGCATACACGTTCAGAGCCGGTTGTGCTGATGAACAATCCTGTTTGGGATTTGTCACAATCCCGCGCCGATCAGCTGCGCCAATTGCTTGAGAGCGGCGGGTTTGATGCAGAGCGCATTCAACGTGTGACAGGGTATGCCGACCGAAAACCGGCAGTTACAAATCCGATGTCGCCACGCAATAACAGGATGGAACTGATCCTTCTAAGGTCAGAGGATTAGCCAGAAAATGCAAAATTGTTGTCAGGTGAAAAGGCGTATGTTAGGATTCCCTATTCACTTTGATGACAATTTTTTTGAGAGCTAAATGATATGAAAAAACTGATTTCGCCGCTGGCGATCGCCTTTGCGCTTTTGCCTCTTTCTCTGACCGCACAGGATTACGAGGCTGGAATACAGGCTGCAAAATCCGGAAACTATGCAGAAGCCATGACCCAATGGCTGCCTTTGGCCGAGGGCGGGAATATCCAAGCACAACTGGGTCTTGCGACCATATTTCTAAAAGGGCTTGGGGTTGAAAAGGATTATGCCACCGCTGCACAGTGGTATTCAAAGGCGGCCCAGTTGGGCGACGCAAGTGCCCAATATGCCTTGGGGATGATGTTTGCAAATGGCATGGGGATTGCCAAAAATGATGCCCAGGCGCTTGCGTTGTTTCAAATGGCCGCCAAACAAGGCCATGCCGGATCCCAATTTGCTTTGGGGGACAAATACAGGCGCGGGGACGGCGTGCCAAAGGACACGGTCGAAGCCGCCAGATTATACCTCCTTGCGGCCAAGCAGGGCCACGCACGGTCCCAGTTCAATCTGGGTATGATGTATAAATTCGGTGATGGCGTAGATGCAGATCTGGCCCAATCGGCCCAATGGTTCGGGATGGCTGCTGCACAGGGCCATGCAGAATCACAATACAATCTGGCCATAATGTTTGATGCCGGCAAAGGCGTAGAGAAGGATTTCGCCCTTGCTGCCAGGTGGTTCAAGGCTGCGGCAGATCAGGGTCATGTAAAATCCCGATATAATCTGGCAAACATGTACAAACGCGGGGAAGGTGTGCCGCAGGATTATGCAGAGGCAGCAAAGCTGTATCGCATGGCGGCGGAGGCCGGTCATGTAAAGGCGTTGAATAATCTGGCTGGTTTGTATCGAAGCGGCAAAGGGGTTGCGGCCGATCCTTCAATGGCCGCCAATCTGTATTTCAAGGCAGCCACGCAGGGCCACCCCGGCGCACAATTCAATCTGGGACTGATGTTTCGGGACGGGAATGGCGTGCCAAAGGATTTGGTTAAATCGCATATGTGGTTGAACATTGCCCGTGAAAACGGTGTCGGCAAGGCAAACGAGAAAATGGCGGCTATTGAAGGTGCGATGAGTCAGGCTGATATTTCTGCTGCTGTAGAAAAGGCTAAATCCTGTTTTCAAAGCAAATACCAGACCTGCCAATAGAAAGGGCCTGATGAGCAAAATAGATTGATTTTTAGATGTTAGGGGCCTGTTAATGGCGCGCCCTTATTGCTGTCATTTGAAACCTTAGTGGTTGATGCAGCAGAAAGGCGCACCATGACTATATCTTCTTCTTTGAATGCAGGCGTTGCAGGCCTTACAGCGAATGCAACTAGACTGGCAACAATTTCCGACAATATCGCAAACTCGGGGACGTATGGCTATAAACGCGCCGAAGCGAATTTTGAATCTCTCGTTATCAATAACAATCCGGGTTCCGGCAGTTATTCTGCTGGCGGCGTTCGGGCGTCGACTGTGCGCCTGATCGAGGAACGGGGGGCCTTGGTTTCAACCCAGAATGCGATGGATATCGCTGTGGGTGGTCGCGGGATGTTACCCGTCACGGCCGAAGTTTCTTTGGGGGCGACTACGGGCGATCGCCCGTTGATGATGACAACGACGGGGTCGTTCCATACTGATTCAAACGGTGTTTTAAAAACCGAATCCGGGCTTGTCCTGATGGGCTGGCCTGCGGAATCCGATGGCAGTATTTCGACCTATCCACGTGATACAATCGCGGGGTTAGAGCCGGTGGTGATCAACGCCAACCAGACAGCGGGTGACCCGACAACGAAAATGAATCTCGGTGTAAACCTGCCGGCAACCAATACTGCAGCCGGTGAATCCGGGGATGCATTGCCCTTGTCAGTCGAATATTTTGGCAACCTCGGCACATCGGAAACACTGGATATTACATTTACGCCAACGGTGCCTGCAACCGGTTCCTCCAACACCTGGACCATGCAGATCACGGATTCTGCCCAGGGCGGCGCGGTTATTGGCGAATACACATTGGTTTTTGATGATACTCGGGCGAATGGCGGCACACTTGCTTCGGTGACGCCCGTGTCAGGGGGCGCGTATAATGCGGCAGATGGCACCTTGGCCCTGACTGTTGCTGGCGGTCCGCTGACGATGACAATTGGCAAAGTTGGTGACCCCAACGGATTGACACAGCTGTCAGATAGTTTTGCCCCAACATCGATCACCAAAGATGGCTCGCCTGTGGGCAACCTGACTTCAGTTGAAATTGATGACAACGGCTTTATCAGTGCAACATATGACACGGGGTTTATCCGCCGTATCTACCAGATCCCGCTGGTGGATGTTCCAAACACCAATGGGCTGATTTCGTTGAATAATCAGACGTATCAGGTCTCGCCCAGCTCTGGTTCGTTCTTTTTGTGGGATGCGGGTGATGGGCCGACAGGCTCTATTGAAGGCTATGCGCGTGAATCCTCAACCACCGATGTTGCAGGCGAACTGACTGCGCTGATCCAGACACAGCGGGCCTATTCCTCCAACGCCAAGGTGATCCAGACCGTGGACGAAATGCTACAGGAGACAACGAACATCAAACGTTAACCAAAGGCAATCTGAAGGAGGTTAGCCCATGGGTATGACCAGCGCACTTTCGAATGCCTTGTCCGGATTAACGGCCTCGGCCCGCTCGGCGGATGTCATTTCATCAAATATTTCGAATGCTACGACCGATGGTTATGGTAGGCGTGAACTGGATCTCTCGTCTCGGGTTCTTGGTGGCGAAGGCTCCGGTGTTCATATCGACGGGATTACGCGAATCGTTGATCAGGTTGTTATTGCTGATCGAAGGCTTGCTGATGCCGATTTGGGTTCCTCGACCACACGCGCCGGTTTTTTGCAGCGGATTGAGGATGTTGTCGGTGAACCCGGAACGGCCGGTTCATTGTCTGACCGGATTGCGGGGCTGGATACAGCCTTTATCGAAGCGGCAAGTCGCCCGGATTCAGATCCGCGTTTGCAGAGTGTGCTGCGCAGTGCACAAGGGATCGCGGATCATATCAACACAATTTCGCGTGAAATCCAGACGCAGCGCACGAATGCGGATCACAGCATTGCACTTCAGGTGGATCAGCTAAATAGCGCACTCAAGAATATTGAACAATTGAACCACGCTATACTAACGCAAAGCAGCAGTGGTCGGGACGCTTCGGCTCTTATGGACCAGCGGCAACAGCTGGTTGACCAGATATCCTCGATCGTTCCGATGCGGGCTGTTCCACGAGAGCGTGGACAGATCGCTTTGATCACAACAGGTGGCGCAATATTGCTGGATGGCCGTGCGGCCGAAATCGGGTTTACACGAACCAGCCTGATTACCGAGGATATGACATTTTCTGCCGGTTCCCTTTCCGGTCTGACACTGAACGGCAATCCGGTTAGCACCGGTGAAAACGGGATCATGTCGGGCGGAACCCTTACAGCCACATTCGAAGTGCGTGATAAGCTGGGTGTTACTGCCCAGAACGATCTGGACGCCGTTGCCCGCGATTTGATCGAACGGTTTCAAGACACTTCTGTCGATTCTTCACTTACTGCACTGGACGCAGGCCTGTTCACAGATGCAGGTGCGTTTTTTAATCCGGCCAACGAACCCGGCATTTCCACACGGCTGTCTATCAATATCAGCGTTGATCCGGAATCCGGCGGTGCCGTCTGGCGTTTGCGGGACGGTATTGGCGCAGCAACACAGGGTGATGTGGGTAATGCCAGCCTGCTGCAAAGCATGTCGGGCGCCCTGACTCGTTCACAGGTTCCGGTATCAGGCAATATCACCGTTGCATCCCGTTCGATGTCCGGGCTGTCTTCCGATTATCTGTCAAAGATCGGTGCGGCCCGTCAATCGGCGGATGCCGATATCGTATTCGCCTCGACCAAGGTGGACATGTTGAAAACGCAGGAACTGCAAAGCGGTGTCGATACGGATTATGAAATGCAGCAGTTGCTGCTTGTCGAGCAATCCTACGCCTCGAATGCGCGGGTGATGCAGACCATTGATGAACTCATTCAAACCCTGTTGAGGATTTAGTCATGAGCTATGTATCTGTCGGTGATATGGCCCAAAGTTTTTCGTTTCGCCGCCAAAGCTTCCAATTGAAAACCAATATTAACCGTCTGGGCAATGAACTTGCCTCTGGTCGGGTTGATGATTTGTCCAAACGGGTATCGGGCGATTTTACTGTTATTTCCGGAATCGAAACCTCGCTGAATACACTGGATGCCTATAGAATGGCCCAGAAAGAAGCCGGACAGTTTGCCGATGCGATGCAAATTTCGCTCGGAGTTGTGCAGGAACAATCGGCCAAAGCAACCTCGACCCTGTTATTAAGCGCAAACGCAGCCAGCCAGACCCAGGTTCAGAATATTGCAACGGATGTCCGGCAACAATTTGATGCCGTGGTCTCGGCTCTGAATACCCAATCGGCGGGGCGCAGCGTATTTGCGGGTACTGCCACGGACAAGCCGGCCATTGCATCTGCATCCTCGATATTGGCGGATTTGCAAGTGGCAATTGCGGGCCAGACAACTGCCGGCGGGGTTGCTTCGGTGGTTGATGATTGGTTCAATCTGGCCGGCGGCGGGTTTGAAACCTCGGGCTATCAGGGGTCAACTACTGCCTTGTCGGCCTTTGATATCGGCGCGGGGCAACAGGCGGATATGTCGATAACCGCGGCTGATCCCACATTTCGCGAGACATTGAAAAATCTGGCTCTGGCCGCACTGGTTTCCGAGGGTGCCCTTGTTGGCGATCTGCCTGGGCAGGCAGAGTTGTTGGAGCGTGCAGGGGACGGTTTGCTATCCATTGCGGATGCGCAAACCAGCATGCGCGCAAATCTGGGGTCGGTTCAAGCGCAAATCGAACTGGTTTCGGTACAAACCACGTCGGAAATATCGGGGCTGGAAATAACCCGGACTGGGTTGTTGTCAGTTGATCCGTATACAGCCGCCAGCGAATTGGAACAGGCCCAGACACAACTTGAAACGCTTTATGCATTAACTTCGCGGATGTCGCGGATGAACCTTGTGGATTTCCTGAGATGATAAAACAGCTGTTTGCCTGCATATTTACTTTTGCCCTGATATCCACGGCCGCCGTTTCAGGTCCGATCCGGATAAAGGACCTGGTCGAATTTGACGGGGTCCGGGGCAATGACTTGATCGGTTACGGGTTGGTTGTCGGGTTGAACGGTACCGGCGATGGTATCCGGAATGCACCCTTTACCGAAGAAATCATGTCCAATATTCTGGAACGTCTGGGCGTGAATATTACCGGCGAACAATTCCGCCCCAAGAACGTGGCGGCTGTGTTTGTCACAGCAAACCTGCCTGCCTTTGCACGGGCGGGTGGGCGAATTGATGTAACGGTATCAGCTATTGGTGATGCCAAAAGCCTGTTGGGCGGAACTTTGATTATGACCCCGTTAAATGCGGCAGATGGTCAGATATATGCGGTAGGTCAAGGTACCGTAATTGCTGGCGGCGTTTCGGCAACCGGAGATGCGGGGGGTGTTGTGCAAGGGGTGCCAACATCGGGGGTTATCCCGTCCGGCGCCTATATTGAACGCGAGATTGACTTTGACTTTGGGGCTTTGGCGCAGATCCGTCTGGCATTGCGGACACCGGATTTTACCACGGCGGAACGGATTGAGCGCGCGATCAACAAAATGTTTGGTCGTGGGGTGGCGGTGATGCTGGATGCGGGAACGGTTCAACTGGATATCAAAGCCACGCGGCAGGCGTCTGCGGCACATGCAATTTCAAAGATCGAGAATATTTTGGTCGAACCGCAACGCAAGGCACGGGTGGTGGTTGATCAGCGTTCGGGCACGATCGTTTTGGGGGAAGATGTACGTATCTCGCGGGTTGCTGTTTCGCAAGGAAATCTGACATTGCGGATCGAAGAGCAGCCAATGGTGGTGCAGCCCAACCCATTCGCCGCTGGTGAAAGCGTTGTGGTGCCGCGCACCAATGCCTCTATTCAGGAAGAGCCGGGGATCGGGTTGGCCGAACTGTCCGAAGGAACTTCACTATCCGAAGTGATTGCGGGTTTGAATGCGTTGGGGGTTTCGCCCCGCGATATGATCGATATACTGAAAAGCATCAAAGCCGCAGGTGCCTTGCATGCCGAGTTTATCGTGCGCTAATTTCTAACCCAGATCAGGTATGCCCAGAGGTGCGAGTGCTGATCCCGGTTAGAAATAGCTTCTGACCAAGGCGCTGGAAATCAGGGTCCATCCATCGGCGACCACAAAGAAGGCCAGTTTGAAGGGAAGCGATACAATTGCAGGTGGCACCATCATCATCCCCATCGACATTAGAATGGCTGCGACCACAAGGTCGATGATTAGAAACGGCAGAAAAACCAGAAAACCGATTTCAAAGGCACGGGCAATTTCCGACAAAAGGAAGGATGGCACCAGCAGCGAAAGCGGCTGGGCAGCGGTTTCACCGGTTAGCCGGGCATCGGGCCGCAAGGCGACAAGAGATTCAAATGTGTCGGGATCGATACGGTTGGCCATAAAGTGACGGAACGGGGCAATTACCTTGGTAAAGGCTTGTTCGACATTGATCTGGTCGTTGATCAGCGGGTCGATTCCGCTGGTCCAGGCCTCGGTGAAAACCGGCTCCATCACGAAATAGGTCAGGAACATCGCGAGGCTGATAATCAGCATATTTGGCGGGGATTGCTGCAATCCTATGGCCTGCCGCAGGATGGACAGAACGGTGACGATAAATGGAAAACAGGTCAGCATGATGGCCAGACCCGGTACAATGCTAAGGACTGTGATCAACAACAAAAGCTGAATGCTACGAGCCGAGATCGAGCTGCTATCGCCCAGTGAAATTGAAATTTCCTGTGCAACGGCAGGCATGGCAATCATGGTTAACGAAATTGCGGTGAGTCCAAGTAACAGGCGAATAGGGGTGCTAATTTTCATGGTTTACAGGCCGTCTTGCAGGTTTACGACTTCGGTCAGGCGAACGGCCAACTGGCCAGCTTGATCGCCATCCAGTTCTTGCAATTCACCGCGCGCGATCAGGCGATCGCCAACATAAAGTTCAACCGGATCCTCGATTTTTTTGTCCAGCGGCAAAACCGCGTCCTGTTCCAGCTGCAACAGCTCTTTGATTTTCGGACGGGCTTTGCCAACAGAAATGGTTATTTCAATTGGCACCTGGGTAAACGGGTTCTGGCCGTCGGCGGGCATATCTGTCGCGGTATCATCCATTGATTGCTACCTTTTGCTGTTGTGTAAAGAAGCCTTCGACCAATTGGGAAAACCCGGCCAGAACGCTTGTCAGATCGATCTGCTTTTCGGTTTCGCTAAATCTTATGTAGGCCAGACCCTCGGCCATTGTCGGCTCCTCGACAATATTGACATCAAGGGCGGTCTGATCCTCTAGAAGCCGTTCAAGAGCAGGGCGGTTGGCCGGCGAAATTACAATTTCAAACTCGGCGATGGTTCGATCCGCAGCGGCGGAAAGAACCTCGTCCACAATGGATTGTGGCAGGGTTTCCTGTGCCAACCTGGGCAAAACTTTGGATACCATTTCGGTGAACAGTGGTTTTAACGAACCTAGAATCTGGTTTCGGGCTTCGTGATAGGTAAACGAAAGCTCCTGAAGGTTGCGGGCAAAATCGGCCGCCACGCGATATTGCTCTTCGATCTGGGCTGCGGTGGCATCGTCCCAGCCGGCCTTGTACCCTTGTTCATAGGCTTCTAACCGGTGTTCCTCGAAACTGGTTTCCAAAGTAAGCTTTGGGTCGTTTGAAACTATGGTCGTGTTGAATTCTTCCAGAGGAAAGACAGCCATCAAACCGTTTCCCCTTTGTCTTCCATCCAGCCGCGCAGAACCTCGACTGTTTCGTCCTGACGTTCCTCGATCAGTTCTTTCAGACGGGTGACGGGATCATTTGATGATCCGCCCATGTTGCCGGCCGTGGCAAAACCACCCAGCTGGGCTGTGCCCATATCAGGCATGTCAAAATCGGTTATCGTAGCCATTGCCGGCGGGTTGAAACTGCCATCGTCGATTTCGCCCGTCAGGGCAGGCAAGGTGGCCGGGTTCGAATTGCCGAAATCGTCCGGGAATGGAGCAGGCGGGGTTGAGCCCGCCGGAGCTGGCAGTTCAGCCATGCTGGATGCGGGCTTGCTGTTCAGGATCGGGCGCACCACAAACAGGCCAAGGACAAGGGCGACAACCCCCAGAACAACCAGTTGAATAATTGTCATGATATTCAATTTCATGGACTGAAGGAATGAGGGTGCAGCCACGCTGCCCTGCTCGGCAATCGGTTCGAATTGCATGGTTTTCAGGGTAATCACATCGCCGCGGGTTTCATCAAATCCGACAGCAGCGGCCACCAGATCGTGCAGCCCTGCCATCTCTTCTTCGCTGCGAGGCACAAAAACCTCGGTGCCGGTATCATCGACTTGCAGGGTGCCATCAATCAGAACAGCTACCGTCAGACGTTTGATTGCCCCCGGGGATTTCACAATCTCCCGTTGGGTTTCCGAGACTTCGTAATTCACCCTCTCGTGGGTTTCGCTGTTCTGGCTGGAGGAGTTGGCATTGCGACTGCCATCCCCTTCCGGCAAATTGCTGGCCACTGTAACCGCCCCGCCGCGCGCATCTTCCGAGGCAGTTGTGCGTTCTTCGGTGTCGGTGCTGATCACCACGCGCGAATCAGGATCAAACGTGCGTTCTGTGATCGATTCCCGATCAGTTACGGTTTCAACGCTGACTTCGACCACTGCATTACCGTAACCAACGCGCGCCTCAAGCAGGCGTTCAACGTTTTTCTTCAGTTCGGCGGCGCGGTTTTCGCTGCTGCTTTGGCCCGTCGCCGCATCATCCGCCCCCATGATCAGCCCGCCCTGGGAATCAATGATGGCCACATCTTCGGGCTTTAACCCCGCCACTGCCGAGGCAACAAGGAATTTAAGTGCTTTTGCATGTGAAGCCGAAAGCGACCCCGACGTGGTGGTCACCGTGACCGACGCTGTTTCCTTTACCTGCCGCCGAAAGGGTTGCAGGGACGGGCTGGCGATATGCACGCGCGCGCTGCGGATCATCGGGCTGGATATAATCGTGCGGGCCAGCTCGCCCTCTTTGGCGCGCCAATAGGCGGCGTCGAACATTTGCGATGTGGTGCCGAATCCCGACAGCGAATCAAGCAGTTCATAGCCAGCGGAATTATTTGCTGGCAACCCTTCGCTGGCCAGCGTCATGCGCAATTCGTCTCGACGCGCGCTATCGACAAAGATCGTTCCGCCGCGCACCTCGTAAGAGACGCCCTGTTGTTCCAGTTTCGCCACCACCTCGCCCGCGGCGCTGCTTTCCAGGCCTGCATATAAGAGTGACATGCCGGGGGCCGCTGCCATGCGCGACAGTCCTATGACTGCCGCAAACATTGCAAGGGTGGCAAGCACCACGATCACCCGGCGGCGTGGTTCCAGTGCAGACCAGACAGACAGTAGCTGTTGCAAGACGATTCTCCGAATATTCGTTGGGCGTTTTGCCCATGCGTCGCCTTATGTTTCGTCGAACAGGCTTAATAATCGGTTAGCTCCTGACGTTTATTAGGGAGGGGATGAAAAAAACCGGTGAGAACATGGCAGACGAAGAAGAAGTCGAAGAAGAAGGTTCGAAGAAAAAGTCGAAAATGCCTTTGATTATTGGGCTTGTGCTGGCTTTGGCCGGTGGGGGTGGCGGGTTTTATGCGGTGCAGTCGGGCATGCTTTTTGGCAGTCACGAGGAGGCCGCAGCCGATTCGCATGTAGAGGCAGAACCAATGCCGAATGTGGTTTTTGTGCCGGTGGACCCGTTGATTATCAATCTGGGCGGGCGGTCCAGAAACCAGTTTTTGCGGTTCCGCTCGTCGCTGGAAGTGGACGGCGCATACGAGGCCGAGGTAACAGCGTTATTGCCGCGGGTTCTGGACATTCTGAACGGTTATTTGCGGGCTGTGGATGTGAAAGATCTGGAAGATCCCAGTGCCCTGATCCGCCTGCGTGCCCAGATGCTGCGGCGGATTCAGACGGTCACCGGCGAGGGGCAGGTGAAGGATCTGCTGATCATGGAATTTGTGCTGAACTAGGAGGGTGCGATGACACTTATTGCCGATATATTACTGGTCGCGGGCGCCCTTGGGGCGGCGTTCTATTGTATGATTTTGTCGCGGCGTTTGAACAGGTTCAACGATCTGGAAAACGGTGTCGGCGGTGCAGTGGCCGTGTTGGCTGTTCAGGTTGATGACATGACCAAAACACTGGAACAGGCACGAATTGCGGCAGGGGAATCGACAGAATCCCTCAAGTCATTGACCAGCAAGGCCGAGGATGTGGCCAAGCGGCTGGAGCTGTTGATGGCCTCGATGCATGATTTACCGGAACCTTCAGCGCCGCCAGCGCCTGAACCTGCCGAGGACAGCATGCAAGAGGCAGTTTTTCTGCGGCATCAGGATAGGGTTGTGGAGGCAGCAGAATGACAAGAAAACAAGTCAAGAACAAGCGATCACGCAAGGCGGGTCGCGGGGTTTTATTCCTGATCACGGGGTTCTTTCTGGCTTCGGGCCTGTTGCGGTTAGGGTCTGGAACCGGCAGCGCAATAGCGCGGGAAGTGCAGGCGATAAGCCATTCCGGATCCCAACAGGAAGAAGCAGAGACCGTCGCGCCCGCTGCTTGCGAAACCGGCGAAGGTATTGGCGAATTGCTGGCTGCGTTGAAAAACCGTGAGGCACGGGTTGCTGCGCAAGAGGCAGCATTGGTTGACCGGATGCAGGTTTTGGCGGCGGCTGAAGAAGGGGCCAAAAGGAACCTTGATGCATTGAGTGCAGCCGAGCAGAAATTAAGGGCAACAATGGCGCTGGCCGACAGTGCGGCCGAGGATGATCTATCGCGCCTGACCAGTGTATACGAGAATATGAAAGCCAAGGACGCCGCCAAATTATTCGAGGAAATGGATCCGCAGTTTTCCGCCGGATTTCTGGGCCGGATGCGCCCCGATGCAGCGGCAGCTATTTTTGCGGGTATGACCCCGGCCAAGGCCTATTCCATCAGTGTGATACTGGCAGGCAGAAATGCAGAAGTTCCGACAGAAAAGTGAGAGATTCTTAATCCTAATCCGTCAAGTTCGAAATTGGCAGTACGGATAATTGGGAGATTGCTAGATGATCGGCATAATCGGGATAGTTGTAATTCTCGTCATGGTTTTTGGCGCATATCTTGCTGCAGGCGGCAAGATGGGCATCATTCTTCATGCCGCTCCGTTCGAGTTAACTATGATCTTGGGTGCCGGTATTGGCGCATTGATCATCTCCAGTGATATAGCGGCGATTAAACACACATTCAAAGGTTTGGGCAAGGTATTCAAAGGCCCGGTTTGGCAGCATAGTGACTATCGTGATTTGTTGTGTCTTTTGTTTGAGTTGATCCGTTTCGCCAGGCAAAACCCGGTCGGGCTTGAGGAACATATCGAAGCACCTGATGAATCGACAATATTCACGCGATATCCCAAAATCCTGACAGACAAAGAGGCGATCGCGCTAATCTGCGATACGCTTCGTTCGGCCTCTATGAATTATGATGATCCGCATCAGGTGGAAGAAGTACTTGAAAAACGTATCGATGAGAATTTCCATCATTCAATGCATCCTAGTCATTCCTTGCAAGGGTTGGCTGACGGGCTTCCGGCGCTCGGTATTGTGGCGGCTGTTTTGGGGATTATTAAAACCATGGGTTCTTTGGATCAGCCACCGGAAATTCTGGGTGAACTTATCGGTGGTGCATTGGTAGGAACATTTCTGGGGGTGTTCATGGCCTATGGTCTG
The DNA here is from genome assembly GCF_003544895.1 of Profundibacter amoris. Lineage (GTDB taxonomy): Bacteria > Pseudomonadota > Alphaproteobacteria > Rhodobacterales > Rhodobacteraceae > Profundibacter > Profundibacter amoris. The sequence continues at coordinate 3,533,421 of NZ_CP032125.1, forward strand.
GTAGGGCCCTTCGCCACAAAAATCAAATCTGTGGTTGAGGAAGATGCCCATTTCTACAAGCTTATTCGCGAGGTTTTGGTTGCCAACCTGCATAACCACGCAACCAATATTTGTATTGAAGTCGGGCGTCAGAATACCCCAACCCATAGTCGACCCAGCTTCGGTGAACTGGAAGAGGCATTGAAAGAAGTGAAACAGGGGGCGGCATGATAAGGTTGATCCTGATCCTGCTTCTGCTCTGCCTTCCAATCGGAGCTACTGCGCAAAAAATCGTTGTACGATCGGGAGAGCACGGGGATTTTTCTCGTCTGGCTTTTTCGTTTTTGACTCCGGTTGAATGGAAGATGGGGCGTGTTTCTGGCGGGTATGAAATTCGCTTGAAGGGCAATGGAAATGTCATTGATACCTCCAGTATTTTCCGGCGAATTCCCCGTGACAGAATTAAGGATATTTCCGTATCCGAGGATAAATCCATCATTACTTTGACAGTAGATTGCGCCTGCCATGCGGATGCATTTGAATTCAGGCCGGGGTTGCTGGTTGTGGATATTAAAGATGGATTACCCGCCCAGAACAGCCCTTTTGAAACAGCATTTTCCGCAGATGAAACCGGTGCGGCCATTACAGAAGAAATGGTGGTGACGATTGCGGATGAAGCGGTAAAAGATGCGGATGAAACCGGTAAAGAAAGTGAATTAATAACCGAGGATGTTTCTACAATAGATCAAGAAGCTGAACCCGTGTCATTGCCTGTGCCAGCTTACTCTTCATCGTTCACAAGTGGGCTTGCTTTGAGACCGGAAGTTGGGTCCGAAAATTCTGAACGAATTACAATGATGCAATCGGAAATGCTACGCCAGATTGGTCGCGCTGCAGCGCAGGGGTTGCTAGAGGCAAATCTACCGGAGCCAATTCATGAACCAAAGCCGACAGATACACATGAATCGATGGTTGACCCCTCTGAAACACAACAGGAAGCTCCAAAGGAGCCAACGGCTCAGGCACATATCAACATTCATATTGAGAATAGTGTTGATCGTGAAATTGCAAGATTGCTTCCCAGGGAAACTGATCCCGGGGATGGTGAGTCCTGTTTGGGAAGTGATATGGTTAATGTGGTGGAATGGGGCGGCGAAGATGCAGTTTGGGAACAGATTTCCCAACAGCGGCGTAAATTGTCTGGTGAATTTGACAAAGTAAATCCTGTGGCGGCCGAAGCTCTTGCAAAAGCATATATTTATGCGGGGTTTGGTGCCGAAGCATTGCAAATAATTGACAGTTTTGATGTTGACCCCGAAACAGCGCTAATCCTGAAAGATATAGCGCGGATCGTCGATGGTTTGCCGCCGCAGCCAAACGGGGCGCTTCAGGGGCAGGCCGCGTGTGATTCAGAAGTTGCGCTTTGGGCCGTGTTGGCTTTGGCGGAATTGTCTAAAGGAACAGATGTAAACCGACCAAGGGTCATTGCAACCTTTTCGGAATTACCATTGCATTTGCGGCGGTTTCTGGGACCAAAACTGGCCGAGATGTTTTTGGAAATCGGGGATATTGAAACCGCAACGGCAATCAGAAATGCGATTGCACGGGCCCCGGGCGATGCCGGCGACGAGTTTCGTCTGATGGAAGCACATTTTGAGCAAGAACGCGGACATTATGATACAGCGGAACAAACACTTGAAGAGATTGCAACGGATAACAACGCAGTTGCACTTAAGGCTTTGATCAAACTCTTAGAGGCAAAAGCAGAGCGAAAATCGCAAGTATCGGATGGGATACTGACAACAGCCGAATCGTATCTGTTCGAGCAAAGAACAACTGCGGATGGGGCAAAGCTGCTACGATCCCTAACCTTGATTTATGCGCAATCCGGCAATCTGGATGTTGCGTTAAGTAACTTACGTGCAGCCAATACAAATGCCTTTATCAATGAAAAGGTGCAGCTTTGGGAAGAAGTCCTGACAACTGCAACAAATTCAGCGTCCGACGAAGCATTTCTAAAGTTTATCTACGCCGCCCACAAGGATGTTTCAAAACTGGACATTCCCCAAGCAACCCGACAGGCCATCGCAAAGAGACTGCTGGATCTTGGGTTTTCCACACGGGCACTAGATTTTTTGAATGCCCCCGTACCCCCCTCTGATACAGACAGATTGATCATGGCCAGAGCAGCCCTTCTGGATGGCAGGGCTGACCAGGTTGAAAGCTTGCTTGAGAATGTTGCAGGGGACGAGGCGGTAAATTTGCGGGCGCAGGCATTCGAGAATTTGGGGGACTATGAAAATGCTGCTGCGGCGTATGCGGAAATTTCGGATTACGATAGCCAAAAATCAGCGATCTGGCAGGCGGGTGATTGGCAAAGTCTACAACAAATCGGCACGGAACCGGAAAAATCACTTGCCAGATCAATGGCTTTGGGTGCGAAAATTGTTGATGCAGATCCGGCAATGTCAGAACAAGTACTGTCAATAGATGCATCTTTGATTGAGGAAAGCGGAAATTTTCGCCAGTCAATCGAGGCTTTGATAAAGGATTATCCCGCCCCTTTGTCAGTGGATGAATAATTCCACTTTTACTTACCTTTTCTAAAGGCTTGTTGCGTAGCCTGCAGTGGAAAGAACAGCAAGAATTGTGAAAATGGCTAGAACTGCCTTCAAAGGAAAAACCGGTATGCGGATTAGAACCTATTTGGTCATCCGATTTGTCGTATTGACTGTTGCCGGGCTGATTGTATCGGTTTATCCGCTGCGTGCCGCGCAGGATCTGTCGCAGATTTGCGATCAAGCCGCTGCTTATGCGGCAAGGGAAACGGGTGTTCCGCTTTCTGTATTACAGGCTATTTCCCTAAACGAAACCGGACGAAAGCGCGGTGGCACAATGCGCCCCTGGCCCTGGACGGTTAATATGGAAGGCAAAGGCGTCTGGTTCGATACCGAAGATGAGGCGCGGGCGTTTGTTTACCAGAATTACAAGCGAGGTGCGCGCAGCTTTGATGTTGGCTGCTTCCAGATAAATTATAAATGGCATGGACAGGCCTTTGCCTCGATCGAAGAGATGTTCGAGCCGCGCCCCAATGCCTTGTATGCCGCAAAATTCCTGCTGGAATTATACCGGGAAAAAGGCAATTGGAGCGGTGCTGCCGGCGCCTATCATTCCCGTACACCGAAATACGCCGAAAAATACGAGGCGCGGTTCAACCGGTTCCGCAACGGGTTAATGGGGAATGATACCCCGCAAGCAGATGTACAACTGGTCTATGCTGAACCGCAGCCTGCGCCGGCTATTGTCAGGATCAATAAATATCCGTTGTTACAGGCAGGCAGCACGACGCGCACGCTTGGCTCACTTGTTCCTTTGGGAAATGCGCAATCGGTCACACGTTTAATAACTGTGGCACAAACTGATGGATAACCCGCAACAACTTATCTTAAGGATATTCCAGCCAACCATTCTGTTGGCGTTGGTCCTGATGGCAATCATCGTGATGATGATCCTGCCTATGCCATCCTGGGTGTTGGATGTGGGATTGGCAGCATCCTTTGCGCTGGCAATCCTGATGTTTACCATTACGCTGTTCATCGACAGGCCATTGGAATTCTCGGCCTTTCCAACGGTGCTTCTGGCCTCATTAATGCTGCGTCTTTCACTGAATGTGTCCTCGACCAAGCTGATCATCGGTCAGGGGCATACCGGTACCGGTGCTGCAGGAAACGTGATCGAAGGGTTCGCCAATTTTGTAATGGGCGGCAGCGTTTTCATGGGGCTAGTGGTGTTTGGTGTGTTGATTATTGTGAATTTTATCGTCATCACCAAGGGTGCTGCGCGCATGGCCGAAGTCGGCGCACGGTTTGCGCTGGACGGAATGCCGGGCAAACAGTTGGCGATCGACAGCGATATGTCTGCGGGCGCGATCGATCATGCCGAAGCCAAGGCGCGACGGGAAAGGGAGCAAGCGGAAACCACATTTTTTGGCTCACTTGACGGGGCATCGAAATTTGTCAAAGGCGATGCGGTTGCGGGCCTGTTGATTACCTTGTTGAACCTTGTAATGGGGTTGATAATGGGCGTGGTCGTCCACGGGATGCCCATTGGCGAGGCATTCAACACTTACTCGATCCTGACGGTTGGCGATGGTTTGGTCTCGCAAATTCCTGCTGTGATCATATCCATAGCATCGGCCCTGTTGCTGTCACGGGGTGGCACAAAAGGATCGGTTGATCTGGAACTTGTGGCACAACTGGGGCGCTACCCGCCCGCCATTGCAACCGTGGCGGTTCTAATGGCGTTGTTTGCGCTGGTACCCGGCTTGCCGTTTATACCATTCATCATTGGCGCATTGGTTTTGGGGGGAGCCGCATGGTCGGTTCACCGCACGGCCATACGCAAAGAAATTCTGGCACAAAAACCAGCTACTTCTGAAGAGCTGAAACCCAGTAAGACGCCAATTGGCGATCTGCTGGATCTGGATGATATCCATGTAGAATTTGCCCCCGATCTGGTTAGCATGGTGCTTGATCCTGCCACGGGGCTAGACGCGCGGATAGCCAATATGCGCACCCATGTGGCCACGGCTTTCGGGCTGATTCTACCGGAAATTCGCCTGACAGATGATGCGTCCCTGCCTGCCGGTACATATGTCATCAAGGTTCAGGGGGTCGAACAGGTACGTGACCGCCTGTTCCCTGACCGGGCGTTGGCATTGCTGCCCGAGGGACCGGATGTTCTGCCAGCAGGCGAAGATGTAAGTGAGCCTGTTTATGGTGCGCCCGCCCGCTGGATCACAAATGACGCACAAGAAGAGGCTGCCCTGTCCGGGGTTATGATCGTTTCGGCAACAGAAGTGCTGGCGACGCATTTGCTTGAAGTGATCAAACAGAACTTCCCGCGATTGTTGACGTTAAAAGCCTTGCGCCGGTTGTTGGATGAGTTCGTTAACCTGTCAGATGATGAACGGGCACAGGCAAATCGCCGGATGCTGGACGAGTTGGTGCCGGACAAGGTGCCGGTGGACCTGTTGTTAACCATAATGCGAATGCTGTTGGAGGAACGGGTTTCAATTCGCAATCTACCGCTGATACTGGAAGCAACCGCCGAGGCCCGTCAGATGTATCAACAGGCCGAGGCGATGTGTGAACATGTTCGTCAACGGCTGGGGTTTCAATTGGTGGCAGAGTTAAAGCGTGATAATGGTACGATCCCCCTGATCCAGCTGGCGCCGGAGTGGGAACAAGCCTTTAATACATACCAAATCGAAGGTGAACGCGGGCAGGGGGATGTGGCTCTGCCACCCGATGAATTCAACCGACTGGCAAATGGCGTGGCTGAAAAACTGGCCAAAGCCTCGGAAACCGGCATTTACCCTGCCATCGCCGCCCCCCGCCACCGCCGCCGGTTTTTACGCACGGTTCTTTCGGCCAAGGGCATTACCAATCCGGTTTTGTCATTCGAGGAAATCGGTACCGAAGCACGGCCTTCGCTTGTCGGTCTGGTGCCTGCATGAACGCTGCGCTGACGGATTTGCTGGCCTACGCGCAGGATGGTTTGTTGATAGGCTTCATCGTTTTCCTGCGGGTCGGGACGGCAATGGCGCTGCTTCCTGCGTTTGGCGAAAGCTCGGTTCCGCAACGTGTCCGCTTGGGGTTGGCGTTGGGGTTTACCGCCATTGTGATGCCTGCCGTTGCCGCGCAGATCGAACCGTTGGCTGAACACCAAAAGGGTATTCCAATTCTGCTGGCAACAGAAACACTGGCGGGATTAGCGCTGGGAATTGCCCTGCGTCTATTTGTTCTGGCTTTGCAAATGGCAGGTTCCATTGCTGCACAGGCCACATCCCTGTCGCAAGTTTTCGGTGGCACGGGGATCGAACCGCAACCAGCGATTGGCCACCTTTTGGTTTTCGGAGGCCTTGCGCTTGCCGTGATGACAGGGCTGCATGTCCGCATCGCCGAAGTGTTGATCCTGTCCTATAATGTCCTGACGCCAGGTCAATTCCCCGGTGCCTCAATTCTGGGCGATTGGGGGGTGGGACAGATAGCACAAGCTTTTTCGCTGGCCTTCACTTTGGCCGCCCCGTTCATCATCGCATCCCTGATCTACAATGTGGCGCTGGGCGTGATTAATCGTGCAATGCCACAACTGATGGTGGCCTTCGTCGGTGCGCCAGCCATAACTGCAGGGGCGTTAATACTGATGTTTTTGGTTATGCCGCTGATGTTGACGGTCTGGTCGGATGCCCTGCAGCAATTTCTGCAAAACCCGTTCGGAGGCCCGAAATGAGCGATGGTTCCCAAGACGATGACAAGCAACATGAACCGACCCAGAAAAAACTGGATGACGCCCGGAAACGAGGCGAGATTGCAAAGTCAACCGACCTGAACACGGCCGCATCCTATGGCGGAATTCTGTTGGTTGCGATGGTTATGGGGGCAGCAACATTACCACAATTTGCTCAGATTCTGGCAAATATGGTTGGAAATGCTGACCGCATATCGACCGTGTTTTTTCGCGATAGTGCCCATCCTGTTTCAGGGGGTATTTTTCAAGGGCTAATCGTAACCATCGGCCCCTGGTTTCTGTTTCCGGCATTGCTTGTAATTCTGTCCATTCTTGTCCAGCGTAGTTTTGTGGTGGCACCAGATAAGCTGATACCGAAACTGTCGCGCATATCCATCCTGTCCAATGCCAAGAATAAATTCGGTCGCAATGGCCTGTTTGAATTTGGTAAAAGTTTTTTCAAATTGCTGATCTATTCTCTGGTCCTGACGTTTTTCCTGAAAGGAAAAATACAGGAGATCACGGGAACAGTGCATTTACCCCCTGCGATGATTGCCACTGTGCTGTTGCGGTTACTGGTGGAATTTCTGTCGGTGGTGTTGATGATTGCGCTGGGGATTGGCGCTGTGGATTTCATGTGGCAAAAAGCCGAACACACGCGGCGTAACATGATGTCGCGCAAGGAAATGACGGACGAGGCCAAGCAAAGCGAGGGCGATCCGCATGTCAAACAGCAACGTCGCCAAAAGGGGTATGCAATTGCGATGAACCAGATGCTGGCCGATGTCCCTGATGCAAGTGTGGTTGTCGTAAACCCGACGCATTACGCGGTGGCCCTGAAATGGGATCGATCAGCCGGGATGGCGCCAGTCTGTGTGGCTAAAGGTGTGGATGAAATCGCCGCCCGGATACGCGAAGCTGCAAATGAGGCCGGTGTTCCGATCCATCGTGATCCACCTACGGCCCGTGCATTGTTTGCAACGGTCGAAATCGGGCAGGAAATTCCGCCGGACCATTATCAGGCCGTGGCGGCTGCAATCCGGTTTGCCGAGGAGTTGCGCAAAAAGGTTGCTGGGAAAAGGGGACAGTAGATGGACAAACAACTTGTGGCCCTTCGCAACCTGACCGGCTTGGTTCTGGATGCTGAAAGGATGAAGTTGCAACAAATAATTAAGGCCGAACAGGACCTGGCCAAACAGGTTGCCGAACTGGACCGCGAAAGCAATAAAAGGGCAGCACAACTGTTGGCCAAAGGCGGTATGGATACCGCCCTTTTGGCGGGTGCGGATTTGCGCTGGCAAAACTGGGTGCAACAACAAAAACGTTCGCTGAACACCCGCCGCTCTGCAATCTTGGCAAAACAGGAAGAGCAGCGGTTGAAAGCACAAAAAGCGTTCGGACAAGCCGAGGCTGTGGCCCGCTTGCTGGAAAAATCCGCAGAAGAGGCACGGTTGAAATCCGGGAGGGCCTAGGGCAAAGTCCCGACCCTAGCTTTGAATATCCTGGCGAACAATATCATTGATCAGGATATCCTGAACGACAGGGCCAGCCACCTTTTGAGCGACTTCATATAGGGAATCCCGTAGTACAACCATTCTGTTGCTGTTGGTAAATACCCCGTCAAACCCGCCGGAATTGGCGTGATCAAACAGCACCTGATTAAAGGCATCCCGCAGTTTCGGTTCACGCTGGAACGTGGCTTCTTTGCCGCCGGGTGTTACCTCCAGGCTAATCGACATAACCACCAATGCGGCCATTTTGCCATCTTTCAGGACTGGAATAACAAACTGGTTGTTCATTTTTACATACTCGGGAGTCACTTCCTCTCCGTGCTCGTCAACAGCAGGAGGTGAAGCAGTGTGCGTGCCTTCATCGGCAGGAGGTGCGCAATCGGCGACTTCACCATGTTCGGCTTCTGGATCGGGTTTCAACATTACTCCGGCCCCGATACCGGCTCCGACGCCAATCAGCGCCAATAGAATTGGAAGGATCTTGCCCATCATACACCTCTAAAACGGTAAAAGAATATCGGCGGCCTGTTGCCCGTAGCGGGGCTGCTGGACATCGGAAATCTGGCCACGGCCGCCATAGGAAATCCGGGCCGAGGCGATTTTGTCGTAAGTGATCTGGTTTTGCCGCGAGATGTCTTCAGGGCGCACATACCCCGTAACCAGCAATTCGCGAATTTCAAAGTTTACCCTAACCTCTTGCGAGCCCTGAATTGCCAGTACACCGTTTGGCAACACCCCGATTACCGTAGCCGCAACCCGCAAGGTCAGTTTTTCCTTGCGCCGCACAGAACCATCGCCGGAAAAGGTGCTGGTGGAATGGCTCTCGAAGGCGTTGTCCATCGTGGCGCCATCTGGGAGCTTTTCGTTAATGCGCTGCGGGATACCCAGCAAGTTAGGCAGGCCCGCTTTTTCCGACCCCTTACGGGTTCTGGCTGTTGAATTTGAAATTTCCGCCTTGTCGTCAATTTCGATTACAACTGTCAAAATGTCACCCCGCTGAACCGCACGCCGGTCCCCCAGTAAGGAACGGCGCCCCGCGCTCCAGAGTGATGCGGTGTCGGTGCTGCGCATGTGTTCAACCTGTCGCGGCAAGCCCGGCGAGGCCATCGCGTTATATTCGTCACTGTCCTGTGTCAAAGACAGCGGAGGAACCTTGCCTACATTCTCCAGTTTGGCACATCCGGCCGCCAGCATTAACAGCGCGATCAGGGGAATAGGGTGTTTCAGAGACATTCGATATTCCTTTATTCTAGTAGCCAACAGTGACGCTACCGTCTGCTGCAATAGTTCCGCTAACAGTGGTTCGGGACGAAAGATTCATCACGCGGACAAAATCGCCCACACCGCCACGGCCCAATGATCGACCATCAGCAATGATTTGCAGACTTCCGCTTTGATAGATCAGCCGTACGATCTGGTTTCGGTCAACAATCGCCGCCGGACCGATATCTCCAGGGCGGATTGGACGGCCGGCATAAAGCACAACGCGGGCCTCTTGTCCGATGGCTTCTTCGGGAAAGGTTAATGCGCCGGGGACGACAACATCTTTGACGGCGATATCGTCGGGGGTGATGATGGCATGACTGCGAACCGTACGGGCCGCGACGAGTGTGCCGGCGGTGGCGGGCGTGGCCAGAAGCGCCAGTATGAAAATCAGACGGATCATCAGCGGATCTGCGTGGTTGCGCCAAGCATCTGGTCGGCGGCAGATATGACTTTGGCATTCATTTCATAACCGCGCTGGGCCTCGATCAGCTCGGTGATTTCGCGCACGGAATCCACCGAGGAATCTTCGAGATAACCCTGTCGCAGCACCCCCAATCCGTCGGCTCCCGGTGCGGATACAAGCGATGGCCCCGAGGCGGTCGTTTCCAGAAACAGGTTGCTGCCGATGGCCTCCAATCCTTTGGGGTTGGTGAAATTTGCCAGCGTAAACTGACCCAGCAATTCGGGTTGAACGCGGTCGTTGAAGTAGGCGTAAACTTCGCCTTCGGCATTGATCGAGATGCTGCGGGCATCGGACGGGATGGTGATGTCGGGCACCACTGGATAGCCGTCGGATGTCACGATCAATCCGTCCGCCGAGCGTTTCAGTCCACCGTCGCGCGTATATCCCGAGATGCCCGAGGGTAGGGTGACCTCGAAATACCCTGACCCTTCAATCGCCATATCCAGATCGCCGCCGGTGGCCGCCAGGGACCCTTGCGACAGTTGCACGGTGACGGACGCGGGCCGCACCCCTAAACCCAGCTGCACACCGGTTGGCAATACCGTTCCATCAGCAGCGTTTATGGTGCCCGGACGGGTGGCCTGCTGGTAATGCAGATCGGCAAATTCGGCGCGGCGGGCGTTGTAACCCGTTGTGTTCATATTGGCGAGGTTGTTCGAGATTACCTCGACCCGCATTTGCTGGGCACTCATTCCGGTGGCGGCAATTTTCAGGGCGCGCATGTTGCTTTCCTTTTTATTTAACGGCCAAGGGTCTGAAGGACACCGCGAATGCGTTCGTCCTCTTTATCCAAGAAGCCCTGCCCAAGTTCGTAAGCGCGTTGCACTTCGATCATGCGGGCAATTTCAATTACGGGGTTAACGTTTGAATCCTCGACAAACCCTTGCATGATGGCGGAATCTTCAACCGGTATCACATCGCCACGCACCTGAAAGCGCACCCCGTTCTGGCGGCTTAGGTCGGTTGGATCGGCGGGCGTGAACAGTCCGATCTGGGTTTGCGGCACGCCATCCGCACTTAGGGTGCCATCCGCCGCAACTGCGATGGAGCGGGCGTCGGGCGGGATGAAAATGGGTGACCCGCCGCCATCCAGCAGACGGTACCCGTCGGGGGTTACCAATTCGCCTTCGCCATTGGGGGTAAAGTTACCGGCGCGGGTCAGTTGATTTCCATCGGGGGTTTCGATCATAAAGAACCCCTCGCCCTCGATCGCGAAATCGAAACGGCCGTTGGTCTGGGTCAATGTACCCTGCTGTTGAACCGTCAGCCGCACATTGGCCGAGGCCATCGAAAGCGAATCCTCGTTCCCGTCCAGCGCCTTGATGTGTTCCGCAAAAATCACGCCTTCTTTGCGAAAACCGGTGGTCGAAAGATTGGCAAGGTTGTTGGCCACCGTTGACATTTCGCGCATCAGTCCGGCCTGTCGGGTCAGGGTAGTGTATCCGGCGTTGTCCATCCGTTAGCTCCCTGCGATCAAAGGCACGATGGTGCTGGTGAAAAACGACACAAGAGTTTCGGTCATAAAGCTCATTGAAACCCAGAATACCGCCAGAATTGCCGCAAGTTTCGGCACAAACGTCAACGTCATTTCCTGAATAGATGTCAGCGCCTGAAACAGGCCAACCGTCAGGCCGGTGACCAGGGCGACTACCAGAATGGGCAGCGAAATAATGACGGCGATCCACAGACCATGCCGCAATGTGTCAAAGAATATTGCCTGATCCATTACACCGGCATCCTTAGAATTTCCTGATAGGCCTCGACCACCTTGTCGCGGACGGTCACGGCAGTTTCGACCGCCAGCTCGGTTTGGGCCAGTGCGGTGACAAGCGAATTGGCATCTGCTCCGCCGGTCATTGCTGCCTTTGCCACGTCTTCGCCCTGTTGCAGCGTGGCGGCAAAATCGGCGGCGGCGCGACCAAATGCGTTGCCAGGCCCCCCGCCCGCATCAGGCTTTGGCGCTGTTGCGGGACGGGTTGCTGCATATTGCTGGGCTGCTAGTGAAGATTTTATATCCATTCTGGATCACCTTTCATCGGCGCAGAAGATCAAGCAGGCTGGACGACATTTGTCGCGCCTGATCGAACATCTTGAGGTTCGCCTCATAGCTGCGCTGCGCTTCGCGCGCGTCAGCGATTTCGATTACCAGATTGACATTCGATCCATCATAGTAACCATTTTCATCCGCAAGCGGGTGCCCCGGATCATAGACCCGAGTCAGTTCGGAGCGGTCAAATTCAACCTGACCAATCCGCACTTCACCCGTGCGTTTCCCTCCGACCACAATTTCCTCGAACGAGGCGGTTTTGCGGTGGTAACCAGGGGTATCTGTATTCGCGATATTTTCAGATACATGACGCAGGCGGGTTGCCTGTGCCTGCATCCCACTGGTGGCTAGCGCCCGAATATTGGATAGGTCATTCATAATAGATTACCTCCTCTATTTTCGGCCCAGGCTCAGGCGTAAAATGTTTAAGGACGATTTGTAGATCGCCATTGCGCGTTTATGCTGGCCGGTGTTTTCAACCGACTTCATCATTTCGGTTTCGAGCGAAACATTGTTGCCATTGGGCGATTCGCTGCCTGTGCCGGCGATGATGCGTGTGTCATAGGGTTGTGAGCTGCCGGTCAAATGCCCCGCACGTGTGGTGCGCATCGTGCTGGCATCCTGTGTGCGATAGGTTTCGGCAAACGAGGCGATATCGCGGGCTTTATAGCCAGGCGTATCGGCATTTGCGATATTCTGTGCGACCATCGTTTGACGTGTCTCGGCGTGGCGGGCCAGTGCGCCTGCCATCTGGAATATCTCTAGATTTTTAAACATCGGGGCTTCTCCCTCGAGTAATTTCAATCAAGCTTTAACTGTGATTCCTTTAGAAATGGTTTTCAGGAACCAAACAGGAGAATCCGGTAATGGTTACAGATATTGATTGCCTAACCGCCGAGGTGGCGGCGATGCGCCCCGTCCGCAATGTAGGCCGTGTAGTCGAGGTGGGGCGCGGTACGTTAACTGTGCGCGGGTTGTCGGGCTGCGCCAGTCTGGGCGACCAGGTGCGCATTACCCATCGTGATGCGGTGATGGGCGGCGAGGTGCTGCAACTGTCGCGGGATACGGTGGTGGTTTTGCCAGATCATTCTGCCGAAGGGGTGGTGATCGGCGATCGGGTTACGTTGTTGGGGCAGGCCTTGATCGCGCCTGACAGCAGTTGGATCGGGCGGGTGATTGACCCTTCGGGTCAACCAATGGACGGGCGGCCAATGATGCGCGGGGTGCAACCGCGTCCGATGCGGGCTTCACCGCCAAAGGCAACCCGGCGGCGGGCGTTGGGGGAACGGCTGGAAACCGGTCTGGCAATTTTCAACACATTGTTGCCGATTGTGCGGGGGCAGCGGATTGGCCTGTTTGCCGGGTCCGGCGTGGGCAAATCTACCCTGTTGTCCAAGTTTGCCCGCGGGGTTAGCGCCGATGTGGTGGTGATTGCGCTGGTCGGGGAGCGCGGGCGCGAGGTGCGCGAATTTGTCGATCATGTGCTTGGTCCCGAAGGGATGAAGCGGGCGGTTGTGGTGGCGGCAACGTCAGACCAGTCGCCATTGGTGCGTCGCCGTTGCGCCTGGACGGCGATGGCCGTGGCCGAACATTTTCGCGATCAGGGGCAACATGTTCTGTTTTTGGCCGATTCGATCACCCGCTTTGCCGAGGCCCACCGCGAGGTCGCACTGGCGTCGGGCGAGGTTGCCTCGTTGCGGGGCTACCCCCCTTCCACCTCGCATATGATCATGTCGCTTTGCGAGCGTGCCGGGCCGGGTGTGGGCACCGCAGGCGACATCACCGCGCTGTTCAGCGTGTTGGTGGCGGGATCGGATATGGAGGAACCTGTAGCCGACATCCTGCGCGGGGTGCTGGACGGGCACGTTGTGATGGATCGCAAAATCGCCGAACGCGGGAGGTTTCCGGCGATTGATTTGCTACGTTCGGTTTCACGCAGTCTGCCTGCGGCGGCAACGCCCGAGGAAAATGAATTGATCAGCAACGCGCGGCGTTTGCTGGGGGCATATGATCGGGCGGAAATGATGATTCAGGCGGGGCTGTACACCGCGGGGTCAGATCCGCTGATTGACGAGGCAATTAGCGTCTGGTCCAAACTGGATGCTTTTTTGGCCGAGGATGAGCAAGAGGGAACAGCGGCCAGTTTCTTGCGGTTGGCAAGCTGCCTGATGCAGGATCGGGAGGATACAGAGTCCGCCTAGAACAGGCCGCTGCGACCGTTCGACATGTTTTGCAACAAGGTAAGGGCGATCTGGCTACCGCCGGTGTCCACGTTGAGTGCCTGAACATCCGCACGCAACAGGAACAGGCGCGTCAGGTCTTCTTGTTTTTCGGGCGTGGCAAACTGTTTGATCCCGCTGTCGCCAAAAGCGGCCTGCGCCTTGTCCTTGAAGGTGGCAAGCTGTTTGTCCAGATCAAGCGAGCCAAAGGATGTCGGCAGGTTAAACGCGGTTTCAAATACTTTGCGCAATGGCGGGTTTCCCATCACAGTAAACCACAGCGTATCTTCCTTAAGGTCCTTATTCGCGATTTCGGCCAGATCGCGGTCGATCCCCATTGCCAGCCGGAAGTTTTCATTCTGGTTACCAACCGCTGCTTCGAACTGCCGCTCTTTGAAAGCCGTGGTAATTTTGGAACCAAAGTCGCTTAATCCGGTACTTGGGACGGGGTAATCGCCGAATCCAAAGGCCTGTGACAGCTTTAGATATCGCTTATCTGACAGCTTGTTGGCCAGGGCATCGTCGGTCAGGGTGCCATCCTCTAGAACCTTGCGAATGAAGTACTTGTTGTCGATATCATCGCTTAACCCGAACGCGCCCAATGCGACCTTTAACAACGTTCGGTCCGAAACCAGATCTTCGGCGGTTTTAACCTTGCCGATATTCTCCTCGAAGTATTTCACTTCGCGGGCAACCTCGGGCGATTTTGCATAGGCGCCTTTCTGACTGTCCATCGTCCGGGTCAGAAATGACCAGCCGGCAAAACCGCCCAAGGGAAGCACGGGCTGAAACATCAGACCCGCGCCGCCGCAAGCAAGCGTTCTTCGCGGGGCAGCAATCCGCGCAAGGCTTTCAAGGCCTGATAATATTTCCCATCTAACACCTCTTCCGAGGCGGTGGTCAACAAAGTGCGACTGTCATGGTCGGTCAAAACCTGGCTAAGCTGTTCAATCCCGCGCAGAAGTTGCAGTTTTGCGTCTTCCTTTTGGGCATCGCCCGACAAAACCAGTTGGGCAATATAGCAAACCCGCCGCACAGGTGTATTCACCTCTTCCGGATGGATGGCATCACGCAGGCGCAGAATGTTTGCATTGGGCGTGACGATGGACAGGCGGCTGCGCCGGTCACCGTTTTCAATCACGGCACCATTGATCAAAACCCGCTCTTTCGGGCCAAGTTTCAGGACAAGTCCGCTCATGACACACCTTCCTTGCTGCGCAAGCCGCGCATGATGGCTGTGTTGATATCAACCAGTACATCAACCGAGGCCTCTTTGTGTAAAACCTTGCGGCCATGTTGGGCTGTAAATTCGAAAAGATAGAAAATGCGACCGCGAAGGGATTCCGGGAGTGCGTTGTCCTTGTCGGACACATCGGCTGCCAGCAAAGTCCACAATTTATTGTTCTCGTGTAATGCTGCTGCAAGGGCTGTAAAACTGTCGCCCTGGCTGGCGGATTTCAAACGATGTGTGATTCGGGCAAAAGCATCGTATTCGATGCTGCGTGGGGTGCGTGTCGGGGCCGAAGAATTGGCATAGGCCGTTTTGGCCATATTAAAGGCGTTCATGTCATTACCTTTCAATGACAGGGGTCATCGGAACGCGGGTTTCACCGCGGGGAAAGGGGCGCCGTATCTGGCGCCCCGATCAAATGATTACCGGAACAGTGACAGAACCGATTGCGGTGCCTGGTTCGCGATCGACAACGCCTGAACGCCCAATTGCTGTTGAACCTGCAAGGCCTGCAAGCGGGCCGAAGCCGCTTCCATGTCCGCATCCACCATCGAGCCGATACCCGACTTCAGCGAATCCGACAGTTTGCCGATAAAGCTGTTCTGGGTTTCAATCCGACCCTGAACCGAACCGAAAGAGGCCGAAGCATCAATCGAGGTGTTGATCAGGTTTTCGATCGACCCCAGTGCAGCCGTAGCACCGGCACCGGTGGAGACATCAATTGCAGCCAGACCGGACAGGCCGCCAGAACCGCGCGAAGACGAGAAGCTGAAGGCCACATCGGCATTGGTGTTGTTAGTGATTTTCAACTCACCGGCTACCGTGTCGATATCCATGGTGAAATCGGTTGCACTGATACCCGAATCCTGCAGCGCGGATTTCATGCCTGCCACGATCGCTTCGGCGGTATCCCCCGCGCGCACAGTGTATTGTGCCTCGGTCGTGCCAACCTGGAAGGTCATCAGATCACCTTCCATAAGACCGGTCGCAACGGTGTTGTCCAATCCTGCGGTTCCACGGGCAAGGGCCGCAGTACCTGTTGCAGCCCCAGAGTTATCAAGGAAAGCAAATGTATCCAGCTTGATTGAATCGTTGGTGCCGCCATCATTTGCGTCTATCACACCTGCAGTGCCTGCGTCGGTCCCGACGTTGGCTGCTGCTGCCGTCAATGCCGTGCCCGCTGTCAATGACAGGTTTTGCGATGCAACGCCGATCGAACTGGACGTCACGGAACCATCCGCAGCGCGATCCAGCGATGAGAGAATGTCGATACCGGTGTTGCCGTCGGTGTTGGTTGAAGTGATGTTGCCATCAACCAGGTTCAACCCGTTGAACTGGGCCGCATTGACCACCGAAGTGACCTGTTTGGTCAGCGCGGCAATGTCAGTCTGGATTTTGGCGCGGTCAACATTGTCTTCCTGTGCCGCGACCACCTTGCCTTTGATCTGGGTCAGAAGGTCTGTAACCGTTTCCGACGCCTGCCGCGCCACAGCAACGGTCGATTCCCCCAGCGAAAGGCTGTCGGAAATGGCCTTGAAACCGTTGACGTCGGATTCCATGACTTTGGAAATGGCCCAAATCGCCGAGTTGTCCTTGGCCGAGGCAATGGATTTGCCCGTTGAAATTTCCCCCTGAACACTTTCCAGGTTGGAGTTGATGGATTGAAGAGTTTGCAGCGCAACCATGGCGCTGGTGTTTGTCAGAATACTGGACATTGTGCAGTTCCCTAATTCAGACGACGCTTTTGCGCCGTGTTACACATGCAGCCACTTCGATGGCTGCGTTAAGCGTCTTTCTGACGAATACGGTTTGCATGTACCAAAACCGTGCCACCCCGTTTGGAGATGCAAGGCCTACCCTGATACCCAATCCCTAACAGACCCCTAATTGCCCTGGCCAATATACGCTGCATTTGAAACAAACCGATTAGGCCCGCCGATACAGATTTCCTTTATGGCCACCCAGTGATGTACGCTGACCGGATTTATCATAAGTATCGAATTCGCCCGATCCGTTGCGCAGGACCTCAAGCCGGTTACTAACGGCGCGGACACCGCGAATTGCGGCTGCCAGCAGGGTGTGGTTCCGGTCAACTTTGCGCCGAACCTGTTCCAGCGTTTTGCGATCCGGTGCCAGAAATGCCCCCTTATCCAGCAATGCTTCTTTTTCTTTGGCAATCCGGCCCATATCCTTGAGTGACCCGTTCAGGATTGCCTGATGTTCCTTATCCAGAAAATCCTCAAGTGCATCGAATGTTGCCAACGTATTATTGTGCATCTTCCTGCTCCTTTAGTGCTTCGTACAGGCTTTCGGCCAATCCGATTCCACCCTGTTTCACCATGTCTTTGGCCTGTTCTTGCCGCAGAAACGATCCAAACTGGTCTTCGCCAATCCCGCCCCCGTTTGCATCACGCGATTTTCCGAACCCTGCTGATTTCAGCATCTCTGCCAGAAAAGAAGCCTCCAGATCCTTGGCGGCCTGAAACAATGCGGCGTCGCGTTTTTCGGGTTGCAGTTGGTTCGCGGGGGATGAAACCGGTGTAATGGGGGCCATGCGATTCATTTCCAATTAGAGACATTTCCCGGACAGTTTGCATGGATTGGGTAAAGAACTGGTAACCAATCCAAGTCATATCTGATCCAACCGAGGAAGAATTTCCGGAATATGACATGATCAATCTACCAATACCCGACGCAACAACATCGACTGGCAGCACTACGACAACTGTAGGGCAGGTTGATGAAACAGAGACGATGGCCAGTGCCGAGTTTCTAGCAGTCTGGGCCAATGTGCCTGAACGTGAGCCCGTGCCAATGCCCGAACGTGGCGTGGTTGATAATACACGGACGGGGATTTTGGGTTTGTTGTCTAATCAAATGATTGGTCGGCAGGTGTCCCCCCCCGAGCCGCAAGCGGTATCGTCAATTCTGATGGATATACCGCCAGAAGGGGAACAGGTTGGCCCGGATGTGCCTATGGGGGAAGTGCCCCAACAGCCGCAAGATATGGATGAAATCGCAAAGGGTTTGCCTGCCATTACTTCCGTGCCGGATGTTTCGCTTTCTCCGGTGGCAACCGAATCCGGCCAAATCATAGATAAACCCGTGGAAGATGCTGATTTTACGGGAAAAATAGCACCTGCTGATCCTTCAGATAAAACCGGAAAGGAAAAATCACGGACACCATCCCCAGGGTTTGACATTCCGATACAAAGTGTCGCGGGCGAGGGCAACGAGACAGCGCAGAACAGGCCGGCGGAATCCGTATTGTCAGGGGAAAAGGGTGCTAATGACTATGCCACAGAGGTTGTGATGTCCAAAGTGCCCACCCATATGGGGGAGCCTATTAATGCCGCATCATTGGAAAACAAAGATGACCGGTTAAAACAGGTGGCAGCACAACAACCTGTTCGGCAGGGCAAGAATACGGATTTGGACTTTCGCACCCCGCAGGAACCGGATTTATCGATTCGCCAAAACCAAACTATACATGGGCCCCAAGTTGGTCGGGTTCCCAATTCGGAACTGGTTCAGTCCGGGATAAAATCAAATGCCTACACGCATCCGGTAGCAACTGCTTTGCAATATCCGGACAGGCCACAGAAGGCAGAGGTAGCAAAGCAGCCCGAAATATCGCATCAGGATATCCGAACCCTGCAAGAAGCACCAAAGCCCTTGCCGCAGACTGTGCCGCGCAACCAGGCACCACCAGAACAAATGGTTCTGGATCAACCGAAGGTTTCACAACCGAATCGCGTGGGGCCCGAAATTGCCAACCCTTTTGGAAGCATTGCTAATAATCAGCCCAACGCAGGCGTTGTGGATGCAGGGGCAACGGCCGTGGCTACGCCCGCACCTGCACCTTCGCCCAAACGGGGTGATCGCAAAGCGATGGAATCGGCCCCGATAGAAGCAACCCGGGTACCAGGCTCGGGTACGGTCAAACCCTCCCCAACACCAAATCAGGCCATCCCTGTTACAGTACCAATGGCCAATGTGGACACAAACGAAACGCTTCCGTTTGATAGCAACGCACCGTTTGAAATATCGGACCTACAATCCGTCCCTTCACAAGCAACAGGATTGACGCCCTCGCATCAAAACGCAGCAGTTACACAGCCGGAAATCCCGCGGCATATCGCACGGCAATTGGCGGATGTAGCGCGCCAAATGCCCGAGCGGCCGGTTGAATTAACCTTGAACCCTCATGAACTGGGCCGTGTCCGTCTGACGTTTACCCTGACGGACGGGGGCATCAATGTTGCCGTGCTGGCCGAACGTGGCGAGACGATGGACCTGATGCGGCGCCATATCGAAACGCTGGCGCAAGAGTTTCGCGATATGGGATACGCGGATGTGGGGTTCCAGTTTTCGCAACATGGCCGTGAAAATACGGATGGGAACAACACAGATGAACAGCCCCAGCATACAGCACAGCTCACCCCCCTGCCAGAAATTGAAAAACTCCCCCCTGCGCGTGTTTCTTTGGAACCGTCAAACGGGCTTGATCTGCGCCTTTGAAAGGAAAAATAATGCAAGTCACCAATACAACCGCCTCTCAGGCAGCAACCCAAACTGGGAATGCAGCAACAGATACAACAGCAGTAAATTCGGATTATGATGTTTTCCTTCAACTGCTGACCGCACAGGTGAAAAATCAGGATCCGCTTGATCCCATGAGCTCGGACGATTTCTCCAGCCAGCTGGCACAGTTTTCCGCGGTAGAGCAGCAGGTCAAAACCAATGATCTGCTTGAGGCGCTGGGTGTGCAAATGAGCGTTATGGGCATGGGGGAAATGGCCACCTGGATTGGGCTGGATGCCCGCGCTGCGGCCGCTGCCAGCTTTGACGGCAGCCCAATCAGCATATCACCCAACCCGGCGGCCAGCGCCGACCGTGCGGTTTTGGTGGTAAGGGACAGCAGTGGAAACGAAGTGCAGCGGCAGGATTTCACCCCCTCCACCGATGAAATCCAGTGGGCTGGCGTGGACGGGAATGGTGCGCCGTTTGCAAGCGGGCTGTATACTTTCGAGGTGGAAAGCTACTCGGGCGATGAATTGATCGCGACAACCAAGGCAGAAATCTATTCCAGAGTGCTAGAAGCCAAAAGCCGGAACGGCGAAACCATTCTGGTGCTGGAAGGCGGGGTCGAGGTGCCATCAACCTCGGTATCTGCCCTACGGGACCCTGTTTAGTGCATGTCGCACCAAATCGAATTTGCCGACCCGACCGAGCGCATTTGCTAATGCAAATACTGCCTCGGTCGGGCCGGAGAATACTCGAATCTGATCAGGTTCGACACGCTCTAGGATAATACAGCAAGCGCCAGTAAAAAACCCGTCCAAGCCGTTACAGCGCCCAACAGGATATACATCGCAGGCCTCCAAGGGGATGTCGTTTGGGGTTTTGCGGGCGGTTGTGAATGGTGAATCAACGCTGCTTCGGCCATCTTGGGCAGTTCTGGTCCGAACCGCGCCAAAACCCGTGCGGTTTTCAGCAGATCACGCATCATGGCGCGGGGGCCAAGGTTGGACTTTATGTAATCCTCGACCACGGGATGCGCGACTTCCCAGATGTTGATATAGGGGTCCAGCGACCGCGCCACACCTTCGACCACCACCATGGTGCGTTGCAGCAGGATCAGTTCGGTGCGGGTTTCCATGCCGAAGCGTTCCGTCACCTCGAACAGATAATGAAACAGCCGCCCCATTGATATTTGCGAGGCGTCCATGCCAAAAATCGGCTCGCCCACGGCCCGCAAGGCCGAGGCAAATTCATCGACATCACGGTCGGCAGGCACATAGCCGGCCTCGAAATGTACTTCGGCGACGCGTTTGTAATCACGACGGATAAATCCGATCAGGATTTCGGCGTAAACGCGGCGGGTGTATTCATCAATCCGCCCCATGATCCCGAAATCATAGGCAATAATGTCGCCATTGGCGGCCACCTTCATGTTGCCCTGATGCATGTCGGCGTGAAAATACCCGTCGCGCAACGCATGGCTCAGAAACAGTTGCAGCACCCGCTGGGCCAGCGCCACACGGTCATGCCCCGCCGCGTCCAGTGCATCATTGTCACCCAAAGGCAACCCGTCGGCCCATCCCAGTGTCATCACGCGGCGGCTGGAAAATTCCCAATTCGCCAATGGCACCTGAAACTTTTCGTCGTTCTTGGTGTTTTCGAAAAACTCCGACGCCGCCGAGGCTTCGCTGCGCAAATCCAGTTCGCTCATCACCCCGTGGTCGAAATGTTCGATCACATCGCGTGGCCTTAAGCGGCGCGAGGAGGGCGACAGGAATTCAATTACAGAAGCGGCGAAATAAAAGGCGTCGATATCCTTGCGAAAGGCGCGTTCGATATTCGGGCGCAACACCTTTACGGCCACCTCCTCGCCAGTGCTGATCAGCCGTGCATGATGCACCTGCGCAATCGAGGCAGCAGCAACCGCATCACTGAATTCACTGTAAATATTGTCCGCAGGTTTTCCCAGCTCTTCTTCTACAGTGGCCTTGGCAACATCCGTTGGAAATGGCGGCAGCTTGTCCTGCAACACCCGCAATTGTGTTGCCAGATCACCGCCCACCAGATCGGGACGGGTCGAAAGCACCTGTCCGAATTTGATATAGGCCGGCCCCAGCGCATTCAACGCCCGCGTAACGGGTGGCATGTTCGGATCACCCTTCAGGCCCGCCCAGCGCATGGTCCAGCCAAACAGCCTCACCACGACCCGGATCGAGGTGGGCGCATCCATTTCATTCAGCACCACACCCAAGGCGCCCGTGCGCTCGAATGTAGCCGCTGTGCGGATCAGCCGCCAGATATTGTGAGGTCCGCGCATCTGCTAGATTTTCCACCCCGAATGAAGCGCCGCGATGCCCATCGACATATTGCGGTATTTCACGTTTTCAAACCCCGCCTCGCGGATCATTTGCGCGAAGGTTTCCTGATCGGGGAATTTGCGGATGGATTCGATCAGATACTGGTAACTGTCGCGGTCATTGGCAATCAGCTGTCCCAGCCTCGGGATGATGTTGAAGGAATAGAGGTCGTAAACCTTTTGCATCATGTCATTGGGGATCTGGCTGAATTCCAGAACCATCAACCGCCCGCCGGGGCGCAACACGCGATAGGCTTCGGACAGGGCGTCGGCAATGCGGGTCACGTTCCGGATGCCAAAGGAAATGGTGTAAACGTCAAAGGTGTTATCCTTGAACGGCAGTGCCATCGCATCCCCGACCACCCAATCCAGTTGGTCCGCCAGTTGCGAGGCCTCGGCCCGTTTGGCGCCCTCGACCAGCATCGGTTCGGTCAGGTCCAGCACCGTGGCGTGCGCCCGTCCGGCCCGTTTCAGAAACCGGAATGAAATATCACCGGTGCCACCGGCAACATCCAGCAGCTTTTGACCGGCGCGCGGGGCCAGCCAGTTCATCATCGCGTCTTTCCAGATACGGTGGATGCCCATCGACATGGCATCATTCATCACATCGTATTTACTGGCGACATTGGAAAACACGCCGTGAACCATTCCGGCCTTTTCATCCTCGGCGACGGTCCGGAAACCGAAGTGGGTGGTTTTTTCGTTGCTGTTGCTCATTGTCGGATCATCCTTGATACTTGACCCCCTTATAATACCCTTGCCGCCCGATACAATGAGAGGGAGCCGCATATGCCCGAATTACCCGAAGTCGAGACAGTCCGTCGCGGGCTGATCCCCGTGATGGAGGGCAAACAGATCATCCGCGCCCAGGTGCGCCGCCCTGATCTGCGCTGGCCGTTTCCCGACGGGATGGAACAACGGCTGACTGGTAAGCGGGTGGAGCGGCTGCGTAGGCGCTCGAAATACATTCTGGCCGATCTGGATTCGGGGGAAACCCTTTTGATCCATCTAGGCATGTCGGGGAGGATGCTGATTTCCAAAGGTGACCACCCCGACATCCAGAAACACGACCATGTGGTGTTTCACATGCAGGACGATGCCCGCGTGGTATTCAACGACACACGACGGTTCGGGGCGATGGATCTGGTGGCGACTGAGCAGGCCGAAGGGCACAAGCTGCTGGCCAGTCTGGGGCCGGAACCGCTGGGTAACAGCTTTGACGAAGCCTATTTGCTGGAGCGGCTAAAGGGCCGGAACACCCCGATCAAAACCGCGCTTCTGGATCAGAAAATCGTGTCGGGGCTGGGCAATATCTATGTCTGCGAAGTGCTGCTGCGAACCGGAATTTCCCCGACGCGCAAGGCGGGGCAACTATCGGCACCACGGGTGCGATCCCTGGTTCCCGCCATTCGCGATGTGTTGTTTGAGGCCATCGATTCGGGCGGATCATCGCTCAAGGACTATCGTCAGGCGGATGGCGAACTGGGATATTTTCAACACAGCTTTCGCGCCTACGGACGCGAGGGGGAACCCTGTCTAACCAAGGGCTGTAACGGTAAAATCCGGCGAATCACGCAGGGGGGACGCTCAACTTTCTATTGTGCGCAATGCCAAAGATAACTTGAACCCTTGGTCAGAAATGCTAGGGAATCGTTCCCAACAGAAACAAATTGGCATGATTCCATGGCTTACGAGACCCTAATCGTCGAAACCGAAGACCACGTTGCCCTTATCAAACTGAACCGGCCCGAGGCGCTGAACGCGCTGAACTCCCAACTGCTGGGGGAATTGGCCGAGGCGTTGAAAGCGGCGGAAGAAAACGAAAAGGTGCGCTGCGTTGTCATCACCGGATCGGAAAAGGCATTTGCCGCCGGGGCCGACATCAAGGAAATGGCCGACAAAAGCTTTGTCGACATGTTCATGTCCGATTTCTTTGGCACCGAAACAGAACAGTTGCTGAAAATGCGCAAACCCGTGATTGCCGCAGTGGCCGGCTATGCGCTGGGCGGTGGCTGCGAACTGGCGATGATGTGCGATTTTATTATTGCGGCGGACAACGCAAAATTCGGCCAGCCCGAAATCAATCTGGGTGTGGTGGCCGGTATTGGCGGCACCCAGCGTTTGACGCGGTTTGTGGGTAAATCCAAATCCATGGAAATGCACCTGACAGGCCGTTTCATGGACGCGGACGAGGCCGAGCGTTCTGGTCTGGTCAGCCGCGTTGTGCCAGCGAAAAAGCTGATGGACGAGGCAATGGCCGCAGCACAAAAGATCGCTGAAAAATCCCTGCTGACGACGATGGCCGTCAAAGAGGCCGTGAACCGGTCCTATGAAATGACCCTGCGCGAAGGGCTGCTGTTTGAGCGCCGCCTGTTCCATTCGCTGTTTGCCACCGAAGATCAGTCAGAAGGCATGAACGCCTTTCTGGAAAAACGCGAGGCACAGTTTCGCGGTAAATAAAGCGGGTTGAAATTTGGCCTTTCAATTCGGGTGATTCTATCCTATTAGGCCGCGATACATGCGTGAGAGGCCCGCTTTGGCCGGAACGACCGGTTATAAACCCGGACGGGGCCTTTTTGCGCGAACGAAATAGTAAACTGACCCCTGAAAGGGAAACCGACACATGGCAAATTCGCCCCAAGCAAAGAAACGCGCCCGCCAGAACGAGCGCCGTTATGAAATCAACAAAGCCCGCCGTACACGCGTTCGCACCTTCCTGCGCAAAGTAGAAGAAGCCATCGAAAGCGGCGACAAAGATGCAGCGCAGGCTGCCCTTCGTGCGGTACAGCCGGAACTGATGCGCGGCGTATCGCGCGGCATTTTCCACAAGAACACAGTTGCGCGCAAAATGTCGCGCCTGTCTGCCCGGGTCAAAGCGCTGGGCTAATCTGCTGATTCTCGAAAAATGAAAGGACGCAAGCCTAGGGTTTGCGTCCTTTTGTGTTTTCCAAAGGACACTGTTTCACCGGATTTATTGGAAAAAATATCACCTCGACAGATTCGATTTAACAATCTTTGAGTCAAGATCGAAGTTCTGTTGCGTGGTCCCGTTTGACCTTGCTAGCTTACCCAAGCGATTCACATCGTCTTGGGGGGACATGCAACCCGGCAAGCCTTGGAAAACGGAACGCGCAGAGGCCTGATTGCTCAGGATCATGCGCAGAACAATCCGCAGTCAGGGCGTTTGGTTGATGTTCGGATTTCTGGCCGTATGCAGGCTAAGGGATGCCGGAGCGAAGGTGCCGGACCAATCGGTATTATGATTGGTTTTTGGTGCCGGACATGTCCAGTAAACGCACCGCTAAGTGCACCGTTTATTCGGTGTATCGGCCTATGGGCTGTGCGGTAGCAATGGCGATTTGTGATGGGCAGGTAGCTTCGGGTGGGTTGGCAGAAATGCCGTCTCTTGTCCGGTTTGGCAGTTAGAGTTTTGAAAACGGGTAATACAGA